>JANNQA010000013.1:0-59416 GCA_031400515.1 Bacteroidota bacterium
GATTTCATAGCTGATGTCGTGAACGCTCCTCTGCAGTTTTGCTGATTTATTCGATATCTCACCAAAGTGTTGCATGACGCGATTGCGGATGTTGATGCTCTTTCCTACATAAATAATTTTGCCATGCTCATCATGGAAATAGTATACACCGGTCTCTTCCGGTAGGGCGTGGAGGTAATCCAGAGTGATCGTTGCAGGCAAGCGCGATTCTTTGATACCCAGATTCAGTACATCCGTGATGTTGTCGTCAGAACAATTTTGAAGAAGGATGTGCTCAAATACTTTAGCAGTCGCAAGTGTGTCATCCATCGCCCGATGCCGATTCTGAACATGGATACCAAAATGCCGGATCAATGCATCAAGACCAAATTTCTGCAACTCCGGAAATGCCTGTCTTGCAAGCCTGACCGTACATAATTGCCGTCTTGAGTAAGTATAGCCAAGACGCTGAAACTCTTCACGAATAAAGCTGTAATCGAAACGCGCATTGTGTGCAACAAAGACAGCCCCTTCCGTCATTTCTACAATCTTCCTGGCGATCTCATAGAACTTGGGGGCCACCGACACCATCTCCTCTGTGATTCCTGTCATCTTAGATACATACTCTGGGATACTGCGTTCAGGATTTACGAGTGATTCGTATCTGTCTATGATCTGCTTTCCATCATGCAGGACGATAGCGATCTCCGTGATCTTATCCCGTTTGATCAAGCCACCAGTGGTTTCGATATCGATTATTGCGTACTTTTTGCCTTTCAATTCATATGTCGTTGAATGCGCACAAGGTAATGAACCTCATAAACATATTTCAGATATTTATCATCTGTCTTCCTGGCATTTCTTGTCAGACCCCTCAGGGTAAACAGCAGACCGCTAATGTTCCTCAGATGACGATTGCAGAACCCCAGCCAGGAGCGACGGATATCCCTCAGTACCTGCATCTTCTGCGCAACAAATCGGTTGCCTGTGTGGTAAATCATAGCAGTAGAATTGGCGGCGTACACCTTGTCGATTCACTTTACCGCCTTGGTATTCAAATCAAGGTGGTTTTCGCGCCAGAGCATGGATTTCGTGGTGGAGCCGACGCCGGAGAACATATCGCTGATGAAAAAGACCGTGCGACTGGCATTCCGATTATTTCGCTCTATGGTGACAAGAAAAAACCATCAGAAAACGACCTCGCCGGAATTGATGTCATTTTGTTTGATATTCAGGATGTTGGTGTTCGGTTTTACACGTATATCTCCACGCTTCATCTCCTGATGGAGTCTTGTGCGGAAAGCAAGATCCCTCTAATCTTACTTGATCGCCCAAATCCGAATGGTTATTACGCGGATGGCCCTGTTCTTCAACCAGGATATCAATCATTTGTTGGTATGCATCCAATACCTGTTGTCTATGGCATGACAATAGGAGAGTTGGCTCAAATGATCAATGGCGAGAATTGGCTTGCTAATCAAGCGCACTGTGATCTTCATGTCATTCCATGTACTCAGTATGATCATACAATGACCTATCATCTGCCAATAGCGCCATCTCCTAATCTCCCCAATCTGCGTTCAGTGCTTCTATACCCTTCGATCTGTTTTTTTGAAGGGACGCATGTTTCAGTTGGCCGTGGGACGGATCGGCAATTTCAGATTCTTGGTCATCCAGGCTACACTCCAGAGTCATTTTCATTCACACCACAATCGAAGCCCGGAGCGACAAAACCCCCACATCATGGTGTGCAGTTATTCGGAACAGATCTTACGTCATTGACGATCGATGAAATCAGAGCTTGGAAAAAACTCAACATGAAATGGTTGATAGAATACCATCGCCAACTCGATCCAACAGATCACTTCTTCCTTGAGAAAACTGATTTCTTTGATAAGCTCGCTGGATCTGATGCGCTCAGAAATCAGCTCGAAGCTGGATGGACACAAGAACAGATTAGAGATTCATGGGCAAATGACATCGCTCACTTTCTGGAATTGCGAAAGAAGTACTTACTCTATCCGGATTTTTAAGCTCCATTAGCACTATAACTCAAATGGCTTAGCGTCCTCTTTATAAACCCCGAAGCCTCTGCGAAGTACGGTGCGTTTTTGAGTGCATTTCGACCTGGCTCAGTATAGTATTCTTTGCGTCCTTCTTTATAACCGCCGAAGCCTCGGCGAAGTGCTGTGCGACTTTGCGTGCACTTCGACTGGCTCAGTGTCCGTACTCTTGCGTGACTATTCCAGCTTATCCATCAACTCAAGAATCTCATTCAGTGATTTGTCTGAGTTGAAATGAATCGAAATCTGTCCTGCACCTTGTGGGTTTCGCTTCACAATGACTTTTGTTCCAAAAATGCCAGACAGAGAATCCTGGATGCGACGGATTTCCGCATTTTGAGCAGTGGGCTTAGACACCGCATGTTTAGGTTCCTGATAAGTCTTGATAAGATTTTCCAGTGCACGAACTGATAAATTTTTCTCAATGGTTTGTCTGAAAATAGACAGTTGTAATCCCAGATCTGTCACTCCTGCCAGTGCACGAGCATGTCCCATTGAGATTGTACTGTTTCTTAAGGATTGTTGAATTTCCGGAGGGAGTTTCAGCAACCGCATGTAGTTTGTGACAGTACTACGATCCTTACCCACTCGTGTTGAGAGGCTTTCGTGTGTAAGATTGCATTCAGTCATCAATCGATTCAGTGAGATAGCGACGTCGAGCGCGTTGAGGTCCTCACGTTGGATATTTTCGATAAGGGCGATTTCCAGCATTCCCTGATCATCTGTGAGCAATACATACGCCGGCACTGCATCCAATCCGGCAAGCCGTGCAGCACGCAATCTTCTCTCACCGGCGATGAGCTGAAATTTATCCGCGGACAATCGCCTGACTGTGATGGGTTGAATAATGCCATGAGTACGAATAGAAGAAGCCATCTCCTCCAATGCTGTTTCATCAAAGTCTTTTCTTGGCTGAAACGGATTGACTTCTATCCAATCCAAAGGAATATCATTTACTGTGCGGCTCGCTTCTTTGATGACGTCCTTTCGCTGTTCTGTATTCGGAGCATCGACGGTATTCAGCAACGCGCGGATTCCCATTCCAAGGCGTTCTTTCTTTTCATCTTTTGTCATAAGTCCTGAGATATATTTCGATAGCGCAAAATTATGCTATCACTGGTCGTTTCTAACCTTTTGCATGTTGTGCAGAAGCAGAAGGCTTGACTCCGGTGCTGTCATTGTTATTCATTAAGAACTCTTGCGCAAGATTCAAAAAATTTGCACTGCCCTTACTGGTGACATCATAGAGGAGAACCGGCATGCGCATGTTAGGTGCTTCACTTAATTTTGAATTCCGGTGAATGATCGTCTTATACACCGGATCCTTTGAGTGTGTTTTTACTTCCCTCACAATGATCTTCGCCAATCTCAATCTCTTGTCAAACATAGAAAGGAGAATCCCTTCGATGTGCAATCCCGGATTCAATTGATCACGTACGAGATCGATTGTCTCCCGCAGTTTTGTGAGGCCTTCAAGCGCAAAGAATTCACATTGAACAGGTATTAACACAGAATCTGCAGCGGTAAGTGCATTGATTGTGATAAGACCTAATGATGGAAGGCAATCGATGAAGATATAGTCGTACTTATCACGCACCTTATCAACAATGGCTTTCATGACATATTCACGGCGAATACGACTAGCGAGTTCCAATTCTGCACCAACGAGATCAATATGAGAAGGGATGATATCGAGATTCGGTGTTGCCGTATGCATGATCGCCATCAAAGGATCCGTATTATTGATCATGCAATCATAAATGTTCGGGTTGTCTTTCGGCTCCACACCAAGACCTGAAGTACAATTCGCCTGAGGATCTGAATCAATCAGCAATACGCGCTTCTCCAGGACAGCAAGGCTGGCTCCAAGATTTATAGCAGTAGTAGTCTTCCCGACTCCACCTTTTTGATTTGCAATAGCGATCACTTTCCCCATTTCATGCAAATAATCATTTCAGCAACAATTCTCAACTAAGCTCAGTTTTTAAATATCGTTTCTAAACGCTTATATGGCAGCTAATGATCTGTGCCGCTCACATCAAATGTATCAAAATGACACCCGATGAAAGCAAGAATGATCAAGGTATCTGACATTCATAGAAAAGCGGTTTTTGTGATTCGAAGCAGCCGCAAAAGTACATTTTTCGCATTGCCTGTCTTGGAAAATGCAATTTTGTGACCCTTGATCGCAAACACATCATCGTAATGCGCAGAAAACAACTAATCTGGATTTCTCTTGGGGCTTTGGCTTTACTTATCGGCTTACTCCTGCGAGCCTATCCGGATGTTGCAGAGTCAGTGTATGGCAAAGGCTTGTTTGTAGGAATAAGATGGTTATTGGTACCCTTTGGTCTTTTACCATTTCCTGCTATTTCTCTTTTGTTTCTGGGAGGCCTCTGGTTACTCTGGAAAACTGCGATCATACCATTAAGAACCAAAACATGGGCGTGGTGGTCACTCATCGGAGGAATATTATCGACAATTGGCGCGCTTGTTTTCTTATTTCAGTTTTTATGGGGATTCAACTATTCGAGACCAACATGGGATCGACGCTTGAATATCGAGGTACAGGGGATGACAACAGAACAACTCACTGATGAATTTCTCCGGGCTACAGCCGAGCTTAAGGCTATCTCGGGTGATCTTTCAGATGTTGAACAGTTGGCATCGCGTAGTAATCTTGACCATGAATCGTCAGTGAAACCAGAACTCCGCAAAGTCCTCGAAATGCATGGCTTTCCTTTGGTACAAAGTCCACGTGTACGTATCGTTAGACCCAGAGGTATTCTGATGAGATGGAATACAGCAGGTATCTATGTTCCTTATAGTGGTGAGGGACATGTGGATGCAGGGATGTTGCCGGTTCAGGTTCCTTTCACAATGGCACATGAAATGGCACATGGTTTCGGAGTTACAGATGAAGGTGATTGTAATTTTCTCGCGTATCTCACGTGCAGGGCATCAGAAGACCGTTATGTGAAGTTTGCAGGCGTATTCACTTATTGGCGATATGTGGCAAGCGAGTATCGATACGCATTTCCAGAAGAATATAAAGTTGTGTTCGATCAATTACCTGAGCTGATAAAAAAACTTCTCGCAGATATCCGTGCCAATGATGCAAAGTATCCTGATCTCTTTCCCAAACTCCGGAATACGGTTTACGATACCTATCTCAAGAGTCAGGGTGTGTCTGATGGTCTTCAGAGCTATAGCAGGGTAGTACAGCTTGTGTGGGCGTTTGAAAATAGGGGAAGCCGGGAAAATCGGTGAAACTGGAGAAGCCGGGAAAATCGAAATCGATTATCCAACAAAAAATTCTGCCATTTCAATCAATTGCTTGTTCAGATTTATTACTGCTGAGGGTATATCCCAATTATCCCTGTTTCGAAGTTCGACAAGATTTGAGATCGCTCTGATTTCAACAAAAGGCACAGCCGCTTTCATGCAGCAATAGAAGAAGGCACCACCTTCCATCGTCTCTACATCCGGATCCCATCTTTCAATCACTCTACTGATAGAAGCTGAGCTTCCATGTGTTGTGTTCACTGTAATACCCTTAACACTTTTAAGGAAGGAGTATTGGCTTGCAGTTTTGTTTATTAATCCGCTGATCGAAGAAATATCTTCATCTAAACCCAGGATTTCAAGATTGATAAAATTTCCTTCTGCATCTTCTGCTCCAAGGTCCGCAATGATTTCAGAAGTCACATGCACGACCTCACCGATCGATGCTTTTCCGGGAAACGCACCGGCAATCCCTGCATTCATACAAAATTCAGGCAATGGAGATATCAGTCGTCTTCCCAAAGCAAACGCCATTCTGTGCATTCCCACTCCTGTCACAAGAAATTCTGCGGTACAATTCCCTTTTGTAAAAATGCCTGTTGGTGATTCTATCCAATAAGATTTGAGATGGTGAGCGAAAGGTGAGATTTCCATCGCTGTAGCTGAAACAATCAGAATGTGCATGAGATTGAAGAACTACGAAGAAGCGAACACGATGCCAATAGCTGGCGTGAATCCCAATAACGTATGATATCCGGCGCCAAGGTCGATTCTCAGATTCTCCCTGATATTAAGCCCAACCCCGGCATGAAACGTACCGGGATTACCCGCTGCACCAACCCGAACCACGAGTGCGTCGATGAGACTGTACTCTACTGCAACACGTATTCGGGGTTCGAAATCAATATCCTTTTCGATTTCCGTATAGAGTGTCACACTTTCTGATGGATGATACGCCATACCAATGGCGAGTACTGTCGGCAGAGTAATTGCATCATGAGTGGCAATCTCAACCGGATTTCTGGCGGTGACACCAAATGACAATGCGTTACCGAGTTTATATTGAATTCCAAGGAGAAATCCTGGCAACATCGCTGAACCATAACCTTCGATAGACATTTGATAAAGATCAAAACGCAATGCAGCGCTGACGTGATCTGAAAACTGCATCGCATAACCAAGACCGATTTGGCGTTCCTGATAGGCATCAAATCCAAATTGGCCTACGCGTATGAATAACTTATTGTCTTTTCCAGTGCCAATCGCTACCGCGGCATTTGCCTGCGTGAGGGGACTCAAACCAAAACTGCGTGCCGAACCTACATGTACCGTCGTGTGCTCAAGGGATGTCAAACCTGCTGGATTGGAATACACCGCATCAATATTATCGAGTGTCATGCCTATACCTGCGAGACCATGCGAACGCGCACTATTTACCCCAGGATCGGATTGAGCGGCGATACCCATTGACAGCAGTATCACAGGAAGAAAACAGATAAGTAATTTTACGCGCACGTGGACAACCGATTAAGAAAGTGTGCAAAATGCAAAAATTCTTCAGCAGCAGGGTATACTATCTTCGTTCAACCTTGATTTATCTGAAACCCTGTAATGTCAAAGTATAGACGCGCACATGATCGGAAGCGAGGATCTGGCCTTCGTCTTGGAGGATTGCTTGCATTGTTATTTATCGTAGTCATTGCTGTCTTGCTGTTGCGTGGTTTAGCGCCGAAAAGAGTGTCACAATCGATTGCGTATTCCGGCCCCGAGATTTTGGCTGAGTATCTCCCTTCTTCAGCGGAAGGTGAAATCGTACATCACAGGCATTTCTCTTTGTCCTATCTGGAGCAATATGAGCAATCACAATGGGTTGCTTATGAGCTTTCCGCTGAAGAACTCAATGCACCAAGAGTCCCACGAACAGATAGATTTAATCCGGACTATAATGTGAGTTCACGATCTGCATTCTATCGCGACTATTCTGGTTCGGGTTTCACAAGAGGGCATCTTGCCCCAGCAGCGGATATGGCATTTGACACACTGGCAATGCGTGAGAGTTTTTATATGAGTAATGTGAGCCCACAGGTACGTCCATTCAATAATGGTATTTGGCGTGAACTGGAGGAGCAGACAAGGGACTGGGCAAGAGAATGGCATCGACTCTATATTGTCACTGGCCCTGTATTGAATGACAAGCTGAACATGCGGATTGGAGAAAACAAGGTGACCGTACCAGACTTGTTTTATAAAATTCTGGTAGATCCGGACGAGCCTGATGTGAAAAGTATCGCATTCATTATTCCCAATGCCCTTTCTGATAAACCCTTACTTGACTACGTTGTGTCTATCGATTCAGTCGAAACTCTGACTGGCATTGATTTCTTTCCATTGCTTGGGGAAAGGATTAGTGAAAGAAGCATCGTGACTTCGTTGTGGAGAATAGACCAGAAACGCCATCAGAAACGTGTGAATGAATGGAATTTTGAATAATCTTGCGCTGAACACCACGCAAAAACAGAATTTGGACCCGCTCCTTTCAAAACGCAAATCAAAATATGAGCCGTCAGGAACAGTTTTTAAAAGAAGTCAGTGAAGGTTATCTGTTCGCAGGAGAATCTATCATCCTTGGTGCCTCAATGCTGGACAAGGAGGTATTAAAGGAGTCATTTGTGAGGCTGCCATTGAAAACCTTCAACAGGCATGGATTAATCGCCGGAGCTACAGGTACCGGAAAAACAAAGACGTTACAGATCCTTGCTGAGCAATTGTCCGCCAAAGGTGTTCCTTCCCTGGTGATGGATATCAAGGGTGACCTGAGTGGGGTAGCCGCAGCAGCAGAAAAGAATGTGAAGCTCGATGAACGCCATGAGAGAATCGGATTGCCCTTTATTGCAGATAATAGTCCTGTTGAATTCCTCACACTGTCAGATGAAAAAGGCGTTCGACTTCGCGCCACGGTCAGTGAATTCGGTCCGGTATTGTTCTCAAAAATTCTCGGGCTGAATGAAGCACAGGCAAGCATTACATCAGTGCTCTTTAAATATTGTGATGATCAGGACCTTCCGCTACTCGATCTGAATGACTTTAAAAAAGTTCTTCAGTACGCAACGACAGCGGGAAAGGAAAGTGTAGAAGCTGAATATGGTCAGATATCATCTTCATCAGTCGGCACGATCATGCGTAAGATTGTCGAACTTGAACAACAGGGAGCCGAACGCTTTTTCGGAGAACGTTCTTTTGATGTTGAGGACCTTGCAAGGGTTGATTCCAATGGTCGTGGAGTCATCAGCATTCTTCGACTTGTCGACATCCAGGATAAACCCAAATTGTTCAGCACTTTCATGCTTCAGATTCTGGCAGAACTTTATGCGACCTTTCCCGAAGAAGGTGATCTGCCCAAACCAAAGCTCGTGCTCTTCATCGATGAAGCGCATCTCCTTTTCGAGGAAGCAAGTGATGTCTTGCTTGACCAGGTAGAAGTTATCGTAAAACTCATTCGTTCAAAAGGCATCGGCGTCTTCTTCGTTACCCAAAACCCTGACGACGTTCCGGAAGATGTGTTGAGTCAACTGGGATTAAAAATTCAGCATGCATTGCGTGCATTCACTGCGAAGGACAGAAAGAACATACGCCTTGTTGCCGAGAACTATCCACTAACTGAATACTATGCGGTGGAAAATCTCATCACGGAGCTCGGTATTGGCGAAGCGCTGGTCACTACATTAAATGAAAAAGGATCGCCATCACCATTGGTCCATACGTTTATCCGCGCTCCACAATCGCGAATGGATGTTCTGTCGGATTCAGAAATTGATGGGATTGTACATAGTTCATCGTTGATTCGTAAGTACAATGAGCAGATTGACAGGGAGAGTGCTTATGAGATACTTGGAGGTAAGTTGGATAGGGCACATGAGCAGGATCAACGAGAGAACATGGAACGTCAATGGAATAACGGGCGTACAACTTCCAGACGGAAAGAAAAAACAATGTGGGATAATACAACTACACGGCAGATCGGAAGAACTGTTGCGAGAGAACTTACGCGTGGATTACTTGGTGTACTGGGAGTAAAAACGACATCAACGAGGAGGCGAAGTAGAAGAACTGTTTTTCCGTGGTAGCATCGCTGTTTCTGTAATTAGAAACATAGCCAATCTTATGTTGAAAAAAAAACAGACCTGCGAATTCCGTTGGGCTTTCAGCAAACAAAAATCATTCGTTGCCTTTGATATACTTTGTCCACGGAGTAGTCTTATGATGATCTTCAGCGAAATACTTCATCATCATCTGAAATTCCGGAGCTTCTTTGAATCCCGGCAACGGCTGTATGACTTTCATATTCTCATCAAGGAATACAACTGTCGGATATGAGAGCTTGCCAAATGTAATCTCGGCAGCGAGTTGATGGTACCCACGCCCGGCATTTCCAACATACTGGTAGGTCTTATCGTGGATCTTTATCTCTGTTCGTTGTTCGGCGTTGAATTTGATAGGGTAGTAGTGAGAATTGAGGTAGCTGGCTACGGCTGGGTTCTCAAAGGTCGCTTTGTCCATCTTTTTACACCATCCACACCAATCAGTGTAGACATCCACAAAGAATTTTCTTGGCTCATGCTTTGACAATGAAACAGCTTCCTCCCATGTGAGCCACTTGACAGTGGACTGGGCTGAAAGCAGCACTACGAACGAGAGCGCTGCAAAGGTGAACATCCATTTCATATATCTCGGGAGCATGCGTTGAAATTTTAATAAAGGGCAAAGTAACAGTAAGCAAACAGAATATTCAAGTTTAGGATGCTTGCATAGGGTTCATTTAATGGAACTTTAACACCAAAATATGCGGTTTTTGCCCGAAAATTCGGCCTTTCGCCACTATTCTTCCTGAGCCAATAATGCCTGAATTCATGACTCACAACGCATTTAGTGCTATCAAGAATTGCATCAGAACATGGAGGATTTGGCTACCTTTCCCCCTGTCCAACCTCTAACAATGGCATCGGAACTTGTTCATGAGAGTCACAATTCGCGATTGTTCATTCATGAAAACGCAGAATTTGGCAAGCACCTTATCAAAATTCTCAACGAAGAATACCCTTCCCCTCACGCGGTCAAGTACTTCTACAATGAGTTTGAGATCGTTAAGGATCTGGCCTTGGTAGAGGGTGTACGCAAAGTACTTGCTTCGGGAAAGTTTAACAATCGATATTCTCTTCATCTTGAATATATCGACGCAATCACGCTCAGAGAATTCAAAGAGCGCAAACCTGATCTCCCTTCCTGCCTGCGAATTGGTATTAAACTCGCCGGTATTCTGGATCAGATCCATCGCAAAAACATTATCCATAAAGATCTTTCTCCCGGTAATGTCCTGGTGAATCCGCATTCACTTGATGTGTATCTGATCGACTTCGGTATCTCTTCAAGATTTACACTCAAGAAAAAGCATCTTGGTAATCCTGAAAAGCTTGAAGGGACCCTCAGCTATGTCTCTCCCGAACAGACTGGGCGCATGAATCGCTTTGTCGACTACAGGACGGATCTCTATTCCATGGGCATCATCCTCTATGAGCTCATCACGGGTAAGCTACCCTTCGATGCTAAAGATGCGATGGGGCTCGTGCACGCGCATATCGCAGGCACAATCGTTCCGCCTCATCAGATCCGGGAATCGATACCTAAAGCAATTTCAGACATCATCTTAAAACTGACTTCGAAGAACGCAGAAGACCGCTATCAGTCTGCTCAGGGTCTGAGAACAGATCTTGAAAAGTGTCTGCTGAGTCTGCAACGGTCAGGAAAGATTAACGAATTCACTCTTGCTGAGGATGATTTCTCCGGAAAATTTCAACTAAACCAAAAACTTTATGGGCGCGAACAGGAGATAGAAACGCTCTTGAAAGCTTTCGATCGGGTTGGTGACCACCATATCGAACTTATCCTCGTTGCTGGTTATTCTGGAACTGGAAAATCATCACTTGTCCATGAAATTCACAAACCTATCACGCAACGTCGAGGATACTTTATTGAAGGAAAGTTTGACCAATTCCAACGTGCAGTTCCATACTTCGCCATCCTGCAGGCATTCAAGAACCTGATCCACCTGATACTTACAGAAGATGAACGAAAGCTGGATACATTTCGCAATGGGATTCAGAAAGCCCTTGGAGGAGAAGGTAAGGTGCTCACAGATGTATTGCCTGATCTCGAGCTGATCATCGGAGAACAACCACATGTGGCTGAGATTGCCGCCTCTGATGCACGTAATCGCTTCAATTACATCTTTCGAAAGTTCGTGCAATCGATCTGTACTGAGCAGCATCCTATCACGATGTTTATCGATGACCTTCAGTGGGCAGACTCTTCATCTCTCGATCTGTTGTCGGTATTGCTGACAGATCCTGAGCTTGGCAACTTTTTATGCATTTGTGCATATCGCGACAACGAAGTGAGTACCACTCATCCTTTTACGATCTGTGTGGAAGGGATGCGAGGTCAGGGTGTAGTGATACATACAATTGGAATTGACAATTTATCCAGACAGGATGTAAATGCATTGATCGCTGATTCCTTGGCAATGGATCATGGTAAGACAATGCAACTCACAGAACTTGTCTATGAAAAGACCGGTGGGAATGCCTTCTTTGTCACGCAATTTCTTTATTCACTTTACGAAGAGAGACTCTTGCATTTTGATCTTGCGATCAGAGAATGGCGTTGGGATATTGGTGAAATAAAAGGACACAATCTACCGGATGATGTAGTCGTACTGATGGCTGGCAAAGTGCAACGCTTGCCTGACGCGACACAGGACATACTCAAACTTGCCTCATGTATTGGTGCAGGCTTTGACCTGGAAACACTCACTGTCATTTCTGGTCTTAGTGCTGAGGATTGTATAAATGCATTGCAGTCGGCCCTTGCAGAAGGATTGATACTTACAGAAGAAAGCAACTATCGGTTCGCACATGACCGTATTCAGCAGGCTGTGTATTCGCTGATACCGATTGAAGACAAGAGTGCTCTGCATCTCAGGATAGGCAGATTGCTTCGTGAAAAGTATCAAGGAGAAGTATATGGCGAAAGGTTGTTCGATATCGTTAATCAGCTAAACAGAGGTATTCATATCCTTGAAGCTGATGAAGAACGGGAGCAGCTTTCTAAATTGAATCTTACTGCTGCACGCAAAGCGAAAGAGACCAGCGCGTTTGAGCTTGGATTCGGATATGCGCATCATGGCATTAATCTCCTGAAGAAAGATCACTGGGAATCACAACGCGCATTGAGCATCGAGCTCTTCAATGAAGCTGCAGAGACGGCATTCCTCTCCAGTAAGTTCGATGAAATGAATCAGTATATCGATACTACTCTCAGACACGCAGCATCTATGGAAGAGCAGATCAAACCCTATGAAATCAGGATACAATCACTGAAAGCGGAAAATAAATTACCAGTAGCGTTATCAGTTGGCCTTGAACTACTGGGCAAACTCGGAGAAAAATTTCCGGCAAATCCGACGCCAATCAAGGTCATGCCGGATTTGCTAAAAACGGTGAGATTGCTCTATGGTAAATCCAATGAGAAAATTCGTGACTTACCTGAGAATACAAACGAAATAAAGAGAGCAGCCATACGTGTATGTGCCAGCATTGCGCCTTCTTCCTATTGGGCAAAGCCTGACATTTTTCCATTCATCATTTTCAGGATTATCCGATTGTCGATCGTGCATGGCAATACTGCAGTCTCCGCATTCGGTTATGCTACGTTTGGAGTGATCATGGTCGGCGTATTCAATTTCATTGAAACCGCAGTGCGATATGGAAAGCTCGGTTTGCTGGTGATGGACAAGTTCAATGCAAAGGAATGGATCGCCCAGATTTATACACCCGTGTACGCGCTTATCATCATCTGGAATCAGCACGTAAAGAATACCCTGAAGCCGTTACAAGAGTCTTATCATATCGGCCTTGAAACCGGCGCCATTGAATTTGCCTGCATCAATGCAAATATTTATTGCATACACGCCTATCTCATCGGAAGACCGCTTGAAAAACTTGAAGAAGAGATCAGGGACTACAGCGCCAACTTTCTTCGCTTCAAACAGTGCACGAACTGGGAGTACAATGAAGTGTATCGTCAGGCCGCATTGAATTTTATGGGGCAATCTGCAGATCCGCTGCTCCTCAGTGGCACGGCTTATGATGAGGTGACTATGCTACAGGCAAACCTTGAACGTAAAAACCGCATTTCAGTCTTTTTCATCTATTTCAATAAACTTATCCTGTTTAATTATTTCGGAAAGTATCAGGATGCCTTGAACATTGCCCATCAGGCAAGACCTTTGCTCGATGCTGTTCTTGCTAAACTCGAAGTAGCTTATCTACACTTTCATGAAGCACTTGCCGCAATCGCTATCATGCATTCGGTAAAACCTGCCGAGTCACGGAAGTTGAAAGCACGCGTCAGGAGCAATATGAAGAAGATGAAGAAATGGGCCAGGCATGCTCCAGAAAATTTTCTGCATAAATATGAATTGCTTCTGGCCCAGCTAGCCAGATTTGAAAAGCGCCATACAGATGCACAGGACGCTTTCGAACGAGCTATCCGCCATGCAGGCGAACATGGATATCTGCATGAAGAGGCATTGTCGTACGAACTTGCCGGTGAATTCTATCGCGAACGCGGCAATATGAGCCTCGCAGCATACCACCTTAAAAGCGCTTTTCAGGTGTATCGCGATTGGGGTGCAAATGCAAAAATGCAAGATCTCCAGAGGAAGTACCCCGATATTATTACTTCAGTGACACAAGGACGTACTGCTAAATCTGGTGCGAGCCAGGGTAGTTTTCAACCGACCATCACTACCACGACTTTAGTTGAGGACAGCACCATGGATTTGGCTACTGTGCTCAAAGCATCAGCAAGCATTTCTGGAGAAATTGTCCTGGACAAGTTGCTTGGTAAACTGATGGATATTCTCATGGAGAATCTCGGAGCTACCAGAGGAGTACTTATGCTCGAAAGCGAAGGACAACTCTTTGTCGAAATACAATCAGGCGTTGATGGAATATCTGCTGATAGGATCCCCGCACTGGATTCAGGACTGTTTCCTGAAAGCCTCATCGTCTTTGTCCGACGTACGCAGGGACAAGTTGTGATCCAAAATGGGACCACGGATACCAGGTATAGTAATGATCCTTACGTCAAAACGCACAAACCATTGTCTATTTTGTGCTATCCGATTATGCATAAGGGATCACTTATCGGGCTTGCTTATTTTGAAAATAATCTCGCTGAAGCAGCCTTTACAATTGAACGCATCGAATTACTTTCTCTATTGTCCGGGCAGATCGCCATTTCTATTGAGAATGCGCTCCTCTATGAGAACCTGGAACAAAAAGTCGAAGACAGAACTGCTGAGTTGAATGCGGAAAAGATTAAGTCTGATGCACTGCTTCTGAATATCCTTCCCCAAGCTGCAGCAGAAGAACTCAAGAAGTATGGAAGGACGACACCACAACGATTTGAACACGTCACAGTGATGTTTACGGACTTCGTGGACTTTACCCGGATTTCGGCCGGAATGAATCCTACCGCACTTGTAGATGAACTTGGAACGTACTTTGCGGAGTTCGATAGGATCATGGATAAATATGGATTGGAAAAAATTAAGACGATCGGTGACTCCTATATGTGTGCCGGAGGCTTGCCCATTCCTGATCCTGATCATGCAATTCATGTCATTGGGGCCGCGATAGAAATTCGTGATTATATGCTGCATATCAAGGAAGAGAAGGATCGCATTGGAATGCGTCATTTTGGAATACGCACGGGAATCCATTCCGGCCCTGTCGTCGCAGGTGTAGTTGGCTTGAAGAAATTTGCCTACGACATCTGGGGCGACACTGTAAACACTGCTTCAAGAATGGAATCACATTGCGAACCATGGAAGATTAATATCTCAGGAGATACACTTACACATGTGAAACATCTCGTTGACTATACGCATCGTGGAAAGATCGACGCAAAAAGCAAAGGCCAGATTGATATGTACTTTGTCAATTCAATTCTAAGCTGAAGAAGAGGAAAAGACTATGAACGCATACGAGGAGATCAACCGGATTTACGCAGATTGCCATGAAGACACCAAGGCAATAACACATCGCACAAAAGGCAGAACGCTTTTTTCAAAGCAATTTAAGTCCGTGCATGACCTACATCATGAAGGGAGTAAATTAGTCGAAGGACCAGTTGCTATCATCGCCGAAGTGTTTTACCGTGTCTGGGTATTGATCAGAGACGGCTATCTGAAATTAAAAAAGGCATTGCTGCCGAGACGCGATAATCTTATCTATGGAACGAAAAGCGATGGTCGCGTGGTCGGTTATCTCACGTTTTCCAGGAGAGATGATCATCTTATTCCTCTCCATCATATGCGTCTTGAGTTATGGGGTCGCACGAAGTGGGGTTCGTGGATGAAATTCTCGGAGGGATTTACCGAACCTGATGGCACCTTTGCCCTTCCCTTTGATATGCTGGCGGTCCATCGCTATCGGGTCAGAAGTAAACTATTCTTTGAATTACACCACACAGGTCAATACTTCTTCCAGAATGGAAAAGCCAAACCCCAATACGAACTCTACGAGAGGATTGTAATCAAGAAGTCCTCACTTACCGGCATGGATTTCAGCCTGGGACATTTGCTGTTGCCATATTGGGAGTACAGACAAGATACCCATGTGCCTCGCGTATACATCAAAGATCACGATAAGGAAGCTCCGCAGAGATATAAGAAGGGCAGGGTAGACGCGATCAGTGAACAATTCATCCCGATCGAGCTCATTACAAATAAACATCTGAGACTTATCAGAGAGCATCCCGACCAAATTGACATACCGAAGATTCAACTTGCATATCCTGAGAATCTGACGATGTGTATGGAAAAGCTTGTACCCGGTATTACTCGTACAGATGCATGGTTTGGAATCCGATTAATGAATGGCATGTATGCGAGCAATTTCGATAGGGATCCCGAGAATCCGGATTTATACTGGGTCCATTATCATTGGAGTACCTATGAGCATACTGACGACTATATATTTCCAGATGTGAGTATCCGGCTTAAGTTGTTGGACAATGGATATATGACTCCAGTAGAAATCACGTTACGTGGAAAGATCTCAAAAGCTGATACGGATCCGAAGGTAGTTCGCAAGCTTACTCCTGCAGATGGTCCACGATGGGAGGCAGCGAAGCGTATTGCCCGTGTCAGTGGTGGCCTCGCAACCGAATTCGACAAACACTTTTCTGAAACACATGCGAACACAGAACAGTATGCAATTGCGACCTATCGCAATGTCCGGCGTAATCCAATAGGTGCTCTACTCTTTCCACATCTCAAAGAAGTAATTCTGATCAATCACACAGCAGATAAAATACTTCTGAGTGATACCGGTTATATCCCACGTTCCACTGCAATCACAGCCCGTGGAGCAGCACAGAGGGTTGCAGATGTTCTGGGTACGCTTGATTGGAAAAACTGGAAACCATTGACTCCTGTTTCTGATCAGCACAGCTATGCAAGGGTCGCCAATCTCTACTGGGATATGTTGTATAAATACACAGGTGAGTTTATTGCAACACATGTTGACGAGATCAAGGAAGAGTGGCATGAGATTTTCCGCTTCTCGCAAGACCTGGTGAATCACAGCGTGCCGCGTTTTCTTTGCGCATGGCTCTGTAGAGCACTAGAGCTGGACGAGAATGGCCTACTGGCAGCAGACAAGTCATCATGGTTTGATCGGAGCAATAGAATGGATCTTAGCATTAGCAGGCCAGAAGTGGATGGTGTTGAGAAAGCGATTTCGTCGCTCACGGAAAATTCAGAATTTATTGAGGGCAAGGATGATCTCAGTCAGCTACAACAACTTTGTACCTATATCATCTGGCAGACAACCTTCGGGCATTATTGGTCCAACTCAAAACAATATGATGATATCGGTGAGATCAGATATAACTCTCTTGGTATTCGTTTTGGCGATTCAGAGTTGGGAGCACTGGGGCCGGAAGAAGATGATTCTATTAGTCCTGATTTGAAAATTGCAACGCAGATGATGTGGTGGAGTAATATGCTTAGCCGCACGGGATATGGATTTATCATGTCAGATGAAGACAAGGACATTCCCCCTCATCTCATAGAAAAACTCAAGGCACAGGAAGAGATATTTGCCGCTCTGGATATCAATATTTATGATCTGCAATCACGCACAAATATTTAACCAATGGCACAACACATCGCTATATCCAGGTCCGCTGCAGGAAAAGTAGCTGATCGTATTGCGTTATGGTTTATCGCCAGGATGTTCATTCTGGTGATCGCGCTCACCATGGGCATCAAGCAACGACAGAGAATGTCACACAACAATGGCATCGCTGCACGTGGCAAGTTCATTGCGAATCCCGATCCTTCTGTGCCCCGGCATGCATTTTTTGCAACAGGAAAAGTGTATCCCTGTCGTGTGCGTCATGGCTCCGCAACATTTTATGATGATGCAATGCAATGCATCAGAAGTTGTTCTATCAAAATGTCTGATAATGATTGGGATAGCCCTTTCGATCTTGAACTCAATACAGGTAAGATCAGTCTCTTCTGGAATGTTGCGAGCTTTGTACAACTCGCAAAACTGCGACAACAGCAATGGGGTGTTGAATACCAGAACTACTATAAAGAATACCCCGTGGGCAAAGAAGCCGCGATTGACAATCTGAGAAGGAATCCAACGAGTTTTTCACATCTCACAAATCACAACCAGACCCCTCTTCTCTGGAATAGTGACGATGGTGTGAAAGGATATGCTAAGTACCGCATCATACCTATAGAGGACATTTCTGAGCCAGGGATTATTTCTGGTCGTGATGCACTTGAACCGCAAAACCAACGTGTAATTCCAGGCGAAACACGAACACGCAATTATCTTAAAGAAGAATATGCAGATAGAATGCGTGAGAAAGGTTCAGTGAAGTATCGCTTTCAGGTTCAGACTCGCGCTGCCGAAACTGGAGAAGATCCGATCATCTTCAATTCAAGTAAAAGCTGGGATGAAGATCAATTCCCATTCAAAGACCTTGGGGTGATTGAAATGCAAGAGGTATTGAATTGGGATGACAGCAATATGACCACGTTCTCATTTCAAAATCTACCGAAGGGTCTCGGTATCATTCCTGCAACATCGATCTATGACTTCAACTCGCTGAACTACATGCGTCTCAAAGCTGACTTCGCAAAACGTGCGCGCCGCTGGGCTTACAAAGTGTTTGGGATGCCAGTAGAAATACCGGACAGCGACAATAGGAATAGCTCAACGATCGTGTGACAATGGAGAAATTTCTCAGCCTGAATGAGGTTGATTTGAAATCCTTTTCTCAGGAACTCGATGCACTGCATCAACAGGCAAAGTCAAGAATAGGAGAGAGGGACCTTAGGCATGCACGAAGAATAAATATTTTGTTGCGGGTGTTCTATTACTCAGGACTTGCTACCGCTTGGATATTTATCAATCCTGTTTCTATCATACTTATTACAATCTCGAAGACAGGCAGATGGGCGATGCTCGGACATCATGTTGGACATGGTGCCTATGATAAGATCGAAGGTGTACCAAAACATCTGCATAGCAAATATTTTGCGAAGAGTTGGCGGCGGATTATCGATTGGATGGACTGGTTATTGCCGGGTGCCTGGGAATTCGAGCACAATATCCTGCATCATTATCATACGGGCGAAATGGCTGATCCCGATTTTCCACAAAAAAATATCGCAGGACTTCGGGCTCGCAAGCTTCCTTTGTTTATAAAATATCTTATCGCATTCTTCCTGATGTCCACATGGAAGTTGCTTTATTATGCGCCAAACACACTTTGGTATCTAGAGCAAAAGAAGAAATCCACTGCCCATTTGCAGAAGACCATCGAAGAAGAGATAGCACGTGGCGAGAGCTTTCCGGGAGCAAGGATCTATTCAGTATTCCGACCTGAGGGCAGAAGGTTTTGGCTGATTTGTATTCTTCCATACCTCGCTGTGAATTTTGTGTTGATTCCGCTTCTGTTTCTGCCTTTCAGTATGCAAGCTGCCTTGAATGTATTCTGGACACTCATCATTGTTGAAGTTCTTACGAATCTGCATTCATTCACCATCATTGTGACGAATCATTCCGGAGAGGATATTCCAAGTTTCGATGGACCTGTACAAAGCAAGGCAGAGTTTTATCTGCGACAAGTGATCGGTTCAGTAAACTATACCGGTGGAAAAGCATGGTCAGATTTCCTGCAAGGCTATGCAAACTATCAGATCGAACATCATCTCTGGCCAAGGCTACCTATGTTGCAGTATAAGTATCTCCAACCTGAGGTGCAGAAGCTCTGTGAAAAATACGGAGTGCCCTATGTCAGGGAGAGTGTTTTCCGGCGTCTAAAGATGCTGCTCGATATGATGGTTGGTAATGCTGAGATGAGAAAAATAAAAACGGGTGAAGTCGGTAAAATGGGTGAAACTGGTAAATCCGGAAGCACGATTACCGCTTAGGTACATAATAGCGAATAGCAAAGAGCCAATAGCGAACAGCGGCTCTCCTCTCAAACATTAAACCTAAAATGCATCACATCCCCGTCACCAACCACATAGTCTTTTCCTTCGATCGCCATCTTGCCTACTTCTTTCACGGCAGCTTCAGAGCCTAAGCGGACATAATCGTCATACTTGATTACTTCTGCGCGAATAAACCCTTTTTCGAAGTCGGTATGAATTTCTCCGGCAGCACCAGGAGCTTTTGTTCCCTGTTTGATTGTCCATGCGCGAACTTCCTTTTCTCCTGCGGTGAAATAGGTGATCAGATGCAAGAGATGATAAGCTGCACGAATCACGCGATTAACACCGGGTTCTTCCAGACCCATTTCGCGAGCAAAGTCATACCTCTCTTTGACATTGTCCAGTTCAGCTATCTCTGCTTCTATTTGAGCACTCACCACAATCACCTCTGCATTCTCATGGGCGACTGATTTCTTAAAAGCCTCAGTGTATTGATTTCCTGTCTTTGCCGATGCTTCGTCTACATTGCACACATAGAGCACGGGCTTTGAAGTAAGTAGCTGGAACTCCTTGAACATCTCTAGATTAAGGTCTTCAACTTCAATCAACTGGGCACGCTTTTCTCCTTCAAGATGCTTCAATACCATCTTTGCAAAGTCATAAGCCTGCACATCTTCTCGTTTACCTGTTTTGGCAAGCTTTGAAAGTCGATCCACGCGCTTATCCATAGTCTCCATATCCTTCAGGATGAGCTCCATATCAATGATTTCCTTGTCGCGTACCGGATTCACAGAGCCATCTACATGAACGACATTATCATCATCGAAGCACCTGACGACGTGGAGGATAGCATCTACTTCACGGATATTTGCGAGGAACTGATTGCCCAATCCTTCGCCTTTACTGGCACCTTTGATAAGTCCGGCAATGTCCAGAATTTCGACCATGGTCGGAACAACCTTTTTGGGATTCACCAATTCAGCTAGTTTGTCCATGCGTGGATCAGGCACACTGATCATACCGATATTCGGTTCCTTTGTAGCAAATGGATAGTTCGCGGCCAATGCTCCAGCCGAGGTGAGCGCATTAAACAAAGTGGACTTACCAACGTTAGGAAGACCAACAATACCACATTTCAAGCCCATGAGAGAATGTTGAGGTTTTTAAAAATAAGGGCGCAAAGATAGAAGAAGGCGGAAAGGGAAAGGGCAGAATGGCAGAATGTGGAAAATGACAACAGGAATGACGGGCGTTTCGGCGCGCTTTTCTAAGTGTTGCCTCTTCGTCTTTTTGCTTCTCTTCGTGAATTTTCATGCGCTTCGTGGTAAAATACTCTTATAACTTATCGACAATGAATTTTCTTGGCCATTTGTTACTCACATATCCGCATCGCGAGCTCACGATGGGAAATTTGCTCGGAGATCTCGTGCGAGGTCAGGAGGCGAAATTATTGTCACCAACTCTTCGTCAGGGCATTGCATTACATCATGAGATAGATCATTTTACGGACAATCATCACGGAGTCCGTGAATTGATTGCGCTGATCCGTCCCACACATGCCAAGTATGCCCCTGTTGTGGTGGATATTTTATTGGATCATATCCTTGCAAACCAATGGCATTTGCATTCTGAGTTGCCGTACATGGATTTCACGCAATGGGTCTACGATCTTGTGCCGGATTTTCTTCGTGATTTGAGTGAACCAGTTGTCATGCGGCTTGAAGGAATGGTAGATCATCGTTGGATAGACGATTATGATTCAACCGAAAAACTTCATCTGGTATTATCCCGGATGGATAGACGCGCAAGCTTTCCTTCACAATTTGTTTCCGGTATTCAGGATATCGAAGATTACTATGAAGTATTTGCCTCGACGTTCGAAGATTTCTATCCAACATTGAGGGAGAAACTTACTTTGGATGCTCTTGCCTAGCCTTCGAAGTGCAATGAAAATGTCAATGTGCGTGAAAGTATCTTCTCAATAACTCTGGATTGCTCAAGTCCATCATTATAGATCAGAATGTTGTTCACGCCTTGTGAAAACTTAATCTCCGGTGAAAAGATAAAATAGGGCATGAATAGCTGTACACCTGCACCTACTTCGATAGCAAAGTCATGAGGGCTTATCTTGATCAAGGCATTGGCGAGTTCGCGACGTACGCGCGCATTGCTGGCAACGTCATAGGTATACTTTACCCCACCAAGAATAAAGACACGCATATCGCGATATGGATCAGACTTGAAACGAACCTGAAATGGCGCCTGTACAAAGACTGATTCAATCGTCCTGATGTTTTCTGTCATCCCATTGCTGACCCCTCTGAATACAATACTTCGCTCAGCGAAAGAGAATCCCGGTAAAAACCTGAAGTCGAAGTGATCTCCAATTTTCAGATTTGTGACCATCGAGACATTGAACCCCGGCCCGGGTTTCGCATCTGCAATAGAAAAGCTGTCATTGAGGATAAACCGACGCGAATGCAGAATTTGAAAATTGGAAGTATTGTAAGCAATCGTAAGACCGAAGTAGTAGTTCTTGCCTTCAAAGTCGAGGTAGTTTTGTCCACTGCTATTTCGTTGTGCCTCCACAAGCGATACAGACCACAACAGTGCGGAGATGATCAGAGCTATTTGAAGGCTGTATAGATTGCGCATATACCTAGGCTTAAAACTTGATACTTTGGGTTTTTCCATCCCGCTTTCACAAGCTCCTTGTTAAACTGTTCATAATCTGGGAATGCCTGTACGGATTCATACAAATACCGATAGGCCCTGTTATCTTTTGATTGAAGTTTTCCAACGAGTGGTAAAAGGTTCTTAAAATAAAGTCCAAACAATTGTTTGAAAGGAAAACTCCTGGGTTTTGAAAATTCGAGAATCACAGCCTTTCCACCTGGCCGCACAACCCGATACATCTCAGAAAGTCCTTTCTGCAAATCCTCAAAATTTCGCACTCCGAATGCAACGGTCACGGCGTCGAAACTATTGCCTTGAAATCCAAGATTCTCTGAGTCTCCACTTGTGAAAGCGATACGGTTGTCATATCCTTTACTCTTCAATTTCTTCCGGGCAATATCAAGCATCCTTTCTGAGATATCTACTCCTTGAATAGTCGCCCCGGGATAGCGTTTTGCCAGAAGAAATGCCACATCTCCGGTACCGGTTGCAACATCCAGGAAGTGCCCTTTTGGAAAATCAATGACTTCGGAAACTGCCTTCCTGCGCCAGGACCTGTCAATACCCAGAGAAAGCGCATGATTCAGGAAGTCATAATGACGTGCGATGCGGTCAAACATTCGCTGTACTTGCACCTTCTTTGTCGTGTGTTCTTCCTGATATGGAGTGATCTTGCTGATAGTGACTTATTAAAAGCCGCAAAGATATATTAACCGCGTTGGGAAGCCCATAAATATTGGTTTTTTCTATATAAAACCAGCCGAATTAGGTATCTTTGCCACCTGAAATTTCGAAACCAATAAAATGAGTGACAATCAGCGCATTATAAACATCAACATAGAGGAGGAAATGAAGTCAGCCTACATCGATTATTCGATGTCGGTCATCGTTGCACGTGCCTTACCTGATGTACGCGATGGACTAAAGCCGGTTCACCGTCGGATTCTTTTTGCAATGGACGAACTTGGTCTTGTCTTCAGTAAGCCTACCAAGAAGAGCGCCCGTGTAGTTGGAGAGGTTCTGGGTAAGTACCATCCACATGGAGATACTGCTGTATATGACTCTATGATCCGTATGGGTCAGCCGTGGTCGCTTCGGTATCCTTTGGTTGAGGTACAAGGGAATATGGGCTCAATAGATGGTGATAATCCGGCGGCGATGAGATATACAGAGGCCAGACTTGCTCGGATTTCTGAAGAAATGCTTGCGGATATCAAAAAGGATACCGTGGACTTTCAACTCAATTTTGATGATAGTCTGCGAGAGCCTTCTGTATTGCCTGCCCGTTTTCCGAATTTGTTGGTCAATGGAGCGTCTGGTATCGCTGTAGGGATGGCGACCAATATGTTGCCTCATAACCTTACTGAAGTCATCGATGGTACCATCGCAGTCATAGAAAACCCGGAGCTTACGATTCCTGAGATCATGCGCTTTGTCAAAGGACCGGATTTTCCTACAGGAGGAACCATTTTCGGCACTTCTGGAATTTCAGA
Organism: Bacteroidota bacterium; assembly: GCA_031400515.1. Taxonomy (GTDB): domain Bacteria; phylum Bacteroidota; class Bacteroidia; order Chitinophagales; family Saprospiraceae; genus DATDQA01. The sequence continues at coordinate 24,081 of JANNQA010000013.1, forward strand.
AGCCTTTATGACAGGTCGTGGAAAAATTATCGTGAGAGGCAAAGCAGAAATTCAGCCTCTGCCTAATGGTCGCGAACACATTATCATCACAGAAATACCATATCAGGTCAACAAAGCGAGTTTACATGCTAAAATCGTTGAGCTCGCTCACGCTCAAAAAATAACGGGTATCAGTGAAGTGCGTGACGAATCAAGTCGCGATGAAATACGCCTTGTCATCGAACTCAAACGCGATGCCTTGAGTCAGATGGTGCTTAGTCAGCTTTTTAGTTTTACTCCATTACAATCTTCCTTTGGTGTAAACAATGTGGCTTTGCTCGATGGCCGTCCCCGTACGTTGAATCTCAAAGACCTTATTGAAGCATTCATCAAGTTTCGTCTTGAAGTGATCGTAAGACGTACACAATACGATCTTGCCAGAGCGGAAGAGCGTGCGCATATTCTTGAAGGAATACTGATAGCGCTGGATCACCTTGATGAAGTGATTAACCTCATTCGTGGCAGCAAAACCGTGGAAGAAGCGCGTACCGGACTGATGGAACGCTTTGCGTTGAGTGAAATACAGGCGAAAGCAATCCTGGAAATGCGTCTTCAACGTCTTACCGGTCTCGAGCGCGACAAGGTGCGTGCAGAGTATGACGAGACGATGAAGATGATCTCCGAATACAAGGAGATTCTCGCAAGTGAGTCGTTACAGCGTGGGATCATCAAGTCAGAGTTGCTTGAGATCCGTGAGAAATTTGGAGATGAGCGACGTACCGATATTGTCGCTGCAGATGGAGAGATCAGCTATGAAGATCTCATCGCCAATGACTCGGAAGTAGTGACAATCTCACACCTCGGCTATATCAAACGTACCAAAGCCGATGAGTACAAACTACAGGGTCGTGGAGGTAAGGGATCACGTGGAAGTAAGACGCGAGAGGAAGACTTTATCGAACATATGTTTGTGGCAAAGACGCATAATTTTCTGTTGCTCTTTACTGAAAAAGGCAGGTGTCATTGGTTACGTGTATATGAGATACCGGAAGCGTCAAAAACTTCTTCTGGCAGGGCGATTCAGAATATTCTCTCACTGCCTACAGATGATGCGGTGAAAGCCTATATCATCATCGAAGACCTGAACGAGGAGGATTTTCTCAAAAATCATTTTATCGTCTTTGCTACCCGGCGTGGGATGGTAAAGAAAACAGCAGTCGAAGCATTCTCACGTCCTCGCGCAAATGGCATAAATGCGATCACGATCAATGAAGGTGATCAACTCATCGATGCCAGACTTACGGATGGTAAACACGAAGTTTTCCTCGCAAGTACCGATGGCCTTGCCGTACGATTTAATGAATCAAAGGTGAGAGGCATGGGCAGAACGGCCGCCGGAGTACGGGGAATGACCCTAAAGTCCGGTGCACAAATCGTTGGCCTTGTCTGTGTACCATCAGGCGACAAGGAACACACAATACTTGTGATCTCAGAAAAAGGCACTGGCAAACGCTCAGAGATTGAAGAATATCGTCTTACTAACCGAGGTGGTAAAGGCGTAAAGACCATTAAGATCTCCGGAAAGACTGGAAAACTCATGGCAATAAAGGTTGTCAAAGAGGACGACGATCTCATGATCACCAGTAAGGCTGGCATCGTCATCAGAATGGCAATCAAGGAGATCAGCATCCTGGGGAGGGATACTCAGGGTGTCCGCGTGATCAAACTCAATGACGAAGATGAGCTTGCCGACATTGCAGTGGTACCGAAGGATGACGAGGATGGAGATCTGATCGAAAGAGTAAAACCATCAATGGAGGCGATCGATGAGGAGGAATAGTCAGATTTTGCTTTACTTTAGCGGTCTCATCCTTTGATTCCCGTGATTTAACGGAACCTTAATTATTTTTAACTCCATAGAAAGAGAGATTTTTTCTCTGTTTCGTCTTATGTATGTCAAAATGAATTTTTTCAACACAAAAAAGACGCTTCATATGAAAATAACACTCAGCCTGATCCTTGCCCTTTTCGTTATTACGTGGGTAGGCGCCCAGGAAGATCCTGCTAAGGATCTGAAAAAAGTGAGTCGCAACATTGCGAACTATAACCTTGACCCGGTAGTCAATGCCGATGCGCTTACGGAATCTGTAGGCCTTATCGAAGGTGTCGTCAAAAGCAGCACTTTTGAAAAAGACGGTAAGGCGTGGTTGCTTTATGGCAACGTATACGCCGAAATCACAAATGGCCAGACGCAGGCATTAGTCCTGGATCCTGAAGCAGAGGTTTCTGCACCAAATGCAATTATCAACACGCTCAAGGGATACAAGAATGCCATTGCATACGCGGAGAAGTCCTATGATAAGAAAGATGCTATCACTGGTTTGAAAGGTGTGCTTCCAAATATGTACTACCTCGCTAATACAATTCTGAACAGGCAAGACTATAATGCCGCGTTTCCTGCCTATCATGCTGTTACAGAAGCAGAGAAAATTGTTGACGCAAATGGAGAAGAAGGCATTTTTACTCCAGAGGAATTACTCAACACGGAGTTCATTACCGGAGTGTGTGCATTTAGTGCAGGTCAAAACGAACAAGCAGTAGCATTGCTCACTGACTTAAAGAAGGGCAGCTATGATGATGCAGGTGTATATGAGTATCTGTACAAGTCGTATGATGTACTAGGCAAAAAAGACGAGGCAGTTGCAGTACTCAATGAAGGCAGAGCCAAGTACCCTGATGACAAAGGTCTTCTCTTCGCAGAGATTAATGTAGCCCTGACGAAAGGAGATCTCGAAGCGCTGGTTGACAAGTTAAAACTTGCGATGGCCGCCGAACCGGACAATATCTCAGTGCCGACTACCCTGGGGAATGTCTATGACCAGATGTATCAAAAATCATTAGCAGCTGGCGATTTCGTTGCAGCACATGATCATTTCAACAATGCAAAGTTGTACATCAGCAAAGCACTCGAAATCAATCCGGAGCATTTTGATGCAGTGTATATGATGGGGGCGCTTGAATACAACAGGGCTGCGGAACTCGCTGCAGAAGTAAACAAACTCGCAGATGACTATACTAAGGAAGGCACAAAAAAATATGAGGCCAGGCAGGCAGAAATGATGGCTCAGTTCGACAAGGCTCTTCCTTTCTTCGAAAAAGCAGAAATGTTGAATGGAGATGATTCAAATACAATCCTTGCATTGCGTGAAATCTATGCACGTAAGGGAAACTTCGACAAGAGCAACGAATACAAAGCGAAATTTGAACGTATCAACGGAAACTGATTCAATTTTTCGTAATTCCCCGAAAGAGCCGGTGCCGCAAAGTATCGGCTCTTTTTTTTTAGAATGTTGCGAGGTACGGGTTGCGAGGGAAACGTAGTGAATTACGTTACTTGTTGAAAATCCCAATCAGTTAAAAAGTTGTCAAATCTTACCTACTTTACTGAACGCTAAAAAATCCCCGGCTTATGATCACAAGACTTTTACTCGGTGTCTATGTCTGCATGATCCTGTCATCACCCTTCTTCGCACAGACCAATATGTACTTCAGTAATGAAGATCTCACAGACCTCTTTGCTGGAAATTATTCGCCTGCAGATTTTCCTATGAATCCAGACTATGGCACACCTCAGGACTTAGTAGCAGAAATACATGCTTCAATCTCAAAAGATTCATTGAAGTCTTATCTCGTGAGTATGCAGCAATTCGAGACACGCAATAGCGGATCAGATACATTATCAAGCACACGTGGCATTGGTGCTGCGCGAAATTGGTTGAGGGATCAGTTTCAGCAATTCAGCACAGCAAATGGCAATCGCTTGCTTACAGGTTTCTTTGAATTTGATTTTGACATCTGCGAAGTAACCCATCACAAGAATATCGTTGCAATGTTGCCTGGATCAGAACCTGATGCCGGCGTCATCCTCATTGAAGCGCATTTCGATACACGATGTCGCGAAGTCTGTGATATAGATTGTCTTGCGCAAGGGATGGAAGACAATGGCAGCGGCGTTGCATTGGTTATGGAACTCGCACGGGTATTGAGTAAATACAACTACAAGAGCACACTTGTCTTTGTTGGAACTATCGCAGAAGAGCAGGGATTGGATGGTGCAAGGGCATTGGCCGAGTATGCATTAGAGAGGGGAGTCAATATCAAGATGGTCCAGAATAACGATGTTGTCGGAGGCATCTTTTGTGGAGAAACGTCCTCACCTCCTTCATGTCCGGGAAAAGGTGACATTGATAGCACACAGGTGCGATTGTTCTCAGATGGAGGATTCAATTCACCACATAAAGGAGTATGTAGATTTGTCAAGTTGCAATACGAGGAAATGTTGAAGCCCCTGGTTGCAGTGCCGATGCAGATCACGATCATGTCTGCCGAAGATCGCGATGGTCGGGGAGGAGATCATATTCCTTTCAGAGAACGCGGCTATCCGGCAATGCGATTCACATCAGCAAATGAACACGGCGATGCCGGGATCGATGACGACTATCATGATCGCCAACATACATCTGAAGACATATTGGGTGTTGATCTGGATAGCGATGGAGATCTCGATAGTTTCTTTGTGGATTTCAATTACCTCGCTCGGAATACAGAAATCAATGCAGTGAGTGCTGCGATGGCCGCAATCGGACCTGCTTCACCATATATCTCCGGTTACTTCTCAAATGGAAATGAATTTTACGTGGAAGTCAGTAGTGAAATACCCTATCCTGAGTATCGGATAGGCGCGAGGACCGCATCAACAGATTTTGATACCCTTTATTCTTTGAAAGGCACTCATTCCGGGTTCTTTGAAACAGATCAATTTGAATTTTTCCTATTCCTCTCAGTCATGGCTGTCGACTCTCATGGCGTAGAAAGTCTGCCACTGGTTGAAGAAAGGGCTCGGTTCTCCAGTACTCAGGATCAGGAGAAAGACGAAAAGAAGATGTATCTCAATCAGAACAGACCTAACCCATTCGAAGAGTCAACCATCATTTCATATTGGGTAGAATCACCTGTGCAGTATGATCACGCAGAAATTGTGATCCTCGATGTCAATGGAAAAATTGTTGAACACATCGATACGGCACCACAACAAGGTATGAATGAAGTGCTCTATCATCATGGTTATGGCGTGTCGGGAGTGTATTCTTATGCACTTGTCATCGATGGTAGGGTAGTGGATCAAAAGCGAATGATATTTGCGAATTAGAAGAAAGGGGGAGGCTGCTTCCTTCGCTAAAGCTTCGGCTGCCGAAGAAGGCGATCTCCTTCTTCGACTGAGGCGGATTCGGAGACCGAAGAAGGCGAAGGAAGAGACGAAGGAAAGCCAGTTTCTACTAAGTCTCGGACTCAAGGTCTATCTTGCAACCGACTCAAGCCACTATGCAGTATAAACAAAGAACCCCGAAGGAAGTACTCAATTCCGCTTATCGGAAGCAGAAACCATATCGCACAGATATAGAGCGATTCAAATCTGCGTTAATCACCCTTCTTGGCAAGATCAATGTTGAAGAATCAGAGGAGCATGCCAAGACTTTGGTGCGTGACTTCTTACTTGGAACACACTATGGAAATCTGCACGAGATCAATGTCAAAGGCCGCACTGACCTTGTCATCCATAGTGGGAATTCTTCACAGACACCTGTCTCTGTGATCCTGGAAGCAAAAAGGCCTTCTAATAAGACAGAATTCCCCACCATATCAAACCTCAATGTCAAATCCTTCCATGAACTTATCCTATACTACTTCAGAGAACGCATCGATAATGGCAATATTCAGGTGAGACATCTTGTCATTACAAATGGCTTTGAGTGGTTTGTCTTTGATGGTGAAGATTTCTATGCTCAGTTTTATCAGAATAGTACTCTTCGGAGGCAGTATAGTGAATGGAAGGCTGGTCAGACGGACAGCACACGTACCGAGATGTTTTACAAGGACATTGCCAAGCCTTTTGTCGAATCTTCACAGGCTATCATGCCATTCACATATTTCAATGTAAAGGATTTTGAAGAAGCTCTTCGCAATGCATCGATAAAGGATGACCATTTACTCATCCCGGTTTTCAAATTTCTCTCACCGCATCACTTGCTAAAAGTTCCTTTTGCAAACGACAGCAACTCGCTCAATAAGCAGTTCTATCTTGAACTACTGCATATCATCGGACTGGAAGAGGTCAAGGATGGAGGAAAGAAGCTCATTCAAAGAAAAAAGGCACCAGATCCTGGTTCTCTTCTTGAGAATACAATCTCGATACTTCGATCAGAAGACCGGCTTTCACGTCTGAAGAGTACTTCACAATTCGGCGATACGCACGAGGAACAACTATTTCAAATCGGACTCGAACTTTGCCTGACCTGGCTAAATCGTATTCTATTCCTCAAGCTTTTGGAAGCGCAGTTGCTGAATTATCATAATCGTGACAAACAGTATGCATTCCTGAATAAAGAGACGATCAAGGAGTATGATGATCTCAACGAACTCTTCTTCAGAGTTCTTGCGGAAAAGCAAAAGGATCGGGGTGCAGATGTAGTGCGCTTTTTGCTGATTCCATATCTCAACAGTTCTCTCTTTGAATTGAGTGAACTAGAACATGATACTATTGTGTTCAGTAACCTCAAGGACAGGCACGAACTTCCATTCTACAAAAAGACTGTCTTTGATACTTCTAAACCTCTCTATAAGAAAGGAGGCCTGAACGCGCTTGAATATCTGCTCGACTTTCTTGACTCTTATGACTTCTCTTCGGAAGGAAGTGAAGAAATCCAGGAAGAACAAAAAAGTCTGATCAGTGCTTCCGTGCTCGGGCTGATCTATGAGAAGATCAATGGCTACAAAGACGGCTCTTTCTTCACGCCTGGATATATCACAGAGTATATGTGCCGTGAATCCATCAGGGCCGCGGTTGTGGAGAAATTCAATGCACATTACAAATGGAATTGTCAGCAGTTTGAGGATTTGTATAATAAGATAGAGGATGCGAAAAAGGCCAATGAGATCATCAATACTTTGACCATTTGCGATCCTGCGGTTGGATCAGGGCATTTCCTTGTTTCCGCTCTCAACGAAATCATCACTATTAAATCTGAGTTGCGTATTCTCTCCGATACCAAAGGACAGCGGCTAAAGGAATATACGTGCCTTGTCGAAAATGATGAATTGGTGATCACAGACGAGCATCAGAACCTTTTCAAGTATATCCCAAAGCATCCTGAAAGCCAGCGCATACAGGAAGCACTGTTCCAGGAAAAAAAACTTATCATCGAGCAATGTCTCTTTGGTGTCGATATCAATCCAAATTCCGTTCGCATCTGTCGATTGCGACTCTGGATAGAATTATTAAAGCATTCGTTCTATACCAGGGAAAGTGGGTATGCTGAACTTGAGACACTTCCGAACCTGGATATTAATATAAAGCAAGGCGATTCCGTCATCAGTCGCTATGATCTAGACTCCAGCGTATCTGACCTACTGAAGAAAAGCAAATGGAACATTTCGAGCTATAAACTCGCAGTACAGAGCTATCGGAGTGCTCGCGACAAAACAGTCAAACGTGAGATGAATACACTCATCAACACAATCAAGAAGGACTTCGAATCTGAAGTGCATCTCCGGGATAAGCGACGGAAGAAACTCAACGAAATGAAAGGAGTGATCTTCAACATGTCGCAACAATTACTCTTTGGGATTAGTGAAAAGGAGCAAAAGAAGCGCGCGGCTGAAATTGAAAAGACGACTAAACAAATCGAGAGTCTCGAAAATCAGCTTGCAGAAATAGAGCAGAATAAAGTCTTTGAAGGTGCTTTCGAATGGCGATTTGAATTCCCAGAAGTGCTGGATATTGACGGTGCATTTATCGGCTTTGATGTAGTCATAGGTAATCCTCCGTATATCAGGCAGGAAGAGATATTAAGGTTAAAACCATTTCTAGAAGCGAATTATGCCGTTTATCATGGGACGGCAGATCTCCTTGTCTATTTTATCGAAAGGGGTATCTCATTGCTAAAAGATGGAGGTGTTTTCACCTTTATCATTTCTAACAAATTCATGCGCGCCAACTTCGGCAAACCTTTGCGGCAATGGCTTCTGCAATATCGTATGCTGGAGATGATCGATTTCGGTGATCTTCCTGTCTTTCAAGAGGCGACAACATATCCGATGGTGATTCGATTACAAAAGGCAAAACCTGTTGACACATTTTCAGCAGCGAATGTGCCGGAACTTAGACCACTAGAGTTCAATGAGTATCTGAAGTCAATATCTTTCATTACTGAACACAAACGCTATTCCGCCGACTCATGGACACTATCGGGTGGTGCAGAACAAAAGCTCATGGACAAGCTGATGTCTACAGGTCGACCTCTTGGAGAGCTTGTTAATGGCAAGATATTCCGCGGTGTACTCACAGGACTGAATGAGGCTTTCGTGATCGATGAAGCCTCAAAGAATAGATTGATTGCAGAAGACCCTGGCTGTGCAGAGATACTGAAGCCTTTTCTTGCAGGAAGGGATGTCAAGAGGTATCAAGTGCCTGTAGCGAATAAGTATCTCATTTTTACAAGACGAGGGATTGAGATTGAGAAATACCCATCAGTCCTGAAGCATCTTTCAGTATATCGAAGTCAGCTCGAACCAAGACCGGAAGGGGTAGACCAAAAGAAATGGCCCGGCCGAAAACCAGGAAGCTACAAGTGGTATGAGATTCAGGATTCTATTGACTACTACAAGGAATTTGAGAAGCCGAAGATTATTTATCCTAACATTCTTAAGAGACCAGAGTTTACATATGATGCTAGTCGTCTTTATACAAATCAAAAGTGCTTTATCATTTCAGATCCACCACTAGAGCTTCTTGGTATTTTGAATTCTAAAGCTTACGCATTTCTTTTTGAGATGGTTTTACCAAAGCTTAGGGGAGATTTTTTTGAACCGAGCTATATCTACATGAAGACCTTGCCTGTTCCTGAATTGGCCCCCGCACAGAACATTCGGATTAATGACTTGGTGAATACTGCAATGACATCTCTGGCCAGAGATATGATCGAAGAAATTGACTCAATTGTATTTGAAGCATTCCATTTGAAGGATTCTGAAATTGAAGCAATTGATCAATCTATCAAGAAACAATTCAAGTTAGTGGACTAAATGTCCGTATCTGCTCCACAATCTCCCAGACATTGCAAAAAGGTGACAATTCATAGATCTTATTAGAACCAGCTTTTTGTACTTCGATACAAATGTGTTTGGCATTTGTGACTGCTGTATCAATTCGGGGCAGAATCTTCTCAAAGCAATCTTGTCCATGCTTATATCCTAGAAGATAAGTTTTCAGTTGGGTGATAAGCGATTCACAATTAGGATGCAGTTTTGTTGTAGGACTAAAATGGAGCAGATACCAATATTCGAAACACGGGTTTGAAAATATCAATATAACGTCGTTGGCCTTTGCCTGATCGAATGCTTCAGCGTGATGAGGGTGATTATCATGGTCAACAACGACATAAACGTGATCATATGGAATAGTTTTCTTTGCCTCTTTCTTCAATCTGACTGCTTCTCGTACAAGCTCTCGTGGTGTATTGAAACGAGTAGCGGGTAATTCGAGACCAGTAAATGAAAATTCTCTCTGCAATGAATTAAAGTAGCGCCGCTCATCGCGACCTTCACACAGAACCAGGATTTTAGGTCTGAAGGTTTCTCTTACACGTATTGACTTATGTGATCTGCTTTCTCTAGACATTTCTCTCCGAAGGTTCGAAGTCCAAAAGGATAGGCACAGCACCAAATCTGCCCGATAGATACCATTTATCAAACGGCGTGGTATTCCTTACCTTATCCTTATCAAATGCCGCCAACGAATAGAGTCTGGTCTCTCCCTTCTTATTCTTCTCAGTAAACCAAATCTGATCCCGCCTGAAAAGCTCACTGGTCATGATCGATGTGTCATGAGTAGTGAAAATAAGCTGAGCAGGAGGAGTTGATTGGTTCGAATGAAATGTCTCAACAATAAATCTGCAGATCTCTGGGTGAAGGCTGTTGTTCAGTTCATCCATAATAAATGTGGCACCCTTCACCAAGGCATTGATAATTGGAGCCGCGATCTTGTACAATCTTTGTGTGCCTTCACTTTCATTGTAGAGCGACCAGGAGATTTGATTATCACCAGCACTATGAATTGTAAAAGTATCCAGCGTCAGAGGTCTTGCATAGGCGCTTGGCATTTCGTTGAAGCTAGATGCTTTGTCAAATGAAAATGCCGGTCGGACATCGAAATCCACAATTCCGGTGTCCGCGGCATGTAAAAAGTCACGGATGTGCGATTTCATCTTTGTACTCGAAGCTGCCGCATTCTCAGTATCTGTCAAATTCCGAATGTCCCAATAGGGCTTTAGCTTGTAGGCAAAGAAATTGTATGCAGGGAGAACACTCACAAAATTGCTGTTTGCCGCTTTTGTCAAAAGCAAATGATTACGTAGGAGAGTTTCCTCAAGTACTTTCTTATCACCAGAAAACGATGTACCGAACTTAATCTCTGTGGAATTTCGCTCGAACAAACGCGTTTTTCTATTATTCGGCCATGCTAACAAGTGTTCTGAAATAACGCGATCCACCACGTATTCAAATGCATATTCATAGAGCACCTGGTCTTCTGCAATGAATGTCGTTGAGAATTTTGTCGGCCCATTCTTATAATTGCCGGAGAGCAAAAATGGGTCATAGTAGAGTTGCTCATGTACTTTACGATCGATAGACTTGAGTACAAGAAGAGTCATCATATCCATCGCTCTGATCATACTCGACTTCCCCGAGGCGTTCGCCCCATAGATCACGGCAGATTTGAGAATCCGGTACCCGTACTTCGGGTCCTGATAGACATTATCCAACGCTTTCTCCCTTCCGGCGAGTGGCAAAGCAATCATACTTAGCTCCTGTCTTCCAGCAATAGACCGGAAGTTTTCGACAGCAAATGAGAGTAGCATTTCCTTTGATTTATGATTTAAAACTCAAAAATCGTGAAAATGTTACGAAAATGCCAGTTAAAATTGAATATTTCTCAAATTTAACTGCAAATAGTCCTAGGATCTCACACCATCTCCCGAAACGCACACAGCCCATTAGCCATCTTCATCTGATCTGGTGTCTTGCATTCGGCTTCAAACAACTTCGGGGACGCAACAAGAATGAAAAGACATTTAGCGCGGCTCGATGCCACATTCAAACGATTTGGTTGGTAGAGGAAAGACATGCCGCGTGGCGCATCTTCGGCAGATGAGCTGGTCATTGAATAAATCACCACAGCCGCTTCCTGTCCCTGAAATTTATCGACGGTACCGCCTTTATAATCCGGTAATTCTCGCTGTAATGCTGAAACCTGGGCATTGTATGGGGCGATGATCATGATGTCTTCTTTGGTTAGATCTCTTTCCGTGTTCTCAGTCGGACCCACTTTGATCCATCTGGTACCTTGTGCCATGAGCTGATCGACAACCAGGGCGATAGCCTCCACTTCCTCAGGTGAGTTGTTGCTGTTGCCAGAATGATCAACTGGAATATAGACGAGGGGCTGAGCATCGAAATGCGCATTGTTTAAAATGTGCTGCTTATCCAATTCAGCCCGCGATGTCAGCTTGCCTTCATAGTATTGCTTCGACGTGAATGCGCAGATGCCAGGATGCAGACGCCAGGTCATATTGAGGAAGAGTCCACGATCAGATTCAATGACCTGATGATCTCCGATATAATGTTGTAATGCCGACACATCGGCACCATCCGGATGTGCTGCTTTCTGCGGTTGATCGAGTTGCTGAGGATCGCCGAGCATGATGATATTCTGCGCTGATCTGCATACCGCCAACGCATAGGCAAGCGACATCTGTCCTGCTTCATCGATGAAGAGATAGTCGAGCTTTTCTTCCATCGCATCAGAAGCCCAGAGAAATGATGTCCCTCCGACAACATAACATGAATCAAGTCTCTCATCCACTTTGTTGCCTGGAATATATTCGATGATTGAATCGGAATGATTGTCTTCATCATCTTTATGCGCAAGCGGCACAACGTGGTTTTGTTCCGATGCAAGTTTGTGTACCCATTTGAGCAGATTGTCTATTGCCTTATGACTGATCGCTGTAACGCCGATACGTTTGCCGGCTTTTTGTAACGCAATGATCATCTGCGCTCCGGTGTATGTTTTTCCAGTACCAGGAGGTCCCTGAATAGCAAGAACTGTGGAATGAAGATCCTGACTAAGACGTATCGCCGTCTTCACTACTTCTTCTCCCTGTACATACGAAATATGACGTGAGCCATCTTTAAAACGCGGAGGCAGTCTGAACAACAGATCGCGTGCCGCAGCAAACTTGCCAGTGCCTTCGATACCATCTTCGATCACATTTTCTGCAAATTTCAGCAAGGCATTTTCGATCACCTTGCCACCAATGAAATCATTGATCTGAAGTGACTCTGCATGCACGCCGACACTTTTGTTAGTCTTTTTAATATTGATGAGGCGTGATACATGATCATGTTCAGTGATTTTGCCGTAGTCGATGCGATCTTCTTTGTCAGGCGAGATTTGCTTAAGCTTATCACCGGGCTTTCCTGAGAATTCCTGTGCAGGGTAGCGATATTGATGTGTCGGCAGTTTTTTACTTCCAGGTGCTTTGAATTCCTGAATAAACTCAAGTCCCGTAATTGCTTTGCGTTCATCAAAAAGTTCGTTGGGTTCCAGATCATTGATCCGAAAAAATTCCCACCATGCATTCTTTTCCTCCCTTCTGAAATATTCAAGCAGATCGGCTAGTAGGGCAATGTGCTTATCCTGTGCATTCCGATCTTTTGCCTCCTCTGGAATCATGACTATGAGCTGACCATAGACTTCTTTAATGCGTTTGATGCGTTCCACTGTGTCTTCAGGAGGTTCATCGTCTTTGACTAATGGCCTTTCAATAAGTTCACCATGATCAATCAGCTCTCTCCTGCGATCCTCGAGCCAATCCCGAAGCCTGGCGGTGGAAATACAGTCTTCTTTGTTGTACTCTGCAATGATATCGAGATCTGGTTGCCCTATTTTCGAAACAACATCGAGTTCAAGGGCACGCTGCACATTGCGCAATGCATGGCTGGCCGTCTTCAATGCCATTTCTCTTTGGTATGCATAGAATGGCTCCATTTCCTTAAGGCCATATTTTTCCACTCCAGCTCTGATACTTTGTTTGAGAATAAGATGGAGATCAACAAAACGCTCTGCTCTTAAAAGTTTGTCAAGCTCTTCGCCCCAGATAGAAAAGCGAAGCATCAAATGCTTTACAGCGCTCGGCTCGTACGGTGCGAAATGATAAATGTGCATGTCGGGATACATAGTCCAGCGATTCATCAGGAAGTCCATCAATGCATCAAACTGTCTTTTTTCATCAGTGCGATTCAATGCCCAGTATGCCCGATAAGACATTTGACCTTGTTCCAAATAGCAAATTCCAAGCAGATACTCAATTCCTCCACCCGGATAGAATCGATCACCTTCGATATCAAAGAAGACATCTCCCGCATCCGGTTCAGGGAGTCGTGTTAATCCTTCGCCATCTACAACTTTCAGGTATTCATACTCAGGAGTTTTAGATTGCCTTTGCTTCTGTTGAATCTTTGCTTGTTTCTGCAGACGATGAAATGTGTCAATACTTCCTTTGGAAGGAGGCGTTATCTGCGCAGCAAGAGCGAATGTCTCCAACGTCGGTAGATTTTGCGATTGGAGTTCCCTGGCATGTGTGTTATGTAACCCAGCGACAAAACTGAGGTGATCATCGGCGCGACGTCTTTTGTCACAAACAGACCACCAGCGACATGTATCACAATAGGGGACGGGATCAGGATACAATGTCATGGATTCAATTCGAGGAAGACTTGATTCCAATTTTCCTCTGATCCATCGGAAGTAAGCATTGAAATCATCAAGGCGAAATGCCTCTTCATCGAAAGGATCTCCTGGCTTGACGACGTGTATATGCTGAGGTGTCCGACCTTGAATAGCTGCAACAAGATCGCTATACACACAAAGTTGAAGAACCGCACCACCCTGTGTTTCTTGTCCCAGTTTGGTGTCCATGACTTCGTATGACCAATTGCCCAGAGCACTTGGAGTGTTGACTTTTTTCAGAATGTCTGCCTTTCCACGCCACAACGTTCCTTCCAGCCCAGCCTGTACAATGATGTCATAACCCTGATGCATCGCATTGATCGTAAGCTCTACATGGCTCTCACCTTCCACACCTTCTTTAAGCTCAGCGACGTTTAGCCCGAGCTCTTTCAAGTGCTGAACATATCGTCGCTCATGTTCAAGACCTAATTCTTTGATCGTATAGTAATTAGGGTCGGTGAAATCAGGTTTTGATCTCACACCATCTTCGACCTCTTTGTCCATGCGCGTGGCATAGGTACAACTCAGGTATTTGGAGAGATCAGTGGCAGAGAGCCGATATCCTGAAGTTGTTTTTTGCATTTTTTGATGTGGAAGAGAATATACAAATGACAGGTGGGTAGCTAAGACGTAAATCTATTAAGGCACGACATCTAAGCCAATACGAAAATGTGAACACCAACAATAAGCTAATCAGGAAGTAGATTCGTATGGTTCAATCTTCTCTACTTCTTTGGCTTTGTCAATGAGTTCTTTTTCGACATCATAGCGCATCTGGATGTTCAACCAGAAATTTACTGTAGTACCAAAATAGCGTGCTAGTCGGAGGGCCGTATCCGCTGTGACACCTCTTCGACATTCAATGATTTCATAGACGCGCGGCGCTGGAACATGGATTGCCTTGGCCAATTTATATGCAGTCATTTCCAAAGGCTCAAGAAAATCATGCTTAAGGATTTTGCCGGGATGTACTAGAAATTTCGTTTCCATTTAAACTTCTATTCAATATTAATGATAATCACTTATTCGAACTTTGAAGGCATTGTTGTCCTTCCATTCAAAGATGACCCGGTACTGAGTATTAATCCGGATACTACACATTCCCTCGAGTTTGCCTTTGAGTTTCTCAAGGCTATTTCCCGGTGGCGACTTCAAATCATTAATCAACTCCGCTGCATCCAGAATCACCAATTTCTCTCGGGCTCGAGTCTGTATATGGAAGGGTAATTTCCCGGATCGCTTTCCCTCCCAAATCAGTTGCGTCTCTTTGTCGGCAATCGACTTGATCATTATCGGGACACGTTAATAACGTCGAAGATATGAATTAGTTGCAGTTGTAAATTGCAAGGTGATCTCTTTTTGGTTTCTAATTGATCAATCAAATATTTCTCTATTTTGCCTCACATGTTTACACGTATCATTAAGGGCATCGACGCATTCACAGTTTGGACAGGCGAACGTATCAAGTGGCTCACTTCGCTTCTTGTCCTTCTCATCCTCGGCGATGTTCTCCTTCGATATCTTCTTGACACAAGCAAAGCCTGGATCACAGATCTCGAGTGGCATGTCTTTGCTTTGATTTTCTTATTAGGTGCAGCATACGCATTAAAGGAAGATCAGCATGTACGAGTAGATGTACTCTATTCAAAGTGGTCTGAGAAGAAGAAAGCGTGGGTGAATCTGTTTGGCACTGTGCTGTTCCTTTTGCCATGGTGTCTTATTGTGATCTATACTTCATTTGAATACACAGGTCATGCTTATTCAATTGGGGAAAAATCTGCCGAGCCTGGCGGACTTCATGCGAGATTCCTGATCAAAGGAGCTATTACTCTTGGATTTGTCATGCTCCTTCTTCAAGGGATTGCTACGGCTATGAAGGCGTTTGTCACAATACGCAAAACAGAGGTACTTGTCTGATGGAATGGATCGCCTTGCTTTTGTTTGTTCTTGTCTTTATACTCATCGTGAGTGGCTACCCTGTTGCTTTTGTTCTTGGTGGAATATCCACCATCGTTGGCCTGATCGCTCTAGGCCCTGAGTTTTTCAACTTCCTCCCATCGCGCATCATGGGTGTCATGAGCAACACTGTCCTTATCGCAGTACCACTGTTTGTTTACATGGGGATTATGCTTGAGAAGTCGGGTATTGCTGAAACTCTTTTGGAGACAATGGCACGACTATTTGGAAAGATGCCTGGAGGGCTCGCGATCTCGGTGATTTTTGTCGGGACACTATTAGCAGCCTCTACAGGTATTGTCGGAGCAACGGTGATCTCTATGGGTTTGATCAGTCTACCGACGATGCTCAAACGCAACTACTCACCTGTGCTTGCTACAGGAACGATTGCCGCTTCAGGAACCCTTGGACAGATTATTCCACCATCCGTGGTTCTCATCTTATTGGCGAGTGTACTGAATGTGAGTGTGGGTGATCTCTATCTTGCTGCCCTCATACCTGGGCTATTGCTTGTAGCACTATATATGACTTATGTCTTCGTCATTGCAAGGTTACGACCAGAACTTGCGCCACCGATGTCTGCTGAAGAAGGCCCTGAATTGAAAGGGAGCGAGTTTGTCAAAAAACTCCTGCTCGCGTTTGTGATGCCGCTATTCTTAATCATTGCGGTGCTCGGTTCCATTTTCGCCGGTATTGCTTCGGCGACAGAAGCGGCTGCTGTTGGAGCTGTCGGTGCCACATTGCTCACAGCTCTGCAGGGTAAGTACAATAAGAAAGTACTTAACGATGTCATGCGGGGCTCTGTGCATCTCACATGCATGGTCTTTTTGATCCTGCTAGGGGCAACGACCTTCGCGCTGGTATTCAGAGGACTTGGCGGAGACAGATTTCTCACAGACCTCATCTTACAATCCAGTCTCAGCCCAATGGTCTTCTTGTTCATTGTTATGGTAGTTGTATTTATCGCAGGCTTCTTTATTGATTTCATTGAAATCATATTTATTATCGTTCCTGTGGTAGCTCCAATTTTTATCGGGATGAACATGGATATGATCTGGATCGGCATTCTCATTGGATTGAATCTGCAGACATCTTTTCTTACTCCGCCATTTGGCTTCTCATTGTTTTATCTAAAAGGAGTAGCCCCACCATCAGTCACGACAATGCATATCTATCGCGGAATAGTACCTTTTGTAATTATTCAACTTGTACTCTTGTTGGTTGTGATCATGTTTCCACAGATTGTACAGTTATTCTATTAACTGATGATCTAAGGATAAATGGCGTAATTCATACTCCATTCAGATATTCACGACTTTTGAGGCATCTTATGAGTATAATATGGTTTATCCACAAGCAAATAGCTGCTTCAGTATATCATCTTAATTGCGTTGCGGCATGTGTAGTTTGCCTGTTGCTATATCCTGAGCTTTACGGTCAGGAAAGCATACTACAGGCACGTCAGCGGCCGGCCGGTAGTGTAGTGACAATCAAAGGCATTGCACTTAATGGAAGTGAGCTTGGTGCAATCAGATATCTGCAGGATTCAACTGCCGGAATCGCAGTTTATCCCGGCGGGAGTTCACCATCATCCTTTGAACAAATAACAGCAACTGATGAAGTCCAGGTGACAGGAGTACTCTCGACATATCATGGACTACTGGAGATAAATCCAATCCTGTCTTATCAAAAAGTGTCTACTGGAAACAGCTTGCCTGCACCTATTGAAAAGGATGTCGATGCATTGACATTTCATGATCAGGGACGCCTTGTGCGTATACGTTGCGCACGATTTCTTGGCACACCCGGTTATTTTGATGCTGGCAGTCATCCGATTTCTACATCGAATGGAAATAAATCCACTGTTTACCTGGAAGGTAATCATCCACTGACCAATGCTGCACTACCAGAATTTACTATTGATCTGGTTGCGATTGCCTCTTACTATGATGAGGTACGTCTATTGATTCGATCCGAATCAGACATCAGTTCATCCGATTGCTTTCATATTGTTCCGACACCGGTTCAAAGTCAGATCACGGAAACCGGTTTTCATGTATCGTGGGTTTCCAATGAAACAGCAAGTGGCTTCTGTTTTGTCCAGGACGAAGATGGCTCTCAGGATACAATCATGTTGTCCATAGGCGAACAACATCACGAGACACTCATCACTGATCTACAACCTGCTGAATTCTATCAGATACAAGTAGGTGCTGTGAATGCGACTGGTGATTCAGCGATGTATCCGGCAATTCCGATGACCACAAAATCTACTTCAAGCGGATCAGTGGCGATATACTTCAATAAAAATATCGATGCTTCATTTTCAAACGGGTCAAATCCCGATGGCACATCTTTCGCTGAAATGATGACTTCAATCATGAACTTAATCGGTCAAGCACAGAGTTCACTTGATATTGCGATGTACAACAGCAATCGACCTGATATCATTTTCGCACTCGAGCAGGCAATGCAACGGGGAGTCCGTGTCCGCTATATTGGTGATGGAGGGCAATCAAATTCTGCACTTGATCCACTCCCTGATTTTTCAATCCTGTTTCGCAATGGAGATGGCATCATGCATCATAAGTTTATCATTGTCGACCCACATGATCCTGAGCTCGCAGTTGTGTGGACAGGAAGTACGAATCACTCCACCGGGCAACTCTCATCAGACCCAAACAATGCAATCGTCATACAGGATCAGGCACTGGCAAAAGCATATTTGCAGGAATTCGAGGAAATGTGGGGAGGTAGTGGAAATTCTCCAAACCCATTACTGAGTCGCACCGGAAGCGCAAAGCATAACGATACACCACATTTATTTCAAATCGGCGACATCCAGATCGAAAGCTATTTTTCACCTTCAGATAATACGAATCAGGAGATACTTTCGGAATTACAAACTGCAGAAACAACGATTGATGTCGGCCTGCTGCTTTTGACCCGCAATGATCTCGCTGGTGCAATGGTAGATCGTGTGGAAGATGGAGTGAGAGTACGTGTCATTGTAGATGATTTGGAAAGTTCGCAATCTCCGATTCAGACGTTAAATACAGGCGGTGCATTCACAGCACATCACGACTACAACTCTATCTTTCACCATAAGTATGCAATCATCGATGAAGGAGAAACAGACGCGCTGGTGATAACAGGAAGTCACAACTGGACGACTAGTGCGACAGTACGCAATGATGAGAATACTTTGATCGTCCATGATCGCGACATTGCAAATATTTACAGGCAAGAGTTTGAGGCGAGATGGGCAGAGGTGTTTAGTAGTGGTGTCGTTCAAACTTCTGAAGTCTCACCTGTCAGGATATCTCCTAATCCAGCAACAGATATCATTCTTGTCGATTCGGAAGCGCCTGTTTCATCTGTGACTATAAGCACGATCACTGGGAATGTAATAAGTGCAGAAATCACAGGAGATCGATATATCAATATTACGTACTTGCCTCCCGGATTGTACTATCTCAATGCGCAAATGGCAAGCGGTCATCTGGTGAAGCTCCCATTTGTGAAGTTGTAACGAATCCGTTTCGAATCGATTATTACTATGTCAAAGATCTCAGGCTCATTTGCGTTCAGGCAATTTGAGCTGGTGCAGGGACGCGATGCCTGGAAAGTCGGTACGGATAGCGTATTGCTCGGTTGTTGGTGTCGGATAGACGAAGCAGCGAATGCTCTGGATATGGGCGCTGGATCCGGGATACTGAGCATCATGCTCGCTCAGCGTGATGAAAACCTGGAAATCGACGCAATTGAAATGTCTGAAGAAGCAGTAGATGTGGCAAGGATAAATATCAAACGAAGTAGATGGGCTGATCGCCTTAAGATCATACACGGAGATATAATGAATCCGAATCTGCTCCATTCTGCACGCTATGATCTCATCGTGTGCAATCCACCTTACTATCCGTCGGGATTGGTATCGTCAGAAGAGACCAGAAAATCAGCAAGGCAAGGGGAGGGGTTCTCGCTGATGGATGTACCACATCTTGCAAGCATTTTATTGAAAGGAAACGGAAGATTAAATGTGGTGATACCAGCGCAAGCTGCTTATCCCTTTATTGAAAAGGCGAACCAAAATGGATTATTTGCGCATCGAAACCTCGCTATCAGGCATTCGGAAGAGGCACCACTCTCGCTTGTACTAATTGAACTCAGCGATCGTATCGTGAAGCCAGAACATCGAACATTAGTTCTGTACAATAACCAAAACCCTACACAGGAGTATCGTTCCCTCTGCGAAAGTTTCATGTTATTCTGAGCAAGTACAAAGCCAAAAACACAAGCGGGAGAAGTATATGCTACTCCTCCCGTTTTATTAGTTTTCCATTGTGGCTTCTACATCATTTGTAGACTCTGAAATGATCCTTTTTGCAACAACCAAAATGGTTTCATCATCGAGTTCTACGAATCCACCGTCAGGACCAGGCTGTATATGTTTTCCTACGATACGCCCATCTTCATATTTTTTTGCCCCGAAATAATTGCGAACCGTCTGCTCTTCGATTTTGAGCTCTTCGGCAATCCGGTGCACACTCCCTGTAGGCAAGCGATGTTTGATCCTGCGCAGTTCTTCAAACGTGATGTACATACTAAAAAGTTTAGTGAAGAAATTGTCCTTATTCCCAGTGCCTAATATAAAGAAATATTGAGATCAAAATAGCGCTTTATGAAAATTTTATTCTATCTCAAATCGATCGAAATGGGATATGGCGTTCTGGTTGCGAGGGACCAGGAAATATAAACTTGCAAATCTCAAGGTACCTGACAGGAAGAAACCCAAGATGCAGTCTAAAATCAAGACTACATAAGCACTTGATCCACCGGAGTATATGGCAGATCAAATGCATCAGAGACACCCTTGTACACGATTTGACCATCCACTATGTTCAGTCCTAAACGCAGCGCTTTGTCGGAGCGACAAGCATCTTTCCAGCCTTCATTGGCAAGCTTGATGGTATAAGGAAGTGTAGCATTTGTAAGAGCTACCGTAGAAGTGTAGGGTACCGCTCCGGGCATATTGGCCACGCAGTAATGCACTACATCATCGATGATATAGATGGGATCATCATGGGTCGTAGGTCGTGTTGTTTCAAAACAGCCCCCTTGATCCACAGCTACGTCTACCATTACAGTACCGGGTTGCATAGTCTTCAACATGTCCCGGGTGATCAACATCGGTGCTTTTGCTCCGGGTATGAGAACTGCCCCAATAATGAGGTCATGTTCCTTGATCAGATTACGGATTGTGAGTTCGTTCGAAAATAATGTAATGACATTTGGAGGCATGACATCGGACAGATAGCGTAAGCGATGTAGACTCACATCGAGGATTGTCACCTGAGCTCCCATCCCTGCCGCCATTTTAGCAGCCTGCATACCGACAATCCCCCCTCCGATGACAAGCACTTTAGCAGGTGAAACTCCTGGGACTCCACCAAGTAAGATTCCACGTCCCTTTTGCGGTTTTTCCAGGTACTTGGCTCCCTCCTGAATCGCCATACGACCTGCGACTTCGGACATCGGCACTAGAAGTGGAAGGGTTCCGTTGATCTCCACAGTTTCATACGCGAGGCATACTGCATGGCTTTTCATCATTGCCACGGTGAGAGGTTCGTATGATGCGAAATGGAAGTAGGTAAAAATGAGCTGGCCTTCTTTGATCAGAGGATATTCGCTGTCGAGAGGCTCCTTTACTTTGACGATCATCTCGGACTGAGCGTAGATATCTTCTATCGTCGACGAAATCCGCGCACCCGCTGCGATATACTCGACGTCATCGAATCCACTCATGAATCCGGCGTTCTTCTGTATATAGACCGTATGTCCTCTTTTGGTCAGTTCCAATGCCCCGGCAGGAGTCAGGCCTACACGATTCTCATTGCTTTTGATTTCAATTGGTACGCCGATAATCATTCTCTCAGAGTGTTTTATTGGTGAATATTCTAATGGTGTTTTTTCGAGCGAGGCAAAAGTACTCTAAAACCGCTTTTTAGCATGGATTCACATGAGATAAATCAGGATTCCGGAATGCCGACATCAATTGGCAAGGGTCGCAATATGACATAATAAAATATGGAGGTCCTGCACTTGCCTGATCAGTGAATGTGTATTGTCATTGATAATCGTAAACTGAGCCCTGGAGACCTTTTCAAGATCGCTCCACTGGTGCTGCATCCTTGCCTGTACTTCTTGCTCACTGATATGATCACGTGCACTTACCCGCTTCATACGGATGTCCTCCGGGGCCCAGACGACGATATTCTCATCCATCAATGCCGCACCACCCGATTCAAAGAGCACGGCCGCTTCTTGCATGACATAGGGATGATTGAGATAATCCTGGCACCATTGGTTAAAATCATTCCTCACGGCAGGATGGATGATGCCATTGAGTGCCGCAAGCAATTCCTGATCATTAAAAACCTGTGAAGCAATGAATTTACGATCTGGCCTGCCGTGGCTGTCATAAGCCTTCTTGCCCAAAAGTGATATGAGCTGCTCCTGTACCACTTCATCAGCTATCATGAGCGCATGAGCCCGCAAATCAGCGATAAAGATTGGTACTCCCAACAATTTGAATATGGCACCGACTGTGCTCTTACCACTGCCAATGCCCCCGGTAAGACCAACCTTGAGCATGATTCTAAAATTCTAAGCCGAATCAGTAGTTACGAACTACTGATGATAAGCAGTATTATGGGCCAGTGCCCCACCACATGTCGCACAAGTTCCTGCACTTCCTGCTCCTCCGGCACAACCTTTAGCACATGTATAGTGCCAGACTCCTGCTGCATTTTGTGCAGGCTCAGGAGTGGTAGGAGGAGGTGGAGTAACTCCGCCTGGAGCAGCGCCAGGCATCGTCATTGTAGGAGTTGTCGGCGTCGTAGCACTTTGCGCATGAAATGCCTGATTATGTAAGTATTCCGAACCACAAACCGGGCATGTTCCTGCTGCACTACCACCACTACCTGCGCAATTCTTTGGGCAAGTGTAATGTTGTACTCCACCTGCGATTGAGGCGGTAGATCCTGGTGCAGTAAGTGTAGAATTGCTTCCCGGTGTAGTGGTCGTAGCACCACCCAAGGAATCTCTGGCCGAATCACGGACTGTATCCGACTTGCCGCCACATGCAACAACAGCGAGTGAAAAGATGCATAGCGCAATCTTGAATATTGAACTCTTCATAACAGATTTGATTTTTTTGTGATGCGAAGGTACAGTTTATTTAATCACAAGCCCGTCCTGAGTAAGGCAGAAAGCGTAATCGAAACTCTGATGTTCAGGGCAGCCTTAAACCCTTACTCAGCGGGGCTTTACTTCACAACGAAACTCCATGATCCCCGGGCCGGTTCCTGAGTTATTTCCACTCCATTCGCCATCAATGGCCTCTTTCCAGCCGCCGTTTTTCGTTTTGCGTATCGCGTATTGGACAGTATACTTCCCGGCAATTGTGCCTGTTAGGCTGATCGCAATGCCGATGGCCTTCCGGCGTTTGTCGGTGACTCCTGCAAATTCATCATTGGCCCCCTGATATTCTTTACTGAGTTTATTGAATCTGACCCGATAGCTAATGCCTAATTCGGGATGCATTGGGTCGATTTTCAGTGAAATGCCAGAGAGCCTATTTCCTTTCTTAAAACCACCAACCTGAACATTATCTGAAAGCTGTTGCTTGCCATACTTTGTAAAATCTGCGATCCCGGCGACATTGACATCTGGGTTGGCATTGATCGTGGCTTTTGCCAGTTCTACAGCACGTTTTGCATTGAGTCTACCGAAGCCATAAAATGCGCTGTGCCCATTAGGGTCGTAGTTTCCTCCGACTGTATCTATTTTATCACAACATGATTTCATTAAATCCCGGACCTGCAACCACGTGAGATCTGGGTTGATCGACAAAATCAGTGCAGCAATACCAGCTGCGCCAGGACAAGCGCTTGAAGTGCCTCCGAAAATCGCTGTATAATGACCTTTTGTGTCGCCTATAGTAGGAGGAGTAGCGTTGCCACCAGGATTGTATCCTACTGAACCTCTGCGATCAGTAGTCCAGATGCCATCAGTCAATGGTCGCGGATGACCGAATGAAGGGAATTCAAAATCGTTGCTTGGAAAACAACACCACACTGCCTCGCCAAAGTCGCTATATACACTTCGCTTTCCCTGATCATTGCATGCTGCCACTGCAATCACTTTTTCATATGACGCATACCCGTCAAAAGCAACATTTTCATTGCCATTTCCGGCTGCAAATGTGATGACACATCCTTTGCCACTTCTACCTTGCCCAACTGCATAATCAATTGCCAGCCTTGTACTATCGAAGAGTGGCGCATAGGTCGTATGCATCAAATCATTCGGATTTCCCCAATAACCATCTGCGGGGCCCCAACTACAGGAGATCACATGTGCGCCGTGATCAGCAGCCCACGCGAATGCATTAGCCTCTGAAATCGAACCGAGATTTCCAGAGCGAATTGGCATGAGCTTCGCATCAGGTGCTACACCCGCCGCTTGATTTTTACCATTGGCACAGGCGACACCGGCACATGCAGTACCGTGACGTTCTGAGGCATATTTCGGACTTGCATTGTCAGTATCCATCATCATATCACGCGGTGCCACGATTTTTCCACTACCCGCAAATTCTTCATGATCCATATCTACACCATCATCAATGACTGCGATGACGATATTTTTCCCGGTAGAGATTTTCCAGGCGTCTTCAATTCCTACATGCTGATCGACCATCTTGCCTTTCACCGTAGTCTTAATGAGGTGCCATTGCATTGGGTGAACAAATTTGGATCGTCTTTCCTGCACAAGTTCCGGATGACAGTATTCGATTTCCTTCTTTTTCAGTAATTGTTCAGCGATGTTGAAAATCTCCAGGCCAGTTCCGTCTTTTGATTTTGTGAAATAGGCATTCTTCGCAAACTTCAATTCGGTTGTGACTTTCAGTTCATACTCTTTGAGGATTTCCTTGCAGCGTGCTTTCGTCACGTCATCTTTGAATTTTACAAAGAAGTTCTCAGTGTATATAAAGATGTTGCCGCTTTCCTTGTCCTCCAGAACACGACCGGCAAAGCGGACCGAGCTTTCAGTTTTCAATTGAGTACGGACTTCGTCGCGCAGTTTCTTTTTGTTTTTTACATCATCGGGAAGACATTTATACACAGCGACATTGGCTTCAGGCATCGAAGCCACCTGCAGCATCTGAGGCAGTAATGCACGTGCCTGTCCCGACAGATTGGAATCTTCAAGGCTTTTGTCACCCCGGGTACGGACAACAACCAGATCGATACTCTCGTGGAGGGTGAATGTTTTTCCGTTTTTGCCTCCGAGTTTGTATTTGTACATCGCACAGGAATTTTATCGTGAATACAAAAATATCATAACCCTAAGTGTGTCTTCAAAATAAGAATGTTCCTAAATTTAAGGCAATGTCGTATTAAGCTCCTTAATAAATGGTAAGAGCATTTTAATCTTCCCATTGAGTTCAGTCCTTCTGGTGGTCGAGAACAAATTGCGGTATCAGGTACACTATAACTATGTACCCGGATATTGATACAATGCATTCTCCTGGCATCTCAGGATTCTATGTAAATTTCAATTTTATCTAATTCGCGAATATGTCCATAGCACGTGGAATTAAACTACCCAATAGCCCTTCTGAATGGGGATTCAAAGGCGAGAACTACCTGCTCACTATTGGAATTGACAAATATTTGCATTGGAAACCTCTAAATAATGCCGTAAAGGATGTCCGCGACATTACCCGGTTGCTCACAGAGCGCTATCAATTCGAAACTGGTCACCTGCAGACCCTGGTCGATGATGAAGCTACAGAAGATAATATCAGGAAGAAGCTCCTTGACGTTAAAAAATCTATAACAACCGATGACAATCTTGTCGTGTTCTTTTCAGGACACGGTCATTATGACTCGGATCTCGATGAAGGTTATTGGGTTCCTGCCAATGCACGTAAGGATAATCCTTCTGACTATATCTCAAACTCAGATGTGCTCAAATGGATTCGCGCCATCAAGACGCATCACACGTTGATCATTGTTGATTCCTGTTTTAGTGGGACACTGGTGAGCCAAAGTCGTAGCGAAGTCCTATCAGAGAAATATCCTTCTGCCAGGATTTTTGCCTCCGGTCGCAAAGAACTTGTCGATGATGGCGTACCGGGTACGAATAGTCCTTTTGCTAAAGCCATTTTGAGCAGGCTCTCTCATAATACAGATCGGGTCCTGCGCGCGTCAGAGCTTATCCAGAATGTGACAAAGTCAGTTGAATCCCAGGCAGGGCAGGCGCCGATAGAAGGACGTATCAAAGACGCTGGGGATGAAGGCGGTGAATTTGTCTTTCATCTCAAAGTGACCGAAGAGGAGATATGGGCCAGCGTACTGAATGCAAATACCTCGGATGAATATGCAAAGTACATTGACTATTTCCCGGATGGACAATATGTCCTTGAGGCAAGAACGAAACTTTCATCGCTCACCGATGAGACTGATTGGAAGCGAGCGGTAGAGACGTCCACGACCACAGCAATGGCAGCATATCTCGAATCACATCCACGCGGTGAGCACTATGAGGAAGCGTTTCGCAAATTGGAAGAGCTTGAAGAGAATGATTCATGGCTGAACACCAAAACCAGGAATTCTGTGTCCGCATATATGGACTACCTACGAAAATATCCTGCCGGAAGATTTACTTCAGTTGCCAGGAAAAACCTCGAAGAACTCAAAGGTGCTCTTCGCCAGGACGAACAGGACATTGTAAAGGATGAGCTTGCCGACCTTGAGGATAAATCAACGAAGGTCTCGGATAACAAAACTCGATATAAAGGTCTCCTGAATGAAGCCGAAGGACTTTATGCGCAAATGTCTTATCAGGCCTGTATAGCTAAATATCAGGCGGCGCTTAAACTCTATGAAAATCACTTCGTCCCGGATCGTAAGTTTATTGAGCAACGAATCAAGGAAGCAGAGCGTCATGTCAGTTTTCTGGAGTTGGTTGAGGATGGCAAGAAGGCGGTGACAGACGGCAACTATGAACTTGCGTTGCAATTTTTCCGCAAAGCACGGACGATCGATGATACGATGAAGATCCGGGAATGGATCACGCATGCAGAAAAGAAACTGAAAGGTGATTTTCAATTCACACCAATAACACAAAAGGCTAAACCTGTTCAACCCGTAAACACAAAAAAGGGCGGATGGAGTTGGATTGTATGGACTATACTATTTGCTGTGGTAGGAGTCATTGGACTCGTCATTTACTCTATTTCCAGTTCAGTACATGATATGAATAATGCCTACAATGTCATGAACGATGATCAGAATCTGAAAGAAAATAAAGAAAGTAATTATCAAGCTCCGGCATCATGGGCGGATTATGTGCCAGGCACATGGCAGACACCAATCATTGGCGGATATGCAACATGGTATTTCTATGGAGATGGGAGTTTGACATATCTGGAAAATGGGATTTCCTATAATGGAAATTGGAGTTTGCAGGATCAAGGAGAGACATTTAATAGTACTATCACTGTGCCTGACTTGAAAATCAACGGTTATATTTCATTCATTAGCACAGAAAGCATGACGCTTTTGTTGAATACAATGCTGGGTGAATACACCTATGTTCTGAGCAGAACGTAATAACGCATCGGAATGACAAAAAGATCAATACACGCTGTACTTGCTGGTATCAATGACTATGCTGCGCCGGTTACTCCTTTACGTGGTTGCATAAAGGATGTCGGCGTATGGGAAGAATATCTTAAAAAGCAAAAGCCAGACTTCGAAGTCAATCTTGTGGTTCTGAAAAATGCAGAGGTGACAAAGAGCGCCTTGTCAGATGCCCTAAGGGAGAGTCTGACCAAATCAAAAAAAGGCGATGTTGTTTTCTTCTTCTATTCAGGTCACGGAACACGTGAGGCAGCTGATCCGGTTTTCTCAGAACTCGAGCAGGACAAAGCCTTGGAATCTCTCGTCTGTTTTGACAGTATTAAATACAAAGGAAGCGATGTAGAATATCATCTCCTATGCGACAAAGAGCTTCACTACCTGATCTCTGCACATAGCAAGGAAGGCGTCCATATTCTCACAATTTTCGATTGCTGTCATTCCGGAGGCATCACTCGGAATATGTTTTTGTCTGAAAAGGATGGAGTCACAATCGAACGACGATATGTCCCTGCAGATCGTATGAGCTTTGTAGCTCCGAAGCGTCGCTGGGAAAAATTTCTTTTTGCCGATACTGTATCTCATGCAAAGGTAGAAGCACAAGGATGGCTAGCTGCTGTTCCACAGAAAAGACACATCACTATATCCGCTTGCCAGAATGATGAATCCGCATTTGAGCAAAACGGACGCGGCATTTTTACAGAAAATATGCTCGAAGTACTCAAGCGTTCCGGTGGTGCATTGAGCTACTACGATCTGCAATCACGGGTACGACTCTTTACCCAAAACCAGTTTCGGCAGACACCAGAAGTATATGCAGTACGAGGACATGAAGACGATTTGCTGCGCACATTTCTTGATAAAGCTATCGTGCACAAAGACTTTGGATGTACCTGCTACTATAAGAAAGATGTCGGATGGGTCATTGATCTTGGCGCAATTCACGGTCTTTCTGCTTACAGTGGACCAATAGAGATCATTGAAGGAAATGACAGACATACGGTATCGATTGATCAGGTCTTATCCCACTATACCAGGCTGAAGATTCCAAAGGACATTGGCAAACAACTCAAAGAAGCACAAGCATATGGTGCTTCCGTCAAATCCCATTTCTCTGGCAACACAGCGTTTTATCTGGATCCGAAAGGTGACGACAAGGGAGTTCTTTTGAAGCTTAGCAAACAAGCGGATGCGTTCATCAGCGAGAATAAAAGTCCCTTTACAGTGACTGAGTCTCTTGCAAATGCCGGATATGTGATACGGATCGATGAACGGAAAATCCGGATTTGCATCAATGATGATGGCAGGCGTCCAGTGACTGAAGTTGCTCTGAGTGATGTCGATGAGCTAAAGAAGACTTTACAATACATGAGGCATATCGCTCAGTGGGAGTATATCCGCACGTTATGTAATCCTGATTTTGTGGCAGGCCGGGATTATCCTGTCGAATTTAAAATCTATAGAATACCTGACGATAACTCACGCAAGGAACTTTCATTGAAGGGTGATACACTGGAATTTGATTATGAAACAGATGAAGCAGGACTATCTTCAGGCAAGATTAAAGTGCAGATCACAAACAAGAGTACTGTCAAATATTATTGCGCCATCTTATACCTCTCCAATGAATTCCAGGTGTATGGAAACATGCTCGATGGTAAGGTGATCGGCCTGAATCCAAATGAGTCAGCGTGGATACACAATGGTGATGTGATTGACCTGGACCTGGAGCAGCATGTTGTGGATTTCAACTATGCGCATAGTATCTTTTATCTCAAACTTCTAGCGAATCCCGAGCCATTCCAGGTGGATGTCCTGGAGCAATCAGCGCTACCTGCACCAGTGAAGAGCATTAGGAGAGGACATGATGAAGCTACCAGCAAGGGTGTAAAGACCCGGGAAGATAAGGCAGTCAAAAAAGTACAGTGGTTTACGCGAACGCTTTGTTTCAAAGGACGTAATCCACAATTCAAAGAAAAGCAATAAACGACATATGCGTTTCACAGAAGTTATCAATACGGAAGCAAACATCGCAGCGAATGGCTTATCGCATTTAGAGAAAACCCCATTTGAGGTTCCGGTATCAGGTGATTCAGGGTTGAATCTCAAAGGAATGATTTGTAATCGTCGCGATGGTCGTGCATCATACTATTATCAGGAGGCGATTCCCAAAGAACGTATTGTCATGCATTTTACGGCAGGACATCTGGCAGGTGATCTCCGGACATTGACGGGAGAACTCCATGTTTCCGTCGCATATGTGATCGCCCGTGATGGTGCAATCTATCAGCTTTTCGATCCATCATTCTGGTCGTATCATCTTGGCCCTGGTTCGATAGGCGGAAACAAAACTCAGAGCAGTGCTACTATTGGCATCGAATTGTCCAATTATGGACCTCTTATGAGAAATGGAAATGATCTTGAGACGATTTACAGTTTAGCCACGAAGCGGGATGTGTATTGTACTCTTGACGACAGAGAGCAATACCTGAATCTTCCGGAGTTGTATAGAAATCGGAGTTACTATGCAAGTTGTACCGATGCTCAATACGACAGTCTGATTTTATTACTGCGGCATCTGACACATCAGTTTAGTATACCACGTGAGTTTTTACCACTCTCAGACCGCTACGTTGCAACCAATGCAGTGCTTGCTCACAAAGGCATCGTATCGCACGTAAACTACAGGGCCGATGGCAAATGGGATTTTGGCCCGGCCTTCAATTGGGATCGTCTCATAGAAGGTGTAAAGGCCACCAAATTCAAACCGCTCACGCCCCTTGAACACAACATCAATCGCAAACAGCGTGAACTGGACAAGGAGAAGCAGATTTTGGAGCAACAACGACTCAAGATCAAAGTACTCAAAGAAGAACTCGCTGCTCTAAAAGCTGAACTCAAACAGGCAGAACCTCGGGCTTTGTTCCGGACCGCGGGTATCTTTTCTCAGGCGCAGGCAAATGAAGTTTTTGGCAGGGATGTTCCGGTTGAGAGCGACCGGAACGAAGAAAATGTCGAACCGGGCTATAATCCATTGCACATCGATGCCGGAGGAAATGCCTTTTGATCCTACGGAATTGGATTGAGAGATGCAACATAGTAGCAAGATGGAGTAGCACTATTTGCAGAGCCCGCCAATGTTTAGCACGGGTGGGAATGCGAATTGACTTGATCCTGATTAAGGATTGACAATCCTCGCAGAATTCTGCTCCTCCTTGGTTCGTACTCTCCTTAAACATCCGTAAGAAATAGCTTTAGTGAAATTGAGTCAGGGCAGGCCAGAGACCAATGATCGAAGACTGAGGACTGAAGACTGCAGACTGACCTGCTTCCATCGGCTTCTTAAGAGTATTTTGCCTTTTTACCCAACCAACAGGCATAAAATCTTGTCTGTGTGGTCATGACCGCTTTTGGTCAGAGATCTATACACAAACATGTACACAATGACAGCACGAATCTCGACCTCCTGCCTCGCCGCGATTGCTGGCTTATTTCTGTTTACCGGGTGTCTGAAAGACAAGTGTGACCGGACACATGAATTTGTCAGATATGACCCAGTCTACAAGACATTAGAGGGTATGCGCGTAGATATCGCTGTAAAGGACCCTCAGGAACTCCAGGCTCCGGGAAATCTCTATTACTATAACGGCTATCTCCTGATCAACGAACGCCTCAAGGGTGTGCACGTGATCGACAACCAGGATCCGGCTAACCCCGTGAATGTGGCATTTATTGAAATCCCCGGCAACAGGGATATCGCGATTCAGAACAATACGCTCTATGCAGACATGTTTGTTGACCTGGTAGCTATCGACATCACAGATATTACAAATCCTGTTTTGCAATGCAGAGTCGACAATGTCTTTGAAAACTACTACTCCTTTTCTGGTGAGCTCGGATATATTGTGGAATACGTGGCTTCAAACGCGGTTATGCAGGTAGATTGCAGCGATGATCGTTGGAATAGCTGGTGGTGGAGAGGTAGTGATGACGTACTTTGGTTATCATCTAATTCGAGAGTAGACGCAAATTTTGATGCGACAGATTTTGTCGGGCAGTCCTCTGCAGAAAGCAACAACGGTTCTAACACAGGCATTGGTGGATCCATGGCGAGATTCACATTTGCAAAGGAACATCTGTATACACTTGACCTCGCGCAAATGCATGTATTCGACGTTGCAGCAGATTGTCCGGAAAAGAAAAGCTCTGTGGAAATGCGTTGGGGTATTGAAACACTCTTTCCATATGGAGACTATCTCTTCGTGGGTTCGAGTAATGGGTTGTTGATTTACGACAATGAAAATCCGGAATCACCAACATTTCTTTCTGAATTCAGTCATGCACAGGCTTGCGATCCGGTATTTGTCTCAGATGACATCGCCTATGTGACATTGCGTGATGGCACAGATTGCCAGAATTTCATAAACCAACTCGATGTGCTTGATGTCTCTAATATCAGCAATCCGACATTGATCAAGACCTATCCAATGAAACATCCACATGGTCTTTCTGTGGTAAACAACACCCTGTTTTTATGTGAAGGGCAGTTTGGATTGAAAGTATTCGACGCAACAGATAGTGAAAAAATTTCTGATAATCTGCTGAGTTGGGTCGAAGGTCTCAATGCGTTTGATGTGATTGTATTGCCTCAGTCAAATATCGCAATGGTAATCGGGTCAGAAGGCTTATATCAATATGATGTGTCAGATAGAAATGAACCGACTGAACTCAGTATGATTCCAATCAACAAATAGAAACTCTGCATTTAGCAGAATATAAAATGAAGGCATTTAAGTACACACTGTTATTCAGCTTGTTTTGCTCGGCGTCTATTGTGAATGGTCAGATTTCTGTTGAAGAAACTCTACCATTATACACGCATACGATATATCGCATTGACGGG
Source organism: Bacteroidota bacterium (assembly GCA_031400515.1). Classification (GTDB taxonomy): domain Bacteria; phylum Bacteroidota; class Bacteroidia; order Chitinophagales; family Saprospiraceae; genus DATDQA01. The sequence goes on from JANNQA010000013.1 coordinate 56,539, forward strand.
AGTGTCCTGAAGGGGGAGATCACAGAATGGAATGTAGAATTCATCAGTATGAGAATGTTGAGTGGACTTGAGATAAAAATTGATGCTGAGTTGGTGAGGAAAGTTGTCTCACGCAATGTGCCAAAGTCAGTCAATGGACGTCGGGGTGGAATAGAAAGAACGTATAGTTTTAAGGAGGAAGGAATCTATCATGTCACGACGGCGGCAATGTCGGCTGGTCCAGCAGCAGGTGTAGGCATAACGCATGCAGTTGGGTATCGCTTTTCAAGATTACTGGGGCTTGGAGCAGGAATTGGAGCCGAGGCGTACGAAGTCGGATCAGGGAATCAGATTGTGCCTCTCTTTTTGGAAGCCCGGGGCTTTTTCATGAAACAAAAGATTAGTCCATATTATGCCTTGCGTGCGGGGTATGGGTTTTCTTTGACAAATTCTGAAACAAATATTACAGAGACAAAGGGTGGTAGAATGTTTGGAGCAGAGCTAGGATATCGCTTTGGAGGAGCAAGATTCGTAAACTTCTTTGCCGGAGTAGGAGTGCATTTCCAAAAAGCAACCTATAAATACGAATGGCCCTGGGAGGAGGCATTCACTGATGTAGTTGATCATCGCCGCACTGAGTTGAAGATTGGCGTTATCTTTTAGACTTCTGCACGACAAAACATCCGCAGAGTAGAATTGATGGGAGGACAAAAGAAGGCATACAGTGAACAAGAAATCATCCAGGGGTGCCGTGAGAATAGCCGGCGCTTCCAGGAAGAGCTCTATCGGACGTACTTCGATACGATGATGCGGATGATCCATCGCTATACGACAGATGAGGATAAAGCCATTGAGATTCTCAACAATGGATTTCTCAAAGTCTTTAAAAAGATAGAGACGTTTCGGAATGAAGGGTCTTTCGAAGGATGGATACGACGCATTGTATATCATAGTATTTCGGACTATTTCAAAAAAGAGTCCGGATATCTGAAGTTCATTGTACTTGAAGATGCTGAAAAAGATGAGCCCCAGAATGCACTGAATGGTTTATACTATGACGACCTCCTTCAGATTATCAATTCACTACCAGATCGTAGTCGTCAGGTATTTAGTCTCTATGCAGTGGAAGGATACTCACACAAAGAAATTGCAGACCAGCTTGAGATCAGTGAAGGGACATCAAAATGGCATCTGTCCAATGCCCGTGATCAATTAAAAAAATTACTTGAGTCTAGAATGAATCGTCATTATGCAGGATAAGAAAGAATATCAACAGATTGTCGATCGTGGATGGCAGAAGATGTCTACGTTGTTGGATATAGAAATGCCACAAGCACGTAAGCGCAGACGTATTGCACCCTGGTGGTTTGTTGCGGCGGGTGTGATGCTGAGTGTCTCAGCACTGGGATACTATTCGTGGCAGAATGTGCAACTTAAGCCAACACCTGAATTACCGATAACAGAAAAGAGCATTGAGACCGCTGCGACATCGCAGCAACAGACTGATGAAGTCTTGTCCCCGAAAATCAAGAGCGAATCAGCGAACTCTCAAAAGGTGGAGAGTATCACTGATGAGACCTCTATAGCTTCTGAACCAACGGTTGCCTCTTTGTCAAATACCACGCCTTCTCAAGACAATTCGGCATCGAAAGGAATTCAGAATAGGGATGGTGAAGCAAAGAAGGAGATTTCACCAAATGATGTCGCAACGACCAAGTCAAGAGTGAATTCTACTGCTGGCGGAACCATGGATAAGTCACAGAGTATCGCAGTGGAGCCCTCGCAAGAAATTGAAATCGGTGCTTTAGATCAGAATACCAGGCAGCCTGTGGATGAAAATTCAGAGCGAGTATACACAAGCAACAACATTTCTGAGACTTCGACCTCAGATCATGCAGTAGTGCGTGAAAATATTTCGATGGCAAAGTTACCTGCTACAAGGCCTGGAGAAATAGGAGAGGGCTGGAGCAGTTTGATAATTCCCGCTACATCACCGAAAAAGGATCACAATTTCAGTTTAGAAGGAATGGTGGCCACCCATTTGAACTCAGACGGAAGTCCACTGTATGGAGTGGAGGCAGGACTCAATACGATTGTTCTGACTCACAAGCGTCTCCGTGTATATACCGGCCTTACTTATGGCTATTACAATGTAGATGGCCTTGGCATCTTTAGTTCTGATCCATCGGATGCCGAGAATTTTGGAAACGGCGGCGGAAATCCGGATTCGAATGCTGGTTACTTTCCTGTCTTAGCGGTTCTTGACGTTGTCAATGGCGAATTAGAATACAGTGAAGCAAAACAGCTCACAGAAAAATTTCATTACATCCATCTACCGATACGAGTTGAATACCGTATCACACCGAGATTCTCAGTAATGGCTGGTGTGAAAGTCTCCACACTTCTTGCTGCGCCTGCGCGCTATAGGTTAAATGATTCGAGATTTAGTGCATCACCGCAGGATCCTGTTTCGGCTTCAAAGGGATTCCTCTACAACTATGGTATCCTGCGCAAGTTCGATGTCGCACCTCTTGTGGGAATGAGTTACAACATTGGAGGAAGATTATCGCTGGATGCAAGCTATTCGCATGGATTAGTGCACTATATAAACGATGCCACCAGTAGCACAAATGCAGTTGATCTCGCAGTCGATCGCAGCGACTTCCATCGGTCTGCGTCGTTGGGAGTGCGCTATCGGATACTCTAGGATTTGTGCAATAGAATGTATGTCCTGCGTGATGTATTCGGCGTAAGGGTACTTCCTTCGTAAACGGCTGAACCTGTTTTCCTAATTTTACGCCATGGTTGATACAAAACCATTGTGGCATCCTACCCGCGAGCGCCTTCACCTTCCTGGTGGGCATCATCACCGGAACCTACTCCAGTATCTACATTGCCA
>JANNQA010000044.1:0-97700 GCA_031400515.1 Bacteroidota bacterium
ATTCCCTGCTTGAAGGCAGTTGCATTCCTGCGAAGTTCTGTTCCGGTACGAACATCCCAAAAGATGACGGTATGATCCCTGCCACCCGAGGCCAGTATCGTTCCATCATTACTGAAAACAATTGTGCTGACCGACGACTGATGTCCTGTCAATTCTCTGATGAGCTGCATCGCCGGATAAGCATACAATGCAATAGTACTGTCTGATCCGCATGCAGCAAGTGTATTTCCATCAGGGCACATTGCAATTGCTGTGAAGTAAGCATCATTCGGTTTTGTGATCGTCCTCGCACTCTGATCGAGATGTGTATTGAGGAAATGCCATTCGATATCGCGATATTTTTCATCGCAGGCGTCCAGATAGTCCCGCGCTTCACTGATCTTATTGAGTTGCAGCAAAGCTTCTGAAGCCGCGATTTGTGTGAGATAGAGCTGATAGGCAGCGTCGTCTGGTTGCTGAGCAAAGTTGCTAATACAGATTTTGATGCAAATGATTAATGCTAAACAACAACTCTTCATGATTTACTACAAGTTACAAGCAGATGAGCCGTAAATGTACTCACCAGGTTAGTGCCACGATTGTAAAAAATTAACCTAAAGACTAAGGAGGATTGAGGACTGCCGACTGAGGACTGAGGACTCATTTTTCCTGCGCAATCCGCAACTTATACCAATCAATATTCCTTGTGAAATACATTGTCAACCCAAGGATGAGCGCAAGACCAATACTTCCCATGAGCAGTGCATAATCTGTCAATTGCAACGTGACATACACAAACCCATAAATGGCTATCAGGGAGAAGACGAGTACCATGGTCAGTTTTAATGATTTGAAAACTTTGATGGAATACAAGGAAATCATAGCCAGGATTGCAATGAATGAAATACCATAAGCCAGATTGAAATTCGAATGTTCTGAAATGGAAACAAGAAGCACATAGAATAAGCATAACGCCAATCCCACAAGGGCATATTGAAATGGATGTATCCTTTTTTTATTCAGAATTTCAACAAGGAAGAAAATCAGGAATGTCAATGCGATGGTCATGATGGCGTATTTGATTGATCGCATGGACTTTTGATAGTCATCGAGCATCAGGATAAGATCAACTCCAAATGCAGAGGAGGTTAAGTTATATGTATTGCTTGTACCTGTCCATGTTTGTGGAAAATTCCTGTTTAGCTGAAGGACTTTCCACGATGCCTGAAATCCGGCGTCTGTAATTTCCCTTGTATCGGGAAGAAAATTACCATTGAAGCTGGGAGAAGTCCATGACGATTGGAGATTCACTTCTGTGGTTGCTCCGATTGGCACAAATGAGAGATTCTGACTTCCCTGAAGATGAATTGACAGGCCAAAACCCGTAGTAGTGTCTTTCAGATCGCTGATATCTGGCAAGTCTATGGTGATCCCGGATTCAATGACATGGGGAATACGAGAGCCTGGATGCACATTCAAATCCTGATCGCCCCACTTCAGGATGATATTGTCTTTGATACCTCTGAGATCTGAAATACCAATCGTAAGAAATGCCTTATCGTATTGAATTGCTGACAGGTTTGTCTTGTCTACTTGTTCATCGAGAGTAAATGAGCCTTTCATATCGATGTTTGAATTGTACACTGCCACTTCATAGATGCCTCTGCGGAGAGTTTGTGGTTCCAGATTTCCATTGATGTACAAATCCTGCGGAAGGACATGCCAGTATACCGTATTGTATGTGATGGTATTTTCGAATTTCTGTTCATACAGAAGGGGAATAGTAAGGATCGGCCCATTGATCAATTGACTTTCGGCCCATTTCGAGCTTACGTCATTTACGGTTTGTTGACTCAAGCTTTCACGTTCCCAGATAATAGATTTGATCATTTCCGATGGAATCAGGAGTAAGAGTGTGAGGATGATGACGATAATCAGTTTGAGGGTCACGGAATTGCTGATCCAGTTTCCGTTACTGGGTGTCGTGCTCGTTTCTTCTTTCATGGTTATTTGTATTTAGAAAGTACTTTTAATTGCAAAGTGCATAGACAAAAAAATTATTTGAGTAGTTGTTCGATCGCTTTAATGTGTTTGATAAAGGCATTGCGGCCAGTTTTAGTGACAGCATATTTTGTATTGGGCTTACGATTCAGAAACTCTTTTTTGACTGTGATATAACCGACCTTTTCAAGTGCCTTCAAATGACTTGCAAGATTGCCATCCGTGACATGTAACAGATGTTTCAGTGAATTGAAATCCACGAAATCATTGACCAGCAATGCTGACATAATCCCCAGGCGTACTTTATTCTCAAACGCTTTATTGAGATCCTTGAGTTTATCTATCACGATCCGTACCTGACTTGCATAATAATACCATAGATGATGTGCAGGAGTCCAAATCCGACTGACCAAAAGAGGAGTCCATAGCCGATGTAATGCATCGCCAGGAGTCCGAGGATAACTTCCAGAATCCCCAGGCTCCTCAATTCCGAAAAGGTATACTTGCTGGCATTGACGAGGGCGAGGCCATAAAATATCAGGGTCAGTGGAGCCAAAAATCCGATATATCCTTTGAGCAGGAGCATCAGACAGAGTACGCCACCTGTGACCAGGGGTATGAGCAAATTCAACAAGAGTCGCTTTGTCTGCATATCCCAAAGTTTCTGATTGTCCTTCTTTGCCTTGTGGGTTGTAAAGAAAATGCCAAATCCGGCAGCAAGGGAAATGGTAAGAATTGCGATCAGGAGGAGTGTCGTAAGATTTCCACTTGAGAGATCAGCCTGCCGGTAGCCCAGGTAATCCTGTCCTGCATATACGGTGCGGTATGCGACATATGCACCCACAAGAGCGCAAATACCTGCTGCGACACCGGACAGACCGCTGAGAGAAATGAACCTCGATGATCGGTTCATGATGTCCTTGATATCTTTCAGGTCGTCAAGGTATTTCTGTTGATCCATGGAAAGTACTTTGAAATGCAAAGTAAATAGAAAAAAATGGATTGTGCAAGAGGAGAGTGGAAGTTATTTCAGAGGAGATGGTATCGAAGTATCACCTGGCGGGCTTCTTCGTTTTCTTCGGTTGCAATGAAGAAGTATATTCATAGCTGACTTGAAGATACTTCAACATCTTAAGTGTGTTGCTGAGTAAGTTCAATGGTACCGTGACATATTCCTTCATTTCTCTGCCATATTGCTCCATCATCGTGGTCTTATGTTTTTTGATAAACGCGTCTCTGGCAGGAGCTGGCAGACGCAGACCCATTTCACCTTCCTTGCTCATGAAGGAAAACATGTGACCGTTTACAGAAGTATAAGGTGGCGTCTTGCCTTTGCGCTCGATCGTCGGATGCATTTCAATCAGCTTGTCATAGAGTTCTATGGCATGCAAATGAATTTTTTCGTCTTGCCTTGACATATCCCGTTATGTTTGTTGGTATATCTAAAACGTATTTCGGCGTGTCTGTTATTTTATACTAGGCGTTAAAATTTTCTCACTCCTAATCCGCACTAATCCGCTTCATCCGTTTCATCCGCGTTCCATTCTTTTGCTATTTCACATACTTTTCATTCACCTCATCATACACCCCCATCAATTCCATCACATTCCCATCTGCATCAAACAATCCACTCCTGCGATTCAGCGGCTCCCAGATACATGCCCCTTTGCCCATATCATCCGGTAGACTAAAAACAATATCATGCACCTCACGTTTGAAATCTGAGTATTCGACCACATTGATCGGTTTGTTATAGCGCTTGATAAGATCGTGCATGTTGTTATTCAAATCTTCAAGTGTACCATGCCAGCGCGGATAGAAGGAGAGGCCAATGATATCAAACTCCACTCCGCGTGCAAGCATATTGTCCAACCAGAACACGGACTCGTCATTCTGCCCTCCAAGCGCAATGTGCATCATGATCGACATGTTTGGATCCACTGCTTTTGTTCCTTCCACGCCGGCTTTCAGGAGTTCTGCCAACTGATCGGGTTTACTGATATGCCCATCGGGCCAGAGCAATCCATGATTGATTTCATTGCCGATCTGTACCATAGCAGGTGATGTGCCTTGTGCTTTCAGGGCTCGCAAGACATTTGAAGTATATATTCTGACGGAATCTTTCAGTGTTTCAAAATCCAGAGTATCCCATCGCAATGGTTTGAATTGTTGTTGTGGATCTGCCCAATAGTCGCTGTAATGAAAGTCGAGGAGTAATTGCATCCCCGCTTCTTTGACTCTCTTAGCCATCGCCAGTGTGTAAGCAAGTCCGCAGTATCCTTTCTCGGGAGCATAACCTTTTTCATTCTCGGGGTTCACGAAAATGCGCAGACGGATATAGTTAAATCCATGTTTCTGCAGAAGCTTCATCCCATCGACTTCCAGACTGTCTTCGATGAATTTATTCTCTCTGTCTTCAAGCTGCGGAAGCCAGGAGATATCCGCGCCTATCATCTTGTCGAGTCGTTTTGTTGTTGCGGGCAACTGTGCTTCCGTTGGCTTCATCATCACAACATCAGAGAACGTATGAATCTCATGCGCTCCCGGCCAGAGTGTACCGGATCGTGCTTCGACTTTCACTTTGTCCGGCTCTCCACCTGCGATAAATGAAAGCATCAAGAGTCCATCCTTCAGTTGGCATGCAGCGTATTGAATTCCCCCAGTATCTGTCCGCATAGTAAGAACGCTTCCATCAGCTGATGCCACTTTTCCTTTTCCGGTGAGATAGACATGGATGGAATCTTTCGCAGAAGTAATCTCCCGGCTGAGGCTGTCGACGATAGCAATGCGCAATCTCGTTTGCCCATTGACTGGCAGGGTTGTGCTATACGTAGTGAGCATGACGGAGATGGGTATGCCAGACGAGATGCGACGGACAGCATCAAAATTTCTCTCAGCGGGAGGGTATGTAATCTCATTTTTGCATTGCAGAAAACTGAGTGCCCCGAGAGAAATGAGGACAAAAATTTTCATAGCGGTAATTGTTAAACAGAGAAAGGCATTAATATACGCCGTAGACTGTAAAATGCTGTTCACCAACCACACGACATGCCTACGCTCAAGCTACGGCAGTTGATAGAAGGACATGAGAGAAAACCACACGAAAAGAAAATGCTATCCACGAACCACACGAAAAGACACGAATGAAAAACCACACGAAAAGAAATTCTTTCGTCTCTTTCTTCTTCGTGGCGCGGTTCTTTTCGTGTTTTTTTCTTCGTGTTGTTAGTGGAAAATGATTTTTGTGTTTTTTCTATCTTTTGTTTCTATATTTTAACCACAAAAACAAATTTCACATGACCAATTTACTTTACGCAGAAGAGGCTTTTGCCATTATTGGAAAATGCATGGATATCCATCGCATTCTCGGACATGGATTTCTTGAAGCAGTATACAAAGATGCCCTGGAGTATGAGCTTGAGCATGCCAAGATTCCATATCAACGAGAGCAACCATTCAAAATTCCATATAAGGATACCATTCTCAAAAGGAAATACTATGCCGATTTCACTGTCATGGACAAAATCATCCTTGAAGCTAAAGCGCTGGATGGATTGCCGACGGAATTGACGAGTCGTGCAATCAACTACCTGAAAGTAAGTGGCTATCAACTCTGCCTTCTTGTAAATTTTGGTAGGCCGAATTTTGAGTTTAAAAGAATCGTGCTTTAGGTGTGGCACGGTTATTTTCGTGTTTTTTCTTTTTTCGCGAGAATTCGAGTTGTTAGTGGAAAAGATTTTTTCCTCTTCGTACAAATTTGTGAGGTTAGTAGAAAAGTTCTTTTCGTGTCTTTTCTTCTTCGTGTAAATTCGTGTGGTTAGTGGATCATACTTTTTTATCGTATATACAGGCACTAGAATCCTAAACTCTGAGTATTATTGTCAAACGAAAAACCTCTTGCTATGCTGAAGAAAATTCTCCTCGGTCTCCTCGTTATTATTGTGCTCGCCGTGGTGGGCAGTCTGGCCTTCGTCATGCTTTCCTGGAACAAGAAGTACGATATCCCTTATCCGGACCTGAAAGTGAGTACTGACTCTGCAGTCGTTGCGCACGGTAAGTACCTCGTGAACGGACCTGCACATTGCATAAGTTGTCATGTTTCCAGCGTTGATGATATGATTAAAGCGGACAAAGGTGAAGCTATCGCCTTGCAGGGAGGTGTACGTTTTCCGATGGGTCCTTTAGGAATAATGTACCCGCGTAACCTGACACCAGATCCCACTACAGGTATCAGCCAATATGACGATGGGCAGATTTTCAGGATGATGCGACACGCCGTAAAACCCAATGGTACGGCAACACTTTCTGTATTGATGCCCTTCTGGAACATGGCGGACGATGATCTCGTGGCAATCGTGTCATATCTGAAGTCGCTCGATCCGGTTCAAAACGGAGTTCCAGAACCTGAGTGGACATTCATGGGTAAAGTTGTGCGTACGCTTTCTCCGACGTTTAAACCTATTCGCAATCCTGAAGCTCCCAAACAGGCGCCTCCGATGGCTCCTACCATTGAGCGTGGGAAGTACCTGGCTCATTTTGTCGCTAACTGTGTCGGATGCCATACAGAGCGTGATCTGATGACCTATGAAGCGATAGGTCCTGAGTTTGCCGGCGGTATGGAGTTTGAGCCGTTCGTAGAAATACATAAAGCGCTCAATATTGATACAACGTTGTGGACTCGCACCACGAATATTACTCCACATCCAAATAGCGCTCTCGCCAAATTCAAAACAAAAGAAGAATGGATCGCGCGGTTCAGACAGGGAAGGATTTTACCTCATTCACCCATGGACTGGGGACCATTTTCACGGATGAGCGATGAAGATCTCGAAGCGTTGTATCTATACCTGAATAGTCTTGAACCAGTGGATAAGACTATTGAAGAGATTAGTTTTAAGAAGGAAGTGAAATAGATACAATTTTATTTTTCCATCAGCTTTTCCGTCAGCTTATTCCGTCAGCTAAAGCAGACGGAAACACACGTAAATAAGCAGACGGAAATGCAAACCATATGGGATAAAGCAGAGGTTGTCGACTTGATGAAAATCAGCCTTAAATTTAGAACCATGAACTTGGTTCTGTTCTCACCCTCTCGCTTTCTCCTGCCTGAGGAGGACCAGCCTTTGGCTGGCACATTCTCACTTTCTGATTAAACTCACCGCCAATCCTCCACCCGGTGCAAGCCTGAATGTTTGTTCAGTATTCTTTGTGATCACTGCCTTCTCAATTTCAATACTCGTGGCATTGTCTTTCCAATGTGAATCAGCACCATCTTTGTAGATCACAGCATCGTATTCTTTTCCTGCTTCTAAGAAGTCAAACTTGACCGTGATGGATCTTTCATTTTCATCTGAGATACTGCCAAGGAACCAATTGTTGGTGCCTTTCTCTTGTCTTGCAATCGTGACAAACTCGCCAACTTCTCCATCGAGAACAACAGTCTGTTCCCAATCCACACCAACATCACGGATAAACTGAAAAGCAGGCTGCCCTTCATAGTTCTGCGGAAGATCACAAGCCATTTGTATCGGACTATATAGTACAACATAGAGTGCAAGCTGTTGTGCAAGTGTCGTATTGATCTGATTGTTGGGCTTGTCTTTCAGTGAAAGCTCAAAGGCTCCTGGTGTAAAATCAATCGGCCCGCCAAGCATTCGCGTAAAAGCAACTAAAGCAATATGCTCAGGAGGATTTCCACCATCGGTTGCCCATGCATTGAATTCCTGTCCACGAAGTCCCTCTCTTGAGATGACATTCGGATAGGTTCTTCTTTCACCGGTATCCTTGATCGGTTCGTGTGCATCGACTGCGATATTGTATCGTGCCGCAGTCTCAATGACTTTTTGAAAATGATTGATCATCCATTGACCATGGTGATACTCTCCCTTGGGAATGATCTTGCCTACATAACCTGTTTTTACCGAATGAATGCCCAATCGTTTCATGAGCGCATACGCCGTATCGAGTTGCTGATCATAGGTTCGCGGAGCAGATGATGTCTCATGATGCATGATCAGACTCACACCCTTCTCTTTGCAATACCGTACGACTTCTTCCAGGTCATAATCAGGATAGGGAGTCACAAAATCAAACACCCCCTCTCTATCGTCGAAGCCAATCCAGCGTTCCCATCCAGTATTCCATCCTTCGATGAGTACACCGCCGAATCCATTCGCTGCCGCGAAGTCGATATAGCGTTTCGCATTTGCGGTAGTCGCACCATGTCTTCCGGTAGGTTTCATTTTGGAGAAGTCAATGAATGCCCCCATGTCTTGTGAACCAGCATAATCCCAGGTGCTGACCCCAAGATGCATTTCCCACCAGATGCCAACATATTTCATCGGCTTAAACCATGACACGTCACCGAGTTTATTTGGTTCGTTCAGATTCAGGATCAGCTTTGAGGCAATCAGATCTTTGGCTTTCTCACTGATCTGTATCGTACGCCAAGGTGTCTGAAAAGGTAATGCGCGTTTTACTTTATATCCGAAGCGATCCGAGCCAACCAGTTCACTTATCATAGATAGATTCTTCGGATCGACTTTCAGTGTCATATCAGAGTAGTCGATGAGAGCAGCTTCATGGAAACTCAAATGCAAACCACTTGCTGTTCGCATCGTCAGGGGTGTATTGACAGCATTTTCGGGGATATATGTTTGAGCGAGATTCGGGTGATCGCGTTTTGAAAGCGCGTCGATCTTCGAGAACGGAGATGTATTGACAAGATGTTCCGTGATATCCCAGTCTCCTGGCGCCCACCAGCAGAGATGATCACCTGTGATATTAAACTCAGTGTTCTCATCCATGATGATAATGGTGTCGACGCCCGCTTGCTCTGAAATTTCATAACGGAAACCGATCCCATCATCGAATGCCCTGAAGATGACACTGAGCTTACGTTGCGGCGCTTCTATTTCCTCAAGATGTACGATGAGTTCATTATAGTGATTGACCACGTTGCGTTGTTCTCCCCATGGCATTTCCCATGTTTCATTGAATGCACTGATCCGCGTATCGTGGATTTTCAAGCCCTTTTGCAGCAAAGGCTGATCCTTGAATTCGAATCCCATACCTGAAGTGTCGATGACAGTCTCGTCTTTGTGTGTGACGAGATAGTGAGGAGCCCCTTCTCCATCCAGGAAGAATGCAATGGAGATGTTCTCGGAAGGAGATTTGATCTCGGTTTTTGGTTCTTCTGTTGTCGAACATGCCGTGAGGCAAAATATAAGAGAAGCAAAAAAGAGTTGAATACGATGTCCCATCATGAGTGACTTATAGTTTAATAATCTTCTTTACGATGCGTTGTCCATTGGAGACATGAATATGGACAGAATAGATCCCAGCCGGCAATCCGATTAAATCAATGCTCTCAAAATCATCTCCTGTCAGGACTCCATTTCCATAATAATTATAGATTTCAATCTTAGTGACGCCCGATGCTTCGTGTGCAAAGTTCAATTCTCCACATGTCGGGTTCGGATAAAGCAAAACGTCATTTTTTACCAATGCGGCAGTTGAAGTTGAAGTTTCATATTCATAAGCACCGGCATCAATCGTATTGTTTCCAAGAGTTCTTGTTGCAAAGCTCACTGGATGCTCATAGACAAGGTCAGGAGTCAGTGAGTTTCCGTTTACCGGATCTATTGATACCCCATAATCAACGGCAGGAGAGTTTGACGCAATGTGATAATCGTAATTCTCCTCATCGACAAATTGCACATTTGAAATTGTTTGCTCGACAAGGTTATTTTCAAACGTGGTGACAGGGCCATTGGTCAGTGTTCCACCACCAGCGAAAATATTATTCAGAATATTTACGACATCCGGTTGACCATCGACGTCTACGAAGAGACCTGATGAGATTCTTTTATTCACCAGAGTATTATTGATAAAATAGAACTCATGTGGTCCGGGATTGGATAGTCCTTCCTGTCCATAGCCAACGAGGTTACTGTTTGGAGAATTCGCGCCTTCCATGAGCAGATTACCCATGACAATAGTGAAGCCTCCATTAGGCAGGTCAATCAACCGGCTCGATGTCCCGGTTTCTTCATCCATGATACGATTGTAATAAATGTAGTTTTCATTCGCCCGGGACTTCAGATTGTGCCCTTCATCCGCATGATGAGAGTAATTGAAACGGAATGTCAGACTGTTGACGCTGCCGATATAGAGATTATGGCTAAAGCCATCGCCAAAACTATTGTGATCGAATTCGGTGTATTCGATAAGGACATCACCGCCATTATTATTGGTGAGGATGCCGGTTTCATTATCATGGAAATAGCAATGACGCACAGTGAGTCCCATGCCATCGAGTCTGATACCCGCGCCATTGTTGTCCGGTACAGAAGCCTCTGAGAATTCCACATGCTTCACGGTGATATTATTTCCAGACAAGACCCAGATACCTTTGCCCTGGATGTATTCACCATCTGCGACGAGATGCGGACGTCCATTCACGCCAGTGATAAAAAGGTTGTTTTTGTTCCAATTTGCCAGGCATGCAGTACCGGTATATGTTTCACCATCGATTTCGATTGTATCTCCTGACTGAATGACATTCGCTGTGTACAGTGCATTTGGAGTTAGATAAGGTTTTGTGGAGCCTACCTGGTATGTGGTTGCGTATGCATTTACAGCAGTGAGAGCTAGACAAAGAAGCGTTAATATTCTATTCATCGCGAAGCAGTGAATTGTGATCCTGAATGGCACCCGCCCGGTTGGCTTGGCCGGCGGACGAATTTACACTAAAAGAAAAACGAAAGGTTAGTCAATTTCTTTATTCCTTCTGATAATGCTTATCACGGAGTGCCAGTAAGTACCATGCCGTAAATTAAGAATCGATGTCTTGAGAATTCTTACCTATATTGTCTCGCAAAGACAATAAAGACTTAGTTATCTAATTTCAATATAATGGCAAAGAAACAAGACGCAAAAATCAAAAGAGACAGGTCACTGGCAGAAGACGTTATTTCGAATGAATTTCTACCGCCGCCGCCAGATGGATTGTTTGCTGTTCGAGCAGGCAGACGAACAAAATTGGTGGGTGATGTTGCGCTAGATAATGATCTTTCAACAACAACAACAACAAAGAAGAAGAAGAAATAATACAATACTATGCCAGTACTTAGAATCCAAAGTGTTCAAACCAGAAACCAGGATGGTGAGGATGCGACCTTTTTTCATCCCTTCCTCGATGCTCTTGCACTTAAAATGAATTGTTATGCTTCGGCAGATTTGCTTGCCTTGCCTAATCCCCGTTTTCATGCGCAATTCGAGATTATCAATCCATCAATGGATGTCGTGATTGTGAATAAAGGTTGGGCCAATCCATTGTCCTGGGGCCAATACTTTTGGATCAGCATGGGAAACAACTGGGGACCGTCTGGTAGTTATACAACGCCACACAAATGGGGTATCCATCCAGCCGCCCATGGTTGGAATGAAGTTTTTGGTTTCAGGGGAATTATTAAAGCCTATTCATTCCAGGGTGAGAATGGAGAAATAGATATCGACGCGTTCGGAGTATCAGAAATAAGATGGTTCCGTGTTGGCAGAACATCCCTGCTATAGCGAATCTGAACGGTACTCATTCGATGAGGTGTACAAAGAGTCAATAAGCAGAAACATTTTGAGCCCTCTTCTTGGCGATCTTTGCGCCTTTGCGTGAGCCTCTTTGCGTGACATCCCCTATTCTACTTTCTCTCCGGAATAAAAATGTCGTAGACACTATTCCAGTATCACTTTATAGAGGTTCTCCAATATCTCTCCCACCTCTTTATGAATCGGACTATCCGTGACCGTCCCAAGATTGATACCAAGGAAGAGATAGATCTGTTGCTCTGGAAAATAATAGAGCTGACATCCGGCGCCAATACCTCCACCGCTATGACCATAAGCAATGTGATCTCCAAAGGTCGCGTGATCAAGTCCCAGGCCATAGGCCGGATTACCCTTGCTATCAAGCGCCCATGTTTTCATCGTATCTAATGTAGCGCTCGACAAGATGAGTCCCTCCATCAATCCTTTTAGAAACAAGATTGCATCCTCAGGAGTCGCAACAATACCATCATCACCGATCAAAGCTGCAACGTTGTTACGCTGGAGTTGTGAGGCATTTTCGATGATGCCATCGCTGTGTCTGTCCCAATAAGCATTGTACAATTCGGGATAGTTCAAATATCCAGCCTCATTTCGATAATAAGTATGGTTGAGTGCCAGTGGTGTGAAAATGTTCTCTGTGATATATGCTGCATGATCACCTGTGATTGCATCACCAATCAGCGCCAGGAGTTCGTAATTGGTATTACAATAGGAGTATTTGGTGCCTGGAGAAAATCGCAGCGGTTTCCCTTCAATATATGCCAGATAGTCTTCCGGAGTAAACGTGTGATCTGGTGTTTGCAATAAATCTGTGATATAGGCTGGTTCAGAGTTGTATTCCGGTACGCCAGAAGTATGATTGAGCAACATCCGAATAGTAACCTGTTCTGCATCTGTGATATACTGACTATATGTAAGAGGCAGATAAGTGGTCATGGGTGCGTCGAGATTGAGTTTTTGTTCTTCATACAGTTTCAGGATTGCGACAGCCATATAAGTCTTGGCAATACTCTGCAGATAATGCAGGTGACATGTTTGCATAGGAGTATGATTCTCAATCTTTGCATCACCTGCTGCATATTGCCAAAGTCCTTCGCGCGAGTACATCGCAACAGTCATACCCGGCACACCTTTCTTTACGATTTCCCGTACCAAACCTTCGACCGTACTTGCTTTGGAATATGATGCATTGACTTCCGCTGTTGGACAAGTCGTGATATTCAGATCTTGTCGATACACCGCACAACCGGTGAGTATAATTAAAGTGGCTATGCTGACAATATTAAGTTTCAATGTTTTCATATTACGTCTTTATTAGAGACTCTTGACTTCCTTCGCCTTCGCCTCTCCCGATAACTATCGGGATCGCCTTTCTTTATTGCACTTGCACTCGTAAACAGTTTTTCTGCCGCCCCTTCAGGGCTCATTTTGTTTTGTTCTTGTTCAGCGGGCGCTGCCCGCTGTTAATGTATTGACGCCCCTTCAGGGCTCCTTTTCTCACGTTCTCGCTTTCTCACATTCTCACATTCTCACTATCTCATTCTCGCCCCCATCTGAATTAACGACCCCGGCACGATCGGAATACTCGAATTATATCCGCTCGCGAGGTAGAATTGATAACTGATAAAAGGAGAGTAAGATGTTCCAGACGAGAAGTTGTTGTACCCGGCGGAGATGCCTACAGGCAAAGCGAGCATGCCCTGGCCTCGATGTCCGACTGACTCCCACTGACCAGCTATTTGTCTGAATGAATCAACCGGTCTGAAAGAGTAAAGGTATCCGGCGCCTGCTTTCACCTCGGCAAAAAAATCACCTGCGATCTCAGGCCTCCATGCAACTTGCGTGTAAAACATCAGCCCATTGCCAGCAGCTTTGTTGCGATACCAGAGAGCAGTGAACTGCTGTGTCAGGTTTTGTCTGCCGTTGTAACTAAACTCAGTGCCCAACCCGAAACCGATATTGGAAAAATTCGACTTGATATTCCGGAATGGAAGATTCATCGAATGAAACTGTATGGTGAAGACAATTGGAAAGTTTTGATACTTCGCTATAGGGTCTCCTTGTGCATTTGCACGAAAGTATAAACAGGAGATCGCGACAAGACACAAGAATATGTTTTTCATTGTCCTGGATTGAAAGAGATATGTCTAGTGCCCCGGTGCCTGATGATCATAACTCAACACACGTTTCAATTTCCATGCATCATTCTCAATTATCCACAAATGGGTGAATCTGGCAGTACTGGTCAGATATTCGGGCTTATCGACTTCTATTGCGTAAAATTTGTGAACACCGGATTGAATGGCACCATAGAGTTTTCCCTGATCATAAAGTGGAAACACTTCAAGACTCGCCGGATCTACTTCTCTTCTTGGTTTATAGGACAAAGTGCACAGACTCCTGATGCTCAGGATAAATCCGGCTTTCGAATCTGTAATCCCCGATTGATCGTGATAAAATTCGAAATCGTCGCTGGTGAGGCTCTTTACTGTCATTGAATCGCACAGATCAAATACTGCATTGAACAATAGACTATCTTTTGATTTCAAAGTTGCATAGAGTACATCCGGCGTCTGGGCAAGACAACTGATTGCTTCAGAAAAAACAATCAGGACTATCAGCGAGTATTTATTCATGTATACAGATCAGGTCTTCTAATCTTGAACTTCGGACACATTCCCATCGCGTGAACGCTCGCAGGTTCCTGCGTAACCCTGCAAGATTCGCTCTCGCCTTCTCACCCTCTCACATCCTTTCAATCACAATACTCGACGCACCACCACCTCCATTACAAATTGCTGCAAGTCCGATCTTCCCTTTCTTCTGTTGCAATATATTATTCAGAGTTGTGACGATACGCGCACCAGATGCACCAAGCGGATGACCGAGTGAAACAGCACCCCCGAAAACATTGACTTTATCCGGATCGACATCAAGAATTTTATTGAACACAAGAGGGACTACTGCAAAAGCCTCATTGACTTCGAAGAAATCCACATCATTCAATGTAAGACCGGCTCTCTTCAATGCAATAGGCGCAGCTTTCGCCGGTGATGTTGTAAACCATTGGGGTTCTTGTTCGGCATCTGCAAATGATATAATACGTGCCAATGGTTTAAGTCCCAGTGACTCCATCTTTTCTTTACTCATGAGGATGAGAGCTGCTGCACCATCATTAATTGTAGAAGCATTCGCGGCGGTGACGGTACCATCCTTTGTAAACGCAGCGCGTAAAGAAGGGATCTTGTCGAAAATGACATTCTTATATTCTTCATCCTCGGAAATCATCAATGCATCACCTTTACGTTGAGGTACTGCAACTGCGACAATTTCATCTTTGAATTTTCCACTCTTCGTCGTCTCAGCAGATTGTTGATAAGATCGAATTGTAAATGCGTCCTGTTCTTCGCGCGAGATACTATGCACTTTCGCGGTGTTGTCGGCAAAGACTCCCATTGCCTGATGATCGTAAGCATCGAGAAGACCATCTTTCGCAAGGCCATCGATGAGTTCGCCGTTTCCATATTTATATCCCCAGCGTGCATTGGGTACATAAAAAGGCACGTTCGACATACTTTCCATTCCTCCCACAACCACGACATCGTTCTGTCCGAGCATGATACTCTGCGCACCGAGCATGATAGACTTCGCACCGGAAGAACAGACTTTATTTACTGTGGTGCAAGGGACAGTATTTGGAATGCCGGCACCTAGTGCAGCCTGTCTTGCAGGCGCCTGTCCAAGGTTGGCAGAACAGACGTTGCCGAAGTATACTTCATCTACTTCGTTTGGATCCACTCCTGCTTTTTGTAAAGCTCCCTTGATTGCGTTTGACCCTAGCTGGACTGCAGTAAGCCCCACAAAAACACCGCCAAAACTGCCTATCGGTGTACGTATTGCTGAGATGATATAGACTTCTTTCATTGATTGTCAAAATTGTCGCGCGAAGATAGGAAGACCGCCGTCGCACCGCTTTGGCGGTTAAGAAAGGCAAAGGCTGTCTCCTTCGCTAAAGCTTCGGCGACCGAAGAAGGCTAAGGAAATCTTTATCGCAATTTCCATGCACGCCAGAGATAGTAAATGACTGGCAAGAGAGGAAGTGCAGCAAGAGTCAATGTAAACCAGGCACCACCAGGCGGCTGGATTTTATTTGTTGCAAGAAAGAACGTAACCATGGTTATTAAAATAAACTCAATTACGATCACGAGTTTCATTACCCGAAGAAGTTGGGTCGCCAATGTGTACTGTCTGCTGGCATTTTCCGGCTTGATTCTAATGATCAGAACATTGTACTTGCCGAAGTTGTATGGGGACTTTATCAAGTATGCGATACCTATATAGAAGACGACAGCAATAGCGGGCAGTAAAAAATTGTTCTTCTATTTGCATAACCATCGGGTTGACCTTGAAAATTGAAGTGCGTAGGAATCGTTTCCGGAAGTTGCGTGTACGCATAAGATGCAAAGCCAATTAGTACCATGTGCAATATCCATCCGATAATCTCAATCACCTGATCGGCGAGACTTGTTACTATTTTAATCTACGAAGGCATTTCCATGACAGAAATCGAAGCAAGAAGTAAAATTAAGAATTGAGAATCGAGAATTCTTCACCCTCCAATCATCCTGGCCAAATCCTCCAACCTATCTGCATCTTCCGCGCGTTTGTCTTTCCTCCACCGATGAATCCTTGGAAACCGCACTGCAATACCTGATTTATGCCTGGGCGATTTTCCAATGCCTTCAAAATGCAATTCAAACACGTGCACTGGATGCACGATGCTTACCGGACCAAACCTTTCGATCGTATTCTGATTCACCCATCGCGTGATCTCTTCAAACTCTTCGTCAGAAAGTCCTGAATATGCTTTTGCAAAAGATACAAGTTGATCCTTATCCCAAACAGCAAATGTAAAATCGGTGTACAAATTCGCTCGCCGCCCATGACCTCTTTGAGCATAGATCATCACACAATCCACACTCAATGGATCAGTCTTCCATTTCCACCATGCACCGCGCTTACGTCCGACTTCATAGATCGCATCACGTCGTTTGAGCATGAGACCCTCACATTGGTATTCACGTGCCGAAAGACGCTGAGCATTCAAAGCTTGCCAGGTGTCTTCATGCACGAGTTCAGAAAGAATCAACATATCGCTGGTATTATGATCAGAGATCAGCGACTCCAATAAATCCCGTCGCGTTTGTTGTGGTTGAGAACGTACATCTTCTCCGTGCCATTCGAGAATATCATAGACGATCATGCGCACAGGAATTTCACTGAGCATTTTCTTTGTCAGGTTTTTTCTTCCGATGCGCTTCTGCATGTCCTGAAATGGAAGCGGTGCAGCATCACGATACGCAAGAATCTCACCATCGATCACAGTTCCTGAAGGAAGCAAGTGTGCAAGTGGATGAAACTCCGGGTATTTGTCTGTCACCAGTTCTTCGCCGCGCGTCCAGACGAAGAGCGTTTTCTCACGGACAATAAGTTGACCACGGATACCATCCCATTTTCGTTCGACCAACCATTCATCCGGATCACCCAGTTCCTGCGTATCGATATCCAAGGCATATGCCAGATAGAACGGATAGGGTTGTGACAGATTTTTGTCCTGTGCGTCATCAAGAATCAGGATTTGAAAATCTGATGATATGGGATCCCAATTACCCATCAATCGGGCTGCGATCGCATTTTCATCTTTGCCGGTGTATTGCGCAAGGGCACGCATCATGAGTTTTTGTGAAACACCGATACGCAATCCTCCAGTGATGAGCTTATTGAAAATAAAACGCTCATGTTGATTGAGTTCATGCCATGCTTCAACGATGAGCGATTTTTTCTCCTGATCCGTTCTTGCTTTCAGCCCGAGCAACAGATGCATATAGTCGGTCAGAGATCGTGCAAATGTGTTGCTATTCGCTCTTTCTGGAATTAAGAGTGCAATTGTCTCCGCATAATCACCGACTACATGATAAGACTCTACAAAGATCCAATCCGGTAGCCCTGCCAGTTCTGCAGCCCATTCACCAAGAAGTCTATAGTTTACACTGCGGGGCGGACGCCGGCCAGAGAGTACCGCCATTGTCCACATCTTATCGGCATCTGGTGCGTCAGTAAAGTATCGGACAAGTGCATCCACTTTTGCATTTGTCGATGTGGTAGAATCAAGTTCGTTGAAGAGTTGCGCCAGACGCTTCATGGAGGAAAGATATGTTTCACACGACGATTGCAGCGCTCACGACGAAGAAACGATCACAACAAAACATATAGTGGTATTGAATGATCGCAGGATTAATCGAGAATAATGAATCAAAAATTGAGAATTTCTTTCCGTTGCTCCGTTGCTCCCCAATTAATCAAAATGAAAATCAAAATAAAAATCAAAAGTGGTTATGATTGCGAACTACTTCTGACTTCGTACTTACCTACCGCACCGATCACTGATTACCGATTACCATTCGATCCGCTTGTTCCCTTCTGCCATTCCGCCGTTTTACGAATACACAAACACCCTTGCGACTCTCTGCGAAATGCCTGTCAGAATTTCATATGGAATAGTGTTACATACTCTTGCAAGGTCGTCGACAGGAAGGTTTGGCCCGAAGATGATCACTTCATCACCCGCCTGCGCTTCAGGATGAGCACTGAGATCTATCATCGTCATATCCATGCACACTTTGCCGATAATGTCTGCAGGAGCTCCATTGACATGTACGGAATACTTCTGATTTCCTGCACTACGTCGCAAGCCATCTGCATAACCGATATTGATGGTACCGATGCGCATTGGACGTGGCGAGATAAAGGCCCGATCATAACCTACAGACGCCCCGGCTTCTATCTCATGAATCTGTGAGATGCGTGCTTTCAGGGTATGGACCGCCTGTAGTGGCCCACTCATCTCCCCAACTCCCGCCCCATATAATCCAATACCGAGTCGTACAGCTTCATATTGATATTCTGGAAAGTAAAGGACACCACTCGTATTCAGTATATGGCGGTCAGGCCTGTAGCCAAGTCCCGTGACAAGGACATCATAAAATGCATTGAACTCCGCAATCTGACCAAGGGTAAATTCACGTTCATGTGGATCTCCTGCTGCAGAAAGATGCGTAAACACTGAGTCAACTTTGATCTGACGATTATTTTTCAACCAATCCAATAACGCGGGTGCATCTGCTGTCTTGAATCCGAGACGATGCATACCTGTGTCGACTTTAATATGAATGCGCAACGCTTTGCCTTTACCAAATGCCTCTACTGCTTTCAGTAAAGAGAAATCGAATACTTCCGGTTCAAGATTGTGGACATATAGCTGATCCACACGCGAAGGATCCGGATTCATCACGAGGATTGGAATGGTTACACCACCCTGTCGCAGATCGATACCTTCATCAATATATGCTACTGCTAAGGCTGCTACATTGTGAAATGCAAGAAAGCGTGCAATCTCAGCGCCACCGCTCCCGTATGCTGCGGCTTTCACCATCGCAATGATCTTTGTCTGTGGGTTCAATCGTGAAATGAAAAATTGCAGATTGTTCAGCAATGTATTGAGATCAATTTCCAGTACTGCAGAATGATAGCGGCCCTGCATATGCTCAGCGAGTCGTTCAAACTGAAAGCTGCGTGCTCCTTTCAGGAGGAAAGCTCCCGGCACATATGCCTGCCAGGGTTTGTCTTCCAGGAATGCAGACATATCGGCGAAGACCGAGAAGGTAATGTGCGGAGGTAATAAATCCGCAAGCTGTGCAACTTCATTTCCAATTGCCAATACATGATTGACATCTTTTTGAACAAAGAGTGCTGCCATTGCTGCATAAGATCCTGCATGCTGATGATCAATATCCGAGACGATCACTGTGCGTTGCATACCTGCACTATGTTGTTTCAGGGTCTCCAATGCAACAGAGAGAGATCCCATGTCAAGGCTATACGAATCATTGATCAGTACACTATTTCCCGGTAGATGATGGATCGCGAGACGCAGAGCAATTGCATGCAGTCCTTCCATTCGTGCAGCAATGATTTCAGGAGTATACCCCATGTGCAACATCACGATGCAGCAGGTAATACTATTTCTGATAGATGCCTGATCGGTAAACGGGATGGAGTATGTTCCCGTGATCGCGTGATAGGTGTATTGAATTTGTGCCGACCCGGATTGGATAAGTGTATTATCAATTTTCAAATCTGCTTCCCGGCCTAGTGTAGTCCATGTAAGCAATGTCTTATGAGAATAAGTACGCCGAACGACATTTGAAATCCAGTCTTCATCCACACAAAAGACAATTGTTCTTGTTGTCTTAAACAACTGCAATTTTTCCTGCAGCTTTTCTTCCATCGACACGAAACCTGCCTGGTGCGCATCACCCATATGTGTGAGTATGCCAAGGTCCGGTCGAATGATATCCGACAATCCGGACATCTCTCCATTCTTAGAGATACCTGCTTCGAAGATGCCCAGCGTATGATCTTTTCGGATCTGTAAAACCGAGAGGGGAACACCGATTTGAGAATTGTAGCTCCGCGGACTTTTTACGATAAAATGGTCCGGAGCCAGGAGCTGGTAAAGCCATTCTTTCACCCATGTCTTGCCATTGCTTCCGGTGATGCCGATACAGTGCAATGAGAATTTTGCACGATGAGCGGCGGCAAGTAGTTGCAGTGCATGAATCGTGTCCTGTACGCGGAAGACGTTGCTTTCGGGAAGTATCGGAATGACCGAACTTGCATCGACAATAAAATTTCGTACACCGGCTCTCCAGACTTGTTCCAGATACAGATGAGCGTCACTTCGCAGCCCTTTCAGTGCAACAAAACAAATGGCCCTGCCTTCAGCGATCTGGCGGCTATCGATGTTCAGTTGTTCAATCCGCGCGGTGGGATCATACTGGATGAACTCAAGTGGATGAAGGATGCTGGAAATTTCTGATGCAATAAACATGGCGGCACAAAGTAACGGGAAGCAGGGAATTGGGGTTGGGGATAACTGATAATCGCTAGCATTGACTGCTTCAGCGCTGTACCCGACAGAGTATATGAATAGCTCTTCTTATGCGCTCCATAGAAAGCAACACGTTGTGGCTGACAGGCTAATGGATCCACAGTTACACGTATGGTTGAATTTCTTGTTTAACCATTTTGATATCACAACGCAAGGCATCCTTGCCAAATCATTCGAGATTTGACTAAATTTGGAACATCTGATTAATCAATTTGATCAGATCGATTTTTTATCACTCACAATTTATCACAGAATGATTCGGACAGTAATTGTTCCTGAGCAAGAGACAATATCAATCAATTTACCTAGATCTTATATTGGTAAGCAGGTAGAAGTAATTGCCTTTACTATAGATGGGGATATCCATGAAACGATACTCATGGATGAACCATTGACTTATTTAGCGAGTGAGAAATCTTTGGCTAAGGATTGGTCAACGCCTGAAGAAGATAAAGCATGGCAGGATTTATAAAAGGAGAGGTGGTCATCATACCCTTTCCATTTTCCGATCTGTCTGATTCTAAAAGACGCCCCGCTATGGTGTTAGCGGACTTACCTCATAATGATATTCTTCTTTGTCAGATTACCTCACAGCATAAGGTGGAGGATGATTTTACAATACCTCTTAAAATCCAGGATTTTAGCTCTGGGTCATTACCAATAGACTCTTTCATACGTCCGACACGTATTTTCACTGCAGATAAGAACATCATTATTCGTAGCACGGGTACTGTCCATGAATCTGTAGTCAACGCGGCAGTAACAATTATTGTTGATTTGATCACGAAATAGCCATTTGTCCTCTTCAGCTTTAAGGAGTCTTTTATAAAGTTCTCTCATGCAAGCAGATTACATCACCACCGCTCTCCTCCACGAGGTAAAGCACCGTCTCTACAGTGAATGCCTCCCCCGTATCCACTCCTGTCTGGACAAACTCAGCGATGAACAAGTCTGGTGGCGCCCGAATGAAAGCTCGAATAGTATCGGTAATCTGATCCTTCATCTCAATGGCAATGTGCGGCAGTGGATTCTCACCGGACTGGGTGGTCAGGAAGATGATCGCAGGCGTCAGCAGGAATTCGATGAGCGGACACATGTCTCGAAAGACCATCTTTGGCATACACTGAATCAGACGATGCAAGCATTAATCCCTGTCATCGACAATGTGAGTCCTGATGATCTATTGAGGAAAAGAGCTGTGCAGACATTCGAAGAAACCGGGATGACGATATTGATCCATGTCACGGAGCACTTTTCTTATCACACAGGTCAGATTGCCTGGATTACGAAAATGTTGACGGCGGAGGATTTGGGATTCTACAAAGGGATAGAGTTGGAGTAATGGTCTGAAAGAAATGTTCTTAGAACCATACACTTTTCTTGGATAAATATCATGTGTGAGCAGAATTAAATGCAAGACTCAATTCAATACGACCTCATCATCATCGGCGCCGGCGCGCTAGGTATGACCGTCGCCATCGAATGTGAAAAACATCGCTTGAATTATCTCATGCTGGACAAAGGCATGCTCGTCAATACCATTTTTCATTTCCCGACAAACATGACCTTCTTCTCTACATCAAAACTTCTTGAGATCGGCGATGTGCCATTTATCTCTCATGGTGAAAAGCCCACACGGACCGAAGCGTTGGAATATTTTCGAAGAGTACAAGAGAAATGGAAACTGAATATCCATTACTATGAACGCGTCACAGACGTATCGGGAGCCAATGGTGATTTTACTGTTGGCACTGCAAAAGGAAGATATCAGGCAAAGAAAGTGGTTGTAGCTACAGGATTTTACGATTATCCGGTTCTGATGAATGTGCCTGGCGAGACATTGCAGAAAGTAAAACACTACTATGACGAACCTCATCCGTATATCCATCAGAAGGTCGCTGTGATCGGTAGCGCGAATTCAGCCTGTGATGTGGCGCTGGAGCTGTTTCACAAAGGAGCTGAAGTCACAATGATCATCCGTGAACCTCAACTCAGTGATCGTGTGAAGTACTGGATAAAGCCAAATATTGAAAATCGCATCAAGGAAGGATCGATCAAAGCGTACTTTAATTCTACAGTACAGGAAATCCTGGAAACAGAAATCGTGATCAATACGCCTGAGGGTATTGTCACACTTCCAAATGATTTTGTGCTGGCGATGACAGGATACAAGCCGGATTTTAATTTCCTCAGAAAACTTGGCATTGAATGGGAATCTGAAGGAGAACAGTTATTGAGATACAATCCTGACACACATGAATCCACAGTCCCTGGTATCTATGTCGCAGGAGTTGTCTGCGGGGGCATGCAGACGAATAAATTCTTTATTGAAAATGCAAAGGATCATGCCGAGAAGATTGCGGGAGACGTGTTAAAATCGTTAGCTACGACCCCAGTCTAGCCGTAAGACAGGCACACGAAAGGACACTGATCAAAGCTATTAGTCACGAAATCTTCTTCCTCACCTTTTCTATCCTCTTCCTCTTATCACCTTGTCCGAAGTTTGTAACTTCGGACACCACCAGCCGTCATACTTTGAAGTTTGCAACTTCATCATTCACTATTCACACCAGTTTCTTCATCACCTTTTCGATTCTCTTCCTTTTACTCTCTGGCATCTCATCATCCAGACGCATCTGCAGAACCTCTTTGAATTTTGACATCATCTCTTTTGTGACAACTGGTGCAGCGCGCTCTGCATACATCGGGAGTTGATTTACCGGGCATGAACCCATTTCGGCAAAGAGAAGTGTCTGTGCATCACGAGAGTATTGCTTCACTTTGGCAATATTGATCAGAATATTCACGGCATGATCCCTGGTAATCACAGTTCCCCTGGCCGCAACATTGAGAATGTGTGAAAGCTTCTTATAGATTTCATTCGGCTTAATGCTGGAGATTGAATCAAGAGCTGTCATTGCACCCCAGACAAGCCTGTTATTCTTGTTATCAAGCAAAGAAAGAAACAACTTATCATGTTCTGCGATCAAGGCTGGATTTCTTTCACCGATTTCATACAATACTTTGATACTGTCGCTCTGAATGTTTTTGTCCTTATGCTGAAGTAATGCAACTAACTCTGAAACAGCATTCAGATTTTTCTTCTTTGCGATTTCTTGTGCCAATGCAATATTTGGAGCTTCATCCCGACGTCCGAGTGATGTAGCGAGTTTGTCGATGACTTTCATTTTTTGCTTAAATAATCTTCACCTTCTCCGAAGTGGCAACTTCACAACGCACTATTTCATTTCAAAACAGAAATACGCTCAGCCTTGTACAGCATGCCAGTTGTTCTATCCAGTATTCTCATCAGGTACAATCCCGATGTCATTGGAGTAATATCGATTCGATTCACTCCCGTATTCGCGGGGCCTGTGAGAATTACCTTTCCATGGATATCGAGTAGTTGAAAATCCAACTCTCCGAATGATAAAGGAATGTCCAATGTGATATCTGAATGTGCCGGATTTGGATAAATACGAATACCGTAATCCTTAGGATTGAGCAATTGCACAGCCGATGTCGAATCAATGACTTCAATTGTCAATGTCTGCTCAGTACAGCTATTCAATGGCAGACAATTGGTCATGCAGCCTGTGACAACAACATTGTAAATCCCGGGAGTTGTATAAATGTGCGAGATATCGTCTGTCGAAGATTCAATAGTTCCATCATCAAAATCCCATGAGTATACTCCTGCGTTCGACATCGCAATTGAGAAACCTGCCAGTACAGCTCCTGTGTCATCGATATAATACTCATTCGCTTGAGTGGACGCAAACCATGTGGGTGCCGGACATTCGGCCGCGACGAGATAAGTCACAGTATTTATAATCTCCGCACTGTCTGTGACGAAACCAGCAGCAATCATCACGGGTATGCCATAACTCGTATCATACCAGGTATACTCCACCTGACTCAAAGTAACAGGAAGAACCAGAGTATCTGTTGTCAGTGTGTCATTGCGGGAGATTACTGCTCTTACACGAAGCACATCATGCAGGGTGTCGTATGGAGTGATCAGTGTGCCCCATCCATCTACTTTGCTGGTACGGAATTGGTGAGAGAGGTATTGGATATTCTGTCCGGTTGCAGAAAGATCCAGACCCCATGCAATGCGCGAAGACAATGAGTCCTCATATGTCATTGGAAATGTCAATGTCGTATCAGCAGCCTGATACACAATTGCAACAGGTGTCGGGCTACCGCCAAGGTCAACGGTGAAGCCTAAAAACGTCTCAAGCAACAGCGTCGGTGTCTTTCTTTGAAAACGCTGCAAATCCGTGATCGCAAATTGTACAAGGGACTGGGTATCCTGGATCAGCCACGCTTGCTGAGTATTTGACCAGATGTTCAGGCAAGTAAAAACATTGATTCCACCAAAAGAACATAACGCGGTGAACGTAAAGGCGTCGATCGCTTCATCTCGTGTCACAATCTCCGATAGAATAAGATCAGAAGCAGTTAATGCACTGATATCCCATGTTGCGTCAGCACCATGTGAAATAATATCGTCATTTGTAAACCCTACTAAATGCCTGCTATACAATTGTTGAGTGCCCGGCCCACCATAATGCTGCGATTGATACACCTGTTGTGCAGCACTCTGACTTACACTAGCTGCACAAAATATCAGGCTAAAATGTATTGATAATAATTTCATGCTTCAAAAGTAATTTTAAACCATGTCGCTAGCAACTCTTGAATATTATCTCCATTTTTACAGCGCATTACACCTGAGATTAGATGAGAACACCCCAAATGTTCTGTCTTGCTCTGCTGATCTATTTATGTCCAGAAGTCAGCATTGCACAGACTGAATTCCCCTATCGTTCTGCACAAGATGCAGAACTCCCGGAGTGGGTAAAACTCATGTATAGCCATTCTCCGGATCCAGGAAAAGTAGTCGATGCCTATAATACATATTACACTACAGAGTCTTTTGTAAAAAACAGCCACACACAGTATTATAAGCGATGGCTGCGATCAATCGCGCGCGAATTACCGCCACTTCGAAGTCCACGCAATCATATTTCACAAAACAGGTCGGCCGGTGCTCAATGGCAAAGTATTGGACCTTCAGACTGGGACCACGATGCTATTGATAGGAGTTATGCGCCTGGCGCAGCACATGTATATACTGTAGAGCAGTCGCTTTCAAATCCAGATATTCTCTATGCCGGAACTGCCACAGCAGGAGTCTGGAAATCTGCGGACCGGGGTCTTAGCTGGAAACCAGTGACAGATCATCTGAGGACCGGATCAGTCACAGCGATCGAAATCAACCACCTTAGGCCGCAAACTGTGTTTGCTGAACTATTAAACAGCATTTATAAAACCGTTAATGGCGGGACATTGTGGGTACCTACCGGCAATAATATGTTTCAGATGTTGGATATGGATGTTCATGACATCGTCATGCATCCTTCAGATACTTCAATAGTATTTGCCGCTACGAACCTTGCCCTCTACCGAACGACGAATAATGGAATCAGCTGGACCTCAGTACTCTCAGGCGATTTCCAGGAAATTGAATTTCATCCCACACGACCAGATACGATCTACACAGTCAAGCAGGTCGGCGATAAAACTGAGTTCTATCTATCGATCAATAATGGAAGCACATTTCAATTGCAAACTTCCGGATGGCCAAATCCTTATACAGCCCTTGGTCAACATCAACAGCGTACGGAAATCGCTGTAAGTCCGGCTGCTCCAGATCATGTCTATGCATTGACTACAGGCATGGCAAATGGAGGAAGCGGCCTCTTTGGAGTATATGTGAGTGCCAATGCCGGGGCGACCTGGGTATTTCAATGTTGCGGAACGGGGCCTGGGGGCCCTCCTTCACCAACAAATCTGAACCTGATGGGATGGAGTGATGAAGGTCTCGATGATGGAGGACAATACTACTATGATCTCGCCTTTGCAGTATCCCCAACAAATGCAGATTCGATCTTTGTCGGTGGTGTCAATCTTTGGGTTTCTAATGACGGCGGAGTATCGTTTGTCTGTCCTGCAAAATGGAGTCATCCACACAAACCAAATTATGTGCATGCAGACATTCATGATATTCATTTCTATCCCGGAACACATGAAATCTGGTTGGCTAGTGATGGTGGTATCTTTTGTTCATCAGATGATGGCGCAAGCTTCGTGCGAAAAATTTCAGGGATCAATGGCACAGATTTCTGGGGATTTGGTGCCGGCTATTGGGATGGCGAAGTAATGTTGGGTGGGGCCTATCACAATGGGACTTTGCTAAAGGACAACGATGTCTATCTCAATGGATGGATTTCTGTCGATGGTGGCGACAACTTCCGCGGCTTCGTGAATCCAGGCAAACCAAAACAAGTCTACAGCGACTACAACATCAAATCGCTTTCCGGGAATAGAATTATTAACTGTCAATCACGGTCATTTCTGAATAAACCAAATGCCGGTTACATCATCGGTGAGTCAAGTGATATGTTGTTTCATCCTCAATATTTCGGTACGTGGTATAGTGGTAGTGGGACGAAGCTCTGGAAGACTGAAGACGATGGATTCTCCTTTATCATGATCCACAATTTCGGAGAGAATATCGCGGCGATGGATATTGCGATGAGCAATCCGGATGTCATTTATGTCTGTACGTGGCCTGGCTGGTGGAGTACGAAACGGATTTACAGATCAGATGACGGAGGTGACAACTGGACTGAGATCACGCCTTCTTCTGTACAACTATCTGGGAATACCTGGATTCCCTATGACATTGCTGTCGATGCGACAAACCCAATGAAAGTCTGGATCCTGCGCACGTCGATGTATGGCGATACAGAACTGGATGGTTTCGCGGTATATACTTCAAACAATGGTGGTTCAACCTGGCAAAACATCACGACGTCCGCATTGAACAACGAGGCATTCACCTGTATAATGCATCAGGCTGGAACGCATGAAGGCGTTTATATTGGTACACGTGAATCAGTGTACTACAGAAGTGCTGACATGCCGAATTGGACATGGTATGGTGATGGACTTCCGGCGGCCACATTTTCAACAAAACTGGCGCCTTACTATAGAGAGGGAAAGTTGCGCAATGGGACCAACAGATCAGTTTGGGAGAGTCCGTTCTATGAATCATCTGCACCTATCGCACAACCATCAATAATTTCGCGTCGTCATGATTGTATGCAGGACACTGTCTACTTCATGGACCATTCAATTATTAGTGAAAATGGAGCATCGTGGTTCTGGGAGTTTCCGGGGGCTACGCCACCAACATCAACCTTACGAAATCCCAAAGTGATTTATCACAAGTCAGGGATTTACAATGTGTCATTGACAGTAAGCGATGTCAACGGAAGTGATACACACAATGCAGCCGAAATGATCGAAGTACAGAACTGGTGTTCACTGGACACCATTCCAGGTAAAGCCCTTGCGTGTGTTGCAAGTCCGGACTATGTGATTGTACCGGATATTGGTGTGACAAGTAATACTTTCACGATTTCGGCATGGGTGCGTCCAACAGGTATTCAAACTGATTACACAGGTATTGTGATGAGTGACGGTGTCGCTTGTGGTTTCAATTTCCGTGAAGGGAATAATACTCTTGGATATCATTGGGGGGGTAGCTCACAAGCATGGTCATGGGATAGCAATCTAAAAGTGCCACCGAATGTATGGGCTCATGTCGCGATGGTCGTGTCTCCATCTTCTGTGAAACTGTATGTCAATGGCAAACAGGCAACCCATAATATTTCCCATGCACCGGCGAGTATCACTACAATGAAAATCGGAAGCTATCAGGCATGGCAGGCACGCAACTTCAAAGGAATAGTCGATGAGGTATGTATTTGGAATCGCAGTTTATCACTGGATGAAATACGCGCCTTGAGACATCTCACAAAAGTGCCAGACGAAGATCCTGGCCTACTTATCTATTATCAATTCAATGAAGAAAGTTCAATCGTCTATGACAAAGCACACACCTTCGATGGTATCATCAATGGCAATGCCACAAGAGTAAAATCCAGAGCACCGGTCGGCTCGGGTGTCAGTCAAAGCATGAGCATCACGGCGCCTGGTTTATATAAGTTTGTGGAAGCAGGGCTCGCGATTGCATTTCCTACTGCAAGTAGTACTCCTCAAGGTATCGTCTATGTATCAAGATTAAACACCTCGCCCGATTCAATAAAGATCAATTCTGTTTTGATGAGTCATGGGTATTGGATCATGAATAATTATGGTGCCAATCCGGAAATTGGTATTCCTGATTCTTTATCGCTTTCGGGCCTTGCATTTATTTCTGTGGCGATGTTTGATACGTTGAGCAATTCACTTTTTGTTCGTGGAGAAAATGATGAAGTAGCGGGTTGGAAAAGTGCATCAGAGGCGAGTGGAGTCATGGTGTCTGGAGTATCCGGAGGTACTACGTTTTCTGAAATAGGATCCGGATTTAATCAATTAGGCCAAATTGTCGCAACCAGGGATAGTATGCACTTCGGCAGACCTCAGGTAGCAATTGTACAGGAGCCCGATACAGCGTTGTATCAGCGGGGAGGAAGCAGTATGGCACTTTCCATTCAAGGAGGATCAAAAGGATTATTGCTTCCACGTTACTCTTCAATCGAATTGCAGAATGTGCCGTCGCCGAAAGAAGGAAGCATTGTTTTTGTATCCGACCTGATGCAAATAGCATGTTTCAATGGTTTCAGTTGGCAATTATTGCATGCAGAATACCTTGAGCCGCCTGTATATAGTGGATTGCCCGAAATCGCAGGGGTCAGCCTGGCAGGAGGAAGTACGGCGAGTGCGTTGTTGAGTCTTGGTGCCAAATCAGGAGTGCTGATAGTTCCAGCGTTCACAGCACCAAATATTGTGGATATAGATTTTCCAAAAGAAGGCTTACTGATTTACAGATCAGACCTGGATCAACTGGCATATTATGATGGGATTGATTGGATTCATCCTCCGTCTACGGTATCTGAGATCAATGCAAATGTTGATGTTGCTTCACAGAATGTACAAGGCATCAGAATTGGAATTGGCGCCAAAGATCCCAATGCCCTCTTGCACATCATTGATAAAGAACGTGCATTGGGGATTCCAGTCGCTCGTACGAGTGATATTAAAGGACCACATGCGGGACTCATCATCTTTGATCCGTCACTCAGGATGCTCTGTCTCTTTGATGGAGTAGGCTGGCAGGTTGTAAAATGAATTGTGAGTTGTCCAGGCTTTAGCTCAGGGATAACTATTTTGCACCAAAATCTATCATCATGAAAAGGAAAGCAACAGCAGTCTGGGAAGGCACTGGCAAAGAAGGAAAAGGTCATCTATCTACTCAAAGTGGAGTTCTGAATAAAATGCAATACTCGTATTCATCAAGGTTCGAAGAAGGTATCGGTACGAATCCTGAAGAGTTGATTGCCGCAGCGCATGCAGGATGTTTTACAATGAAAGTCTCTTTTTTACTGACCGCCGCAGGATTCCCACCTACACGCCTTGAATCACAGGCGACCGTCACGGTTGAAAATGGCGCAGTCTCCAGCTCAGCAATAGAGCTCAATGCAACCGTACCAGAGATCAGCGAAGAAAAATTCCACGAATGTGTGACAGATGCGGAAAAGAACTGCATTATCTCAAAATTGCTGAATACCGAGATCTCTGTTGTGCATACTCTGAATCAGTGAAATGGAGGTTGACCAAAAAGTCAGCAAGAGAGACAATAGCAAAATGGGATTTCGACCACCGATCCTCTCTTAGAAAAGAAAAAGGGTGAGTATTATAGAAGCGAAAATAACATTCCGCTAAGACCAACCAAGAATTGACTCTTCTTGATCCAGATTAAGGATTGGCTCTTCTTGATCCAGATTGAGGATTGACTCTTCTTGATCCAGATTAAGGATTGACTCTTCTTTATGCACGAAATATTTTTTGGTCAACCCACGGACTACACCATATTCTTCACTTTCGCCAGGCCGCGATAACGATAGATATAATAATATGGAGTGAGTATTGCGCCGAATTTCTGAAAGAACTTATTCACACCTTCGATCATGCTGCCTTCGAAATCAAAAGCATGACCGCGTTGTGCAGCATCTTGAATTGCTTGCCAGAGAAGGAGGTTTGTGCCATGACGACTATCCGTACGACGCCTTCCACCGATCAGATAATAGCTCGTTTGCTCATCCCAAACTGTGAATACGATTGCTTGTACATTTTCAGTATTCCTCGCAGCATAAATTTTGCATTGTTGTTTTGATTGCAACACGCTTACAATTTTCTCAAGCGTTGACAAGGAAAATGCGACGTGAGAATCCCGCAATTCCACTACTCTCTCCATCAATGCATACAGATCACTGACCTTGCCTTCTTCTATTGTGTATTCTCTTTCCGCTGCACGTAAATTCCGTTGAAAGCTCTTCGAAAACCCATCATAGATCGCATTGACTTCGGCATGAGGAAAGCGAAACGTATATCGTGTTTCCTCGCGGTATCCTTTCCAATATAATGGAAGCCAATCCTGCATCGTCCAGGGTAACTTGATTTCAAAAACTTGTGCTGAGGGAAGTTGTCTTTCCAGATCGGCGAGTACCTCATGCCTGAATATCATTTCCTTTTGTGGTGAAAGCGCTTCAGGTGTATCGATCCAAAGTGCAGTGAATGGAGTAAGTATCGGAAGCCGTATCCATCGCATCCCGGTTTTTGTACCAAAACGAAAGGCCCAGGCACCCTGGATGGATCCATCTTCTCTTCTCGAAAACACAGCATCCCAACTTCCTGGATCAC
This sequence comes from Bacteroidota bacterium, assembly GCA_031400515.1. Taxonomy (GTDB): domain Bacteria; phylum Bacteroidota; class Bacteroidia; order Chitinophagales; family Saprospiraceae; genus DATDQA01. Next base: position 31,376 of record JANNQA010000044.1, read on the forward strand.
AAGTCATGTCAAGCCAAAACGGTTGCATGAAAATGGGCAAGTCATTTCGGTTTTGACAAAAGGCTCTGTATGTGTCTTGAGAGGTCATTTCAAATGCTGTTGGCTTTTTGCTGTTCGCTATTCGCTGGTTTTGTTTAATAGCTTATCGGCAGATATACAATGTGCTTTTCTTCAAAATACGGCTCTGTAAAAATATCCTGAATGGATATGACATGAATTTTCTTCCCGGCTTCCCCTGCTTTCCCGGTTTTCCCCGTTTCTCCGATTTTACCGATATCCTCTATTTCCTTTTTCAAATCTCCTCCCTTCAATGCTATGAGACCTTTATTCCACTGTGCTCCTCCTTCACCAAATACTGGTACGTTCTTCAAACGTTGGAGAGATCCGGCTATTCCGACTTTGCCGATTTCACCAATTTTTCCCTTAAGCATAGACTCTGACCATTCCCATAAGTTCTGCAATCTCGCCACTGCCCTCGTCACCACAAAATCATATTCACCACGAAAATCCTCCGCACGTGTATGAATCGCTTTTACATTCTTCAACTGCAGTTCTTCAATAATGGACTGGACAGCCGCAATTTTTTTTCCTGTTCCGTCAATCAAAGTAAATGTGCACTCCGGAAAGTATATCGAAAGAGGCAACCCGGGCAATCCACCTCCCGTCCCAAGATCAAGGATGCGTATCCCCGCCGGAAATTGAAAACATTTGGCAATCGCGAGTGAATGCAGAATATGACGTTCGGCAACCTGCTCCGTATCCTGTCGTGAAATCAGATTTATCCTTTCATTCCACCAAAGAAGTCGATCCACATAGGCTTGCAGTAATTGTATCTGGTGTGGCGATATACGTGGAAAATATTTCAGGATTTCATCCATGTCTTTGGCTGTCTTATGGTCAGCAAGATCGCAAACGTACAGAGCATTACACAATAACACACGGCGATAAATGGATACGTAGGAATGAGCTTACGCTGATACAGTCTATGGGCGTGATAGGCAAAAAGTGACCAGAGTACTGCGCCAGCGACAATTCCAGTCACAGTCCAGAATGTGCAGCAGCATAATATAAATGGTATACCAAGCCAGACAACAATCCAACTCAACGCGAAGGTGGTAGTCTGTAGTTTGGCAATCTGTGAATAACCACTACTCGCAGAAAGATGTCTGCGTTTTTGTTGTATCCAGGCAGTCCACGAATCAGCAGCTTCAGAAAACACAAATGCGGAAGGATTGGTACACACACTTGTATTATGCCGATCCGCTACGGATTGCATAAAGAGGTCATCATCTCCGGAGACCAAATGTGCATGAGAGCTAAAGCCTTTTGCTTTTTCAAACAAGGATCGGTGATACAGAAGATTGCGACCCACACCCATGAATGGCTTACCACGTAATGCAGCACTGATGTATTGTACAGAGATGATGAAACCATCAAATCGTTGAAGAAGATTGCAAAGCCCAGGTTTTGGAAAGAATGGTGCGACCCCGAGTATCATTTTTATTCCAGGTGACACCTGTTGTCTCATTTCAGTGATCCATTCGGGCCCCATCACACAATCACCGTCCGTCAGTAACAACCAATCATATTGTGCAGCGACGATACCGGCGGTGAGAGGAGCTTTCTTACCATGAGTAGTTTTCTTGCTCGAATCAAATTCAACAATACACAAACTCGTCGTCGGGGCAGGATTGCCGTCTGATCGTCTGACCGGTATTCTCACCGCTCTCAGATATTCAGCAATCCCCGGATCAGGCCCATCATTCACAACAACAATCTCATACAGTGGAAAAGATTGGACAAACAGACATTTGAATAGCCTGTCTAGTTTTTGCACATCGCGATGCACACACACCACAACAGATACGCCATCCTTCAAGTCGCCAACGTTCGACCTAGCGGCGAGCTCAGGATAATCCGAGCTCAAGGACCTTGTGTTATATAATGTGGGTGAAATCCAAAAGTATAATTGAACAAGCACCGCAGCACTCCAGAGAAGAGAGATAAATGATTCGGGATTCAATATGAAACAATGCTAAGTAATGCAATTGACATGAGTTCAGAAACTCTGTTTCCCATCATCTTATGGTGTGCGGCTTGATCATTTCTTTGCATCCGTCACGAAAGTTCTACTTGCGCTCCCCTTTTGCGTTCTCCGCGCATGTGCGTGCGCTCTTCTTTTGCATTCTCCGCGTCTTTGCGTGAGATCCTTTTTTGCGTTCTCTGCGTCTTTGCGTGCACTCTTCTTTTGCACTCTTTGCGTGCGCTCTTCGCGTGCTACCTCCGCTTTACCTTTGCTTTCTCCTTCACGTATGGCCTGCCAATAGAAGGACACTCCAACGAGCCTAAATAATATACAAGCCCAACAGTCATAAATGCAAATGCATCATTGTTTTTACTATTGCCACGCTGGCGTCCTGGTTCGCCGATAGGTTCTGCTACAACTTCTCCTGATCTGTCCGAGAGCAATGCCGCCTGTGAACCTCTAAGGTTCTGCAGTTGCAACAGATTCGGATATGTCGTACTGACATCATCAATGTAATCCGAAAACAATGATCTACCGCTCAACTCGACGTTCAGACTCCAAACGGAATTGATATCTGTTTTGAAACCAAAACCATAAGTAAGAGCAGGATTCGCAAGCGAGTATTCACCACCGATAGGTTGGCCTTCTGTTCCAAGTGGCTGCAAAGGAATCCATGTATCATCAAGTTTGGCTTTCGGATTTGCACGGTATACACCTGCACCAAGGAATATATATGGTGTATAGTAACTCTGATCACTTCCATGGATGAAGGGGAAGAAATTGAACTCGAGTTGTAAAGAAGCATCTGCCACTCCTGTGCGAAAACTCAGATTTCGTGTTCGCTGAAATGTGTTTTCACTATCGCTATCCATTGCTTTCAGGCGTCCATATGTACCGGCCAGTTTGACACTCAGCCGGGTGTTGAAATTATATCTGCCCACAACACCTCCAGCCACTCCAAGCCGCTGAAGAGAATAGTTGGTATTCAGATCACCAAAGTAATTGGATACTCCCAGCACGACGCCGATCTCAGGGCCGCGTTGTGCCAGGGTCAGAGCAGTCATACTCATGCTGAACAGGATCAGTAAGGAAGCTTTTTTCATTTTCCGTCGGGCCCGGGTGTCGATAAGCGGGCAAATGTAGGCCTTAAACGCACTTTCGGGAGAATATAGTTCGCAATCTTCTGGCGTTTAAATATGTCCAAATCCACCACCTGTGAATGGACTGTACAACATTTTACCTTGGTTTTGACTTATCTTAGGTAATAAATCATGACCCGTTGAGCCGGAAGAATGTAGTTTTTAAAAGGATAGCGCTTTGGACAATAGGCCTTCTTGTGGCCCTTGTCCTGTTTACCTATGTGGCGATCAGGCTCCCGGCAGTACAGAACTATGTCCGCAAAAGGGCAGTCACGTTTCTTCAGGAAAAAATTGGAACCCGCGTGGAAGTCGCTCATCTGCGGATAACCTTTCCTAAGAATATCTTATTGGAGGGAGTCTACTTTGAGGACCAGCAGGGAGATACCCTCTTCGCTGGCGAAAAACTTCTGGCTGACATAAGCCTGTTCAAGCTCTTAAGAAACACACTTAAAGTCAATGAGCTGGAATTGCATGGCATTACAGCCAATATTCATCGTACTGCAGATAGCACGTTCAATTTTCAGTATATCCTGGATTCCCTTGTGAGTGAAACTCCTGAACCCGTCAGCAAGGACTCTAAACCTTTTGTGATTTCGTTGAATGATATTTTGTTTGAAAGGATCGCTCTAAAATATCTTGATGAGCCCAGTGCTACAGATATCAGCGCATGGCTGGGGTATTTTGAAGCGAATGTCAAAGAGTTTGATCTGCAGAATGAAAGATTCGAAGTACCCAAAATAGTTTTGAAAAACTCAACTGCCACTTTCACCCAGGGAGAACCTTTCGCAGTATCTGAAAGTATGCAAGAAGACATCGCAGATAGTGATGAGCCGATCCCTTTTGATTTGCAGTTTGGAACAATAGATTTCGAAAATGTCGATCTGACTTACACGAATGCAATTTCAGATATCGCATCCACAATTGAGTTTGGCAATCTGTCGGTGCATTCTGATAAGCTTGAATTGGAAAATAAAAAGATCTCTCTGAATGAAGTGAACCTCAGTAAATCAAATATCTCAATTGTTCTGGGTGATCGGGACAATACAGAGGTGGTGAAGGAGGAAGTACGCAAAGAAGTCGAAGTTCAATCTGATGTCTGGCAAATTGAGATCAAGGCGATCAACCTGGAAGAGAATGCTTTTGTCTATGACGACAATGCTATCTCACCTTCAGATACTGGAATCGATTTTTCACACCTTGGTATCCAGGGCTTGAATTTAGATGCAGTGAATATTACTTACGCAGGGAATGAATTTGGTGGTAAAGTGATATCAGGCAGTCTTCTTGAAAAGAGAGGATTCGAACTCAAACAACTTCGCGGTGAGCTTTTCCTTGGACGTACACAAGGTCATGCAAGTGACCTTTTTCTCGAAACAAAGAACAGTATAGTAGATGCAGATATACAATTGATCTATGCAGACATAGACAGTATCAGTATCGCACCGGAGGATATTTATCAAAAGACGATCATCCGCGAGAGCAAGATTGCGATGACTGATATTCTATTGCTCGCACCAGATCTTTATGACGTGGATTTCTTCAAAGAAAATTCCACAGAAGTGGTCAGATTGCAGGCAGACATGGACGGTAAACTCGGTGATCTCCAGATCCGTCACGTGAAGTTCTCTGGTTTAGGGCATACAGAACTCAGTACTTCTGGCACTGTGCGAGGACTTCCCGATGTAGAAAAAGCGGTTTTTGATCTGAACATAGACCAATTCCATACACATAGTTCGGACATCCTTGCGCTAATTCCGAAAGGAACATTACCTGCTACGATAAGTCTGCCAAAGGACATTCAGGTGCGCGGAAGATTTCAGGGAAATATCAGGGAGTTTGTGGCCGATCTGGATTTCAACACTTCCTTTGGCAAGGCAATGATAAACGGGACCGTGGGACTGGATGAGCCCATGTATTTTAGAGGCAAGCTGAGCCTCGATCAGTTTGATATCGGTAAGGTGATGAAAGGAGACACCACATTCGGGCGTGTCACCTTACACTCGACTGTGGATCTGCAGAGCATTGACACGGACAATATCTCCGGCAACTTCTCGGGTACAGTGCAGAGTTTCGAATACCTGAAGTACAACTACAAGAACATAGAGTTCGAAGGCGACGCGCAGTCAGGTGTGATCAATGCACTTGTGAATATGGAAGATCCGAATCTTAAGTTTCAATTAGATGGAACAGTGCAAGTCACAGAATATTCTTCACCTGCAGTGGATTTCAAATTGAATCTTGAGCATGCAGAGCTACAGGCGCTGCACTTTTATGATAGCGAGTTGCGATTGAGTGGTAGGGCAATTGGGGATTTTACCTCCATCGATCCGGATTCGCTGAATGGAATACTTACACTGAGCGACTTTGTGATTGCCGATTCTTCACGCAGAGTTGTTTTGGACACAGTCTTTCTTGCTTCTACTGCAACACCTGATAGCAATACATTGACCTTGAATGCAGATTTCATCCATCTCAAAGTGGCCGGTAAGTATCATCTCTCATCAGTATTTCCTGCGATTCAGCAAACCATCAGCGCATATTTCGGTGGTAGCACCAACGTGACATTTGAACCTTCAGCGCCACAGAAGTTTGACATCAATGCGCAGATCACCTATTCGCCGTTGTTTACGCAACTCGATAGCAGTATCGTCAGTTTTGCTCCTATTGAATTAAAAGGCAATTACAATAGTGAAGGGCATATCATCAATCTTCAGGTGCAGTCTGATCGGATTCAATATGAACCTGTATCCATCTATAGTGCGAATCTGGATGTGACTACCAGAGGGAATGCACTGAACTACTCTTTAGGTTGGGATAAAGCAAAGAGCGGTGATATCAGCTTCAGAAAAACGGAGCTTCAGGGGGAATTAAAGGATAACGCAATCACATCCGAGCTCATAGTTCTTGATAGCCTTGATCGTCGAAGATTCCATGTTAATGCCATGATGGAACAAGTTGAATCACGGTTTGTCATATCGATGAGTCAGGAAGATTTGTTATTGAATTATGACAAATGGACAATAGCCACTGATAATAAAGTTGAGTTTGCGGAAGGCGCGCTTGCCGTACGAAATTTTGTCTTGTCGAATGGCATGCAAAGCCTTAGTGTAAATTCCGAACCTTTTGGCTTCAACAACCCGATCAAAGTTGACTTCAATGATTTTCAGATTGAAACGCTTACTGAGATCATCAGTGGGGATTCTCTGCTTGCAGGTGGTATCATCGACGGCACTGCACTTGTGCGTAACTACTTCGAATCTCCTGTGTTTACGGCAGATTTGGGTATTACTGACTTAAGTTATCAGGGAGATACGATTGGCAATGTGTCGTTGCTGGTAAATAATGAAACCTCGAATACGCTCTCAGCGAAGATCGGCATCGAAGGGAGTGGCAACAAGGTTGATGTGGAGGGACAGTATTTTATTGCAAGTGAAAGTATAGACCTTGCGATGCATATTTCCACACTAAGGCTTGCATCTGTCCAGGGCTTTAGTGAAGGTGGTATTACAGATGCCAGTGGAAGTGTGCGTGGTGACTTAATGATCACAGGTGCGCTCATGAAGCCGGTTGTGGAAGGCGACCTGCATTTTGATAGCGCCAGCGTAAGGATTGCAGAACTCAATTCAGTCTACACACTCGCGAATGAAGGAGTCCGGTTCACTACATCAGATGTGCATTTTAACAACTTTACCATTACTGATGAAGAAGACAATAATTTGAACATCAATGGCATCATCTACACACGGACCTTTACCAATTTTCAATTTGAGCTTGACATTGTGAGCAAAAACTTCAAAGTATTAAATACGGAAGCGCGAGGAAACGATCTGTACTATGGTACCCTCTATCTTGATAGCCGTATCAGAATACGCGGTGGATTGAATAATCCAGAGGTCAACGCTGACCTCACAATTCTGGATAACACTCAGATGACAGTCATTATCCCTCAGACTTCTCCGGGTATCGTCGAACGTGAAGGTGTCGTGCGTTTCGTTGATCTGGATCATCCCGATCTGGACTCTATTCTGACCGTTGATCTGGATACGTTCAACACATCCTCCATACAGGGCCTTGTTGCATTCGCCAATATCAAAGTCACCGACGAATCAGAATTCAAACTCGTCATCGATCAGGGCAATGGAGATTTTCTGAGATTGAAAGGAAATGCTGAACTCAATGCCAGCCTGGATCCAAGCGGCAAGATCAGCCTGACCGGAAACTATGTCCTGGAGGAAGGTATCTATGAGCTCTCTTTCAATTTCCTCAAACGACGGTTCGATATCCGTAAAGGGAGCACAATCACATGGAATGGGGAACCAACATCTGGTGTCGTAGATATCACTGGTGTATATATTGTCGAAGCCGCTCCCATAGATCTCGTGGACAGACAGCTTTCAGGAGCGACGCCTGCTGAACTGAATTTGTACAAGGAGAAACTGCCCTTCGAACTGTTATTAAAATTGTCCGGAACGCTGATGAAACCAGAAGTATCGTTTGATATCAGACTTCCGGAAGGCAACTATGCCGTGTCTCCTGATGTGATCACCACAGTGCAGGCGAGACTGGCACAATTGAGTCGTGAAGAATCCGAAGTCAACAAGCAGGCATTTGCCCTCGTCTTGCTAAACAGATTTATTTCGGAAGATCCTTTTACAAGTATGTCTGGTGGTACCACTGCGGAATCTTATGCGCGACAAAGTGTGAGCAAGTTGTTGTCGCAGCAACTCAATAATTTTTCAGCAAGCCTTCTCTCAGGAGTCGATCTCACATTCGATCTCGAATCGCAAGAAGATTATTCCACTGGTCAGCTGCAAAACAGAACAGATCTGAATGTCTCTGCATCGAAGCGACTCCTCGATGACAGGATCACAGTTTCAGTAGGAAGTAATTTTGAATTGGAAGGTGCTCAGCAGGCAAATGAAAAGACCAGCAATATCGCAGGAGATATCAGTATAGAATATCAATTATCCAAGGATGGCAGGTATTTGCTGAGGGCATACAGAAAGAATGAATATGAAGTAGCCGTCGAAGGTCATGTAGTAAAAACAGGATTGAGCTTCGTTATCCAAATGGATTATGATAAGTTCAAAGAAATATGGAAATCCAATAAAGAAAAGAACAGGAAAGATTGATACGAAACATTACCCATATTCTAGTCGTCGGGACGCTCATGCTTTTCTGTGCATGTTCTGCAACAAAATATGTACCCGAAGGTGACTTCCTGTACAAAGGCACCACTGTAATGGTGCGTGGCAAAGAGGTAAGTCGTGGAGAACAAAGAGTACTTTCCGAAGAATTGGAATCCATCCTGAGACCTAAACCCAATAGAGAATTTTTGGGCATCCCATTGCGACTCCTCATTTATAATTTCTGGGGGACACCTGGTAAAGAAAAAGGCTTTGGTAATTGGATAAGCAAGAAAGCGGGTGAGCCTCCCGTGCTGTTGAGTGATGTGCGCCCCGAATTTCAGCGAACCCTCATCGTGAACAGACTTGAAAATCGCGGGTACTTCAGATCCTTACTGGTAAGTGACAGCACACTGACGGCGAAGAAAATAAAATACCATTATGAAGTAGATCCCGGCCGGCAATATCTGATTGATACTGTACTCTATCCGGTCGATTCTACAGTTTTGTCGAAAGCAATCAGAGACATTTCGGAGAATACGTTTCTGAAAAAGGACTATGCATTCGATCTCGATCTGATCAAATCAGAAAGAGAACGGATCAATGCGCGATTGAAAGAGCAGGGCTTCTATTATTTCAGTCCCGATCACCTGCTTATTCTTGCGGATACCACAGATGAGGAATATACCGTGCGTCTCTCCATCATTATGAAACCCGGCACTCCTCTGCTTGCACATGAGAAGTTTACCATCCGGAACATCTATATCTATCCACAACATGCGTTTGCAGACACAGTACGCGTTCCCGACTCCACTTCTTCCGGCGAGCTCATCGTTATTGATCCCGAAAATACATTCAACCCGCGCATGTTTGACCAGGTGATGGCCTTCAGAAAAGGTTACGTGTACAACAGGACAGACCATAACAGATCGTTGAACAGGCTGATTGATCTTGGTGTGTTCAAATATGTTGAGAATAAATTTATTGAAGTGGGTGGTTCAAGGCTTGATGCCTATTATTACCTGACTCCGTTTCCAAAAAAATCATTGCGGATCGAACTTCAGGGAAGAAATACTTCTACAAATTTTGCCGGAGCTGAAATCAATACGAGTTGGCAAAACAGAAATGCCTTCCGGAATGGTGAAAATGTCAGACTCAATGTCTATGGTGGAACTGATGTGCAGATCTCCGGCATCAACAAGGGAAACAATCTCTATCGCTTTGGTGCTGAAATCTCCCTGAACATTCCTAAGTTCGTTACACCATTTAAGGTACTGACACCTGCGGCTTTTATTCCAAGGACGAAATTCAGTATTGGATTTGATAAGCTCAATCGAGTGAATAGTTATATCCTGAATTCTTTCAGAGCTTCATATGTTTATAGATGGAAAGAAAACATCAGGGCCGAACATGAACTCACTGTGTATGCGATAAACTATATCCAACCCGCACGGATTTCAGCAGAGTACCAGGAAAGAATTAGCGATGATCCCACGCTTGCAAATGCAATCCAACGTCAGTTTACTCTTGGACCTGGCTACAACTACAATGCGACGAATACCATGGAAACCCGGAAGCATACGTATTACTATAACGGAAACATCGATCTGTCGGGGAACATTCCCGGTCTGCTGACGGGAGCCAATTATAAAGATGGAGAGACGAAGAAGATCCTGAAGGCAGAGTTTTCGCAGTACGTCAAGATGGACCATGATGTGAGGTATTACAACAATCTTGGACGCGGCACATCATTTGCGGCGCGGATCTTTGGTGGTGTCGGGCTCGCATATGGGAACAGTCAATCACTGCCTTTTGTAAAACAATACTTTGCTGGTGGCGCTTCAGGATTGAGAGCATTCAGAGCGAGAGCACTTGGTCCCGGGAGTTTCATTACAGATAATATTGGAGAGGATGTGATCGTGGCAGATCAGACTGCAGACATCAAGCTTGAAGTGAACCTCGAATACCGGCCGAAGATCTCAGGTATCCTCAACGGTGCTTTCTTCCTTGATGCCGGAAATATCTGGCTCCTCAGAGATGATCCCGAACGTCCGGGTGCTGCGTTCAGCGGAGCTTTCCTGAATGATCTTGCCGTCGGTGTAGGCTTGGGATTGCGACTCGACTTTTCATTTTTTGTCTTACGCGGTGACCTTGCATTCCCACTGCGCAAGCCCTGGTATCCCGACAAAGAAAAGTGGGTGCTGAATGAGATCAGGTTTGGAAAAGGAGAATGGAGGAGAGAGAACCTGGTGTTTAACCTGGCGATTGGATATCCGTTTTGAGGGAGGAGCAGAAATAAGGAAGCAGCGGACCCTTCGACACTTCGGCAAGCTCAGTGCAGGCAGCTCTGGGCCGTCCCTTCGACAAGCTCAGGGCCCGCAGAGTGCAATATCCAAAATCTGTAATCCGAGATCACCTATCATTCATCATCCATCATTCATATCTTCGCCCCTTGCCTTTTTTTGAACAGCCCACCAAATGAGCAAAGAAACCAAAGCAGCAATCACGACTAACGGACACAACGACGACGAGCTCGTAAGAGACAACTCCGCCATAGAGGTCATTGGTGCGCGCATGCATAATCTCAAAAACATCGACGTCCGGATACCGCACAATCAACTCACCGTCATCACCGGCATCAGCGGAAGCGGAAAATCTTCGCTCGCATTCGATACGATCTATGCCGAAGGACAACGACGCTATCTCGAGACCTTTTCTGTCTATGCACGACAGTTCATCGGGAACATGGAGAGACCGGATGTAGAACAAATCACAGGCCTCAGTCCCGTGATCAGTATCGAACAAAAAACAACAGGCTGGAATCCACGCTCTACCGTCGGCACGATCACAGAGGTGTATGATTTTCTCCGTCTGCTCTATGCAAGGATCGGCGAGGCGTATTCGCACGTCACAGGAAAGAAGATGATCCGGTATACTGAAGAGCAGATCATCACTCACGTGGTTGAGAATTTCAGCAATCATAAGATTACCATCCTTGGTCCAGTGGTCCGCGGGCGCAAAGGTCACTATCGCGAACTCTTCGATCAGATACGCAAGCAGGGATATACCAAAGCCAGAATCGATGGCATCATCACCGACCTCACGCCTAAAATGCAGGTGGACAGATATAAAACACACGATATCGAAGTGGTCATTGACAGGCTGAAGGTTTCCCAGACAAGCATCCCGACTGGAGATGGAAAAGAAAGCCGCTTAGCTGCCTCACTCCAGACAGCACTTCGAATGGGCGAGGGTCTGATTTTTATTTTGGAAGATGACAAGGAGGTGCTTCACCCTTTTTCAAAACATCTTATGGATCCCGAGTCAGGTGTCTCTTATGAAGAACCTTCGCCGAATACGTTTTCATTCAATTCACCGTATGGTGCCTGCCCCGAATGCAACGGGCTCGGCCAGGTAAATCAGGTGGATATGCTGAAGGTAATCCCGGATCGCTCAAGAAGCATCAATGAGATTGGGATCGCGCCTTTCGGTGATGTACGCGACAACATGACTTTCAATCAACTCCGGCGCATCAGCAAGTATTACAAGTTCACGTTTGCGACACCAGTGGACGAGATTCCTGAAGAAGCCCTGAAGATTATTTTGCACGGAGGTAGTGATAAATTTCCCGTAGCGGCAAGTGGAATGATCCAGGACTTTACCTATGAACTGGCCGCAGAAGGTCTCGTGAATATGCTCAAGCGCTGGTATGAAGAATCGACCTCAGAACGTATCCGGGTCTGGGCCGAGGAGTTCATGACAATACAAAGTTGTAGTACCTGCAATGGGTACAGGCTTAAGAATGAATCTCTGCATTTCAAACTCGCAGAGAAACATATCGGCCAACTTGGTGAAATGGATCTCGGCGATCTCGAGACATGGTTGCAAAAACTTCCTGCACATCTTGACGCAAGGCAATTGCTGATTGGCCGCGATGTACTCAAGGAGATCACTTTGCGGGTACACTTTCTCCTGCATGTCGGGCTTAACTATCTCAATCTCAATCGCCCGGCTCGTACTCTCTCAGGAGGCGAATCCCAGCGTACACGGCTTGCGACCCAGATCGGATCACAGCTTACAGGGATTACTTATATCCTCGACGAGCCCAGCATCGGCTTGCACCAGCGGGACAATCAGCGTCTGATCAAGGCTCTCAAAGAACTCACTGCCATCGGAAACACGGTGATTGTTGTAGAACACGACAAAGAAATGATGCTGGAGGCCGATTACATTATCGATCTCGGGCCGGGTGCAGGAAAGGAAGGTGGACACATGGTGGGAGAGGGAACTCCTGAGGACTTTATCAAATCAAATACCCTGACTGCCGATTACCTGACAGGATCACGGATGATATCTATTCCGGCGGCAAGAAGGATCGGCAATGGAAAAACCCTCTTGCTCGAGCGCGCGACTGGAAATAATCTCAGGAAAGTGAGACTGGCGATACCTCTCGGTACGCTTTGTTGTATCACAGGAGTGTCCGGTAGCGGGAAATCTTCACTGATCAATGGCACACTATATCCAATCCTCAGGCAGTATTTCTACAAGAGCATCCAAAAACCGCTGCCCTATGGTAAGATTACGGGCATCGAGCATATCGATAAGGTCATCGAGATCGATCAGTCTCCGATCGGACGCACCCCGCGGTCCAATCCTGCTACGTATACCGGCGTCTTTACGGACATCCGGAAGATTTATACAGAGCTGGCCGAGTCAAAAATCCGTGGATATAAGGCAGGCAGGTTTTCTTTTAATGTGAAAGGTGGTCGCTGTGAGACATGTCAGGGTGGTGGAATGCGCACGATTGAGATGAATTTCCTGCCCGATGTGCTTGTTCATTGCGAGACTTGTCAGGGACGGAGGTACAATCGGGAGACGCTAGAGGTGCTCTATAAGGGCAAGTCAATCAGTGACGTCCTCGATATGCCGGTGGATGAGGCGGTTGTATTCTTTCAGCCTATCCCGCCGATCTACCGCAAACTGAAAACCATCCAGGAAGTGGGTCTGGGTTATATTACTCTTGGACAGCAGGCTACGACTTTATCTGGTGGAGAGGCACAGCGGATAAAACTGAGTGAAGAACTTTCCAAGCGCGACACCGGGAATACCTTGTATATCCTCGACGAACCGACTACGGGGCTGCATTTTGAGGATACCCGTCATCTTCTGGAGGTACTGAACAGGTTGGTTGATAAAGGGAATACGGTGATTGTGATTGAACACAACCTGGACGTCGTGAAGGCAGCCGACTATGTCGTTGATCTGGGTCCTGAAGGAGGAAAAGGGGGTGGGATGGTTGTATGCGAGGGAACACCGGAAGAAGTGGCTGAGGTGGCAGCCAGTTATACAGGCAAATATCTGAAATCAGAGTTGAAAGCTGAGATCGTTATGCAATAAGGAAAAAAATGCCGCCTACATACTTTTGTAGAAGTTGCAAAAGAAGGGATCATCTGCATGTGCGAAAGTCGCAGGCGGCAGATTGCATAACACCCAAAATTAGAACTAAGAACTTTATGTCAAATTGTTGAAAATGCTTACTCAGAAAATATCACCATCACATCCGACAATGCTGTATATCAATGAAATTATAAGTTGCATGGCAGTAAAAATTTTATTTTGAAAAATAACTCGATTTCCGAAATCAAAGTTACTCCAATCATCTGCCAGCATCATAACGAAATAATGCGATCAATGACATACGTTTTCCAGAGATTTCAACGATAACGTCTTTCTAATGCCTTGAATGATAAGGCATTAAGATGCATACTTTATACGCAACCCGTTTTTTCTTGATGTCGGTACAAATATAGACCCGACTTATCTTGTTCCCGTAAACAATATATTACTATTTGTGACACGCAAATTTTGATATGTTTATTACTTAATAATGTATATTACATTGATATGCAATAAATTAATACACAGTTAATGGACTTTATTCAAAGCGTAATTCCGGTAATCGATAATGCTCACTTTGCCAAGGAACTTAGTGATTCCGCACAACTCAAACTTCTTCATGATCTTGTTAGGAAAGGCAAGATTCAGACTGATAAAGAGGCTAGGACTGTGCTATATGGTCCGGAAGGAAGCGAGATTGCGTACAAGAAACTGAAACAAAGATTTCGAGAAAAGTTAACTGAACATATTGTTCTCAACGGTGTGGCGTTCAAAAACCTCGATGATTATGCAAAAATTTATCGCAAATGCATGATTCAAGTGATGGCTATCAAAACCCTCATTCTGGGAAATGCAAGAGTCGCTGCAGTCTATATTGGCGAAAACCTCATAAAAACAACATTAAGTCAGGAATACACGGACATGACACTTCTTCTTTCAAGAGAGTTATTTAGTTATTACAATGCAATCAACTACCACCCAATTAAATCGCGCAAGTATGAAAAAATCATGGAGAGGGCACAGGAACTTTACAATAGAGAACTAGAGACCAACAAGTATTACTGTGCATTGCGTATTGTTTTTAACACATCTCGTGGCTCACTTAAAGAGAAATCACAGTCGAAGGCAATTGCTTATTGTAAAAAGGTCACACCTTACCTTCAAGGTTCAAACATTTCCTACCAACTCCTATACAATATATATTCGATAATTGCTATGCGATATGAATTGGTACAGGACTATAATGCATTACTAGAAATATGTGATGAAGCCAGTAAGGCATTTAAGATGCGAAAGATTAGTCGGAAAGCTGGGTTGTTCCAATTTGATATGTATAAAATCATGTGCTTTCTGCAATCTCAGGAGTATTCCAAAGTTGAGTCTATCGCAGATTCTTACTTTAGAGAAATGACTAAGAGTTCGTTGAATTGGTTTGTTTTGAAATTATATGTCATGGTATGCAGACTTCATTCGAGAAATTATCAAGGAGCATATACAGTATTACAGGAAGTACGTAACGACAAGGGATATAGTAAACTACCAGGGACAATTTTGCAACTTTGGATTGTATACGAGGCTCATATTGAGTTTCTGATTTCAATTGAGAAAATCATTTCCGATCAACATACAAAATTTAGACTCTATAGATTTTTAAATGAAATTCCTATCTATACGAAAGATAAGAGAGGATTGAATATTGCAATTCTAATCGTGCATGCTCTTATACTTCTTCAACAACGCAAATACACTCAAATTATCGACCGTGTGGATGCTTTGAATCAATACTGTCATCGGCATTTACGACGAGATGACACATTCCGTTCAAACTGTTTTATTAAAATGCTCCTTCAGATACCTAAAGCAGATTTTAGTCGAAAGCGTACAGAAAGATACGCACAACCCTATCTTAACAAGTTACGATCCATGCCACTGATGATTTCTGATCAATCAATGGAGGTCGAAGTAATTCCATACGAGGATCTTTGGGGAATGGTGATTCAATTATTGAGTTGAAAATTGCGGCAATCACAATATAAATACTCATGTATGGTCCATAAACTGTCTGAAAACCACCCGATTAGTCGAGGCGCGACATAAATTATATCTTCGATTTCACGGATGAATAATAATGAACCCATCGGCGATGAACAAAAGCTCAATTAGTTTCCTGCCCAAACAGAAGTTGGCCGAACTTCTAAAAGAGCGGCGGATTAACACCTCCATTCTCACCATCGGTATAAAGATCACCATCGCTCGTCTCCTGTAAAGCAAAACTTGTGACGATTTGCAGTATTAGATATTAACCATGTAAAGAAAGACTGAATAGTAGGGGACAAGCCACTCATGTGTATTTTTACAATCGCATATTTTCTGATATTATACAAGCAATATTTGATACCTTAGTTATGTAGATACCATCTTCCCTCATGCTGATCTTGACATCATAGCTATTCATGAAGTTTATCAAAAGCATCATACCATATTTAGACCAAGAGAGTTTCGCAAAGGAATTGATAAATACCAGCCAGTTAAGAAAACTGTTTGATCTAGTTCGCTTTGACAAAGTAAAAAGCAATTTGGAAGCACATGCGGTACTTTTTGGAAAAAATGGAAGTAAGGCGGCGTACAAGCAGGTTAGATTGCGATTACGCAGAAAGCTCATTGATTTTATTCTTAGGGAGGGCGCTCAAATAAAAAATGTTGATAGTTACTCTCAGAGATATAGGGTAAGCATGAACGCTGTTGCCGTGGCTAAATACTTGATGTTGAACAACGCGAAGCAGATTGCCGTGGAGATGGAAGAGATACTTATCGAAACAACTAGGAAGTACGAATACACTGACCTGACGTTGTCTCTATGTCGTGATTTATGCAACTACTTCAGTGAAAATAACTATCAACCCAAGAAAATTCGCAAGTACAGACGAATTATGAGTGACATGCGAACACTCTACAATGCAGAGCTAGAACTGAGTCAATATTATGGTGAGTTAAGGGCCGCATTCGCCGGATCTCGAGCTATTTTGAGAAATAAATTACTCTCAAAAGCTGAAGAGTATGCTGAAAGAGCTAATGTTTATTTGAATTTACCCCAACGGTCTTACCAGCTACTCGTCTCAATTCATCAGATTTATACAATCCGTTACGAACTTACAAAGGACTATGTTAAACTTCTGGAAGTATGTGAGTCTGCCATAATCGAGTTTCAAAATCGGAAAGTCTATAGAAAATCAATTTTGTTATACTTTAACTTATATAAAGTGATGTGTTTCATTCAACTTGGGAGATACTTGGAAGTTGAGCAAATCGCAAAACATCATTTTCAGGTAATTACACAAGGCTCTACCAACTGGTTTGTACTGAAGGCATACTTGATGATTAGCAAACTTTATTCAAATGAATATCAGGAGGCCTTTGAAATTCAAAAGGATGTGGGCATGAGTAGTGCTTATCAAAAGCAGCCTGCAACTTTGCTCCAAACATGGACTGTCTACGAAGCCCATATTGAATTGCTAGTTGCTTTCGGCAAAATCAAAACAGACCAACCTTCAAAATTCCGCCTCAATAAATTCTTGAACGACGTCCCACTTTATACAAAAGACAAAAAAGGCCTGAATATCGCCATCCTCATCATCCAGGTTTTGTTCCTACTACAGCAACGCAAATATTCACAAATCATAGATCGCGTAGATGCTCTCAAGCAATATTGCTATCGATACTTGAAAAAGGACGATACCTTCAGATCACATTGTTTTATCCGAATGTTACTCCAAATGCCGCGAGCTGACTTCAATCGGATTCGTACGGAACGCTATGCGGAGCCTTTTTTGACTAAACTCCGTTCAGTACCAATCGCGGTTTCAGAGCAATCTATCGAGGTCGAGGTTATTCCCTATGAAGACCTTTGGAAAATGACGTTGGAGCTTCTGGATTAGGCCATGTAATTGATTTGCCAGATCTACATACAACTAAAAAGAACCGCATCCGTCCAATTGACAGAAATGGATAGTGTATCAGTTCACGGAGGGCCATCTCACGCAAAGGCCAGCCAAAGGCTGATCAACCTCTGGTTGGCGCAGAGGACGCGAAGAAATTGATACAAAGTCTATTATAGTGATGCACTACTCAGAAATGCGATTCTTTCGAATAGCGATCACCGCTTTGTAATCCCTTCAGACTCCGACGTTGTTTCGTGTGCGGTAACAGTCAATAGAATGGATTTATCAGCTAATGCGATCCGGATTCTCTCGGATAAATTGTTTCCAACCTTTACCTGTGAGCGTACTACTCTGTATCACACTATTTGCATGCTGATGATGGCAATACGCGACTGCAAGAGCATCCGATGCATCGAGTGAGTCACTTTGAGCAGTTGCACCAAGCAAATGGATAATCATCGCTGCTACTTGCTCCTTTGCTGCATTTCCATTTCCGGTTACTGATTGCTTTACTTTCTTAGGAGAATACTCGACAATCTCCAGACCCATCGTAATACCGGCAGCAATTGCCACGCCTTGTGCACGACCGAGTTTCAACATGGATTGTACATTCTTACCATAGAATGGAGCCTCGATGGCAAGTACGCCAGGGAGATATGTCTCAATAATTTCCTGCAGCTGCAGATAGATTTCACGAAGCTTGACAACGTGCGATTCAAATCCAGATAACTTAAGCGTACCCACCGTGAGGACTTTGATATCAGGTCCATCACACTCAATCAAACCATAACCCATAAGGTTTGTGCCGGGATCGATACCAAGGATGCGTGTATGAGGAATGCGTGGTGTCATTGTTTGTACGAAGATAGGTCAGGAACAATGATGTGGCTTACCATCATTGAGCAAAAAGAAATACTATGCCCGATTTCGAATAAACAACATGAATCCAAGATCTTTTGAAGAGGGGAATATTTTGTCAAGCTGTTTTGTAACAGGCAGAGCAATTTTCTGCATCAATCTTGAAAAGCCGGTAATTACTTCTCCTTCTTTTCTGGATGAAGGATTGAGTAATTTTCTGATGACACCACAGCAGTAATAACTCACACGGATATTAATATGCTTGACAACCTTTTGTTCAAAACCGTGTGCATGGCAAATCTGACGATAGTACTCTGCAGGTCTGGCAACACACAACTCAGTACCGGATATCACTGTATCAAGCTTCTCACACAAGAGCAATGCATTCTTCGTAACACGACATGCTTCAGAAAGAATTGCACGCATCATCGCGTCGTCACTGTTGTGCTGAAGTACCGTAGCAGTAAACACGATGTCAAAAGATGCATCTGCAAACGGCAAGGTTCTACCATCGATTTTAATGATCTCTGCATTCTGATTTTTAATATTTCCTTTTGCTATAGCCGTCATCTTTTCAGAAATATCTACGCCGGTCACGTGCCTGGCTTTAGCTTGCAACGCCACAAGGATGTTTCCACCCGGGCCACAACCAATCTCCAATACTGTTTTATTTGCAAAATCTCCAAGTTGAAGTAGTGACTTCAAAAACATCTCACGTTTGTATTCATAATAGGGTTCGTCGTCACCAGCAAGTAAGCCGCCTTGCTCTCTTTTGGCTATCTCACTTGCTACCTGAGACCAATACTGTTCAGGATCATAACCCTTGTCTTTCTTTAGCATATTTGTGTTTTCGCCATATTGCGTGCGAAAGTAATGTTTAATATGACTCTGAAACGCGATAGGAGCAACCCTGACTTATCTGCGCATCGACGATCGTACCGCCATCTCCCCCTGGTGCTGCTGATTGCATCTACTACTGGATTTCTGTGGTGGTATTTTCTAAAGTTGTTCAAGTGTCCTTCATGTTATCTGTTTGTGGATGGAGCGGATGGCCTAAAAAACTACTTCACATCTGTCTACTATGTGATAGCTGATTCTGGATTGTGGTTTACTGGCATGAATTATCCGTACGGTGAGCATATTATATATACAGACAATCAACCTTTTTGGTCAGGCCTGATGAACTTGGCCGGTACCATCATTCCCTATGGTGGACATGTAGTGGGGACCATAAACATGCTCATGATTCTCGCATTACTTGTGACTGTGATTTGTATCTATTCCTTACTCCGGAACATGCATATTCCTGTTTGGTTGGCGTTATGTGCAAGCTTGCCAATTGCTTTTCTAAGCCCACAAATAGCCCGATTCAATGGTCATTATAGCCTTGCATATACCTGCTTTATCCCGGTGTTTTTATGTTTAATGGTTTGGTGGTGCAGGAAGTCGCATAGTATTGCAAGAGGTGCTTTGTTGGTGGCATGGATTGCGATCATGAGCTATACTCATCTCTACTTCCTCTTTATCTCTGTATGCTTTGTTTCTGCATATGGATTTGTTGTCTGGGTATCAAACCGGTTTAGATGGAATAGAATCTTATTGCATCCACTCCTGGTGGTTGTGATGGCGAGTGCCGTAGTTTACTTGCCAGTGAAGCTCACTGACCCCGTCAAGGACAGGCCTGAGACTGTCTATGGAATTCAAGTGTATACATCAAAGCCTGCAGGAACATTTTTACCGTGGTATGCCCCAGCCGAAAAATTCTGGATCGAGAAAGTCAAAATAAAGAAACCAGATTTTGAAGCGTTGAGTTATATAGGGTTTCCCGGCCTTATTCTAAGCATTTTCATTTTGGTTTTTGTATTCAGATCAGTATGGTCAAGGTGGCGAGTCCAAAGATCTCCTGTGATGAGTATGAATGTCACGCCGATGCGATTGGTCATCGCTTCAATTATTGTATGGATCATCTCTACTGGTTGGTTTTATCTTATTGGTGGTTCTGTGCTGCTTGAGATTTTGCCGGTATTAGGTCAGTTCCGGAGTCTCGGTCGTCTTGGATGGATGTTTTACTATGGGTATACTTTGTTTGTTGTCTACTACATGTTCAAAGTATGGAATGAAAGGCGAAGTTGGAAAGTGCGGTTGCCATTGACAATTGTCTTTGCGGTATTAATGTCTGTCTGGTATTGGGAGGCCTGGCAATATTTGAATCATCAAACACAAGGAATTTATCATCATAATAATACCTTTCGTGGCAAGAAGGTATATCTGGAGGCATTGAAAAACATAGGGGTAAATCCCAATGAATTTCAGGCTATTCTACAGCTACCACTTGTCAGTGTGGGATCTGAAAGAATCAGTATAAGCAGAGGTATCTGGAGTTTGAACCGGACCTTCCAGTGTGCCTATGAAACCGGTCTGCCTCTTATCAATAGCAATATGTCTAGGACTTCTGTAAGTCAATCAATGGAACTCCTGCAATTGATTAGTGACCCCGAAATACACAAGGAGAGGTTAGACAATATGAATGATAAACCGTTATTGTTGATTGCTGATTTTGATCAGCTCATTCAGGCGGAGCGAGACTTGGTTAAAAAAGCGGAGCACCTGGCAGATGTGCAAAGTCTTTCTTTATATAGACTACCGCTTAAGGCTTTTCATCAACGTACAGAACCGATACTCGAGAAAAAGATATTAGCCTACAATGTATTTGACGAGTTACCAGGAAAAGAAGGCTTCAATGGTACCGGGGCACTTCAGACAACTACAAAAAACCAGACCATCATGGAATTTGCAAGTCAGATCACTGATACTCTATACTTTGAGTATTGGACTCGTATGACTCACGATGGTGTGTTTTTTCCTGCGATATCTTATACCTGGTATCATCCGGATGGATCAAAGGGAAGTGAGGAAGTTCTCAGCATGCACAACTATGATCCGGTAAATGTCATGAATCAATGGGTACAAGGAAGAATAAGGTTTGTAACAGGGCCTGAAAAATCCCGTCATGTGTTCTCTGCTCTCGAATCAGGAGGTGTATTCGATGAATGCAGAGTTTACAAATCGATCATATTGAAATGAGATGCTTCATTTTGAAATGCATGAAGCGAGCTAAGGATGCTAATGTTCTATACGCAGTTCTGCTACAACGCGTTTTCCTCCTACCTGAGTAAAATAGATATAGACCCTGAAGCTGCCCTTGTCAGTGAGAAGCTCACCAATGGTGTAGTTGGATTCATTCGTCTTCGAATTTCCTGAATGCATTGCTTTAAACCCCTTAGCTACGTGAGTTGCATAGAAATCTCTAAGTCGGTTTACGGCATCAGTCTTCGGTAGAAGTTCTTCTTTTTCACCAATACACAACTCTACTTTATCTCCCAAATGACTGGATATCCCGGCAACATCACCTTTTCCAAGGGAGCTTCCCAGGTCCGTTTGTGCATTTAGTGCACTAAAGCCAAAAGAGACGATAAATAAAACGATACCCACTTTCATAGTAATTATGTTAGATGCTGGCTTAAAACCGAATAAGGAGTGGTTTGTTCGAATCGGTCGCCCATATAATGTGAAAAAGAATGGCAATATTGCCTTGGTGAATGACATAAGCGACCTTTTTAACTCCCTCAATGGCATCATAATTCGTGCCAGTCTGACAAATGATTAAGCAAATCGAAGCCCGCATGATGCTCATCATCCTCGATGGCTGGGGCCATAGTCCGGATCCTGCCGTATCCGCGATCGATCAGGCCTCAACCCCTGTGATGGACAGTCTCTACGAAAAGTATCCCAACGCTGAGCTGACTACCCATGGTCTTGCCGTAGGCCTGCCTCCTGGCCAGATGGGTAATTCTGAGGTCGGGCATCTGAATATTGGTGCAGGACGGGTCATAGACCAGGAACTCGTGCGCATTTTTAAAGCAATCCAGTCACGATCCCTGGATCAGAATAGTACTTTACTTGCGGCACTTCTTTCTGCCAGTCAACGACAGGCACGGATACATCTGTGCGGCTTACTTTCGGACGGTGGAGTTCACTCTCATATCGAGCATCTGAAAGCTCTGTGCGACATCATCTCCAAAGAAACCAATGTTCCTGTATTCGTCCATGCATTCACCGATGGTCGTGATGTAGATCCCCATAGTGGACTTGGCTTTGTGCGTGAGTTATCGGAACATATCTCTTCTGGTAAGATTCAGCTTGCGAGTATTATTGGAAGATACTATGCAATGGATCGTGATAAGAGATGGGAGCGTACCCGCAAGGCTTATGATTTGCTTGTCCATGGGCAAGGATTCCATACGCATGACTTGCTTGGTGCAATTGAGGCCAGCTATGCCAGTGGTGTCACCGATGAATTCATTTTACCCATCGTGAAGACTGACTCTAATGATGTACCGATAGGAACCATACAAACCGGAGATCTCATCCTCTTTTTCAATTTCCGTACAGACCGGCCCAGGCAGCTTCTATCCGCACTTTCTCAACAAGACTATCCAGAATATGCAATGCATCGCCTCATGGTTGATGTAGTCACGATGACAGCGTATGATCAGACTTTCAAGGATGTAAAGGTGTTATTTAAGAGTGATGATATGAGTCAGACCCTGGGTGAGATAATCTCAAAACTGGGTAAAACACAACTGAGGATTGCTGAGACAGAGAAGTATCCTCATGTGACATATTTTTTTTCCGGCGGAAGAGAAACAGCCTTCAACGGTGAAGCACGAGTGATGATTCCTTCTCCGAAAGTTGCAACGTATGATCTGCAGCCCGAAATGAGTGCACGGGGAGTCACTGACGCTGCCATCAAACACATTGTGGAATATCTGCCGGATTTTGTATGCCTGAATTATGCTAATGCAGATATGGTAGGACATACCGGGGTGTTCGCAGCCGCTATTCGGGCAGTGGAGACAGTAGATACCTGTCTTGGCAGGCTGTTAAAAGTCGTCCTGGAAAAGAACTACGGCGTCATCGTCATCGCTGATCATGGCAATGCGGATACAATGGTGAATCCGGATGGGAGCCCTCATACATCCCATACAATGAATCCTGTGCCCGTCATCTATGTTTCTAATCACCCCAATGCGGGGTTACATGATGGCAAGTTGGCTGATCTCGCGCCTACGATCTTGTACCTCCTTGGTATTGATGTTCCTGATGTGATGAGTGGTAATAATTTGCTCGTCGAGACGTAAATAAATCCACAATAAATTATTATTGAATTTTGTTTTCAAGATGCTTTTGTCATAAACTATTCCTATCGACAATTATCACCTGTTCAATCCATGTGAGAATCTACAGGATTTCGCAGTGAATCAGAAAATGGCCGATTGTGTAAATTGTGTATAAATGACAGTAAATCAATGATATATGCCGGAGCAATTGGGTATTTAGACTCAAGCTCTTTACGAAAAAAGTCAATCCATGATTTATTCTGCAAGCCATTTGTTCATAGACTATTATGCATGCCTGAAACATGAAACTGAAAGAATAAAATAAAAATCTTTCCGTTTACACGATTCGGCATAGCAGTATTTATATTTTTACATCAGTCAATATCTTATGCAAGTACACAACTACAGTGCCGGTCCATCTATCCTCCCAAAATCTGTGTTTGAGGAGGCTGCTATAGCTGTGGTGGACTACAAGGGCACGGGCTTATCTCTGATGGAGGTTTCTCACCGCGGACCTGAATTCGATGAAGTCCTTCAGGAAGCCAAAGCACTTGTCGTAGAACTCCTGGGACTTGATGACAGGTACAAAGTCTTGTTTTTGTCCGGTGGTGCCAGCACACAGTTTTTTATGACTGCAATGAACCTACTGGATCAGAAGGATACCGCCTATTTTGTGGACACAGGAGTATGGTCTACAAAAGCACTGAATGAAGCGAAACTCTATGGCAATATTGTAGTACTTGCAAGCTCTAAAGGCTCGAAATACGATCATATCCCCAAAGATTTTCAAGTACCTGATGATGGACGCTATCTTCATCTCACATCAAACAATACGATCTACGGCACTCAATTTCATAGGTGGCCAGATTCTCCAATACCTGTTGTGGTAGATATGTCTTCAGACATCTTCAGCCGCAGGGTCGATATCAATAAATTTGCACTGATTTATGCAGGTGCCCAGAAGAACATGGGTCCTGCCGGCACAACCCTGGTGGTCATACGCGAAGATTTGCTCGGTCATGTGACACGACAGATTCCTTCGATGCTCGATTATCGCAATCATATCAAGGAAGATTCTTGCTACAATACACCGCCGGTTTTTCCGATTTACGTCTCAATGCTGAATTTGCGGTGGTTGAAAGCACAAGGCGGAGTAGGGGCACTCGAAGAGCGTAACAGTGCTAAAGCCACCCTCCTCTATGCCGAAATTGACAGCAATCCTTTGTTCCAGGGAAATGTCCAGGCCCGTGATCGCTCATGGATGAATGCAACGTTTGTGACCAAAAATCCGGATCATGAGAAACCGTTTTTGGATGCATGCAAAGCAGCCAACATTGTCGGAATCAAAGGACATCGAAGTGCTGGGGGATTCCGTGCATCTATGTACAATGCCTTGTCGATTGAAAGTGTTGGTGTATTAGTGAATGTCATGAAAGAATTCTCTCAGACGCATGGCTAATAAAACAGTACTGAGAAAAACTGGGAGAGTTACGGTAGATGGTCATACCATTCCGGTCACCGTGTATTTTGAGAGAAGGACAAACGCAAGGGTGTCTGCCGGCAAAGACAGCGTCCTGCTTCGTATCCCCGCAAAGTGTACTGATAAACAACTGATCGAGTATAAACAGTGGTGCAGTCGCTGGATCAAGAAACAATGGCAGGCAAGTGAACGATTCCGGGCTACTTACATGCCGTTTGATGTGACTAAATGCCGCCGTGTGTACACAACTGACAAAGAATTCTCAGTCCGTATATCTGATTCACAGCGCAAAATGGCGCGGGGAGTTATTGAGGAGGATGTCATCGCATTAGAAGTTCCCGGGGACTGGACAGACATTGCAAAATCGGATGTCGCATACCGAATGATTCACGATCTCCTCGCGCGCCTTTACAAGCCTGCATTTGAGCGGAGAGTCAGGGCAATGCACGAAGGCAGATTTAATAAAAAGATCAAGAGCATCACATTGCGCAATATGTCGAGTCGCTGGGGCAGTTGTTCGCAATATGGAGAACTCAGTTTCTCGACACGCCTGCTATTTGCACCTCGTTCGGTACAGGATTATGTCATCCTTCATGAACTGTGTCATCTTGATGTACTCGATCACTCGGATCGTTTCTGGAAACGGGTAGCTTCGATTGACCCGAATTACACACGTAAAGAACAATGGCTCGATGATAGCGGCCATCTCTGCGATATCAAACATCATCGCAGTCGTGTGAGCGCCTGACATGGCGTTTTAGCTATTTCACCTGACTTCAAAAGACACTTTGAGCGTGACACGAAAGTTGTCCACCTTTCCATCTTTCACTGTCACGCTTTGATCCTGCACCCAGGCAGATTTGATATTCGTCACAGACTCGGCAGCTTTAGCAATCGCTTTTTTTGTCGCGTCTTCCCAACTCTCACTTGAGTTGGCCATGAGCTCGATGACTTTCATTACTGGCATAGCTATTCTGTTTTTGTTTTCAGTTTTGATTTCGATCAGATAGTAGGATTCCTTGCGCGAATATCAGGAGGAATTCCATCGACACGGAAATTATTTGCCTTCCTTTACCACATCCGGCAGTGTCTTGCCTTCGTTAATAAAGCGCATGGAAATCGAATTCACACAATGCCTTGTATTCTTCGGAGTAAATCGCTCTCCGGTAAACACATGCCCAAGATGACCACCACAATTCGCGCATAGGATTTCGTTCCTTCTGCCATCTGCATCGCGTTTATGTTCTACCGCTCCAGTGATCTCATCATCAAAACTCGGCCATCCACAGTGTGAATCGAATTTATCCGTTGATCTATATAGCGGTGCATTGCAACGCCGGCAGATAAAAGTACCCTGTGCCTTCAAATCATTATACTCACCAGTGCCAGGTCTTTCAGTGCCCTTATGCAGAAGGACGTGTTCTTCTTCCGGAGTCAATTTATTGTACATGACAAACTAATTCAATTCATCGGTAAAATCTCCGCGCAGAATCCGATATCGTTTCCGTGCTTCAATGCTAAAAGTACTGCCGGAGTAATCCACAAAAATTTTCTCGTACAATTCTTGTGCTTTGATGGTGTCTCCAAGTTGTTCTTCATAAAGATCTGCAAGTGCATACAGTGCATTATCAGCGCGAATTTCTTCAGGATACGTAGTGAAAATCTCCTCGTAAAGCACGGCAGCTTCTGCATACTTTCTTTGCTTCATCAATATCTGTGCACGGAGATAAAGGATATCATCCTGTAATCCATGTTCCGGATAAAGGTTTGCAAGGATTGTCAGGTTCTCTTGTGCCTCGGTAAATTTATTTTGGAATATCAAAAGCTCTGTCTCGGCGTACGAGGCCAGTGGATGCGCAGTACTATCCAATCCAAGATTGTCCATGATAAATACAGCCATATCAATGGCATCATTAGAAATCAGCTTGGATGTAGATGCTTTCAGGATATCAAACTGCGCCTGAGCCCATTCGAAATCTCCGTTATAGTATGCAAGTCGTGCATTACGAAAGCGTGCTTCTTCGCCAAGTGGTTCTTCCTTTAAATCTTTATCTACCTGGGAATACAATAATGTGGCTTCCCAAATCTCTCCTTTCATCAACTGAAAGTCTGCGAGATCAAGTTTTGCAATAGACTGTATGTCTTTGGTTACACCCGGGAACGCAATGACTTCTTCGAGTAATGAAATTGCTTTGTCCAGATCATTGATGAAGAATGCCTCCATGCGTGCCTGGTCTGCAATAATTGAGGCGGTGTTTTTATTACGACCGATTTCATTCAGAAAGGTTTCATACTGCGCCTCAAGTGTGCGCAGATCTTGTTGAGTGTAGTCATAATTTTTAACCATGTTTCTACGCTGACAATCCAGTGATGCTTCTTTAGACTTCAGGTAGAATGGAGACCCCGGACCCTTAGCAGTCACGACATACTCATATGCTTCTACAGCAACTGTATAGTCACGCGCGTTGGAGGCCATTTGGGCGAGACGAAACACTCGATTGCCATTTTCTCCCAATCGCTGGTCCAGCGCTTTCAGTTGACGCAAGGCAGAACTAAAATCTTTCTGCTGAATAGAAACCCATGCAAGCATCTCGGGGAAATAGTCAGCTTCGGGGTGGTCCTGGATCATGGCATAGAGTTGTGCCTGAAGAATTGGATAGTCATCTTTCGTAAGAAAACGTTGCAGCATTGTCTGTATTGATACCAATCGCTGTGGGTTTGTATGCAGGCTGTACAGATAGTTTTCTATCATTTTTTCATTGTCTCCATTCCTGCGATAGAGATCAGCGAGATTTTCTGAAAAAAGCCCTGGTCTGTTTACCAGTAATTGTCCTTTCTCAAAAACCTCTATTGCCTCATCGTACTTTGTGAGCTCCAGAAAAGTATTGGCAAGTTTTGATACTTGCCCGAGATCAGCAGGGAGATTATCAATTGCTCTCCGGAATACAGCTTCCGCCTCATCGTACTTATTTTGTCTTTCAAGTACATTGCCAAGAGTCACATAGAGAGAGACGTTGCCGGGTGTGGCATTGATTTGATCCTCTACAATGGTTTCACAGCGTTCGTATTCCTCAAGTGCTAACAGACACTCGATATACTTCGTAAAATAGAAGTCACTCCGGTTTGAATTCCGATACAAGCTCTCATAGAGTTCAGCAGCCTTTTCATATTCACCATCCAGGTAATATTGATCAGCAAGTCGTGAGTCTTGCGGTTGTCCGGAAGCCACATGCAGGATCAAGGTCAGACAGAAGAATAGAAGGTATCGCAGCATTGCCATTGAAAATCTTTTAGCGGATAAGTCATCATAGAACGTCACGAAAATCGAAAAGTTATGAAAAAGGCCACCTCCTGCCGGGAGATGGCCTTTTTAGATTCGAAAGTCGGAGTAGGAATAAATCCCACCCCTCCCATTTGTCATTATTGCAATTTAAACTGAACTGGTAATGTAAACTGGACCCGCACTGGTTTGCCACGTTGCTTGCCGGGGATCCATTTTTGGCCCATACTATTCATTGAGTTCACTACGCGGAGAGCTTCTTCCCCACATCCTGCGCCGATATCCCTGGCCACTTTTGCGTCTGTGATACTTCCGTCTCTCTCGACGACAAACTGCACTACGACTCTGCCCTGGATTCCATTTTCCCTGGCAATAGCCGGGTACTTCACATTCTTATAGATGTATTCCAACATCTTGCCCTCTGCGCACTTCAGCTTCTCTTCATTTGTTCCACCCTGATCTTCACAGCCTGGGAAACGAGGCATTTGTTCTACCACCTTGAAGATTTCTTCTGGTTCTTCTTTTGGTGGTGGCGGAGGTGGAGGAGGAGGAGGTGCTTTAACAGGCTCAGGTGCCTTCTCTTCGACGACACTTTCTTCAGTTACAGTTTGATCCATAAACACAGGCTGTTCCTCCTCAAGGATTTCCTCTTCAGGTACTTCTTCAATCACCGGAGGAGGTGGAGGGGGAGGAGGTGGAGGGGGCTCTGCAGTACGCGGAGGCTCGATCTCGATTGTCTCATCTAACAGCAAAGCATCATCCGGGATGTAGACCGGCTTTTCGTATTGAGTCCAACTGATCGTAATCAGAGTCAGACCTAGTGCGATTGCCAAACCCAAAATCCAAAGCGTCCCTGAAAAGCGAAAACCGTCCACCGATGGGTATTTCACACGTCCGCTCAAAGGCGCTTGAGAGTCATAATCGGGATGCTCACCCCTGAGATCGGCTGCTGATTTAGCTCTAAGTCTAGCCTTAAGCCCAATGATGGTACCACTGACCAATAAAATGAGGAACAGGATCCCTAGTCCCAATTCAGTGCCTGTAATTTCCATAATATTTCTTTTTAAGAAGGACGTTAAAGATACAATACGCGATCAAAACTCCAACGATATCAGCCAGGATATCAAGGTATTCAAACTGACGTCCTTCGCGCATCATGCCCTGAAGGAATTCCATTCCAATACCAAACACGACACACGCCAACGCAGTCCAGTATTCTATATTTCTGTACCGGGGCACCAGTTTAAATAGACCATAAATCACCCAAAGTGCCAGTATACAGTAGAAAATGGCATGTCCTAGCTTATCAAATCCTGCCATCTCAGACCAGCTAATCTTTGGGACTATTGCCACAGACGAAAGTGACAATATCGCCACGATAATCGCCCAGAAAATTGCCGGAAGGAATCCGACGACGTTTCGCCAGATAGTGTTTGATGACAAGATGCGCAACGATGTGTATTTGGTGGTTGGTGGTTAAAAAAAACCTCAACCGACCTTAGCAGCGTAAACATCTGCTTTCATCAAAGATGCAGTTTCGCTTTCATCTGTCACAGCGATCCGGACGAGCCACCCGGCACCATAAGGATCAGAATTGAT
This sequence comes from Bacteroidota bacterium, assembly GCA_031400515.1. Lineage (GTDB taxonomy): Bacteria > Bacteroidota > Bacteroidia > Chitinophagales > Saprospiraceae > DATDQA01. The sequence goes on from JANNQA010000044.1 coordinate 61,399, forward strand.
CAATGCAGGGTTGTCCCCTCCTTTCTCATCTAACGCAGGATTGAATTCAAGCACTTCTCCCCCGACCGGCATAAAGAGATCCGATGTCGTCTTTACGGCTTCAAGTGTACCGAAAATGTCATGACTGTTCAGCGTTTCGCCAACAGTCTCAACTTCGACATAGACCAAATCACCCAGTTCGCTTTGGGCAAAATCTGAGATTCCAACAATACCGATGCGTCTCCCATCCTCTGTTGTCTCATCAGTCAGCCGAAGCCACTCATGATCTTCTGAGTAGAATAAATCTTCAGGAAATTTCATATTGCGTTGTGTATTTTACGACTTACTAATAATGCGAATGGCGAAAATGCAGAAATTCTGTGTTTTGAGAGGCATTCTTATTTCCCGGACCCGCAATTAACATGCTAAACAACACTCCTCATTTTGACGTGCTCATCGGAGGAGCTGGTATTGTGGGCCTATCGACAGCCTGGCAGCTATTGCGAATTCAGCCCTCATTGCGCATTGCAATCCTTGAAAAAGAATCCCGGCCTGCTATGCATCAGTCCTCTCGCAACAGTGGTGTCATTCATTCAGGTATCTACTACGAGCCAGGATCAGCCAAGGCCGAAAATTGCCTGAAGGGATATCGTATGCTTTTGGATTTTGCAGAAGAACATAAGATACCTCATCGCATCTGTGGAAAAGTGATTGCTGCCGTGGATACCCATGAGATACCGGTACTGCATGATATTCTTCGCCGTGGGAAACTCAACAATCTCAGCGGAATAGAAATTCTGGACGAGAAAGCGAGCAAAGAAGCGGAACCACATGTGCAGGCTATAGAATCCATCTGGGTGCCTCAGGCAGGTATTATCGACTATGGCGAAGTCTCAAATGAACTTGCAAGACAACTTCAGGAACTCGGAGCCAGCCTTTACTTCGATCATGTTATCACTGACATCCGTCATGAATTACATCATGTGGTGATCTCATCGAAATATGGCGAATTCAAGACCAAACTCTTTATCAATTGCTGTGGTCTGTATGCGGATCGCGTTGCGTTGATGACAGGGATGATAGGCAGGTTTAAGATCCTTCCGTTTCGAGGGGAGTTTTATCAGCTAAGCGGCGCCTCTGCACAGATGATTAATCATCTTGTCTATCCTGTTCCCGATCAAAGATTTCCCTTTTTAGGAGTCCATTTTACATTGCGATTGGATGGAAGTGTCGAAGCAGGTCCAAATGCAGTGATGGCGTTTGCCAGGGAAGGCTACCGCCTTTACGATGTCAATATTGGAGAACTATCAGAAATCCTATTGTATACCGGATTCTACAGAATGGCATTCCGATATTGGAAGAAAGGATGGGAAGAGATGCGTCGATCACTCTTAAAAAAAGCCTTCCTCAAAAGTATGCAGCGCCTTATCCCCGCCACTCGCATTGAAGACATGAGCTACCATCGGTCCGGTGTCCGTGCGCAATGTGTCTCCTCTGACGGGAAGATGATCTACGACTATCTCATTCTGGAAGATGAGCGTGTGATTAATCTGGTGAATGCGCCATCACCTGCTGCTACGTCATCGTTGGCGATTGGTGAATTTCTCACGGAGAAGGCTATTGCACAATTAAGACATTCTTGACGGTAAGTTGCCCCTCGGGTTGCTCTTCTTACCGGTTTCACCGATTTCCCCTGTTTCGCCAGATTCTTTACCCTTCCTTGTATACCTTTGGCCGTTTTTTAAATAGGCTCTGACGGGAATTCCATCAGTGTAAATCGAATCGCCTCATGTATGCATATATCAGCGGACAGATCACTTTAAAGACCCCTACCATGGTGGTGATCGATTCCGCAGGAGTCGGATATGAGTTGCAGATCAGTCTGTATACTTATGGTAAGATCGAGCAACTCAAACAGGCAAAACTCTGGACTCAACTCATCGTCCGTGAAGACAGCCATACGCTGTTTGGTTTTTTTGAACCTGAAGAACGCGCATTGTTCAATCACCTGATATCAGTTTCTGGCGTCGGTCCGAATACTGCCAGACTCATTTTATCTGGAATGAGTCCTTCAGATGTGGAGTCAGCGATTCTATCCGAGGATGAGATTTCCTTCAAGCGGGTGAAAGGTGTGGGACCCAAAACAGCTAAGCGGCTGATCATTGACCTGAAAGACAAGCTTATGCGGGCGGGAAGTGGCGTCATGATGATACCTGCACGTTCAGGCAATACAGCACGGAGTGAGGCGTTATCTGCCCTGATTGCGCTAGGCTATCCTTCGGCCCATGCGCATAAGGCGATTTCCTCGATAAATGCGAAAATGAAGGATGAGGATGATACTGAAAGCTGGGTGAAGGCAGCATTGTTGGAATTGGCTGGCTAACAGCGATTGAGAGGTTTACGTTAAAACGGCGGGAGTCACGCAATCAGGATGCGGATGTGCCGTTTCTATGAGAATATCCAAGAGAAGGGAATAGAATTGTGCGTTATCAAAGGCATTAATTATATAAAATCAGAGTGAAACCGAAGAGGAATAAGCTCTGAAACCGGAAACGAATTTGACGAAATACTACATGCGATTCACTGCAAGCCTCTTTCCTCTCTCTCTGGCGATTACCTTTTGTCTGAGTGTTTCTGTCAACTTCATTTTTGCGACCGGAGGACATCTGGTACCTGATCCTTTTGAAGCAATTGCTCTGGATACAATTCCACCTTTTACAGAACGTTATGGCAACTTTGCCACCGACCCAACAGACCATCCCTTCGATCTTGAGGACCCTGCTCTTGTAGAAAAAGATATCGAATACGATCCGGTGACTGGCGAATATGTCATCACTGAGCGCATTGGCGACGAATATTTCAGGATGCCTACCTCTATGACTTTTGAAGAGTATATGGATTGGAGTGCCAAGAAAGAACGTGATGAATACTGGAAACAACTGGCTGGGGTATCTTCTGGAGGTCGGAGCTCTGGCGGTAAAGTCGATCCTGTCTCTACTGTGGATATTTCAAAAGATATCATCGATAGACTTTTTGGTGGATCGGAAGTAGACATCAGACCTCAGGGAAATGTCGATCTCACATTCGGTGCAGATTTCTATCGTCAGGATAATCCAACTCTACTTGAACGGCAACGTCGACGTGGCGGGTTTGATTTTGATATGGACATCCAGGTCAATGTCGATGGAAAAATCGGTGAGAAACTCAACACATCTTTTAACTATAATACAAAGTCCACCTTCGACTTTGAGAATAACTCAAACTCAATTACGACAGTCATCAATTCAGCGACGATGCCATTTTACAAAAGATTGAAGCAGGCGATGTGAGTCTTCCTTTGCGTGGGTCACTCATACAGGGAAGTCAGAGTCTGTTCGGGATCAAGACAGAGTTGCAGTTTGGTCACCTCAGGTTGACGGCGATAGCATCACAGCAACGATCTGAGAAAAACGATATTACGATTCAAGGTGGTAGCGTTCTACAGGAATTTGAAGTGCCGATCGATCAATATGTAGAAAACCGTCACTTCTTCCTTTCCCATTTCAACAGGGAAAGTTTTGAGATGGCCCTGGCGAACCTCCCACAGATCAATAGTCTCTTCCGTATTACACGTATGGAAGTCTGGGTGACAAATGATAAAAACCAGACAACAGATGTGCGTGATGTAGTTGCCATCGCTGACCTCGGTGAGTCTCGCCGGATCTCAGATGGCAATGAGCATTTTGTTTCAATGATGGACACAATTGCACTGAAGGATATCTGCATGCTCAACGTCCTTCCTGCAAACGAAGCAAATACCATTTTACGCGAGTTAGGTTTGAATCCTGAGAATCGTTTCATCGAAAATGTCAATTCTTCGATGAATGCAATTGGTCTCAGGTCAACGCGTGATTATGAAAAGATCAGGGCAAGACGACTTTCTCCCGCTGAGTATACCTATCACCCGGAACTTGGGTTTATCTCTCTCAATACCCGTCTGCAGTCCGATCATGTTGTCGGTATCGCCTATGAGTATACATATAATGGTATCCAGTACCAGGTAGGTGAGCTCTCTGATATCATTCCAGTAGATGCGGAGAATCCATCTGTGATCTATGTGAAGATGCTCAAGAGCACAACACAGCGCATCGACCTTCCGATCTGGGATCTGATGATGAAAAATTTCTACCGTGTCGGCGGTGGTGATGTCAATCCTGAAGAGTTTCAACTGGATGTCTTTTATGAAGATCCGGGTGCAGGCTTCAAGCGCTTTTTACCTTCCGAAACAGGAATTGGGAATACACCTTTGATTACCCTCCTTAATCTTGACAACCTCAATGTGACGGGTGATCCGCAACCGGATGGCCGCTTTGACTTTGTTCCTGGTCTTACCATCTATCCACGGGAGGGCTTATTGATGTTTCCTGTTCTCGAACCATTTGGATCATCGCTCGAGAATATCTTAAGAGCTGCTGGCACTCAGGAGCAATTTATTCAGAGTGTCATATATCCACATCTCTATGACTCCACGCTCATCCGTGCGCAGGAATTTCCAGAATTCAATCGCTTTACCATAAAAGGAAAATCACAATCGAGTTCCTCATCAGATATTTCATTAGGGACATTTAATATCCCAAGAGGATCTGTGCAGGTCTATGCTGGCGGACAACGACTTCAGGAAAATGTAGACTATGTCATTGACTACAATATCGGCCGTCTGAGTATCCTGAATGCCTCATATGTACAACCCGGTACGCCGATTCGTGTGTCCTTCGAAGACAATGCGTTATTCAGTTTTCAGAAGAAAACAATGCTTGGCTTGCGCGCCGATTATGAGGTAAACAAGCACATGAATATTGGCGCCACGTACATGCATCTCTTTGAGCGACCATACACGGAGAAGGTAAATATTGGTGATGACCCGATCAACAACCGTGTGATGGGACTTGATCTTACTTATAGTAAAGAGGCCCCGTGGATCACAAAACTTGTGGATAAGCTTCCGGTGATCAACACCAAAGAACCTTCCATGCTCAACTTTCAGGCAGAAGTCGCTGCACTCAAGCCAGGTCACTCGCGTGCTATCAATGGAGGCAGTGAGCAAAAAGAAGGTGTCGTATATATTGATGATTTCGAAGGCACAGCGAGTGAGTTCGATCTTCGCACACCTGAGACGCGGTGGCAGCTGGCCAGTGTGCCCCAGGGTGTCGTCATCGAGAGCATGCCACGATTTGCTGAGTCACAGTTTCATGATTCTCTCGTCTCCGGAGTAAACAGAGCCCACTTCAACTGGTACCGTGTAGACAGGAGTGTACGTACATCCAGTGCTGACAATTCTAATCCATACACACGTGCAGTAAACCAACAGGAGATCTTCCGTGGCAGAACACAACGTTTTGGTAATAATGATTTCAGAACTTTTGATATCCACTATATTCCTTTCGAGCGGGGCCCGTATAATTTTGATCCGCCACAAGGCGTAGCTCCATACTCAGCGGGTATCAATGCAGATTGTGAACTGAACAATCCTGCTGAGAGGTGGGGGGGTATCCAACGTGATATTCCGAATACAGACTTTGAGTTGTCAAACTATGAAGCATTGGAATTCTGGATGCTGGATCCATATATCCATGCTCCGGATTCACTTGGTGGTGATGGCTATCTCGTGATCAATCTGGGTAATGTCTCTGAAGACATCCTCAAAGATGGTCGTCTTGCATATGAACATGGCCTGCCAAGTGATACTGCTCAAGGTCAGACCGATACTACGATGTGGGGACGTGTCCCAAGAGTACAGCCTGTAGTCAATGCATTTTCTATCGATGTAAACACCCGGATCGCACAGGACGTTGGACTCGATGGATTTAATGACGATGCAGAACGTACGTTTTATGCCGATTATGTCAATTCAATTCAGAATTCCCTTTTGCCCCAGGACTGTAAAGATGAAATCATCTCGGATCCTTCGAATGATAACTTCCTCTATTTCCGCGATCCAATCTTTCCTGCGGATGCCGGTATCCTTCAGAGGTATAGTCGATTCAATGGCACAGAAGGAAACTCTCCTCCTACACCACAATCCAATGACAACAACTTAATCTCTGCGAATACAAACAGACCTAACAGTGAAGACCTCAATGACGATCTCTCGTTGAGTGATGGCGATGAGGCATATTATCAGTATATCATCAAGATGCAGCGCGGACCTGATGGACCCGTGTTTACAAGTATTGGTAAGGAAGGTGAGTTGGTGAACTGGCAGTTGGATACAATCACCAGTGAAGCATCAGGAATATCGCAAACATGGTATCGCTTTAAGGTTCCGCTCAATGATGGACTTGCAGTAAATGGTATCCAGGGTTTTCGTTCGATCAGATTTATGCGGATGTATATGACCGGGTTTGATCAGAAGACAATATTGCGGTTTGCGACTTTGGATCTGGTCCGTAGCCAATGGAGAAGATATACTCGTGCCACGGATCAGGAATGTGCGCTGGATGGTGCGTTATCCTTCGAAGTAGATGCAGTGAATGTCGAAGAGCATAGCAGGAAAGCGCCATTCCCCTATGTCTTGCCAGCAGGCATTCGACGAGAACGTATCATCGGTAGTACATTTCAGGATGTATTCCAGAATGAGCAATCTCTGGCATTACAGTTTTGTGATCTAGTCGATGGATGCGATGCAAGAATATATAAGACGTTGAATCTTGACATGCGTGTATTTGAGCAGCTTGAAATGTTTGTGCACGCAGAATCCAATGAAATACTTAATCCTGGAAACCCCATTCAGAATGGAGACCTGAATCTCTTCATTCGGCTGGGTAGTGATTTTGAAAACAATTATTACGAATACGAACTTCCGCTCACTGTATCCGACGATCCGATGGCGAGTGATCTTGCCGAGGAAATCTGGAAACCGGACTCTAACAATGTGAAGTTCGCTTTCAAAGAGCTCACTGATCTGAAAATTGAGCGAAATGCAGCGATGTGGCCTTTTGGTCAGGAATATGTACAGTCGGTGATGATAGATGGGCAGAGATACACACTTAAAGTAAAGGGGAATCCTACTCTCGGATATGTCAAGAATGTCATGATCGGTATTCGTAATCCCGACGGCGGAAATATCGCTCCGCTATGTGGAGAGGTTTGGGTCAATGAACTGCGTGTATCAGGTTTGGATGAACGCGGAGGCGTTGCAGCGCTTGCACGTATTGATATGGATCTGGCAGACTTCGGCACATTTGGCGCCTCTGCCACCTATAGCAGTGTTGGATATGGCGCTATTGATGAGAAGCTCGATCAGCGTGCGAAGGAAAGCACATTCCAGTTCGATGTATCTACCGGACTTGAACTTGGCCAGTTCTTTGGAAAAGAAGCAGGAATTAAAATTCCTTTCTATGCACAGTACAGTACGACTATACAAACACCGCGCTTTGACCCCATCGATCTTGATCTGGATCTGAAAGAGAAGCTCAGGAGACAAACGGATCCTGCAGTACGAGACTCTATCAAGAACCAGGCAGAAGATTTCCAGGCATTGCGCGTGATCAACTTTACCAACGTGAAGAAGGAACGCAAAGGTACCGGGCCACCGATGCCCTGGAGTGTTTCAAACTTCTCTGTGAGTTATTCGTATTCCAAATCGGAAGCACACAATGAGATAGTGAGTAAAGATGATCTTGAACAGCATAAAGGTCAGCTCGACTACAACTATACCCTGCCTACTGTCAGTCTGCAACCGTTCAAAGGACTATCTGATAGCAAATGGCTAAAGCCAATCACAGAATTGAATCTGAATCCTCTGCCAAATAGTTTTTCATTCAACACTGTACTTGACCGGCGTTTCGGTGAACGGGACTATCGATTCTCGGATGAGATATTCAAGAAATGGTTTGATAAGAGATATACATGGGATCGCAATTACAATCTGAGATGGGACCTTACGAAATCACTCAAGTTTGATTTCAATGCAACCAATGCTTCTGTGATTGATGAACCTGATGAATACGTTGATAGAAATAATCTCATCCTTATTGATAAAAGTGTGCGCAGAGATAGTGTCTGGCAGAATCTGAAACAATTCGGACGGACAAAAGACTATATGCACAATGTGCGTGCCAGCTATAAGGTGCCTACAAATCATTTTCCATTCCTCGATTGGATTCGTGCAGATATCAGCTATGATGCTCAGTATGCATGGAACTCCTCATCGATCAATACCGATTCTCTGGGCAATGTGATCCGCAATGGCCAGAATCGCAAGTTTACTGCCGACCTGGATTTTACACGCCTCTACAATAAGTCTAAGTTTCTGGGCAAGATCAACGGGCGTGCCGGTGCGAGTACGCCAAAACAAACAGATCCACGGACCAAACTTCCGCAGAATAAAAAGGATGCTGCTGCAGCTGATCCCGACGATCCTGATGCAAAAGATGCAGATCCCAAGGATGCAAAAAAAGATGCGCGTGTAAAGAAGGACGACGGGCAACCAGGAACTTTCGCCCGGGTTCTTTTGCGACCATTGATGACAGTGCGAAGACTCCGTGTCAATTATAGTCAGGACTTCACTACCGTGGTACCTGGATTCACGCCGACAGCGGGTCTTCTTGGCATGCGAGACTTCTCCGCACCTGGCTGGGGCTTCATTTTCGGTCAGCAACCAGAGATTGGACGGTTTGAACAGAGTTCCGGTGACTGGCTCGATGAAAACGGATTTGCAGGACAAAATTGGATCACGGACAATGCCTTCCAGAATCTTCCTGTATTGCAATCGGAAAGTGAAACGCTGGATGGAAAACTGACCCTCGAACCATTCACGGATTTTAAAATTGAAGTAGATGCAAAAAGAACGGTGTCAAACAATTTTTCTCTGTTCTATAAAGACGTGACGAAAGAACACGGCGACAATGCATTCGAACGTCGCTCGCCGCGCGAAATTGGCTCATTCTCGATGTCTTATTTCACCTTGCCCACACTCTTTGGTGACAGTGAAAATGAATTGCGACGACTCTTCAATACATTCGAAAACTATAGAACCGATATCTCCCAGCAGCGTGGAGAGCCCGGAACAATGCACCCGATAGATGGTCCGACATACACTGAAGGGTTTGGTTCCAAGCAAAGAGATGTGATCATTCCGGCATTTATAGCAGCGTACACTGGGAAGTCTCCGGATAATTTTGATCTCGATGATATGTTCGGCTGGTTGCCGAGACCAAACTGGCAACTGACTTATAGCGGTCTTGAAAAACTTGGCCCGTTCAAAGAAATTTTCTCCAGTGTGCGGATATCACATGGATACAAGTCGACTTTGAATGTGAATTCCTTTGAGACGGATCTGAACTACACTCCGCCTCAGAGCAATCCTAACAATGTCAATGAAGCAACACAGAATTATTACAGTCGCTACATCATTCCGGCAGTTGGTATTGAAGAACAGTTTGCTCCACTGATCGGGATTGACATTCGGACAAAAAATGATTTGAATTTTCAACTTGAGTTTGCAAAGCGCCGTGGACTGCAGCTTGGATTTATTTCCAGTGAGCTTGCCGAGAACCGCGTGACAAGTTTCCAGGTTGGACTTGACTATGTGCTTAAGAATATTGAATTGAAATTTCTTCCAGGATTTAAAGCAAATCGCGAAGATGATAAAGCGCCGCCAAGTCGTGGAGGAAATCAGCCAAACCGTGGTGGCAGTAGTGCCAGTTCGTTAAAAGGAAATGATCTCGAAATATTATTTGATTTCTCGTTCTCAGATAACATCACGGTCAATCACTATCTGGATCTAAACATACAACCGCAACCAACACGTGGACAAAAGGAACTGACAATATCACCTGCGATCCGATATAATCTGAATAAGAACATCAATCTGAGGTTATTCTTCGACTATCGTAAAACCACGCCATACACTACCACCGGATATCCGATCACGACGACAGAGGGAGGCATCACCGTCCAGGTTATTCTTGAATGATCAAAATTCTAAGCCAAAGCAGGCAACTGAATCTTATTGATTTTCTTTTCTATCAATTTTTCGATTGCTTCAAGTTTGTAGCGGTCTGCCGGATTCACAAGTGTAATGGCGACTCCTGTGCTATCTGCTCTTGCAGTCCGACCCACGCGATGGACATAATCTTCGGCATCATTGGGAACGTCATAATTGATAATGAGGTTGATCTCTTTGATATCGATACCCCGGCTCAGTACATCTGTTGCTACAAGAACACGCGTTTTCCGTGCCCGAAAGCGCAACAATACAGCTTCACGTTCGGCTTGTTCGAGATTTGAAGAAATGCCTTCTACCTCCATGCCATATCGTCTCAATGCACTCGCGATTTCATTTACCCGTTTTTTTGTAGCAGTAAAAATCAGGATGCTATGGTATTGTGGTTTTTCGGCAATCAATTTTCGGATCAGTCCTACCTTTTGTGCATCGGTCACTAAATACGCAGCCTGTAATACACCGCTCGCTGGCTTCGATACTTCCAGACTGATAGACGCGGGTGATTTTAAGATCTTTTGTGAGAGTGTCCTGATTTTAGGTGGCATCGTCGCACTGAACATCAGAGTTTGCCTTTCCTTAGGCAGAAAGGAGATAATCTTAATAAGATCATCATAGAATCCAATGTCGAGCATTCTATCAGCTTCGTCCATAATGAGTGTCTTGATGGTATCGAATTTGACATATCCCATATTCAGATGTGAGATCAGTCTGCCGGGCGTAGCGACAATGATCGCTGCTCCTTTGGACAACGCTGTTTTTTCCTGGTCATATTCCCATGCCTCACCCCCGCCATAGACCGCGAGAGAACTGGCACCAGTGAAATATGCAAATCCCTGGATCTGCTGGTCTACTTGTGTAGCAAGTTCCCGTGTAGGTACCAGTACAAGTGTATTTGTACCGGAATCAGCGGGCTGCTGCGCAAGTCGATGGAGGATTGGAAGGATGAAGGCCGCAGTCTTTCCACTGCCAGTTTGGGCACATGCAATAAGATCGCGTCCCTGCATAATAATCGGAATAGCCTGTTCCTGAATGGGGGTTGCTTGTTTGTAACCCATATAGGAAATCGCTTCCATGATTTTGGGTTCGAGGCCAAATGCGGTAAAATCCATTGGGCGAAGATAGCGTTCGAAACGCTGGTCTTAAAAAAGACCACATGAATCTAATTAGGTCCGTTCAGAAAGTACACTGTAAATCCGTAGTTGAAATAGTCTTCACGAGCAGGAGGATCAGGTGCGTCGGATAAGGCATTTTGAAAATTGGTGAGGTCATAATCCATCCAGTGAATCTGTACATACGGCGCTATCACCAACGAAACCGGTCCAGTCCCCCCCAGGACATAGCCAAGGGAGAAGTTCGAGCCCCAACCCTTGTCTTTCAGAGTAGTAAGGATAGAAGGGTCTTCGAAATCAATTTTGGTCCGTGTATAGTTGTAATCAATTGATGCCGAAACCCTGATCGGGCCGTAATACTGGACAATACCACCGTAAAAAGAACTGATTGAAAAATTGAGATTATTGTTGAAAGACCGTTGTGCTCTTGCTCCAGTGGCCTCCTCCCGGTTTCTCTTAGTACGCCATCCCGCTTCCAGGGCAATCCCGTCCCAGCGATATTCCAGTCCCAGGTCAAGGCCATGGAGGATTTCCAGGGGTTTAAAAGGATTGGTATATGCATCCGCCAGGGTCGCATTGTGTAGCAGAATGATTGCATCATGACTTGGCGCATTGAGTAGCGACAAGCAATATCCGGCTTTGAGATTAAGCTGTCCAAAAACAGGTAAACTCATCAGCCAGAACATGGGTGTTATAGGCCATTTGTTCATTTCTCAGGTGCTGATCTACTCGAAAAGTAACAACTTTTCTCCAAAACTGCCAGTTCCTCTCTACGCTACTTACGGACAATACCCGTAAATGGATTGCAGAAGTTGCTATTTTGGCACCGCCTAAAAAAGCTCACCATATATGGCAAAGCGGCCCGTCAGAAAATCACCGGTAGTAAAAGTCGTTAGCAAGAAAAAGCCTGTTTCTGTACAGGAGGACATTTTTGCCGCACAAAGACGGTTTTGGCCTACGCATTGGAAAGAAGCGCTGATCATTTTTGGTGTTGCTATAGCCATCTATTTCAAAGCCATCCCTTATGAGTTTGTATTGGATGATCAGATTGTCGTTGTTGACAATAACTACACAAAAAAAGGCATTGATGGTATCGTTGACATTTTCACACACGATAGTTTTACCGGGTACTTCGGGGAGCAGAAAGACCTGGTAGCAGGATCCCGTTATCGTCCGCTGTCAATAGCTTTGTTTGCAGTAATCCATGAGTTCTTCGGTCTTGATGCACGGGTATACCATATCGTCAATATCCTGCTCTACGCGTTGTTAGGGTTGTTGATCTTTCGTGTGCTTTCAGTACTGTTTTATCAGATTGCTCAAAAGTATAAATGGTTTGGTACAGCATCTTTTATTGGGGCAATGCTCTATGTAGTACATCCGGTACATACTGAAGCAGTAGCCAATATCAAAGGATGTGATGAAATCCTTGCAATGCTTGGTGCAATGGGTGCGCTCTACGCAGTATTGAGATTTGTATGTCGCAAATCCTGGTTGTGGCTTTTGGCATCAGGAATATTTCTGATGGTTGGTTTGATGGCAAAGGAGAATGCGATTACGTTTCTTGCAGTCATTCCCTTGACGCTGTATTTTTTTACTACCACCAGAATCAAGACATGGGTCATAGCCACAACACCTGCATTGATCATGGCGGCGGCATATGTGGCAATCAGATATGCTGTGGTCGGGTTTATTTTTAGTGAAAAGGAATCATTGGATCTTTTAAACAATCCATTTCTCGGAATGAGCCCGAGTGAACAATCAGCCACGATTCTATACACATTAGGATTGTATGCGAAACTCCTTGTCTTTCCATATCCTCTTACCCATGACTATTATCCTTATCATATTCCAATCATGGAATGGTCAAGGATTGGCACGTTAGTATCAGGTGCTGTTTTTGTGATATTGATTGCCCTGGCTCTAATAGGTTTGTACCGGAGGCGCATCTATGCGTATGCCATTTTATACTTCCTCGCTACGCTGTCTATTGTTTCGAACGTATTTTTTCCAATCGGTACGTTTATGAATGAACGATTTCTGTTCATGCCCAGTCTGGCATATTCTATCGTCGCAGGCTACTATGCATCGCGTTTCATACATCACACGACGCCATGGATAAGATGGCTTACAATGGGGCTTACAATTTTCACCATCGCAGTTTTCACATGGCGCTCCCTTGTACGTATACCTGTCTGGAAAAATGCGCTCAGTCTGAATACTGCAGCAGTGGAAGTAAGCAAGAACAGTGGACGTGCCAATTGTTTTATGGGTACTGCGCTTTTTGAGAAATCACGTGAAGTGCAAAACCCTGATAAAAAAATAGCTCTTGTGCGTGAGGCAGAAACCTATATCGACAAATCACTTTCGATTATCCCGGATTATCTCAGCGCCAATCAGATGAAAAGTGGTGTGGTTGCAGAATATTATCGTGTTGATCGTGATCTGGATAAATTGCTTGCGGAGTTTGCAACGATTCTGGAGCGAAAACCAAGTGTAGATTACATCGCGCAGTATTGTGAATATCTCAACAAACGCGACACTGACACAGGAAAACTTCTGGACTTCTATTATCATGCGGGTTATGAAATTATGGCTTTGCAGCAACGGAGATATGATTATGCTCTCAAGTATTTGAGCTATGGATATCAACTCGATCCCAATGATGCAAAAATTAACTTTGGGATGGGAATGGCATATAGTGGTTGGGGTGATCAACAACGTAGCCAGATGCATTTGCAAAGAGCCTATACCCTTGACCCAAACCTCAGAAACCAATAAACTCCATAAACAACGTGAATGAAAATCAAGAAGCGCTTTATAAAATAGCACTGAGCAAGATACCTGGAGTAGGTGGTGTAATCGCCCGCAACCTTGTGAGTTATTGTGGTGGGGCGGAGGCTGTGTTCAGAAGCAAGAAGCAGAAACTTATGAAAGTGCCCGGCGTTGGCGAGCAGCTTGCATCCAATGTGATAGATCCGGAAGTGTTGCGGGCATCCGAAAGAGAACTCCACGCGATAAAGAACGAAGACATCAAATGCATCTTTTATCTTGATGATGAGTATCCTGAGAAATTACGGCAATATCCTCAAAGTCCTGTAATCCTCTACACCCGTGGCTCAATGAATCTGAATCCAGATCGCTCTGTTGCAATAGTAGGAACACGCAAGCCTACTCCTTATGGAAAAGCGAAATGCGAACAGATCATTTCAGAGTTAGCGTCATACTCGCCACTCATCCTCAGCGGTCTCGCTTATGGAGTTGACATCACTGCGCACCGTGCTGCGTTAAGGTATCACTTGCCAACTATTGGGGTGATGGGAAGTGGCTTTGGATATATCTACCCACGTGCGCATTATTCTGTTGCGAAACACATGATGGCAGAAGGAGGATTGGTGACGGAGTTTGGATATGATACAGGACCGGATAGAGAAAATTTTCCTTCTAGAAACAGAATTGTCGCGGGGCTTGCCGATGCAATAGTTGTCATTGAATCAGCACGCAGTGGCGGTTCTATGATAACTGCGGCTTTTGCTGATGCTTATCACAAGGATGTCCTTGCATTGCCTGGCCGTGCAGGAGATGTGGCATCTGAAGGCTGCAACTATTTGATTAAAACGCATAAAGCGCATATGATTGAGAATGGCCAGGATCTTGCAGATCTACTGCGGTGGTCAAATGGAAAGCCTGAAAGACCAGTTCAACGTCTCTTGTTTGCAGACCTGTCCGACACTGAACAACTTGTAATGGGACTTATAGGTAGCGATCGCGAAATGGATATTGATCTTCTTGCGTTACAGTCAAAATTGCAAATGAGTGAGTTAGCATCTGTTTTGTTAAGTTTGGAGTTTAAGGGCATTGTCAGGTCGTTGCCCGGGAAGCGTTATTCGATCGTATCTTAATATTGTTTCTATATGCTGTGTAAGAAATTGTTGAAAAAAATCACGAATCAGATTTCACTTCCGATACTGGTGATATTCTGCGTTGGTATACCGGGATGTGCTCCGAAAATTCAACCTGCAACTGCAGTACCACCTCCAGCCACCACTGTCCCGATCACTAAAGATGTTCCCGTTCCAGCGCCTGGACCAAAAAACATCATACTTCTGATTGGAGATGGGATGGGTCTGGCACAAATCACTGGGGGTATGTATCTCAATAAGAACAAAACTGCCCTGGAGAAATTTCCCGTCATTGGTCTCCATAAATCTCATTCTTCGAACAATCTGGTTACCGATTCCGCCTCTGGCGCGACTGCGCTTTCTTGTGGTGTGAAAACATTCAATGGTGCAATTGGAGTAAGTGCCGATGGAAAGCCCAAGGAGACGATTTTGGAAGAAGCAGAAAAGCGTGGCCTTGCAACAGGTATGTTGGCTACATCTTCTATTGTACATGCAACACCGGCAGCGTTTATTGCGCATGTCTCAGATAGAAGGGAATATGAAAAAATTGCACTCGACTTTCTAGATACGCCAATTGACATCTTTATTGGCGGAGGTAGAAGTTATTTTACCAGGAGAGAAGATGGACGGAATTTGTATAAAGAGCTTATGGATAAAGGTTATGCAATAGATGACTATCTCGGCAAGCCAATCTCGCAAGTAGATATTTCAACTGATCTGAATTATGCCTACTTCACGGCAGACAAAGAACCTCTACCTGTGCTGAGTGGACGCGATTACGCGATTCCGGCGACACATAAAATATTGGAATATCTCAGTCATCGCGACGACAAAGGATTCTTCTTAATGATAGAAGGTTCACAAATTGATTGGGGTGGGCACGCCAATGACGCCGCCTATGTGCTCAGTGAGTTCAAGGAATTCAATATTGTCATTGATATCTGCTATGAGTATGCAAAGCGGGCGGGCAATACGCTTGTCATCGTCACTGCTGATCACGAAACGGGCGGATTTACCATTAATCCGGAATCCACAATGGACGAATTGAAAATCGCTTTCACTACCGGAGATCATACAGCCGTCATGATTCCGGTATTTGCCTATGGCCCCGGATCAGAAAATTTTTCGGGAATCTATGAGAATAGCGCCATCTTCCAGAAGATGCGCACTGCATATGGATGGTCAAATAAATGACCTGACAGAAACTGAAGAAAATACCTATGAAAGACTGGTCACATACTTCGTCAAACTGCTCTTGAGATTGGCAGCCTTATTACTATGCCATGAATGACGACGGACAAGACGGTCGATCATGCTGATCACCTTCGGCAGATACTCAGCAGCTTCGGTTTTAACTGTCGTCTCACGCAATTTCTTTATTGCAGTACGTGTGGATTTCTTGTAGTAGCGATTGTCCTCACGCAGACCTTCTGCCTGACGAATCCGCTTCTTTGATGATGCATGTTGTGCCATAATACGCGCTTAAAAAATGGACGGCAAAGGTATCTTTTTCTCCTAGAGTACCAAAATTTCTCCCAGAACCTCTTTTTGAAAAATTCACGGACCCCTTTGCTGGATAAAAGGCACTCCCGTCAAGCAATTGAATGCCAACATGTTATGACCTGTAAAGTGGCACTGGAAAATCTGCCTATCCCCTGTTCTATTCCAGCCTTTAATAGCAGCCTTCATCGGCAATTGGCTTTATTTGGGCTCAGAATGTGATTTACGTAAGCACCAAATGCAGTTCTCAGTTCAATCAACCGATTCTAAATCTCGTGCACGGGCGGGGCTCCTGGAGCTGGCTCATGGGATGGTCGAGACGCCAATATTCATGCCTGTGGGTACCGTAGGCGCAGTCAAGGGGGTCGGCCATGATACTCTCAAAGAGGTCATCGGCGCTCAGCTCATCTTAGCGAATGCCTATCATCTATATCTCCGCCCAGGTATGGATGTCATACAGAATGCCGGAGGGTTGCACAAATTTTCGACATGGGATAAGCCAATCCTCACCGATAGTGGTGGATACCAGGTCTACTCATTGAGTCCTATGCGGAAAATCACTGAAGAGGGAGTGCATTTCCGTTCACACATTGACGGCTCCTCACATTTTTTTTCACCGGAAAATGTCATCGAAATTCAATTGCAGATCGGGGCCGACATTATCATGGCCTTTGATGAATGTACACCCTGGCCTTGTACTTATGAATACGCTGAGAATTCAATGCACAGGACACACAGGTGGCTTGATCGGTGTACTTCTCATTTTAAAAACACAAGGTCTTGTTATGGTTACGAGCAAGTTCTTGCGCCTATTATTCAGGGGAGCACCTTCGCTGAATTGCGGAAGATCTCGACGGAATATGTTGTAGCATGCGATTTGCCATTGAATGCGATCGGGGGCCTCTCGGTAGGGGAGCCGGCAGATGAAATGTATGCCATGACTTCGCTCGTCACAGATATTCTCCCAAAAGAAAAGCCTCGATATCTTATGGGTGTCGGCACGCCAGCGAATATCCTTGAGTGTATTGCGCTGGGTATAGACATGTTTGATTGTGTGCTTCCGACGAGAAACGCACGACACGGATTGCTCTATACCTGGGATGGCGTGATAAATATCAAGAATGAAAAGTGGAGGAATGATCATACAGTTTTGGATACACAGGGTAGCAGTTGGAGTAAAACATACTCACGCGCATATTTAAGGCATCTTGTCCAGAGCAATGAAATGTTGGGAGCAATGATTGCCTCCGTTCACAATCTTGGCTTCTACCTTGACCTTGTACGTACGGCAAGGAAGCATATTATCGAAGGAACCTTCTTTCAATGGAAAGAGAAGACAGCACCTCGACTTGAACAGCGATTGTAATAAATAGGGGTGGCATGAAAGCATGGCGTGACCTGGGAGCGTTCGACGGAGGAGTACCTACGAGCGTCAGCTGGGCTGAGACAAATAGCGTTAGTTTTGACACGATTGAAAATCCAAATTCCTGATTGAAGAGATATGCTTTCCCTGTTTGACCGCTATATCATCCGCCAGTACTTTGTCACCTTCTTTTTCTCAGCGTTTCTGTTTACGTTGATCGCTCTTGCTATTGACTTTAGCGAACGGATTGAGAATTTTATTGAGCACAAGTTATCGGCGAAGCAAGTCATCACCGAATACTATCTGAATTTTATTCCATGGATCAATGGTATTCTTTGGCCATTGTTTGCGCTCATCGCAGTTGTATTTTTTACCGCACGCATGGCCAAGAATTCAGAAATCGTCGCAGCACTTAGTGCAGGAATGAGTTTCACGAGATTGTTGCGACCGTATTTAATTTCTGCAGGCGTACTCGCTTGCATTCATTTTTTAGGAAGCCATATTTTTATACCCAATGGCAACAAGACATTTATCCGTTTTGATAATACTTACATCCATCCTGGGAATGCGAGGACAAAGACTGATAACATTCACATTTTTTTGACTCCGGATTCGAGGATCTTCATTCGCAACTACCGTAGTCGGGATACGAGTATGCGTGAAGTGTTTCTGGAAAAGTTTGACAGTACGCAATTGGTCACGCTCATCAAAGCAGAGAAAATGCAATTGCTCACATCGCCCAATACCTGGCGATTGTCGAATTATGAGATCAGAAGGTTTGATGATGCAATGAAGGAGTCTATCGTTGTAGGGCAGGCTCAATTTATGGATACATCGTTGAATCTTGAACCGCGCGACTTTGTGCGCTATATCAACCAATCAGAAATGATGACTACTGCTGAGATTAGAGAATTCATCTCCTACGAAAAATCGAAGGGACTCGGTACAGCTCAGCAGATGCAGAGCGAAGTGCAGCGGAGATCGGCGGACCCTTATACCATTCTCGTCCTTACAGTGATTGGTGCCGCAGTTGCCGGACGGAAGGCGCGGGGAGGGGTGGGTGTACATCTTGCATCGGGCATCATAATCGGTGCTTCATATATTCTCCTATCCCGTTTTGCCATGACCTTTGCCAACCAACTGGAAATTCATCCGGGATTGGCCATTTGGCTTCCGAATTTCTTCTTCACGGCGGTCGCGATTTGGCTTGTTTTTCGTGCTCAAAAATAGTTTTCAAAATATTTTGAAAACTTTAACTGTTTCAAGATATTTTCAAATAATTGAAAATCAACTAATTAGTGATTTCATTTTGGTCTTTTGCCAGATATGGTGATCAAATCAGGGATTTTGAATAACCACATATTGCTTTTTGCACAACCCGCGTTTATCTTTGAATTGTAAATCAAACAAATCAATTCGGAGGTATATTATGTCAGCCCTAGAATTCCACTCACAATTCGATCAGTTTACTAAAGTCCTGCAAGGCTTTGCCTACAACCTTACAAAGAACAGGGAAGAAGCGAAGGACCTATATCAGGAAACAGCATTTCGTGCCCTGAACAATAAAGACAAGTTCATTCCAGGGACGAATCTGAAAGCATGGTTATTGACCATCATGAAGAATATCTTCATCAACAATTATCGCAAAAAGGTCAAAGCAAATACGATCATCGACTCAACAGAGAATCAGTATCTGCTGAACAGTGGATCCAATGCCATTGATAATGACGCAGAATCACAAATCCTGATGGATGAGATTTCGGCGATGATTGAAGTGCTTGATGAAACACTAAAGGTGCCGTTTGAAATGCATCGTATCGGATACAAGTATCAGGAGATTGCCGACAAGCTGCGTCTGCCACTTGGCACGGTGAAGAGCCGGATCTTCTTCGCAAGAAAGGAACTGAAGGAGACGATCGAAGCGAGGTATCCAAAAGTCCTCGATCGTTTATAGTTTACTGGTTCTGCACATCACTGCAGCGAATTAATTGCCAAGTTGCATATTCGCCCTGTATGGATGTCTCTTTCAAGAGGTTTGCGCAACTTATTGTGAATTGGTCGGAGGAGCACCCGAGGCCAATGCCATGGAACAACACATCTGATCCTTACAAAATCTGGATATCTGAGATTATCCTTCAGCAGACCCAGGTAGCTCAGGGCTTACCATATTATCAGGCGTTCGTGCGTCGATTCCCGAATGTAAAGAAACTTGCCAAAGCCTCAGAAGATGAAGTACTGAGACTATGGCAGGGATTGGGTTATAATTCACGCGCACGGAATATGCATGCCACTGCCCGAGTCATAGTAAAAGATTTTGACGGTGTGTTTCCATCTAACTATGCTCAAATCCGTGCCTTGAAGGGGATTGGAGAATATACAGCTGCTGCCATCGCATCGTTTGCATTCCAGCATCCCACTCCTGTACTTGATAGTAATGTGATTCGGGTCCTTTGTCGCATTGAAGGAATTTCTGAAGATCCTGCAAAGCGTGCAACACGGACAAGACTCTATGCATTGCTCGACAAAATGATCAAGGAAGCAGATCCGGGACAATTCAATCAGGCGATGATGAATTTCGGCGCATTGCAATGCAAAGCACGCAGACCTGACTGTAGTAGTTGTGTGTTGTCCAGACATTGTGTTGCGTTTCGTTCTGGCCTTGTAGAAGAGTTGCCGATGCGTATGAAAAAGATGAAGAGAAAAGTGCGGTTCTTTCATTACTTCATGATCCGGAACAAAAGTGGACTCGTGATACATCAACGCACTTTTAAAGATATCTGGCAGCAGATGTATGATTTCCCGATGTTGGAAACGTCGTCATCCAGAATGCCATCGCGCGTGATGAGAGAACAATTCATCAGTCAATTCGGAATAAGGTCTCCTCTAATAATGCATCGATTGAGAAGTATATCACAGACCCTTACGCATCAGGAAATCAATTGCGTCTTTTATGATATAGAGACAAGCAGAATTTCAAAACAAAAACTCCCTGCTGACTATCGCTTTGAAGACTTAAGAAACTTAAACAACTTTGCATTTCCGAAAGTGATCAGGGCATGCTTATCGGACTATTCTCTACATTTATTGAAACTCCCGCAGGGCTCATAACATGATCAACAAAGTAATCCTCGTCGGAAATCTGGGCCGCGACCCGGAAGTACGACATCTCGAAAATGGCGGAATGGTAGCCCGTTTTTCTGTAGCAACCAATGAAAGCCGCCGTGATAAGGACGGACAATGGCAGAAGTATACCGAATGGCACGATGTCACTGCATGGGGTGTTCTGGCTGAACGTGTAGCGCAACAATTTCATAAAGGAAGCCTTGTCTATATCGAAGGAAGGATCACACACCGGAAATGGCAAGACAAGGATGGGCGTGAACGCTATTCGACGGATATTATCGCAATTGTCATGCGCAACCTTGAAAAGAGAGAAAAGAGTGCCGGACATGAGGATTCACCAGGAGCTGAAGAAGAAATGCATGGTATTGGCGCAGATGACGATATGCCATTCTGATCCGATAAACCACTTTTATTGATCCAATCAAAATACCTTGGACACCGAACCTCCGCTTACTGATGTTTTTTTCGCAACGGACCTGCTATTCATTTTGACATTTGCGATAGGCATTCCAGTTGCTTCTATTCTGCTTCTGTTCTTACTGATTTGTTCTGCGCTGATTGCAGGATCAGAGGTGGCGTTCTTTTCACTTGGATCTCGCGATCTCGATCAACTGCGTAACGAAAAGTCGAGGACGGCTCATCGGATTTTACACCTGCGTTCAATCTCCAGGCGTCTTCTCGCAACAATTCTGATTACCAATAACCTGGTGAACATTGCTATCGTCATAGTGTCTGCTTACCTCATTGCACAGATATTTCCGGCAGCAATATTCATTCATTGGGCGGAGTCAGTCACTCGCCTGCCACTCATGAGTGGATTGTCTATTATGCGAACAGCAACTGTATTCAGTTTTATTCTCACTGTCGTGATTGTCACATTTCTTTTGGTATTGTTTGGTGAAGTTGCTCCCCGGGTCTATGCAAAGCTTAACAATATGCGTGTTGCCAGAATGATGGCACAACCATTGCAGATACTGGTGAGTGTTTTTAGCCCACTGAGCAGAATTCTCGCAGGATGGTCACGACTCATTGAAAACAGGCTTCAGCGTCGAAGCAATGGGGGCACTGCAGATGCAGGAATTAAGGATGATATCGATAAGGCAATCGACCTTGCCATGCCACGGGATGCCAATTCAAGACTTGAAGCAGGTATCCTGAAGAGTATCATAAAATTTAATGATGTTCCAGTCAAACAGATCATGCGCTCGCGAGTAGATATCGTGGCCATCGATGATCAAATGCCATTCACGAAACTCAAGCAGATCGTGCGCACAGAGGGTTATTCAAGAATGCCGGTCTATAAGGAAAACCTGGACAATGTTTTAGGGATACTCTATGTTAAGGACCTGATTGGCCAGATGGATCGTGGTGATGAGTTCACGTGGCAGGAACTCATTTTGAAACAAGTGTTGTACGTCCCGGAAGCAAAAAAGATTAATGAACTACTGAAGGAGTTCCAGGAAGAACATATGCATATGGGTATTGTCGTCGATGAATATGGAGGGACCGCCGGCGTCGTCACGCTGGAGGATGTTATGGAAGAAGTCATCGGTGAGATCAAAGATGAGTTTGATGAAGCTGTGGAAGGAGACTATCGTAAAATAGATCAATACACTTATCTGTTTGATGGTAAGGTGCTGCTCAATGATGTCTGTCGTATTGTTGGTATAGATAGCAGCAAGCTTGATCACGTGCGTGGTGATGCGGATTCTCTTGCGGGACTTATCCTTGAAATGAGCGGGAAGATGCCGGAACGCGGCGAGGAATTCAACGCCGCAGATATTTCCTTCACGGTGATCTCTGTTTCATCACGAAGAGTAGAGAAGATTCGCATTCGATTGCAGGAAAACAAATGATATGAGGGATTCAATAAGTTCATTTAGAACCGGGGTGATTTGTCTTGTTATTTGCATAAGTGTGGTGCAGTTCATTGGTTACGGATGTGGGGAGCCGGCGATCCGAATTCCGAAACCAAGGGCCTATCCACGGATTACTTTTCCAGTACGGAACTATGTAGAATTTCGGCAACCGGAATGTCCAATGACGTTTCAACATCCTGATTATATGCATGTGATCAGGCGTGAGAATTTCTTTGATGAGAAACCGGCACACCCTTGTTGGTTTGATCTGGACGCTCCTTCTCTGGGTGCCAAACTGCATTGCAGCTACTATCCGATAGAATCCGGGATGGGTTTTGACAAACTTGTTACGGATGCATTTAAGATGGCAGACAGGATCAACCAGAGAGCCAATTATATGGACGAAATCCGTATCGCTAATGGGCAGGGTATCAGTGGGCTATTGATGGAGTTTAGTGGTTCAGCGGCCTCTCCACTGCATTTCTATTTGACAGATTCAACCAGACACTTTCTAAAGGCTTCCCTTTACTTTCAGTCCAAAGTTGTTCCCGATAGTTTGGCCCCGATTACCAATTACTTACGTGAAGACCTAGCCATCATTATCAACAGCATGAAATTTGAATGACAAAAACTGGGGAGGTGGAAAAAAACTGAAAATTGAACGTCATTTTTGATCTTTGCCGGTAGGATGCAGTGGGACGACCTGAAGTGTTCATACTGAGCAAAGAGATATTAGATCAATGTGTTTCGATATTTAAATCATTTTTATTAAATCTATTTCATGAAGACGAATAACTTTCTCCTTTGTTTACTGCTTGCATTTGCATGGATGTGCCAAAGTTGCAATATTGCTACGAGCATTCACTTCAACAAAGATTATTCCGGAACGTATACCTCATTGATTGATTTGTCCGATCTGATCAGTATGGCCAGTATGTTTGATACAACGGGCACCATGGATCAGAATCAGATGATCGAACAAATGCGTGACTCGATGGAATCATTAAATCTGGTAGACATGTACAACAATCTGAGTGGCATTGAAGATGCGAATGTAGAAGTCTCAGATGAAGGTGCAATTTCAATTGCCTTTAAGTTTGACAATCTGGAAGCGTTGAGTGCTTCATTCAAATCTTTGGAGAATACTGCCGGACAGATGAATTCAGGAGAAGGTGCGATGGAAATGAATCCAGCAGATTTTTTAGGCGGTGATCATGTGTTCAAAAAAGAGGGAAAAACACTTAGCTACTCTCTCGCTTCTGAAGGGGGATTGGGCGAAGGGCTGATGGGAGAGGAAGGTGGCGACATGGACATGTTTACCTCAATGATTGACTACACCATTGATTTATCATTCGATCGTAAAGTAAAGTCCGTTGATGTGGAAGGTCTCACGATTGTGGAAAAGGGAACGAATGTTGTTAAGACACGTGTGGATTTTGCAACATTTCTCAAAGAAGGCAAGTACTCTATCAAGGTGAAGACCAAGTAGGCAGACCCTGAAAGAGTACATGCACATCTGAGGTAAGATTTACGAACAACAATTGCTTCCACAGCAAGCCGCATCGGGTTTCATCGCGGACACTGTAAGGCTGTATATCCCAACTCCCGAGTTGAGAAATTGTGATTTTTGTTCACTGTCAAGATATTGATCCAGAATTTCGTCTTGCAAATCAATGCGGCGTTCCTTTTGGATTGTGACTCCCTTGAATCCTGCCTGGTCAATGATTTGCAGATATTCATCTTTGTCAACAGCACCACTTACACATCCGACATAGAGTTCTGCAGCTTCTCTCAGGGATTGTGGCAGACTTCCTACGATGACGATGTCTGAGATGCTAAAATGACCTCCGGGTTTCAGGATGCGATAAGTTTCGGAGTATGCTTTCTTTTTGTCTGGAACAAGGTTCATCACACAATTGCTTACCACAACATCAGCAGTATTATTTGCAAGTGGAATGTCTTCAATGTCTCCATGACGGAATTCAATATTGTCAAAGCCAAGTTTGTGGAGATTCTCATTTGCTCTGCGCAACATGTCTTCGGCCATGTCAATACCAATGACGCGTCCGCTTTCTCCAGTCTCGCGACGGGCAATAAACACATCATTGCCTGCACCACTGCCGAGGTCAACCACCGTATCCCCTGGCTTGATGCCCGCAAACTGTGTTGGCAGGCCACAGCCCAGTCCTAAGTCAGCGTCCTTCACGTAACCACCTACTTCGTCATAGGCGTCTCCGACGAAACTACAGTCTGTAGTTCCACAGCAACTTTGTTTTTCACGGGCCAGTTCATTATACCTGGCTTTCACGTTTGATTTGATTTCATTTGATTGTATCATGATTGTGATTTTTTTTATCCTGTGTATTGAATATCCTTAACAACATGTTGCTACCGTCTTTACCTTTTCGATCAAAGTTTCGATCGCTGAGATGCATTTCGTCCACTCTGTTTTATCCAGGCAATAGCACATACTGGTACCCGAAATCGTGCCTTTGATCAATCCGGTCTTTTTGAGTTCAGCCAGGTGCTGAGATACCGTTGCCTGGGCAAGAGGCAGGACATCTACCAGATCACCGCAAATGCACTTGTCTTCTTGAATCAAATGCTCAAGGATGGCTATCCGTGCCGGATGTGCCAATGCTTTTGCGTAAGTGGCCAGCTCATTTTGTCTTTCAGTAAAGGCTTCTGTCTTCGTAAGTCCCATATACTTTATTTATACATCGCAATATTACGATGAATACTTTTCCGGTGCAAGTATTTTAAGGACTTTTTTTAAAAAAGTTGGGCTACTCACTCTGGCAATAGGTCTCCAGCTTTCTCGGCTTCCTCTTCACTTCTCCAATTTCTGCGTGTCCTTTTATTCTCCGTCTTCACCTGTTTCTCCGATTTGCCCAATTTCCCTTACTTAAGTTCTTCCGTGTATTTTTGACGGCTCATGGCAACTACCCCAATTCTTGATACTGATCAAAAGGCTCTGGAGATCAACCTCGACGAAAGTATCTACGGTACGTTCGCCGAAATCGGTGCGGGTCAGGAAGTCGCGCGGATCTTTTTCAAAGTCGGAGCGGCAGCCGGTACGATTGCTAAGACGATGTCTGCTTACGACAAGATTTATTCAGATGAGATCTATGGCGTGGAGCCCAGTGGCAGGTATGTCTGCGCTTCACGTTTGTACAAGATGCTCGATCATGAGTATCAGCTCATGGAGCACCGTCTTGAAAAGCATAAACCCAACACCAATTTTTTTGTGTTCGCTGATACGATTGCTGCACTTGACTACCAGCGCACGGTGAATGGCCATGGATGGCTTGGATTGCGATTTCAGTTGCATCCGGATGCACCACCAAATGATCTGGTTCTTCATGTCAAAATGCTGGACCGCGACACCCAATTACAGGCTTCGTCGATAGGCATCCTGGGTGTAAATATTGTCTACGCTTGTTACAGATATGCAAAAAATCCTGAGACGTTGATCAAGTCACTCATCGATAGCCTGCGTGGACGTGTTGTGGTAGATATGATCAGGATTGCAGGACCAGACTTCTCTGATCTTGACAATAGATATCTCTCACTGTTGCTTGTACAACATGGGCTCACTGAAGTGGCGATGTTTGGCGCGGATGGACAAAACATACATGGTTCTGAATTTCTCTACAAGAAATCTCTGATGGTGGCACGTGGTCACTATAAGCCACCTACTCTGGTAAGTCTTGATGTAATTCAATCCAGCTTTGCACAGTTTACTTTAGAACCCGAAGTAGATCCTGCGCAGGCACATATTATGTGTGAACTCACACTCGACAATCTGACAGCAGACGGGGAAATTTCAAAACATGATTTTTTAGACAGAGCAAGAGCACTCAATGCAATAGGACAATCCGTCATTGTAAGCAATTGCCATAATCATCAGCGTTTAATCAATTTCCTGTCTGACTTCAAAATTCGCAAGCTTGGTCTTGTGATCGGAATTCGCGAATTGCAGGAAATCATTACACGGAAGTACTATGAAAATAGAGATGGCAATCTTCTCGTGGCATTTGGTGAGTTGTTTACGCGAAATATCAGAATCTATGCATATCCTATACTCAGTCATGAGGGCTCAGGTGGGTTGCTGACCGCTGCTACAATGCCGGTGCCGGAAGGAATTAAATTTCTCTATCAATATTTAATAGAAAGTCAGCACCTCGTGGAAGTGACCGGGTACAACGAAGGATTGCTTCATATTTTTCCACAAAATGTTTTACAAATGATTCAGGAGCAATCAACCGGTTGGGAGCAATATCTTCCGGTAGGAGTCACTTCTCTGATCAAAGAGGAAAAGATGTTTGGTTGGAATGCACCGGTGATGGTTTAGTTTTGTCGATCGTTTTCAGTCTTTTTTTGAATACGCAAATACCTAACACGATGAAATATTTGTATTGTCTGTTATTGCTGTCCTTCTTTGCATGCAAGGAATCTGAAAAACCTGTTGAGGCACAAGTCAAGGAGTCTGCTGCAGCGCAGACCTTCATTGATACTTATACCAAAGACTTCATTGATCTGTATTATAAATCGGCATTAGCGGAGTGGAAGTTGAATACCTACATTGTCGAAGGAGATACGATCACATCAAAAAATGCAGAAGCAGCAAGTGAAGCCTACGCAAAGTTCACCGGGAGCAAGGATAATATTGAACAGGCAAGGAAATTTCGCGCAGATTCAACGATTTCGGACCTTCAGCGGCGTCAGCTTGATGCCATCCTGTATACCGCGGGATCTAATCCGGAAACTGCCGGAGACGTGATCAAGCAAAAAATACAAGCCGAGACAGAGCAAACGAGAAAGCTATTTGGTTATGACTTTAAGCTCAACGGAAAATCGGTGAGTACCAATGAGATCGACGACGTCCTTAAGAAATCCACAAATCTGACAGAGAGGCTCACGGCCTGGGAATCGAGTAAGGAGGTTGGCAAAGACCTGAAAGGGGGATTAGAAAACCTCCGTGACCTACGCAATGCATCAGTGCAAGCCCTTGGCTATGAAGACTATTTCCAATATCAGGTTTCTGAGTATGCTTATACGGTTCCGGAACTGCGCACGGTTTGTGATCAGATGATTAAAGACCTATGGCCCTTGTATCGGGAATTGCATACATGGGCACGATACACACTTGCCGAGAAATATCGTCAACCAGTACCCGAATATCTTCCTGCGCACTGGCTACCGAATCGGTGGGGTCAGGAATGGACTGAACTTGTATCTGTTGAAGGATTCGACGTAGATGGTGCACTAAGGACGAAATCTGCTGAGTGGATAGTCGAGCAAGGCGAAGGTTTTTATCAGAGTCTTGGTTTCGATTCTCTGCCTGCAAGTTTTCATGAAAAATCTTCTCTATACCCTGCTCCCAAGGACGCTGCCTACAAGAAAAACAATCATGCTTCCGCATGGCATATGGATCTTGATAAAGATGTGCGCTCTTTGATGAGTGTCGAACCCAATGCTGAATGGTGGGAGACAGTGTTGCATGAGTTGGGGCACATCTATTATTATATGTCATACACGAATGAAGATGTTCCACCACTTTTACGCAATGGAGCGAATCGGGCTTATCATGAGGCGATGGGTACTCTGATCGGCCTTGCGTCGATGCAGAAACCATTTCTGGCACAGTATGATCTGGTGGACGAAAATGCAGAAGTTGATCAGACTCAGGTATTGTTGCGTGAAGCGCTGAGTTACGTAATCGTCATCCCATGGGCCGCAGGTGTAATGACATCTTTTGAAGATGCACTATATACACAGGATCTTCCGGCGGATCAGTTCAACGCAAAATGGTGGGAATTGGTAAAGAAGTACCAGGGTATTGTTCCTCCTGCTACACGTGGTGAAGAATATTGTGACGCAGCATCAAAAACACATATCAGCAATGATCCTGCTCAATACTATGACTATGCCATGAGTTACATTCTGCTTTTTCAGTTTCATATGCATATCACAAAGAATATTCTGAAACAGGATCCACACAATGCAAACTATTTTGGAAGTAAGGAGACGGGCAAATTCTTGTATGATCTCATGTATCCGGGAGCAAGTGTAGACTGGCGTGAGCATCTTCAAAAAAATGTAGGATCAGACATGAGTGCAAAAGCGATGCTTGAATATTTTGCACCGCTCATGGATTATCTCAGGAAAGAGAATGCCGATAGGAAGCATACCTTGCCGGCTGTAGGATAGATTCAATTAAGAAATCGACCATCACAATGAAAGGACTCTCGCCAACGGAATCCATGCCAGTCAGAAGGGGCATGTTTTTGGTGCTACTAGCCCTGGTCAGTGTGATGTTTTTTGGATTGATCTTCGGATTTCTGATGGCATGTTTCTGGGCGGCTGTCTTTGCCCTTTTGTTTAGAGGAATTTTTATCTGGCTCTCGGCGAAGATGAATGGCCGGCGCAGCCTTGCCGCATTTGTCACTACCCTGATCATCTTGTTTTCTGCAGTCATCCCCCTTGGACTCATCAGCATCGCAGTAGTGAATGAAAGTAAAGCCATATACAGTAGCATACAAGAAGGAGACATTGATCCATCTGCGATTTTACAACGTTTAGAAGATGAACTTCCACGGATAACGGAAATGCTGACGAAAATGGGTGTTGATCTTGATGAGGTCTCTCAACGTGCAAATACAGCAATTACTGATACCATTGCGTTGATTGGCAGGAGTGTGTGGCGTTATACACAAGGCGCTATAAATTTTGTCATTCAGTTTACGCTGATGCTGTACTTGCTTTTTTTTCTTGTACGCGATGGTGACAAGATTGTGCTTACGATACGCAACGCGTTGCCAATGGGTAATAATATCGAAGACAAGCTCTTTCAAAGATTTGGGCTGGTTGCCAGAGCCACGCTAAAAGGAACCGTGATTGTTGCATCATGTCAGGGTTTGATTGGAGGAGTCATGTTTGCGATACTTGGCATTCAGGGCGCTGTGCTTTGGGGTGTCTTGATGGCGCTACTTTCACTCCTGCCCATTGGAGGGAGTGGTATTGTCTGGGCGCCAACTGCCATTATCATGTTTGTTCAAGGGCACGTGGCAGAAGGGATCATCATCGTTGTTGTCGGATTTCTTGGCATCGGCCTTATCGATAATCTGCTGCGCCCTATGCTTGTCAGTCACGATACGAAAATACCCGACTACGTGGTACTCCTTGCCACACTGGGAGGCCTGGCGTGGTTTGGTCTGTCTGGATTTATCATCGGTCCGGTGATTGCTGCGCTATTTATGATTTGCTGGGAAATAACCGGTGAGTTGTATCGTGGCAAAGAGTGAGAATTCTCAATTTTCGATTCTCTAATTCTCAATTCCGATCTTCTCCATTTCTTCAAAGAAACTATTGTATTGCGCGAAGACATCATCACCACTTTTTGCTTCTTCCCGACAACGAATAACAATCCCATGCATTGGTATTTTCATACACAGATCTATCAGAGAGCTTTGGGTTGTATCCATTTCGATCCAGCATGTATTTTTCATACAAGCAGTATAAAGTTCTTTGACCTCATCCGCATCTGGAAACCCATTTAATCGGATAATAAGAGTTTCATTAATGTCCTGATCCAAGATATCTTTCTGAGATGGAAACGGAAAACTTCGGATAACCTGACCACTATACCAGGCGGGGATTGTTGAGGCAAGCGGAAGACATATCCCATGAAGCGGCATTTTGCTTGAGATTTCAAATAACAAATCTTCCTGAACCGCTTGCATTTCTATGAACATCTTCGGCCCTACTACCCAGTCACCGATCGTTTTGATTTTGACAGCATTTAGTTGAATAGCATCAAATCCAATCCAGTCAGCACCCATTGCGGCAAAGTATCGTGCTTCATCCAGTGTTGTGATTCCTGTTGCGATGATTTGGATTTTCTTAATGCCAGTCATTCCTTATCGTGTTCAATTTAGGCGAATGTACAATGGCATTGTTTATTGAGTTGTGAAGAGAGAAGCATGACCTCGGAGCGTCCGACGAAGGAGGACCTTCGAGCGTCGTGAAGAAGATCTGACGAATTCACAGAATTCCTGAATCTTTGAATCATGGCAAAACATTCCGACAAGCCACACTATTTCGAATCCGTATACGAAGTTGTCCGGCAAATCCCTCGCGGTCGTGTGACCTCTTATGGGGCGATTGCGGATTTTCTTGCGCTAGGCTCAGCGCGAATGACAGGCTGGGCTCTGCGTAATATTGCCGGAACAGAAGACGTACCAGCGCATCGTGTGGTTAATCGGCTAGGAGAGTTGAGTGGACGACATCATTTTCCCACACCGACGTTTATGAAGCGCATGCTTGAGAATGAAGGTGTAGAAGTGACTAAAGACCGGGTAAAGGATTTTGACAAAGTATTTTGGAGCC
Source organism: Bacteroidota bacterium (assembly GCA_031400515.1). GTDB lineage: Bacteria > Bacteroidota > Bacteroidia > Chitinophagales > Saprospiraceae > DATDQA01. The sequence goes on from JANNQA010000044.1 coordinate 92,607, forward strand.
CTGCAGATGAACTGTTATAACCAGGTAGCTTCTAAGCATGCCCTGAGCGAACGAAGAGAGTCGAAGGGTGGCCCCTAAGTAGCTTCTAAGTGGCTTCAAGCATGCCCTGAGCGAATGAAGAGAGTCGAAGGGTGGCTTCAAGAATGCCCTGAGCGAACGAAGAGAGTCGAAGGGTGGCTTCGAGGTTGATTCTAAGGTGTCTAATACAATGATTGAAAAGACAACACAAGACTGGACGCGGAGATTAGATATTGTTACTCATGACGTAAGTCTTCTCTGTAGTAATCTTGAAAATTCGGCGCTTAATTGGAAACCCAATGATGATGTCTGGAGCGTTGCACAAATATTGGAGCATCTCATCAAAGTCAACTCAAGCTACTATCCGATGTTCAAATCATTACGAGCAGGGACATATCGACTTCCATGGACCGCACGGATTCCATTTCTCCCAGGCGTATTTGGACGGATGATTTTGAATTCTGTGAAACCAGAGAACGTACGCAAGGTGCGCACCTTTCCGATATGGCAACCAGCATTGAGTGGAGTGGAAGACAGCATCGTCGATGATTTTCTTCTGCACCAGACAGAGTTGAAAAAACACATTGCATCATCTTCTGATCTGCTGACAAATCATACACTGATTCGCTCACCTGCCAATTCAAATATTGTCTACACACTAATGGATGCATTTCATATCATCGTCACGCATGAAGAGCGACATCTCGCTCAACTAAAACGCATTCTGGCAATGCACGAAAAGAGCTGATGAGTTTGTCACAATTGAGATCGGATATTTTAAAACGTGTTGGGCTTATCAAGTCTGTCGCGATATACTATTGGAAGCCATTCAGCCAACGAAGGCTCATAAAATTTTATGGTGAGTTTATTAAGCCGGGAGATTTATGTTTTGATGTTGGTGCGCATGTCGGCAATCGAACCCTGGCATGGTTGTCGATCGGTGCGAAAGTGATTGCTGTGGAACCACAGTCAGAGTGTGTAAAGTATCTGAGGCGCAGATTTGGAAAAATATCCGGTGTCCAGATTGTGGATGAAGCAATTGGTAGAGAACCTGGTGATGGAATCCTTTATGTGAGTTCGGCGAATCCTACGATCAGTACACTTTCCGACGAAAAATGGCGAACCCAGATAAATCATGATGCTCGCTATGCGATTCAATGGGACGAACAAAACCCAGTGAAAATCACGACACTTGATGATCTCATCGGTCGCTATGGCATCCCTGCCTTCTGTAAACTCGATGTCGAAAATGCCGAGTACGAAGCGCTTCTGGGACTAAGTCAGGCCCTTCCACAGCTTTCTTTCGAATACTATCCACCGGCTATGGAGAATACCTTCCACTGCCTTAAAAGACTGGAGTTACTGGGCCAGTATGAGTACAATTGGTCTTTCGGCGAATCTCTGGTCCTGGAGAGTACTCAATGGGTAAGTGCCGATACCATTGTGAACACGCTCAGGGGGTATTCTACGCGCTTTCAGTATGGTGATATCTATGCCAGAATCCGGCACAAATAGGGCGTTTTTGATTTCGCTGCCTTAGTGGAATAATTTTTATGAAATCGCTACAATAATTGGACTAAACAGGTGGTTATTATGGCGACAGTTCAAAAATTTTCAGTAACCAAACCTGTTCAATGAAGCAAAGCTTTACTCTCAATCAATGTGTACGGCTGATTTACGGGGAAACGACCCCGGACGAGAGCATTATGCTCGAGGAGATTATTTCAGGAAACGACCGGCTCAGAGTTGAATTTAAGGACATGCAGAAGGCGTTTAGCGCCTTGAGCACTGACCTTATAACTCCCCGGACAGAGACCATGAAAGCAATCTTGAAGTACAGTCGCGACACTGCCTTACATCTCAGTTGCTAAAGCAATTAGGGAAAAAGGGCAACAGCCCCCTGATATCGGTTTGATCAATGAGTTTACAGCTCGGAGATCCGGTACCCGGGGGTTTTTCTATTTATGAAATGGCGGAATGGCAGAATGGATGAATGGCAGAACGGGGAAGAATCTGTTACATGCATTCCGCCTTTCTGCCCTTCCGCCCTTCTGCCGATTTTAAAAAGGCAGATCATCAAAATCATCCACCCCGGCTTCAGGATTTTCGACAGCGCCTGACTTGGCTGAGCCTCCATTTGCAGAGTGCGCTACTTCACGCTGATTTGGCATGGGTGCAGCCTGTGTTTCCCCGACGACTTCCATGCGCCAGGCTTGCAGATTTGTGAAATATTTATCCTGCCATTGTCTGCCGCGCAAATCAAAGTAGATCTTCACTTGCTGACCTGTTTTGTAGGCGTCGATGATATCACATTTGTCTTGTGTGAGCTGGAATTTGATATACTGGGCGTATTGACCCTGTGTTGTTTCAATCACAAATTCCCGTGTACGGAATGATTCAGATTTCTGCTCAGCAGCATACACGTGGTGCAATTTTCCTTCAATTTCAAATGACATGACTTACTCAGGTTTTAGTTCAGCGTGAAGGTAGAAAAACGATGGATTAAAAGCGAGTGGACTCTGAATTTTCAGATTTTTCCATGGAGCATTTGGATTTATTCCCAATGCAACTCAGTTTATTCTCACTGCTCAATACGCCCTCGCAAACGGCACCCGCATCGTCGATGGCTTCCCCGTCAGAATGCATTTCCCTGATTCAGGTTTTGCATCCAGAGGAATACAACGAATTGTTGCTTTGGTTTCTTCCTTGATTCTCAGTTCTGTCTCGGTAGTCCCATCCCAATGTGCATATACAAACCCCCCTTTTTGGTCTAGCAGCTCAATAAAGGTCTCATAGTCGTCTGTATATGAAGTACGATCCTCGCGAAATTTCAATGCCCGTGCAAAAAGATCTGCCTGCATTTGATCAAGCAGTTTCTGAACATATGCCGCGACACCGTCCCTTGGAATTGATGCCTTTTCACGTGTATCGCGTCGAACGACTTCCACCACGCCGTTTTCGATATCACGCATTCCGAGACCAAGACGAACCGGGATGCCCGTCATTTCATGCTCGGCAAATTTGAAGCCCGGGCGTTTCGTATCGTCTCGGTCATACTTCGCTGAGATTCCAAGAGCATTCAGTTCAGCCATAATTTTATCAGCGACTTCTCCGATTTCAGCACTAGGTTTTGGGATAGGGACGATCACCACTTTGATCGGTGCAAGGCGAGGAGGTAGGATCAATCCATCATCATCAGAATGCGTCATGATGAGTCCCCCAACGAGTCTGGTCGATACTCCCCAGGAAGTTGCCCAGACGAAATCCTCGACATTTTGTTCACTCAGAAAGCGCACGTCAAATGCTTTAGCGAAGTTTTGACCGAGAAAATGGCTGGTACCTGCCTGTAGTGCTTTGCCATCCTGCATGAGTGCTTCAATAGTAAACGTATCCACGGCTCCGGCAAAGCGCTCGTTCGGCGTCTTTGCACCTTTGATCACCGGCATTGCCATATACTCTTCTGCAAATCGTGCGTAGATATCGTGGATCAGTCTTGCCTCAGCCATTGCTTCTTGTGAGGTCGCGTGAGCGGTATGTCCTTCTTGCCAGAGAAATTCCGTAGTGCGCAGGAATGGACGGGTGCGCATCTCCCAGCGAACGACATTTGCCCATTGGTTGATGAGCAATGGTAAATCGCGGTAGGATTGAATCCAGTCTTTATAAGTATTCCAGATAATCGTTTCTGAAGTAGGGCGGACTACCAGTTCTTCCTCAAGTTTTGCTTCCGGATCTACCACGACGCCACTGCCATTCGGATTATTCATGAGTCGGTGATGAGTCACCACAGCGCATTCTTTTGCAAATCCTTCTACATGGTCTGCTTCACGGCTGAGAAAACTCTTTGGGATGAATAGCGGGAAGTACGCATTTACATGTCCCGTTTCCTTGAACATACGGTCAAGTTGGGCTTGCATCAGTTCCCAGATAGCATAGCCATTTGGCCTGATGACCATACACCCGCGTACCGCAGAGTTGTCGGCAAGAGCCGCTTTTTTTACGATATCAAGATACCATTGGGAATAGTCCTCATTTCTTGGGGTGATCTCCTTTGCCATTTCCGAAAAGTGTGTGTGTTAAATAAGGTTTAAACCGTAGGCCAGAGAAACCATCATCAGATTCTATACGTCATGTAAGTGTCTGGAATTAGAGCCTTTAAGAACTTTAACGGAGATAATACTCTACTTTAAAGCATCCTTAACTGAATGACGATGGCAAAAGTACTAATTTGGCCATGTAATTCGAGAGGCACTGAAGTCCGATCACGATACTCGAAATCGAAAAGCAATGAAAACTAAATTCCGAAATGCATTCCTGTCGCTGATACTTATTTCAGCGTCCTCATCGCTGGCTTTGGCTCAGTTCGATGATGTCTACTTTGATCCGGATTCTGACGACGATTATTCGTATACCGAAAGCTCTACTTCGGATGACGAAGGCTCGTACGATGAATATGGGTATGATGACGAAGCGTATGAAGATTTTGATGACTATGAATACTACTATTCTTCACGGATTCGTCGATTTTACCGTCCACAGGTTGGCTTTGGCTTCTATGACCCGTTCTTCGTAGATACGTACTACTACGATCCATTCTACCCGAATTTTTACAACCCAGGGACATCGATCTACATCAGTTTCGGTGGTGGTTACAATGACTACTCACGTTGGAAACGTTGGAACAGATGGAATCGATGGAATAGCTTCTATGCCTGGAACAATCCGATCACCCGCTACTACAACTACAACAGTTGGTATGGACCGAGCTACGGTTATTCTTCATGGAATGGCTGGGGCGGTGGAAATACCTATAACACCTACAACTTCTATAACAACGGAGGTTATGGTGGCTACGCTGGCGGCTGGGGCGGTGGCGGCTATGGAGGTTATTCAAACAACTACTATAACGCTTATTGTCCCCCAATGACGGGAGGTTATGGCGGTGGTTACGGCTACGGTGGTAACTATGGTGGTGGCAACATCCAACCTACCGGAAATAACAACAATACTTATTATGGACCTCGTCAAACAGGTACTGTGACGAGCTCTCCAAGAGGACAATTGCGGCCTGAAGTAACT
>JANNQA010000089.1:0-2813 GCA_031400515.1 Bacteroidota bacterium
GGTTATTTTATTTTTATATCTTATATATTAATAATTATTTTCAATTTTTCGATTTTTATATATAATCTATGAGATTAATGATAGCCGCAAAGCGGCGCAAAAAAAAACGACCCCGTAGGGGTCAAATGTTCAATTTGTTAAGGAAGACGTTATTTCAAATTCCTCTTGGCATGCTTTACGATCCACTGGGTATTCGCATTCTTTGATTTCGACCATTTGTCAAGAAGTTTGATTGTAGGATCATAATTTACCTTGAGGTAGTCATTGAGATTGTTGGCCACAGATTTTTGGACAAATTTCAATTGATCTTCTTTCAGATTGTTGAGAATGTTAAAAACAGGCTTGTAGTCTTTGATGAAAAGATCAAGTTTTGGTGCCCAGGGTAATTTTGGTCTGAGCCCTTCACTCGAAAGCCGGCGTACATGAAAACTTTTGTCGACGCTCCATCGGGTCATATATTCAATACAGAGTTCAGGATATTTCATGATAAACTGTCGGATTGCATATTCTCCGGTATTGCGTTGTGTGAGTTCGTAGATCGCCTTGAGAGACAATTCAGGATGACTCAATCCATTGTCTTCAATAAATTGACCAACCGGCATCAGCCAGTGATAGTGTGTGAACATGCCCGTCTCTTTCGGATTGGGTTCGCCGAATGTTTGTGTCAGGATCTGTATTGCCTTCGGATATTCTCCTGGCAGGTGGATCGCAAGCGAAGCGGCAATGAGCTTTACCCGATCTTTCAGTTCGAGTGGTGTATAGCTTTTGCAGACCATTTTGACAAACTCCTTTGCCGGAAATTCCGGATACACATGGATGATTTCATCTGCTAACCGACTTGCGAGGTTGACCCCGAAATAATCTTTGAGAGGTGTGGGCATACAAGTTGTTAATGGAGCGAAAAGTCGTGAATTTGTCGGTATGTAAGTCAAAATTGAGCTTCAAGTCCCGTTTTCGCCGCCTTTTCAGGAGTAATACTCCGGATTAGCTTTCCCAATCGGGAATAGTACTCCGGGAAAAGTGTATAATTGCACATGATTCAGAGAATACTAAAGATGAATCTCCCCAAGGGACAATCCGCCTTTCTATGGGGACCTCGTAAAACAGGCAAGTCGACATATTTAAAATCCAGTTTTCCGGACAGTATCAGATACGATTTTCTGCAGTCGGATGTCTTTTTTGCGCTATCGGCCAGGCCTTCGTTGCTTCGCGAACAACTCGAGTCATTGTCGTCCGACACACTGGAAAAACCGGTCATTCTTGATGAAGTGCAGAAGATCCCGGCGATCCTGGATGAGGTGCACTGGCTTATTGAAAATCGAGGTGTTGGATTCGTGCTTTGTGGTAGTAGCGCAAGGAAGCTCAAACGCTCACATGCAAACATGCTTGGTGGAAGGGCATGGAGATATCAGCTTTATCCTCTTACCTATCCGGAACTTGAACAACCCGATCTGCTTCGGATCCTCAATCAGGGATTATTACCACAACATTACCTTGCTGATCCTGAATCTGCGAGAAGGTCGTTAAATGCATATTTACGCGACTACCTCAAAGAAGAGATCTTTGATGAAGGGCTGATCAGGAACATCCCAGCGTTCACGCGATTTTTTGAAATGCTCCCCTTTAGCCATGGAGAATTACTCAACTACTCGAAAATTGCTTCAGATTGCGGGGTAGATGCCAAGACAGTGAAAGGATATTTTGAGATTCTTGTAGATACACTGATTGGAGAGTTTATTCTTCCTTACCAAAAGCGTATTGGGCGTGACATCATTTCCAGAACTCCCAAATTTTATCTGTTTGATGTGGGTGTTGTGGGAGCGATGCATCAAAGAACATTGAATTCAACATCTGGGGAAACATTTGGTAAAGCACTTGAGCACTATATCTTGATGGAACTCACGGCGTTTCTGGGATACCATGAGATTTACAACTCGATCTTTTATTGGCGGACAAAAAGTGGATTGGAAGTTGATTTTGTTCTTGACCAGGGTAAAATTGGTATTGAAGTAAAGGGCACTGCAATGCTCCGGCAATCGGATATCAAAGGAATACTTGCTTTTGCCGAGGAACATAACCCGGGCAGGTGTATCGTGGTGTGCAATGAACCCATTTCCAGAAGAACTGGAAATGTTGAGATCATGCACTGGAAGCATTTTCTGGATGAACTCTGGCAAGGAAGGATTGTTGGATAGTCAACGAGAAGTGAAGAATTTCAGTCATCGAAGATATTTACATACATCTTTCACATGGACGTCTCATCCGCTAACCGGCTTGCAACGTTGACGCTGAAATAGTCTTTGAGAGGAGTTGCCATCAGGGATATTTCAATTGAGAATTGAAAATGAACAATGGAGAATCAAATTCACGATCCCGGCAACGCTTCGCACACGTCGGTCATGTCCGACTCGGGGAAATACATCATCAACACGTATTCCCAGGTGAACACGGCTCCGACGTCGGAACTGTTCGACGGTACCGGCATCAAGCTGGCCGATCTCGAAACGACCGATGTGACGGCCCTCACCGAGGCGGGCTTCAAGTTTCCCGAGCCGTTCACGGTGAAGGCCGACGACGGCGTGACGGACCTGTTCGGCGTCATGTACAAGCCGTTCGATTTCGACCCCGGCAGACGTTACCCGATCATCGCGTTCGTGTATCCGGGACCGCAAACCGAGAGCGTCACGAAGACGTTCTCGCCGCGCAGCGCGAATGTCGCCCTCGCCAACATGGGGTTCATCGTCATTGAAGTGGGCAATCGCGGCGGCCACCCGCAGCGGTCGAAGTGGTATCACAACTTTGGATATGGGAAT
>JANNQA010000096.1:0-16904 GCA_031400515.1 Bacteroidota bacterium
GTGGACGGAGATAAAGTCTTATGTATTCTGAAGGAGATCCAATATCACCCGATCACGGACGCTGTGATACACATTGACTTTTTGAGGCTGGAAGAGGGCAGAAAGGTGAAAATCGAGGTACCTGTGAAATTCGTAGGCCTCTCCGCTGGATTAAAGGCTGGTGGCAAGTTGATGCAGAAATTGCGTCGGATCAAAATCAAAGCAACACCTGAAAATCTCGTTGATGAAATTTCTTTGGATGTCACAGATCTCAATCTGGGTCAATCCGTAAGAATCCGTGATGTCAAAGTAGGCGAAGGCATTGAAATTCTCAATTCTCCCGGTATTCCGATAGCATCAGTGGAAATACCACGTGCACTTAAGGGTCCGGAAGAAACAACAACTGCGACGACTGCTGCGACTCCTGCTGCTGCTGCTACACCTGCTGCAACTGGGGTCAAGGGAGCTCCGGCAGCACCAGAAGCTGCGAAGAAAGCGGAGGCGGGCAAGAAGGCCGAACCAGCAAAGAAAGAACCTGCCAAGAAAGAGGGCGGCAAGAAATAATCTTCTTCTTACCGGTCATTGGACCTGCCTGCCGAACATGCAGGCTTGTCGAAATGCCCGCGTACATTCTTTATCATGCAGCCATTACGTCTACATTATCTCCAGGCAGATTTGCATTGGGAGGATTTTCGCGCCAATCAGCAGAATCTTGATGAAAAACTATCCTGTCTCGAGGGCAAAGCAGATTTAATTCTACTGCCAGAAATGTTCGGCAGTGGATTTACAATGCAACCAGAACGCGTCGCGCAGGAAATGTCTGGCGAAGGAGTGGTCTGGATGCAAGACACTGCCCGGAAAATGGATTCTGCAATCATGGGAAGCCTTGTTATCCAGGACGGCCCGAACTACTACAATAGATTGATTTGTGCAGAAGCAGATGGTTCAGTGAGTTTTTATGACAAAAGACATTTGTTTTCCTATGCCGGAGAACATAAGTCATACACGGCCGGGCAGCACCACCTTATCCTCACTATCAAGGGATGGCGTATCCTCGGCCTGATCTGCTATGATCTGCGTTTCCCGGTTTGGAGCCGGAATGTGTGGCACTATGATCTCCTTGTCTATGTCGCGAATTGGCCTATCACAAGAATTGAGGCCTGGCAGACGTTATTGAAGGCTCGTGCTATTGAAAACCAGTCTTATGTAGCCGGAATAAACCGCGTTGGTGTTGACCCGTTGGGAAATCAGTACCCAGGTTTGTCTGGAGTCTATGATATGGCAGGAAAATTGCTACATGAGTCTGGATCACAAGAAGCGCTTGGCAATGTAGTCCTACAACGGGACGTACTCGTTGACTATCGTAATCACTTCTCGTTTTTAAACGACATGGACCGTTTTCAGATTAGTTGAAGGATTGACCACAATTAATTAATCGAGAATCGAGAATTAAGAATTAAATTTCACCAGCCAACTGTGAAAGAAAAGAATCGTCACCACCAAATGTATTTCCGCACGATCACTCTTGTGGGTGTCATGCTTGTGGCGTGTACTTCTTTGCGCAGCACCTCACTAAGAGACCCGGGCATTATTAGTTCTGAAGTAATAGGTAAAGCAATGAGCGTGGACGCACGCATGAGTATAGTGCAGTATGCCTCTCAGTTTGTAGGTACTCCGTATCTCTATGGAAGTTCTTCGCCAAAACTCGGCTTTGATTGTTCTGGTTTTACCTCCTACGTACTTAGCAATTTTAATCTTTCTCTCCCGCGTACGTCCACCGGCCAATCCATACTTGGTCGTCCAATGAAGTTCAATGATGCCCAGCCTGGAGATCTTGTGTTCTTTGGCCGTGGCAAACACATTCAGCATGTCGGAATTGTTGTACGCAACGACAAGAATGAACTTCATATGGTACACAGTAGTAGTTCACATGGTGTCATTATTGAAAATGTCAAGGAATCTGACTACTGGAAGAAGCGCATCATGTTTGCAGTTGATGTCGCTAGTCTTTAACTGGTAATCGGTAATCAGTAATCAGTAATCAGTAATCAGTAAAGTTGGTAAGTGCGCAGTTTACACTTAAAAAGTATACTAACCTCCATACTTTCCAAGTATCCGATTAACGATTACAAGTTGCTGTTATACTTGAAAAGTGCATACTTCTCACTTACCAACTACACCGTTTACCGTTTACCGATTACCAGTTTTCTCGATTACCGCTTACCGATTAGAAACCTCTCCTCATTAATCCCCATCCATTCCAGCGCCGTACCACTCAATAGCATCTCCTTGGTATGATCACTGTATGGCATTGATTCGATGAGAGTGCCCGGCCGGCCTTCACCGAGAGGAAATGGATAGTCACTGCCAAGTGCAATGCGATCTGCGCCCATAAGGTCTATGAGATAATCGAGGATACGCGCATCATGAACCAGTGAGTCGATATAAAACTTACCCAGATAGCTACGTGGATTTTTGTTATTGTCAATTGCGCAGAGATCAGGCCGCACATTGAAACCATGTTCTATTCTGCTGATGGTAGAAGGGAATGATCCTCCGCCATGTGCAAAAGCCACTTTGAGTTTTGGGAGTCGCTCGAATATGCCACCAAAGATCATGGAACAAATAGCAAGTGATGTTTCTGCAGGCATTCCGACAAGCCAGGGAAGCCAATATTTCTCCATGCGTTCTTTTCCCATCATCTCCCAGGGATGTACGAATAAAGAAGCTCCTGTTTTTTCGCACGCTTCAAAGAAAGGGAAGAGCTCAGTCGCATTGAGATTCCAGTCATTGACATGTGATCCGATTTCTATTCCCACCATCCCGAGATCATTCATACATCGCTCCATTTCTTTGATAGCGAGATCGGGGTCCTGAAGTGGTACAGTGCCGATACCAATGAAGCGTGTGGGATTTCGACTTACAGTCTCTGCGATAAAATCATTGAAATACCGTGATGTTTCATATGCATCTTCTCCTTTCGCCCAATAGTAGAAGAGGATTGGCACGATCGACAATACCTGTACATGCACATCATCTCTGTCACAATCGGCCATACGCACCTTGGGGTCCCAACAGTTTGATTGTACTTCACGGAAGAATTTATCGCCCATCATCATTCTTGCCGCACAAGGACCACAATCCTCGAGATGGATGTATCGCTTGTCTCCAAACTTGTCTGCCCACTTTGGAATGTCTCTGGGCATGATATGTGTATGAATGTCAATTTTCATGCAAGTAAGATGTATTAGAGAGAGTGAAGTTGTAGACTTCAAATCGCCCTGTTCTGTGTGCGAAGTTGTGACCCAGAGGGTGATCAACCTTTGGCCGGCAAACTTCGCACAAGGTTTGAGTTCTAAAAGATTTCTCGACTCCCATCACTCGGTCGAAATTAAGTCTTCTTTCCAGTCTGTCATCCTTCGACTCGTATTACTCGCTACCAATGACAGATTTCAAATGGCGGGCTACTTCGATCCCGACGATGTCTGTGGGATGAGTCTTTTGTCATCCTGAGCGAGCGTAGTGAGCCGAAGGATGACGGCATGCGTAACCTTTGTCTATTTCGAGCGAGTGAGGAGCATAGCGACAAACGAGTCGAGAAATCCTGTTTAATCACAAGATCTCTCGATTCACCTCTCGACTCATTCGCTTACGCTCCTTCGTCTCAAGGTTAACTCGAGATACGGGGCTGGCATGCTCGCGAGCATCCTTCGACTCCTCGTTCCACTCGATGCTCAGGATGACAAGCGAGGGTTAGATTTTGTCATTGCAAACAGGTATATCGCGTAGTGCAGTGTAGGACTCAGGATGAAAAGCAGACTTCCTCTCCGACTTAGACGGATCATGTAGGGTGACAATTTTGTGTTCGTGAATTACAATTATTGTCAATCCATCACCCATCATCCATCATCCATCATCCATCGTTTCTCACAACCAACTTAAATGCCTTTGGCACTATCGAAATGGATACAGGCGTATACCCTAAAAACTCCCCATCGGCTTCAATAGGAATCTCTTCTTGATAAGGTGAAGAAATCTTTATTTGTTTGCATCTGAAGCCAAGTGCTTTCGGATGCGAAAGCAGCGTGCCTAAATACAACCTGTGAATATTTCCAAGTAGCCTTGGTATTGAGATATTGCGAACACAAGTGATAGCCAAATCCTCTGCAGTAGGATCCGCATGAGGTACGAATCGCATACCACCGCCTGAATATCTGCAGATGCCGGCATGCACTGTGAGAAATCTATCAGAGATGATATTGTCTTCTGTTTCAATCACAATATCCGGTGCACGATACGTTGCCAGTTGCCTGAGACCGGCGATAAGATATCCGGGTAGAAATGGAATTCGTCTGAGTGATGAAGGAAATTTTTCCACAACTCGACCGTCAAGTGCCATCCCAGCGACATTCACGAAGTATCGCTGCTTTGTCTTATTGTCAATTGTATATGTAATCAGACCTGCTGCATGATCAAGTGTCCTGGCTTTTGAAATGAGGTCTGCACAACGAATAGCATCGTCAGGGATGTTATGCGTGCGTGACCAATCGTTGCCAGAACCGGCGTTCACAATTGCTATAGTAGGAGAATTTGTTCGTCTATCATTACTAAGCAGACCATTTATCAATTCATGATGTGTTCCATCTCCGCCTACAGAAATAAACTTTGAATAACCTTTATTGACAGCATCGTGTGCAAGTTCTGTCACATGGCCTGGATGCAAAGATGTCATTGAGACATATTCTATTGAACGGCGATCCAGTTCTTCACTTGTTGCTTCCCACTTTTTCTGTGCACTTCCATTTCCTGCTGCGGGATTGATGATGACAAACCAGGTATCATGCATTGGCATCAGGAGATTGCACAACCGCGCCAAGCGACTGCAAGTCTTTGAAGAAATCTGGATATGACTTCGCAACACATTCAACTCCTGAAATCATCACAGGTCCATTCGCTTTCAATGCTGTCGATGCCAGTGCCATGGCAATACGATGATCGCCATGAGATTCAACTTTACCACCCGTAACAGCACCACCTTCAATACATAATGCATCACCTTCATGTCGTATCCGCACACCGAGTTTACTAAATTCATGAACCAATACAAGGCCGCGATCACTTTCTTTGGATTGAAGTCTATGCACACCTAAAATCCTGGTTGTGCCGTCACAATGCGCAGCGAGGGCAACCAATGGAGGAAATAAATCAGGACAATGTGTACAATCGAATTCGAATGCATCCAAATCATTGTGACTGATTATCACATCACCGGAGTGGATTTCAACTTCTGCCCGACATAACTCAAGTACCTCAAGAATCTTTCCATCAGCCTGTGAATCTGCGGTTGGCAATCCTGTGATACGCACTTTGCCATTCAACGCCGCACAAACAAGCGTGAAGGCCATGCCACTCCAGTCTCCTTGAATTGTAAGATCAACAGCTCTATATTGTTGTCCTCCCGGAATGTGAAACACTTTGTAGTCGTCGTGTGACAAATGCACCCCAAATTCATGGATGGTAGATAATGTCAGATCGATATAGGGTTTGCTCTTGAGGTTTTGTACCTCGATCGTGGAATCCTCTTGTCCCAATGGTAACGCAATCAATAAGCCACTCAGGAATTGCGAACTGAGTGACCCATCCATCAATGCCTGGTAATGACGATATGGTCCCTTAATGTGCACTGGTGTTAATCCCTGATTGCTTGAAAACGCAACGCCGAGTTGGTGGAACGTTGCTGCCATGAAGTCTACTGGACGAGAAGACAATGTGCCATGAGAGGCCAACGTAATCTCAGTATTATAAAGACCAGCAATGGCAGAAAACATGCGCAGCGACAATCCAGATTCTCCACAATGCCAGCTATTCAAAAGTAACGGAAGACCCCCTGTGACATGGACACCATCGCCGAAGACAACAACTTCTGCACCCATGGCTTCTGCTACCCTTAAAGCGCTTTCCACATCATCGCTGGATCCAACACCTCGTAATGTACTTCTTCCATGGGCCAACGCCGCGATTGCAATAGCCCGCTGTGCGTGACTTTTTGAAGGATTGGCAGACAGCGTGCCGGATATTGATGATGGTGAGACTATCGTGTGCATGACATTGCAACAATACGGAATTGCAGATATACCGGGTACGAGGGAGCTTGCCTGTTCGTCCTGAGGTATTCGACCGCGTGCCGCCGTAGCTTCAGCGGTGGCGCAAGGGAGGTACGAGGTACGAGTTACGGGTTGCGGGGTACGAGGGAGCTTGCCCTATAGCTTTAGCGGTGGCGCAGGAGAGGTACGGGGTACGAGTTGAGTGGCAGGCCTGAGCAAGTGTCTTATCAACACAAAATGGAATCTGGCTTTTTACGTTCATACACGTACTTTCGGCCCACTTTATTTTATGAAGCAACTCATTATATCAGGATTCATTATCGCAATGTGCTTGTCAGGAATTGCACAAGTCCGTACTGAATACAATGGCATTGAAGCTATCAAAGAAATTCATGAAGGGTGGTTGATTGTGCGATTGCCCGGATTTGAGAAAAAGATTGCTGCGTTGGACTCCTTGCTGAACCTTGGATCATTGCCTGAAAGATCACGTATAAATCTCGAGCGGGAAAAATTGCAAACAATTACACAGCGGGATTTTATTCAGAAATGGTATCCGGTTGTGTTTGATAGTGCATATACATTTTCGCGCGTTGGATTTATTAATACCGAAGAGACGGCAGGATTTCAGAATGGTGAAATTCAGGCGCGATCAGGGGCTGGCGAACCAATTGAGTCTATATATCATGAGAACTATTTCTTTGTCACATTGAATGGGATCCAGAGTGATCCATTTCGCTTCACGAGCAAAGATCATCGGCTGTTGTCATTTCCATTTCCCAATAATATTGGAATGCCGGGGTTTCTGATACCGGGTTTATTTTCTGCTTCGGTACCTGAATGGATTGAATCTCAGGAACAAGACCAAAAAGCAGTCTACCGTGTTTACAGCCATGTATTTCGAGTCAATCGCAAGTTGAATGCGTTTTATGTAAAGTGGTATGAGGAACACAGGGGTAAAGACTAGATCTCAAATGATTTGACAGGTCCGAAGCCTTCCTTTCTTTTCGCTAGCCATTTGGCAAACGATTCATGGCTTTCTCCTGATTGTCTACCTAATAATAAGCTTTCGACGCTGATATCTTCGTCAAGTTCAGGCCAATGTATTCCATGACCACTTCCGACAATTTCAAAGTGATTGCGTTCTTCTACGGTACCATGTGCGAGCCGTGAATACCAACCTATAGGCACTGAAATTGTGCGACCGTCCTCTAACTCGACCGTCAGTGTGTCGTCGGGCACAACAATCTCAATTGCTCGTGTTTTGATTTCAAGCACCTGTGCAAAATTCATTTGATCTCTTCTTGTTCAATAGAGTCTCGTCTTGCTTTCTCTTTCAATGAATCCGGTAAAATTCTAATCTCCGGCTTTTCTGGTCTTTCAGGTTTTGGTGGTTTGATCACAGGCTCTATCGCATCTCCTCTTGCACCGGCGCGAATCATTGAGTCCACCTGAGCGACTGCTTCTACACGGGCCTGTTCGAGACATTTGTTCGATTCACGTTGTCGAAATTCAGAAATACGGATTTGTACTCCTTCACTGACCAATTTCTCGCGATTTGCAGCGGCATCCTTGTCGTGATCAACACAGGAGACTGTTCCCATTACGATGAAAGTCAATGATATGAAATGCGCACACTTCATCGGCCCAACAATTTTCTCATTTCTTCCTTACGTGCTGAAAACACAGAGTCACGTAATGTCGCTACTAAAGAATCCATTTGGAATCGACAAAGTGAATCCATCTCAGGTCTGAGAATATTGATTTCGCGTGCAGCGAGTGTATCAATCATTCTTCTCGTATCGCGGTCGATTTGCACACGGCGTTTACCGCAACTATTGAAGACGAAGCAGGAAAGCATTGCTACCAAACAAAGAAAACGCAAGAGATTCATTCTGTGGACAAATTCTTTTTTCGTAATTCAAAATGTTGTCCGAGATATACTTTTCGTACGATTTCATCTTTGGCCAGATCCTCTGCAGTACCGGATCTCAGAATGCGACCTTCGAACATGAGATATGCACGGTCTGTAATAGAAAGCGTCTCCTGAACATTGTGATCGGTGATCAGAATGCCAATATTCTTGTCTTTGAGTTTTGAAACGATAGATTGAATGTCTTCTACCGCTATGGGATCAATGCCAGCAAATGGTTCATCAAGTAACATGAATTTAGGATCCGTGGCAAGCGAGCGTGCAATCTCAGTACGTCGTCGTTCTCCACCGCTCAGGCTATCGCCGATATTCTTTCGCACTTTTTCCAAACCAAATTCGGAGATCAGTGTCTCGCACTTATCCTTTTGGTCAGACTTACTCAGTGTTGTCATTTCAAGTACAGCCCGGATATTGTCTTCGACACTGAGTTTGCGAAAGACAGAAGGTTCCTGTGGCAGATAGCCGATACCACGTCTTGCACGCCTGTACATCGGGAGTTCGGTGATCTCTTCCTCATTCAGAAATACATGGCCTTCATTGGGTTTAATAAAACCTACGACCATGTAGAAAGTTGTTGTTTTGCCAGCACCATTCGGGCCAAGAAGACCGACGATTTCTCCCTGATGCACTTCAATAGATACATCATCTACAACCCGGCGACGGCCATAGTATTTAAATAAATGTTCGGTAACAAGTTTTACTGCTGTTCCCATATGAGTAATGCTTCAAGGTCCCACCCTGCACGCAAGGGTTCTAATGTCTGGATGAAAACGCGCTCAGGCTGTCTCTGTTGTGCCAAATTGCCGGTATCCCAATGTTCATTCGCATTTGCATCTTCAATAATTCTGATCTTATATGTCTGAGGTTGTAGCTTATCAAATGCCACTTTTGCCGTTGTCTGATGTTGGACAATGCGTTCACTCAGGATTCCAGATTGTTGATCCAGAAGCTGCACAATGTACTGCACTGTATCATTCAGCCCATTGATAGATGCCATGATCTGGCCATAGCTGTTTCGAGGACTGATCTGAAAATTCACCTTTACGGTGTCGTTTGTTATTCCGAAAATATCAACAATTGTTCCCGGTAGCAACGTGAGACGATATCTTTCTTGTTCCACCCATGGATGTCTGATGAGGATCTGTCGATTGTTTGTGCTATCAATTCTTGCATCGAGAATGTCTATAGCAATCGAATCTGACAGAAGACAAGTGATTCCAGATAAATTCATGCTATCAACAGGTACTTTACTGTTTATGATGAGCGCTTCAGCGGGATGCAGAAATCGCTTAAGCGCAGTATAGATGTTTTGTTCAGAAGAAATTTCACTGCTACCATAGACCCGCACGGTATCAATTACCCTGGAGCCATCACTGAGGACAATCGCAAATGAATCCTGAGTTTGATTCCATATCAACAGTGTGTCCTGCTCGATTCCCCACAATGGTTCAATTCTTGTTGTGTCCAATGAAGTAACTGATAAAAATTTGCTTTTCCCTGTGAGAGTCATTTTGGTAATTCCCGCGGTTCTTCTGTCAATATCAAGTACACTAAGTACCGGATCTTCTGCAAAGAGAATCATTCGATATGGTATCACAGAGGTATCCGGAAGAACGACAGATCGCCCAAGAAAGCCGATTTGTTCACCGACCTGGTCATAGCGATAATTGAGATTCAAATCTGTGAGAGCAAAAACATTGAATGTATCCCCACGTACATTTTCAATTGTCCATTGACCTGTATCGTTCGATTTCGCAAAGTATGCCGGCAATAAGTCCGTAATGGCCGTATCCGAAAGATTGTCGTGAAGAATGATCAATACTTGTTTGGCTGGCTCACCTGTGGCACTGTTCACTACACTTCCACGCATCTGAAGAGAATCAATAAATGTCCCTGTAGAAAAGACGTATTTGTATTGATCGAGGAGATTGCCTTCATTGATATCCGCGATTGCGGATCCGAAATTGACCAGGTAAGTAGTCCGTTCACGTAATATTTCATCTTCATGAAACTTAATAATGATAGATTTTCCTTTTAGGGTAATCTCAGGACGATGCATAAGGGGAGGAGAGATGACGATCTGCAGATTCTGATCTTTCAATTGAATCCATTCATCAAAAGTCAGGATGATTTCGTCGCGATCAAAACCGGTCAGGAAGTTCGGTGTACTTTCTTCTGTAATCAACTTTGGTGGTTCAGTGTCTTTCGCTCCGCCTGTGGGTGGAATAGGATTCGCACACGCTAGAAACGAGATGCAAACCCCCCATAGACTAAGCCATTGGAAGAGGGATGAGGATAAATACGGATGGAGCACTGAGGAAGACTCTTAAAGTAAATCGGCGGTCAAGATACGGATGAAAGGGTGGTAGGGCAGGAGGGAGAAAAAGAAGCCTTCTCACAAAGTTGGCTCATGGGGATATTGCATTTGTCAAATATTTGATAATCAGATACTTAGACGGAGTATGTTGTGAATATACTCCTGAGAGGCGCATCGCATAAAAGCTTAAGTTACTCTTCGGCATGAAGAGCTTTTCTCTGTTTAATGCCTCAACCTTGATTCCGGTGCATCGGATGGTATTGCAAGACAGTGGCTTTCAAAAAGTCCGTATTTAGATGGGTATAGATTTCTGTTGTCACAATAGAGCTATGTCCCAACATTTCCTGCACGGCACGTAAGTCTGCGCCACCTTCTACCAGATGCGTCGCAAAGGAATGTCTGAACGTATGGGGACTGATGCGTTTTGTAATGCCCGCTTTTCGAACGAGGTCTTTTACAATCTGAAACACCATCACGCGTGTGAGTGGACTTCCTCGCCTGTTCAGAAAGACAAAATCCTCCATACCCTTGCGAATGTTGAGCATCCGTGCCCGATCTCCCTCGAGATAAAGACCGATATGCCTCAATGCCTCTCTGCCGATTGGGACCAGCCGTTCTTTGTTGTTTTTACCGAGCACTTTGAGCATGCCGATATCATTGTACAGGTTGGAGATCTTGAGGTTTACGAGTTCACTGACGCGTAATCCTGAGGCATACAATGTTTCGATCATAGCCCGATTTCGTGTGCCTTGGGGATGACTCAGATCAATGACAGCAAGGATCCGTTCTATTTCTTCATAGCTAAGGACATCAGGTAGCTTCTGATCCAGTCGCGGACCTTCTATCAATTCCATCGGATCGTGATTGATCAGATCTTCTACCAAGAGGTACTTGTAAAAGGCACGCAAGCCGGAGAGGATACGCGATTGAGATCTTGCACTCAGACCAAGGGTGTTGAGCCAGGCCAGAAAGCCCTCGACGGTATGAAGTGTCACAGTTAAGGGGCCAGTGCTGTCTGCGTACAACTGACAGTAATCCCGCATACTTCGGACATCACGGAGATAGGCTTCCACTGAGTGTATGGACAAAGAGCGCTCGAGACGGAGATACGAGCTAAAGCCTATGATCGCTGAATGCCAGTCCATATTAGATTAACATACTTTGTATCACAATGTTACGAATTCATAAAAACTTTAATGTTTATATTCATCAATGGTAAGTATGCAAAGGCTATGCAGATCATTATGACAGAGAATGTTTGCCGGGAGAGAGGGGAAGTGTATTTCGAAGAAATCCGAAACCGATCTCTACTGATTCACGAATACCCATAGATAATAGCAGGTGGATTTCTTAATTGGTCGAAGACAGGTAGTTACATATGTTGGCTGTTCGAATTTCCTGCCCGGCCGGCTTCGCTCCGCTGAAGCTTCGCGAAAGCGCAGTCAGGCGGGCGTCGAAATTAGTCCTCGTGCTTTTACATAATAAAAACAATCCTCAGTCGCCATTTGATATTGAACTTCCTTTCGTACGCGTTGTCTCGACCTTCCAAGACTTTCACCCAAAAATTGTTGTTCTGCCCAAGTTGTTCGTTGTCGGGAAGAATCGACGATCCTCGAGTCTTGGATCGAGATGTTCAATCTTCATCGAGAATCGTCGATTCTTCCCACATTGCATTTCGGAGAAATCAGAAACCGATCTGCCTGATCACGGCTAACCAGGGGACGTATTTCGGAGAAATCCGATGCCGATCCCGGCAGAATCACGACAGACCGGGATGTATTTCGGAGAAATCCGAAGCCCTTCGACTCATTCAATGTTGATCACCAACGTCAGCGCGCTATTCCAGATGGTATCGTTTGACATTCAATTTGGTCGCTGACCATTCAATCTTAATTTTACACCACAAAAATTGCAAGACATCATGAGTTACCGCGTTGAAAAGGACAGCATGGGGGATGTGCGTGTTCCCGCTGACAAGTATTGGGGAGCGCAGACACAACGCTCCTCAGAAAACTTCAAAATTGGTGGACATAGAATGCCTGTGGAAGTCATTTATGCTTTTGCAATTCTTAAGAAAGCCGCCGCAATGACGAATGCTGAACTCGGTGTACTTCCTCATTTCAAAGCAGAACTCATCAGCAAAGTCTGTACGGAAATTCTCAAGGGCAAACTCGATGATCAGTTCCCCCTGGTAGTATGGCAAACGGGATCCGGAACTCAGTCGAATATGAACGTGAACGAAGTCATCGCCAATCGCGCTCATGAATTGAAAGGAGGCAAACTAACCGATCCCAAGAAAATGCTCCATCCGAATGATGATGTGAACAAATCCCAGTCGTCCAATGATACGTTTCCGACTGCCATGAACATCGCCGCGTATATCAAAGTCGTCGATCACACGTTGCCAGGGATCATGCGTCTTCGGGACATCTTCAATGAAAAGGCGAAGAAATTCAAGAGTGTAGTGAAGATTGGTCGGACACACCTGATGGATGCAACTCCCGTGACTCTGGGACAGGAATTATCTGGATTTGTATCCCAGCTGGATCATGGTATCGCATCAATACAATATAGTCTTAAGCATTTGGCTGAACTCGCATTGGGGGGCACTGCGGTAGGCACTGGTCTCAATACACCTCAAGGGTATACAAAACTGGTGGCGCAAAAAATCGCGGAGATCACCGGCCATCCATTCAAAACGGCACCGAATAAGTTCGAAGCGATGGCCTCACACGATGCGATTGTAGAAGCACACGGTGCACTCAAGACTGTTGCCGTTTCTCTGATGAAAATCGGTAATGACATCAGATTGCTTGCTTCAGGACCACGGAGCGGAATCGGCGAGATTAATATTCCTGAGAATGAACCTGGATCGTCTATCATGCCTGGCAAAGTAAATCCGACACAGTCAGAAGCATTGACGATGGCGATGGCTCAGGTGATGGGTAATGATGTTACGATTTCAATCGGTGGAAGTAATGGACATTTTCAGCTGAATGTGTTCAAGCCTGTGATGATTTACAATTTTCTGGAATCAGCAAGACTTATCGGTGATGCGTGTACGAGTTTCGAAGAGAATTGTATCCGCGGACTTGAGCCAAACTATGCCCGTATAAAACAGAACCTCGATAACTCACTCATGCTTGTCACTGCATTGAATACGAAAATTGGTTATGATAAAGCAGCAGAAATTGCAAAGAAAGCCCATGCTGAGAATACGACTTTGAAGGCAGCAGCAATTTCTTTAGGATATGTGACAGCCGAACAGTTTGATTCCTGGGTGCGAGCACAGGATATGGTCTGATAGAAATGAGTAAATGATAAAAGGATAAAATGAATTTTCCTCGCCGAAGTTTGCAACTTCGGCGCATGAGTAGCGACATTAGAAGTTTGCAACTTCACGGGACACATTCAATGAACTTCGAAATTTTAGTCAATCATCTTGCAACAGACTTCTGATTCATTTCGCACCCGATTTCCATTATTGATTTGGCGCTTCATCATTCCTCTAAGTGCAGTTGTGATTGCAGCATGGATCGGAAATGACATGATCCAACGCACAAAGCTGGAGTTGCTGTGGGGTTGGCGACCATTCTTTATGATGATTTCGGTATGGATAGCAGTACTATCGCTCATCAAAGGATTTTCGAAAACAGATGCGCAAAATAATCGGCTACTGCTGTTGTCTTCGTTATCAGGAATTCTACTGAGTATAGGATTTCCGCCTTCACCTCTTACGCCATTCATGTTTATAGGACTCGTTCCTCTTCTGATAGCGGAAGAATCGTTGCGTACTCAATACGGACGAGCCGTACGCTGGAAAATGTTCAAATACGCGTTTAATGCCTTCTTCATCTGGAATGTGTGTACAACATGGTGGGTCATCAATACTTCCTTCCTTCCGGGGATATTTGCCAACACAATGAATGCTGTTTTCATGGCAATTGTGTTTATGCTATTTCATCAGGTACGATCTGTCCTTCCTGAAAAAGTCCATGCGATTGTGTTGGTATCGTTCTGGATTGCATTTGAGTATTTACATATGCAATGGGAGATGTCCTGGCCATGGCTTACTTTAGGAAATACGCTCGCGCAATATCCGTCCTGTGTACAATGGTATGAATACACAGGTGTGTTTGGAGGCTCACTTTGGTTGCTCCTGGGTAATTATTGGATTTATAAATGGTACACACGTGGACGCGCCATGAATAGATCGCTCTTATGGATTGCGTTGTGGGTATTTGTACCGATCGGATGGAGCCTAATCCGATATGCGACAATTGATTTGCCGGAAGGAGATGTCGAAATCGTTGTCGTCCAGCCGAATTTTGAGCCCCATTATGAAAAATTCAAAATCTCACAGCGTGAACAACTCACGAGATTTCTTGATCTGTCCCGGAGTATGTTGACTGATTCTTCCGACTACCTTGTGTTTCCTGAAACAAGCTTCGATCTTGTCCGCCTCAACGATATTGAAAATGACTTTCGCATTCGTGAGCTGCGAGATCTGTGTATAGAATATCCGAACCTCCGAATTGTGACAGGTCTTGAATCGTATCGTCTTCATGAACAGATGGTGGACCTGAATTCAATAAGGGTAATGAAAGATCGGAATGGCAATACTGTCTATTTTGATGTACAAAATTCTGCGATACAAATTGCAGAAGGCCGTCCTCTGGATGTCTATTTCAAATCAAAGCTTGTACCTGGTGCAGAAATATTTCCATTCAAAAACTACTTGCCGTTTCTGAAGCCGCTTATCGATATGCTTCAAGGAAGTGTAGCAGGGCTCACAATGCAGAAGTCCAGAGACGTGTTTCGTTCACCAATAGCTAATGTGGCCCCTGTGATTTGTTATGAGTCTGTGTATGGCGAATATGTGAGTGGATATATTCGGAATGGAGCAGATATCATTTTTATCGTGACCAATGATGGCTGGTGGGATAAGAGTCCTGGCCATGTCCAACATCTGAAGATCGGTGCATTGCGTGCAATAGAACATCGCCGTCCGATAGCAAGGTCTGCGAATACCGGTACTTCTTGTTTTATCAATATCCGCGGGGACATACTACAGCCGACCAGGTATGAAGAAACAATTGCGATTACGGGTCGTGTTGCGCCTGGTACAGGGATAACTTTCTATACCAGATGGGGTGATATCATTGCAAGAATTGCTGTATTGTTGGCGTTGCTCATTCTCGCGCATTCGATCACGAAATCGATCATGAAAAGAAAGGCATCGTAAAAAAAAACTGGGATATTGCCACGAAGTCGGTAACTGCACACTTCACACTTACCAACTGTACCGACTTGTTCGCCATAGCATAGCGACGGCGGAATACCGATTACCGATTACCCATTTTACCGATCACCTCAACTAATCCCCGACCCATTCTCCCAACTATCCTCCGGCGACACAAAACATAACTTCCCCTCACTATTCTCTGCCATCAGGATCATGCCCTTTGACTCCACACCGCGAATTTTTCGTGGAGCAAGATTTGCAAGGAGTACAACAGACCGGCCGACGATTTCTTTTGGATCGTAGTGCTGTGCAATACCTGACACAACTGTCCGCTTTTCAAATCCAAGATCCAACTCAAGACGAAGAAGCTTATCTGCCTTCTCGATACGTTCTGCTGAAATTATGGAAGCAGTCCGGATATCGAGTTTTGCAAAATCGTCGTATTGAATTTCCGGTTTGAGTTTTACTTCGGTCGCGAGAGCTTTTGGCTCTGGAACAGCTTCCGTTTCAGGTTTCTTCAATTTCGCTATCTGTTGCTCGATCGCTACAGGATCAAGACGCGTGAAAAGATGTACTCCTGGTTGAATTGTATGTCCTTCGGCAATGAGCTTCTCACCTTCTGCAAGCTGTAACATGATTTCGGCCCACTCGCCTTTACTTTCCAATGGAGGAAGATTGAGCAGTGCCCTAAGCTTTACAGCAGTGAATGGAAGGAATGGATACATCGCAAGACTTAATGCGGTCACATATTGCAGTCCGAGATTCATGACCACTTTCACAGTATCCGGATCATCCTTCTGTTGACTCCACGGTTCATTGAATTGAAGCAATTGATTGCCGGTAGAGGAAATACCCATGAGTTTGGTCAATGCACCTCTGAAGTCAAAGGCAAGGACATCATGTACGAGTGCATCCATATGGTCATGAAGATCAAGCATCTCCGAGTCATGCCATGAAGGCATATCACTACCGTTTGCACTATTCAACGATAGGTCCGCATCGAATTCAGGTACTACGCCATCATAGAATTTATGAGTAAGTACGAAAACCCGATTGATGAAATTCGCAAGATTGTTTACGAGTTCGTTGTCATTCGCTTCCTGAAAGCCTTTCCATGTGAACTCACTGTCACGTTGCTCAGGCATGTTCTTCGTGAGGTAGTATCGCAGAGCATCTTCTTGTCCCGGGAAATCCTCGAGATATTCATGTGCCCATACAGCCCAATTGCGTGAAGTGGAAATCTTGTCTCCTTCCAGATTCATGAATTGATTTGCCGGTACATTCATGGGTAAGATATACTCACCATGAGCTCTCAGAATAGCCGGGAAG
>JANNQA010000112.1:0-20524 GCA_031400515.1 Bacteroidota bacterium
GAGCTCTGCTGGAGAGCAACTCACCAGGAATAACCTCTGTCCGGTCGAAATGATCAAAAGGTAGGGCAGCCATGAAAATTGGCGCCTACCTTTTTCCAAACAAGATATTTTGATCGCCTATGCCTTTAAAAACTCAAAGTATATAGAGGGATGTAGATAGAAGTCTAAGAAAGTCTTTTAAAACTGTAGCCCCAAGCATTACACCTGAGGCTACCCTGGATAGACAGTTGTCTTCCTTTGAACTGTGAAATTAAAAATTTGAAAGATTTTTCTTGGAAATTAAGACAGTACCTATGGCCGGCGGTGCCTGGCCCCTCTCTCTTCGAAAAGTGGTTTGAATTTTCAACAGGGAAAAACGCATTGATTGACCCACTTTTCTTGAAAGAGGGGATAAAGCAGTAATAATACAATGCTTGCAGTAAAGATTACATCAAAGGGGTGAGTCCCTATATTTGCTACACATAAATGCATCAAACATGAACCGTTATTTGAGAATCCGTGAGTATGCACGGAGGATTTTAATCCTGGGAATAAAGATTGAAATTTGGATATTAATCCTGGGAAAAAAAGATAAATGGGAAGGCCAGCATCATATCAAATCTTCAAATATATATCGTTTATCATATTCCACATCATTACCTTCAGGTACTTCAGTCTCTTAATGTTGCACTGCATCTTTAGAAAATACATACACCGTAAAGGTACCATCAATCAATTGATCATCTCCAAGAAAATTCATTACCCTGGGTATCCCTAGTTCCAATGTACCAGCTACATTTACGTATCCTGAACCTGAAGCGCCCAAATCAAAACGTTGCTCATTAATTTTTCCTCTTAGTAATAAATTTCCATTGGCTCCATTAGGTCCAAATGGATTACTGCCATCTTTGTTTATACAAATTCCGGTTGCTTCTACCCTAAAACTCCCACCTTTTTGAAACGTAAGTCCTGTAGATGTAAATGCGCTTAAGGTTGCCGTGAATGGTCCATATCTTTTTTCCTCACCAGTGGTTGGTTGTTGAACAGCCTGAACACAACCTGTCCTGCCTACATTCCAAACATATCCTTCTTTGCAATTACACTCATATTGATTTGACTGGGCATTCAAAACCGCAACTGTATTTGGATAATACGTATTGCAATCCGGTGTCTGCAATTCACAACCTGTCCGACCTGCATTCCATACATAACCTTGCTTACAATTACATTCATATTGATTGGTCTGCGTATTCATTACAGCTACTGTATTTGGATAATATGCATTGCAATCTGGAGTCTGCAATTCACAACCTGTCCGACCTGCATTCCAAACATAACCTTGTTTACAATTACATTCATATTGATTCGTCTGCGTATTCTTTACAGCTACTGTATTTGGATAATCTGCATTGCAATCCGGAACCTGCAATTCACAACCTGTCCGACCTGCATTCCAAACATAACCTTCTTGGCAACTACAATAATATTCATTTGACAGGGCATTCCAAAGAGCAACTGTATTTGGATAAAACGCATTGCAATCTGGCATCTGCAATTCACAGCCTGTCCTTCCCGAATTCCAAACATATCCTTCTTTGCAATTACATTCATATTGTTGTGTCTGCTGATTCAGGACGGCTTCTGAATTGGGATAGTTTTGTGAACAATCTGGTTTTATTAGTATACAATTGGTCCTGTCAGCATTCCAAATATAACCAGCTATGCATTTACATCCATATTCCTTGGTTTGCTCATCCCAGGCAGCTTCCGTATTAGGATAATAAGAAGCACAGTCAGGCTTTGCATTACATTCCGTTTTAGTGGAATTCCAGAAATAACCCGGCATGCAATCGCACACATACTGATTCATTGCGGTATTCCAGACGGCTACTGTATTCGGTAAAGAGGATTTACAATCAGGAACCGGCAATTCACAAGCTGTACGGTTATCATTCCATACATATCCGGTTACACAATTACAATCATATGTATTTGTCTGTGCATTTAAAACTGCTTCTGAATTAGGGTAAGAGGAGGCGCAATCCGGAATACCTTTTACGGTAAATAACTGTCGACAGGTTTTAGGTATGCCACAACGATCTGCTACTTCATACAACAATGTATATACCGCGCCGGGCTTATCATCTATCCCGCTGTACAAATTCGGTCCGTAAAGAATTCTTTCGAACGACTTGCCGCAACTGGTGGTAACCTTTAAGTTCAAATCATCGGCATGAATTTCCGATTTAGACATGACAGTTATATCCGGCGGACATGTGACCTCCAACTCATCTCCTGTTATCCTGAATCTCTGAACGCAATGTGCTTTTCTACCGCATACATCTGTAACATTGTAGGTCAGCGTATATACTGAATTTGCACATCCGGCTTTTCCTGATTCCAGTTCAGGGCCTGTGAAATCAACACGGGTTTCAGCACATTCATTGGATACTTCAACTTTTTCATCAATAATATCATTCACACAATGGACTATTTTGTCAGGAGGACATGTAATGGTCAGCGAGCTATGCGCGATTTCAAATAGTTGTTCACAAGACAAAGTTCTGTCACAATCATCTTCTAAATGAGAAGTGATCGAATATATTGCTCCCGGGCAATTTTTTATCCCTTTCTTAAGCACAGGTTTATCATGTGTCAGATGATATGCTTGATCACAAAAAACCTTAACCTCGGGTGGAGTGTACACAATATCGTTTTCGCAGTCCACTGCCGTCAATATCTTACAGCCTATCACCGGAAGGGGAATATGAAAAGTAATCTTCTGCGAACATTGAGCGGTTCGTCCACATGCATCCGTCACCGTATAAGTTACTCCGTACACTGACCCATCGCATCCTTCTTCTCCGGATATGTGATAAAGCTCAGAATATTCCAGATCATAATCGAGATCACACGATATCAGGGGAACGGGTGGATTATAGTCTGGGATTTTATTGCATTCTTTGACCAGGTCCGGATAACAAACGATTAAAGGACCACTATTATCAATCGTAAAAGTCTGGACACAATCTTTTGTGCGGCCACAGGCATCTACGACATGATAGACAATCTCATATTCTGATCCTGGGCAATTGTCTTTTCCTTTTTTCAATTTCGGTGTGGAAGGAGTTACTTTGAAGGCCTGTTTGCAACTCGCTTTGACTATCGCATCTGAAGACTTGATGTCCTCCCAGCATTTCACGGTTTGATCCGGCGGGCATGTGATATCAATATCAGGCTTGAGAATCGTAAAGAATTGTGGACACATGGCGCTTCGCCCACATTCATCTGTCACTGTATAATTTACCTGATACACAGCCCCTTCACAATTATGTTTCCCTGTGATCAGCACAGCGGGAGAGGTTGTGAGCACTGGCGTCATGCCACATGCTACTTTGAATGATGTGGCCTTGCCAATAAAGATATCCTCAAAACAGAGCACTTCCTGGCTGGGAGGGCAGATGATTTCAGGTCCCTTATTATCAATCGTAAATTTTTGTATACATGAAACGCTTCGGTCACAGAAATCGGTAAGTTTATACTCCAACTCATATATTTTTCCTGGGCAATTCCCGTTATTCTTATCCTTGATAGGACTGATGACAAAGTATGATGCAGGTACCTCACAGGATGTGGTAAACTCACCTCCTTCCTCTTTAATATCCTCGAAACATTCAACCTTACGGTCTGGTGGACAATGTATAGTCGGGGGATCATTTTGAATGGTGATCTTCTGTACGCAAGATTCCGCTCTTCCACAAGTGTCTTTTACAGTGTATTGCATTTCGTATACCGAATACGGACAATCAGGAAGGTCGTTTAATAATAAAGGCCCATAGTTAGTTATCGTGACACCCAGGCTACAACTGGAGGTTGTCAGCAGATCGTCATGAATGACGAGGTCATCGATACAATATACCATCGTATCATAGGGACACGCAATGGATGGCGGATCATTTTTTATTTTAAAAAACTGGTACGCACTATCTTTTTTAAAACAAAAATCCTTTACTACGAATTTGTAACTATATATGGTTCCCGGACAGTTATCGATTCCTTGTACAAGAAGAGGGCCTATGGTATCCACTTTACCTCCGACATCACAATGCCTGTAGCCAACCCATACGTCAGGTTTCATTTCGTCCTTACATTTAATGATGGTGGTATCCGGACATTTGACGACGGGTGGAAGGGCAGTATCAAAAAATGACTCTTTCCGGGGATCTAGACGATCATCGATAGCCATGCAGCGCAGCACCAGGGCCAAATCATTAACATCCTGAATAGAAGTGATTTTTTTTAATGTGCCCGGGCCATACCAGTAACCGGAGACTTGTTTATGCAAGGTGGTGCCTTTCAGCCATTCATTGATCTTGCCAATACTTTCTACTACACATTCATGACATTGTTCATAAGGCTTACTTGATATTTTTCCTATTTCTTTAGCGATATGAAATACGAGATAGGGGTCAGGATTATTCGAATTATAATTTCCGGAAGGAGGGAAAGGCAATTTATTCCCTTCTGCGAAACGATGTACGGAGTAAAATTCTGTATATGTAATTCCTACCCGGTATGCATCAACATTGAAAACCTGGCTCCATAACTCGTTGAAATATTTTACATCATTATCAACGAGCAATGCATTTTTGTAAGTGGATTTATCTCCGTAAAAAAAGGCAGCTCTCAGCAGAGCGCAATAGTTGACGAGAGTATCTACAGGCGGAGATGAAGGATTTTGAAATTCTTCCCCGGCTTTACATTCGGCCGGAATACTGCTTAAATAATTGGGTGAGCCTGAAAGTCCCAGGATAAGGGATAATGCGGCCCAAACCCCGGTTATATTCAACATAGTTGGTAGGGTTGAAGTTATTCGATCCAAGATAAAAAAAGTAAAATTCTTTCGCCGAAATAAATTCCGCAGACAAATCTTTTTAATCCCGCGAAAAAAGATTGAGATTAGAATTGTAATCCCGGGAAAATCTAAAGTCAAAAAATCGACAAGCCCGTCTTCGTGGTCAATCGCTCTAAAAATTCCATTCCCTTCACAGAATTCCCCTTCTTATTTAATCACGGACTCCAAACCGCAACTGCATAATTACCCGGATGAATGGCTACAATACCTCCACCAATCCCACTCTTCCCTGGCAACCCTACTTTAAAAGTATACTCACCTGCCTCATCATAAGTTGATTTTTTATTAATTAAATAAGTAAGTCGATAGAGAATTTCAAACATGAAGCATTATCACAACGCGCCCAGTAATATAAAATCCTCCTCTCTGCCACAACAGAGAGGGGGACAAAGGGGGTGAGTCCTTAGTTCTTAACCATAAACTGATACCCAACCCCTTTCAATGTAATGATCTCGAGTGTCGGGTCATCACGTAAATATTTCCGGAGCCTTGTAATGTAGACATCGAGATTGCGGGAGTTGAAAAATGAATCATCTCCCCAGATTTCCTTGAGTATCTGCTTTCTCTCGACAGGTAGATTCTGAAATCGCAAGAGGACCTTCATGAGCTCAGATTCGCGATGTGACAATCGTATCGTGGTGCCATTGGAGGTGAGTTCCATACTCAAAGGAGAGAACACAAACTCGCCTACCCTGATCGACTCATTGCCTGTGCTGTTTTTCTTCATCACTGACAAGAGATTCTCGACACGGACGATAAGTTCTTCGATACTAAATGGCTTACGGATATAGTCATTACCACCAGAGGTAAATCCTTTCAGGACATCTTCAGTCTGATCTTTGGCAGTGAGGAAGATAATAGCCAATTTGGGATGCGCTTTTCGGAGTTGCACACCGATGTCGAAACCATTCACATTGGGAAGCATCACATCAAGAATACAGATATCCGGTAGAAATTTATCAAGAGACAATTGCACTTTCGCTCCATCCTGTATCCAGTTTACATTGTAGCCGCGACTCTCGAGACTTTCGGCAACAATCTTCCCGAGGAAGATCTCGTCTTCGACATACAGGATCTTAGTTTGCATATTACCTTAATAATTATCACGGATAATATCCCACTCCTTTAGGTTCAATGATCATTGATAAACTCTAAAACCGCATCGCCCAGAATTTGCGGATGCGTAAACCAAAAATCATGGGTTCCTTCGGGCAAGTGAAAATGCGTTGCATCAGGGAAGACACGTAGCAATTCCTCGTTGGTCAGTTTCAGCACGGATATTGTTTGTCCGCCAGTGAGGATTGACACAGGCACTTTAAGTGACTTCGCTTCTTCCCTTTCAACTTGAGTAAATGCATTAGGTGAAACAAAAATTGCACGCCACTCTGGTAAATTGTTCATCAACACGGCCCTGATCTCAGGTGTCAACTCTGCAGAAATATCACTTCCATAGAAATAATTGAAAGTGTGTGTCAACACTTTGGCCGTATCCCGTTGTTCAAACGCAAGTTTACAAGGGGTTGCCAATTCATTATAGAACCGATCAAATTCAGCCTGACCACCTGGTACATCAGGTAACCAACTCAATACCGCAGGTTCTGATAATGTGAGACTACGTACAGATGCTGGGTACTTTGTTGCGAACACGAGAGCAGTCAATCCTCCGAACGAATGCCCGATCAGGTGGACTGGCTCAAGACGTAGTTTTTTGATCATTTCTGCCAGATCATCCGCTTCTGTCTCCGCAGAGTAGTTTCTTAATTCCTTAGCATTCGCATTAGGATAATTATACCGTCTGCTATACGTAATGGCGCGATAATTTTTAGAAAAAGCCTCTAACTGCGGTTCAAAGGTTCTGTAGTCTTCAAATCCACCATGGATATAGACGACGGGTTCGCCAGATCCCTTATCAATATAGTGGATGACGGCATCACCAATATCCACGGATTGCAACTGGCAGAGTGCATGAGTGGAAAAACCAAGGAAAGTGATCAGATAGAAAAGTCTTGTTGTCATGATATTGCCTGTTTATCTTCAGTATTGCCTGTAAAGCTATGCAGACGAAACAAACACCAGAATACAGAGAACTGACTTCTATCAGTTGCATCAGCGGGTATATTAATTTGCATGCTGTCGTGGTAATGTCACTGTAAATGTAGAGCCTTGCCCGGCCTCACTTTTTACGGCGATCGTTCCTCCGTGCTCACGGACAACCTGTGCGACGTAACTCAAACCAAGGCCATGACCTTTGATGTTGTGAGTATCACCTGAAGGCACCCGGAAGAATTTATCAAAGATCTTTTCCTGATATTCCTCTGGTATACCTATACCGTGGTCTGTTACAGTAATCGTGATTTTGCCATTCTGTTGGGTAAGATTCAAATCGACATTTGGATGTTGACCTCCGTACTTTAGCGCATTATCCACGAGGTTGTGCACCAATCCGGTAAGATGCAGTTTATCTGCTTCGATCACAAAGTCTTCACCGGCCGTATACATATTCACTTTCGCCGACATTTTGCCAAACTGAAATTTCAAAGTGTCTAATACTTGCTTCACGAGCTCATACAAATCGAATTTTTCAATTTTGAGTTTCGCATCCTGATTACTGAGACCCGATGTCTTCAGGACTTTGTCTACGAGGAGAGCGAGTCTTTGTATTTCACTTTGCGCGATACC
Organism: Bacteroidota bacterium; assembly: GCA_031400515.1. Lineage (GTDB taxonomy): Bacteria > Bacteroidota > Bacteroidia > Chitinophagales > Saprospiraceae > DATDQA01. The sequence continues at coordinate 7,574 of JANNQA010000112.1, forward strand.
CAGATATTCTTGTCGCTTTGCCTTGTCATGGTCTGCATTGAAACTCTGCAATGCTTCGAGCGCAACATGTACAGTTGAGATCGGTGTTTTCAATTCATGTGTAATGTTTGAAATCAGATTGCTCCGCATCTCTGCAAGTCTGCGTTGTCTGTTGAGACTTCTTGAGATTACCCAAAATGCGCCGGCAATACATGCAAAGAGAACAATGGCGAAGAGTATTTGTGGCAGAATGCGATGAATCAGGTATCCTTTGAACTGAGGATAGACAATTGCATAATGAACGCCGGAGTTCAGGTCGAAGTAGGACTTACTCACCAATCCTGTACTATCCGGTTGACTATTGTCTTCCCAATGAATCAAACGAAAACTAAGATCAGAGTGATCGGGTGGCATTGAAGTCAATTTGTCTGAAAGGATATCGGGAAGAGAAATCGTCACATGCAGACTATCGCCCTCAGTTTTGAACTGACCCGATAAAGCACCCAGCATCATTGATCCTCTCCTCGTTCTTCTTGTATGAAAGCGAATGGAGTCTGGAGGACCTGCATCAAAACTGCGTATCACCGTAAGAAACCTGGATGAATCCGAGGCATCTTCCCGATGTGCAAAATGAATGCGCGGAAGCTGGCATTCAAAACTGTCCTTGTTCAACTGATAAGGCGTCCAGACTGAGACCTGGAATAAGGAGTCCTCAAGTTCACGAATGGCAGAATGAAAGCGATATGACTGTTGTTCCTGAAGCAATTCCTGTTCATCCTGATATTCACTCCTGAGCCAAAAGAACTCGAATGCAGCCAGCAGGCATAAACTGCCCATCATCAGTATCAACGGCCACGATATTTGGTTGCGTCTGAACATATAATAGGTCAAAATTAGGGCTTTCACATGGGCGATTCGCCTGCCATTAACCATTTTTAACTATTTCCTCACTTTCCTTAACCTCAGGTCTTCTAATTTTGCACAGATAAAAAAAATGAATAAGATGAAATACATTGTTTCGTTGATAATGCAGATTGTGCTTATGGTATCCATGTTTGCACAGATACAAGGCAAGATCGTCTATGAAGATAAAATGGATGTTCATCGGAGACTCCCGCCCGATCGCGCAGAGATGAAGGATATGATCCCGCAGTTCCGTACTGCTAAGTTCGAATTGTACTATACAGAGGAAGCATCAAAGTATAAGGAAAGAAAGCAGGAAGAAGAAGAAATCACCGGCACACAAGGCAATGCCCAATTCCGGATGAGAATGAATGCTCCACATCGTGAGGTGTATAAGAATCTCACTGAAGATAAAATGGTCGATGAGCGTGAGTTCATGACAAAGATGTTTTTGATCAAAGGCAAAGCTGCTCCTTTTGCATGGAAGATCGCAGATGGTCAGAAAAAAATCATGGACTATGCTTGCATGCAGGCCACGTATCAGGACTCCACGCATAGTTATGTCGTTTGGTTTACTCCACAAATCCCTGTTTCAAATGGTCCCGACGAATACGGTGGTCTCCCAGGTATGATCATGCAGGTTGATATCAATGGTGGTGAACGCACCATCACAGCGATCGAAGTAGTAGATGAAGCCGTAGATGCAGAATTACTTCAGGAACCAACGAAAGGTAAAGAAGTGACTCAGGAAGAATTCCGAGAGATCATGAGAGAGAAGATGAAGGAAATGGAAGCAACACATGGAGGTGGGCCTCAAATGATCATTCGTCAGAATTGACCGATTACCGATTACTGACTATAAAACTTATGAAACACTACATTTTCTCTCTTTGCCTGCTTTGTTGTTCGACAACTCTTGTATTGGCACAAACAGTGCGCAAAGCGGATGTATCGGGTATTATCCAGGATGCGACCGGCGGATCTCTTACGGGGGGCACCGTCATGCTTCTTGCTGCGAAGGATTCTGTATTGACAAGTTTTGGTGCAACTGGCGCTGATGGTGGATTTCTACTCAAAAATGTTTCTTCCGGCGCTTACCTGCTCAAGATCAGTTATGTGGGATTTGGTACAGACACGAGACCACTGAAGATTGGTGAGGAGCCGTTGGTGAATTTAGGAGTGATCGTGCTCTCTCCTGCCAGTGAAATGTTGTCTGAAGTGGAAGTGACAGCAGACCATGTCCCGATTCAAATAAAAAAGGATACAATAGAATATAATGCTGAGGCATTCCAGACACAACCCAATGCTGTCGTTGAAGATTTGCTCAAAAAGCTCCCCGGTGTAGAAATCGGAGCAGATGGAAGTATCAAAGCTCAGGGCGAGGATGTACAGAATGTCCTTGTTGATGGCAAAGAGTTCTTTGGAACAGATCCCCAGATGGCAACTAAAAATCTACCGGCAAAGGCCGTGAAGAAAGTGAAAGTCTATGATAAAATGTCGGAAATGGCAGAGTTCAGTGGTGTTGATGATGGTGACCGCGAAAAGACAATCAACCTTGAATTGAGAGAGGATTTTAAGACAGGCATGTTTGGCACTGCTGAAGCAGGATATGGAAGTGACTCACGGCATATGGTGAAGACAAACATCAATAAATTCACAAAGAAGAGTCAGCTTTCTGTGCTGGGCTTGCTCAATAATGTCAATGAGCGCGGGTTTACATTCGAAGAGTCAATGAATTTTTCTGGTGGTATGCGCGGGATGGGAGGTGGAGGTCGTGGAGGTACGATGCAAATCACAATGCGCGATGGAGATGTGCCTATCAGTCAGGGTATGGGGAATGGTTTGACAAAGACATTTGCAGGTGGGGTCAACTACAATTTTGAAATCGGAAAGAAATTGGATTTCAGATCCAGTTATTTCTACAATGGCGTGAACAACGATCTCTTGCAGAATACATTCCGTCATGGATTTCTGAATGAAGATACCTATGACACTTATGAGGAAAGTGAACAATCCACAAAGAATCAGGGTCACCGTATTAATCTGCGCGCCGAATATGAAATTGATTCAACACAGAACCTAGAATTGAGAAGTAATGGCGTAATAAGCAGTGGAGAAGGAGAGAGTGTTGAATTGCAAGAGACATTTGATTCAGATCAGATGTTGGAGAATACCGGCGATGTGTCCAACGTCGAAAATTCAGATCGCATCAGTTTTTCCGGAGATCTGTATTATCGCAAGCGTCTGGGCAAAAAGGGCCGTTCGTTTACCACGAATCTTTCTATCGACTCACGTGATGATGATGGTGACTCACGTCTCATGGCGCTCAATGAATACCTCACAACGGGTGATACGGAATTGTTGGATCAACTTCAGACAACGGTCGCCGATAATATGCAGTGGGGTGGAGAGATCTCATTTACTGAACCGATTGCGAAAAATCAATTTCTGGAATTCAACTACGAATATGAGAATGATGATGAGACGTCATTCCGTGATGCAAGAGACATAGACTCAATGGGTAATACCGTACCTAACCCATTTCTCAGTACGCGGTTTCAACGTGAATTGGATATCCATCGCGCGGGTGCTACCTGGCGACTTAATACAGAAAAGACGAGCCTCAGTGCCGGCCTTGAATACCAGGATACGGGTCTCGATGGTTTTGTCAATGATAGTGAAACTCCTATCCGTAAAGAGCTTCAAAACCTTCTACCCAATCTTAGATGGCGCTATGAATTTGGTACCGCACGGAGTATGCGTCTGGACTATCGGACGAGCATTAGCGTTCCTTCTATCTCGCAATTGTCACCTGTACTCGACAACAGTAACCCTCTCAACATCTATGTGGGTAATCCCGATTTGCAGGCAGAGTATGCGCATCGTGCAGGTTTACATTTTCATTCCTTCAGCCAGTTTTCATTCACCAGCATATTTGCCATGATCAATGGTACATTGACGAAAAACAAAATTGTGAATGCAACTTCGATAGACCAACAATTTGTAGAGACAACGACTCCAGTCAATATTGACAATGATTATCAGCTCACAGGTTATGCATCTTTCGGCACACCATTAAAATTTATCAAGAGCAGAATCCAGCTGAATGCAAACGTTTCGTATACGCGGAGTCTAATTCCAATAAATGGTATCAACAATGACCTGGATAGATGGACACGCACATTTGGAGTTCAGTTTCAAAATCAAAACTCCGATGTTGTCGAATATACGGTTGGAAGCAACCTGACCCAAAGTACAACAAAGTATTCTGAGAATACACAACAAAATCAGGACTTCTTCACACACCACTACTTTGGTGATCTCACGCTCAACTTCCTCAAAACATGGAGTATCACTACTTCGATGGATTACAGGTTGTACACAGGTGATCAGTTTGAGGAGAATCAGGCTTTGCCAATCTGGAAGGCTTCGCTTTCTAAATATGTGATGGAAGGAAAGCGTGGACAGATAAAACTCTCTGTGTTCGATTTGCTGGATGAAAATAAGGGCTTGAGCCGCACCAGTACCGCAAACTATCTGGAGGAAGTCAGAGCCAATTCTATTGGTCGCTATGTGATGCTGAGTTTCCTATACTCCATCAAAGGCTTCGGTCAGAATTCAGGACAAGGAGCCTTTCGATTTATCCGCGATAGGCAGTAAAAGGCGAACACAAGCGCAAGCACAAGTTCAAACACAAGTGCAAATTCAAAAGAAGTTTCTTTTCTTCTGATTTCTTGTGTTTGTGATTGCACTTGCACTTGCACTTGTTTTTGGATTTAGATTTTTCTCACCCGCCTCCGACTAAGTCGGATTCGGGCAAGCCTTCTCACCATCTGTTCCAGCGAGCATTCTCACCCGCCCACTGCGTGTTCGGGCAAGCATTCTCACGTTCTTTCTTAACATTGCACCCATCAAATAAACATGCACATGGGGATTCTACTTTTGTCGCTGCCGGACTTCACCAGCCCGGAGACCTGGATTAGCTTACTCACCTTGACCTTTCTGGAGGTGGTTCTCGGAATAGACAACATCATTTTTATTTCAATCGCAGCAAACAAGCTGAAGAAGGAAGATCAGGCAAAAGCACGGAGAATAGGACTCTTGCTGGCTATGGTATTCCGGATTTTGCTATTGTTTGGCATTTCGTATCTGATTGCAATGCAGGCGCCGTTGTGGCAGTTTGAATCAGGGGTCTTGAGTGGTGCATTGACAGGTCAAAGTCTCATTCTGATTGCTGGTGGAATCTTTTTGATCTATAAAGCAACCTCTGAAATTCACCTTAAGCTGGAAGGCAATGGCCATGTTCCGGAGGCTGGAATTCCTAAAAAAGGCAAAATCACGTTGCAAGGGGTCATTATTCAGATTGTCCTGATCGATATGGTATTTTCATTTGATTCAATCCTTACTGCAGTTGGTTTGTCGAATAGCTTATTTATCATGATCGTGGCTGTTGTGCTTTCTATCGCCATTATGATGTTGTTTGCTGCGCCAATATCGAAGTTTGTGAACGAACACCCCACCATTCAGATGCTTGCTCTCGCATTTCTTATTCTGATCGGATTTATGCTGATCGTTGAGGGTGCGCATCTTGGAAACGTTGTCATCGCAGGTGCCGAAATTGGTACTGTACCCAAAGGGTACTTGTATTTTGCTATTGCCTTCTCTTTGGGTGTAGAGTTTTTGAACATGCGACTTAGACGGAAGCCTCACCCTGTGCAGCTTCATGGACTCCCGGAACAAGCTGCCAAAGAAGGGATTTATAAATAGCAATCACTCAGATGGAACCAAGATCTCTGTTTCAGGATTTAATGCTTCTTCTGCTCAGACTTGTCTTTGGCGGGGCCATGCTCGGTGCACACGGGCTCAGGAAAATGAAACGCGCGTTGAGTGGAGATGAAATTAAATTCGGTGATCCGATTGGAATTGGTCCGGAGTTGTCATTATACCTGGCTGCTTTTGCTGAAGGCGTTTGCGCGATCCTGATTATCCTGGGTTTGTTTACCCGGTTATCGACTATTCCCTTGATCATTACAATGTGCGTGATTGTTTTTGTTGTGCACCTGAAAGACCCTTTCAGCGATATGGAACTACCATTGCTCTATCTGGCAGGATTTCTGACTATTCTCGCTTTTGGCGCAGGGAGGTATTCTTTTGACACGTACCGGAAGAAACCATGGTAAACATGTATAGCTCCTCTTTAGTCAGACTCTTTATGATATCGCTTGTCTGCATAGTTATTGCCTCTTGCAAGACTATAGAACCCCAATGGTTTGCTGTGGAAGGAGAAACGATGGGTTCAACATATCATATTCAGTATTTCGGTAACGAAAATTATCAAAAGGATATAGACGACTTATTGAAGGAGATCAATGATGCGGTCTCCACATATATTCCGACTTCTGTGATCTCGTCGTTCAACGCCTCAGGATACCTTGTGATGCCACTTGCGGAGAATGGTGAAGTGAAAAATAACTTGCACAAACACTTCTTTGCAAATCTTGAAGAAGCCTACGATGTGTTTAAATTGTCTGATGGATATTTTGATCCTACTGTGGGTCCTTTGGTAGAAATCTGGGGGTTTGGTAAAGATGGTCATCAGTCTGAGATACCAGATAGCAGCGAAATCGACAGCCTTCTCATGTACATTGGACTACAGCAATTAGATGTGAGAAGCGGCTCTGACACAATTCATATTAAAGCAGCAAGAAAAGGCATTGGCCTCGATTTTAGTGCTCTGGCCCAGGGTTATGGTTCCGACAAAGTATTTGAACTTCTAACTAGTAAAGGGGTGCACGATCTTTTTGTAGAAATCACCGGAGAAGTGAGGGTCGCAGGCAAGAGTCCGCGTGGTGATGACTGGATCGTGGGTATCAACGTGCCGGAGGAAGGATCTGACCTTAAAGAAATTGGTGCTAGAATTCGACTCCATGACGCATCTATGGCCACATCTGGTAACTACCGCAACTTCTATATGCTTGAAGGACGCAAAGTGTGGCATACAATAAATCCTAAGACAGGTTACCCGGAAGAGAATAGCCTCCTGAGTGCTACTGTTGTGCATCCGCGATGTATGACAGCAGATGCATTAGCTACAGCATGTATGGCATTGGGTGTTGATGAGGCCATTGGACTGATTAGAAAAGTCCCTGCTGCGAAGGCGTACTTCATTTACCGGGATGTCAGCGGCAATATCGCGACATTTGTGAGCGACAATCTCACAAAAGACCTGCTTACCGAATGAAACTTCAGCTTGACAACGATATCATCTTCATCGATATAGAGGCTACCGGCCTTCATGTCATCAGAGATAGAATCATCCAACTTGCGATGATCAAATTTTCTGCGGATAACTCAGGTCCGATAGAGCGTAACTGGCTTATCAATCCTGGTATTCCGATTTCCGAAGAGGCGATGAATGTGCATGGGATCAAGCCTTCGGATGTAGCCAATAAGCCAACCTTTAAACAACTTGCTGCGGAAATCTTTACGTTCATTGGTGAGGCTGACTTTGCAGGTTTTCATTCCAATCAGTTTGATATTCCTATACTCATGGAGGAACTCGCTCGTTATGGATTTGAATTAAACCTTGACAATCGCCGGCTCATTGATGTACAACGGATTTTTTACAAGATGGAACCGCGGACACTCAGTGCTGCTTATCGTTACTATTGTCATGAAGACATCAGCGATGCGCACGACGCAATGATGGATGTGAAAGCAACTATTGCTGTGCTTGATGGTCAGCTGGAAATGTACAGAGACAAAGATGTCACGACAGAAGATGGTGAGCTCCTTACGAATCCTGTAAAGAATAATGTAGCCGCTTTACATGAGTTTACAAACGACTTACGTCTGGTGGATGCAACACAAAAGCTGAAGTATGATATCAATGGAGAAATTGTCTTCAACTTTGGAATTCATCGGGGGCTTCCCGTCGCCAAAGTTCTCGCTGAAGACAAGCAGTATTATCATTGGATGCTGAACAAGGAATTCTCATTCCAGGTAAAACAAATCATTCGTAAGCTCGTCACAGAGTATGAAAAGGAACAAAAGGCGAAATAGTCTGAGGCTTTCATTGCTCTTTATCACTTGTGCTATCTATTCGGCATGCAATGTGCCTGAGCCTGGTTGTCTTGATATTGAGGCAGAGAATTTTGACTTCGAAGCAGAACGTAACGATGTTTCCCTTTGTGTTTATCCCAATCTCGTATTAAATGTCCTTTATCAATGGGCGGATTCATCGCTCAGGACGAATTATCTGTATCGCAATGCATCAGGAATGGACTACGCGATCCATGGTGTGCAGATTTTGTTCTCAGGATTTGTCGTTAAGAATCGCGCTGGTGAGGATTTGGTAGTTGATGACCGCGTCACTATCAAAGCTGGATCATGTGCTTCAGGCAGTGAGTCAGAAGTGGCAGACGATTTTCTTTTTGCCGATAGATCTACGTTTAACTATGTCATTGGGGCCTTCCGTGGATCCGGACTGATGAACCAGTTCCGTGTGTCGGTTGGTGTCCCAGACGCATATACTCCGATGTGTCTGGAATCATTACCCCTGAATCACATTCTCACAGGGATCCGCACAGCATACGATACAATCAAAGGAGACTTTGCACTGGGAAGATTTATTGTGAGTCGGGATAGCATCAATGCGGCACGAGATACTTTCTATGCGTATGGAATATCAGAAGAATTGCAATTTGACGTAGCACGGACATTTACACAGGGAAAGAAGGACACTCTCTATATGGCCATTGACTTTCATCAGATTTTCGACCCTGTAAATCTCAATCAGCCTAAAGATGCTATTGCGAATGAATTGGCTGTACGTATCAGCGAATCTATTCGTTTAGAATGACTGCGATGATTAGCCCAAAACAAGATCAAGACTATATCGTTTTAGGTAGGAACTAACTCTATAGTGATGAAATCAAAATTCTGGACACTTTGTATTCCTGTTCTGGCAATGTTTCTGCTGGCGGGATGTAAAAAAGATGAAGAAGGTGCACTGAGAGTCGTCTTTACCGGAAGCTTTGCTGCCGACCCACTTGTCATGTTTGAAACTGTTGGCTATATCAATGGACAGCGTTTACAGTTTTCGCGTTCAGAGTTTTTCATTTCTGATCTGAATCTCATTGACGGATCTGGCAATGCATACCCTCTGAGTGAAATTGAACTTATTGACCTGAGTTTTACAACAGCATCGGCTGCTGAAGGGGGAGTGGTTCTGACGTTTGACAAAATCCCGGCCGGGACGTATTCAGATCTGGAGTTCGGATTTGGTGTTGCTTCGGATATTAATGCGACAAAACCTTCGGATTACCTTTCATCGTCTCCTTTGTCTAGTGCGGGTAGATATTGGACACCCTGGACCAGTTACATTTTTTCAAAAACAGAAGGGAATATGGATACGTTGGTAGATGGCGTTGACAATCCGGATCTTGGATTTGCCTATCATTCAGGAACTGATGATTTGTATCAGGAATTAAGGATCAACACGCCGATTTCCATTTCTGATGGAGGTTCAGCGCGTATCACATTCAATCTTGACCATCAGAAGTTGCTGGGCATTCCCGGTGCACCGCTGGATATTCAGGCTAATCCCCAAAATCATAATCCCGGGGATCTTGAGTATGTACAGGCTATCTTGAATAATGTAGTGGCGTCTTTGACCTTTATTTTGGAATAGATTTAAGTAAATGAGGTTTATCGGAGTTGCGATCCTACTAGTTGCTGTGGCATGCTGCAAGGATGATCCGATGATCGATCCCGGTGACCTTTCGGATATCCCATATTCACCTACGCCATATATACTCGAACCTCCGGCAGGCTTTCCACTATTGGAGATACCATCGGATAATCCGCTCACCGTAGAAGGAGTCTGGTTGGGTCGCAAACTTTTTTTCGATCCGATCCTGTCGGCAGATAGCACCATGAGTTGTGTTTCATGCCATTTGCAACAAGGAAATTTTACAGATAATCTTGCCCTGAGTACAGGGATAGACGGTAGTATTGGCAGGCGGAGTGCGATGAGTTTGTTGAACGTGGCTTTTCACTACACCGGATTGTTCTGGGATGGCAGATCTGAGACCTTGGAGGATCAGGCATTGTTGCCAGTGGAGGATCCGGTTGAACTTCATGAGAGTTGGCCGAACGTGGAGGCAAAATTCAGGAGACATCCGGAGTATCCGGCGGATTTTCGAAAGGCATTTGGCATAGACCATAAATCGGATATCACACGTGAACTTGCAGTAAAGGCAATAGCGCAATTTGAGAGAACGCTGATTTCTTCCGGGAATTCAAAATATGATAGGTTCATGAGGGGTGAAATTTTCCTGGATGACAACGAATTCAATGGGATGGAGATGTTTTTTGATGTCAATAATGATCTTCCGGATGCAGAATGTAACCATTGCCATGCCCCTCCCTTGTTTACAATCAATGAGTTCCGTAACAATGGGATCGAGGATGTGAGCAGACTGGATGCGTTTCCAGACAAAGGAAGGGGAGAGGTGACCGGCGACAGTCTCGATAATGGGAAGTTTAAGATCCCGACCCTGCGGAATATCCAATTCTCAGGACCATTTATGCATGATGGGCGCTTTACTACACTCGATGCGGTGCTTGATCATTATAATTCTGGCGGACATCGGCAAAAGAATACAGACCCTCTAATAAGACCTCTTGGGCTTACGGCTGCGCAAAAACAAGATCTTTTGGCCTTTCTTGAGACTCTTGTGGACACAACTTTCCTACAGAATCCCGATCACAGCAGCCCCTTCTAAGTAGTTTCAGAATCATTTTATTCACTTTTTTATTGGCACTACGGAGTATGAATTATCTAATAGTGCTTAAAATCAGTCTTTTAGATGTCTGCACATATCACATTACAAAATTTAATATGTAACAAAACCTCGATTTTGTAGTTGCCCAGGGAAGAGGAAGTCCGGATTATTGTATTGTGGTTATTGAATCAGGACAGAGAGAGACGGAAAGGAGGAGAAAGATAGCCACGAAGTTCAGCTAGAGATATGTTCATGGGATTATAATTCTGTCGAAAGAGAGTTGCGCAATGGCGCGACTCTCTTCAAACAGATTCCCGGAGCACCTCGATGCCTCTCAAATTGAAGTTTTGGATATGTTCATGGGATTATAATTCTGTCGAGAGAGAGTTGCGCAATGGCGTGACTCTCTTCAAACAGAAACCTTGAACTGAGGGGTGTCACGCAAACTTGAGTTTTTGGATATGTTCATGGGATTATAATTCTGTCGAAAGAGAGTTGCGCAAACGGCGCGACTCTCTTCCTGGCAGGATACCCAAAGAAGATGTCCCCACAGTTTTGGATATGTTCATGGGATTATAATTTGTAGCAGGTCGCTCTCGTACGGAACGACCTGCTCTTTTTTTTTGTGCCTGTACCATCAAAACTAGGCCTCCCTTTAAATTGCTCCTTCTACCCGCCCATCTTTGATGCCCAGGAAACTCTCTATCTCATATTCGAGGTACTTCTGAGTCGCTTCATTCATTCCTTTTACAAGCTGTAGTTTCTGTCCGTCTTTCAGAATTGCATATAAGGCAAAGGCATAGTTAGGACTTCCGTTCGTACGACTCTCCACATACCTTGTCACATAAAGTTGCTGGATCGCTTCTACTGGTACTTTTCTATTTCGTCGGACCAGTGAAGGCAGTGGAGTTGTTTTGATTTCCAGAAACCTCCGTGACACATTCACATGAGTGGTATTTGTAAATATTGCGAGCATCCGAAGTAACATGCCAATACCGACGGCCACATGAGCAGAAGTAAACAGCAACATTTGGTATGCTCCCGTGACAATTGCCATGATCACAAATGGAAGTAATACCAGATTCCAGATCAAGGTAAAAATCAACGTAAATGTCAGCGATGATCTGGCGATGTTGCGAAACCAGTTCACCTGAATGTCCAACTCATCCTGAAGCTTTAATACTTCGAGCCCACTTGGAATCAACATATCTGGTCTGCTATAACCGGCTAGTCCCAGTGTCGTGCTCTCAAAACTGAATATGTGCGCGCAGTCCGCGCATTTGGCAATCAGCTTTTTGATATTAATATCATCGGCCTTGATGAAATGATCACATGAGGGACAGCGCAAAAGGTGATCTCGCCGTGACTCCAGATCGAGCGGCTCTCGTTGTTCGTGCAGTTCACTATGTTCCGGCAGTTTGTATGACATACAAGGAATGTTCAAGGTTCGATGTTCAAAGTTATTAAACCTGGTCACCCATAAACATTTAAACACTAAACATTGAGTCTACTCGGAAAAGTCATCTTTTGCCCTCTCGCACCCCTCTATCCCCTGAAGGGGAAGTCCACGCGCATTGAATTTCAATGTATTGCGCGGGCGGCGGTTCCACCTTTCCGCGAGCGCCGAAGCTACTCTGCGGAGGCGCCAGGGGGTCAGGCACCGCCGGCCAAAGGCCTTTGGCGCCGGACGGGGGTAGTAAAGCACTTTTCGGAGTAGATTCAACATTTAAACTTTTTAAGAGGTAGCCACAGCCCACAAGTAAAAAAGCCCGCCACTTGATCAGTGACGGGCTTTTTAGTTTGCGATTCTTTATCAGGATTACATCATACCTCCGCCAGGCATTCCACCGCCGTGTGAGTGACCATCTGCCTTGTCTTCAGGCTTATCACTGATCACACATTCTGTAGTCAGAATCAATCCTGCAATTGAAGCAGCATTTTCCAATGCGATCCTTGTCACTTTAGTAGGATCGATGACGCCAGCTTTCTTCAGGTCTTCGAACGTATCGGTTTGGGCATTGTAGCCCATTGCTCCTTTGCTCTTTTTTACCTGCTGTAAAATGACCGAACCTTCTACACCTGCGTTCTCTGCGATAGTCCGTAATGGAGATTCAAGAGCTTTGCGCACGATCGCAATGCCAATGTTCTCATCTTCATTGATGCCTTTGAATTTTTCCAAAGATTCAATTGCACGGACAAGAGCAACACCACCACCGGCGACGATACCTTCTTCTATAGCAGCGCGCGTAGCATTCAATGCATCATCCACACGGTCTTTCTT
>JANNQA010000113.1:0-21267 GCA_031400515.1 Bacteroidota bacterium
GAGCTCTGCTGGAGAGCAACTCACCAGGAATAACCTCTGTCCGGTCGAAATGATCAAAAGGTAGGGCAGCCATGAAAATTGGCGCCTACCTTTTTCCAAACAAGATATTTTGATCGCCTATGCCTTTAAAAACTCAAAGTACATAGAGGGATGTAGATATAAGTCTAAGAAAGTCTTTTAAAACTGTAGCCCCAAGCATTACACCTGAGGCTACCCTGGATAGACAGTTGTCTTCCTTTGAACTGTGAAATTAAAAATTTGAAAGATTTTTCTTGGAAATTAAGACAGTACCTATGGCCGACGGCGTCAGCGGTGGCGCAAGGGTTGCTGCTAAGTTGTTTCTAAGTAGCGGGTAAGTGGCTGAGTAAGGGAGTAAGTGGCACATTGAACATGAAACATGAAACATTGAACTTGCGCTTGCACTTGAGTCCCGAAGACGCTCCTCCTTCGTCGGGTCTATCGGGATGTCTCTTTGCTCCATTTTCTTCTCACATTCTCGCTTTCTGCTTTTTGTTCATTCCGAGCGCAGCCGAGGAATTCTCGCTTTCTGGATTTCCTTCGCCTCCGCCTCCACCTCCGCCTTTTTCATCCATGATACCTTGCCTCTTCCTCCGGAGTCGTCTCATCACTCAGTTCTCTCCACCCATATCTCACTGACCATTTATGTCTTGTGCCCTCTGCAGTATCAGCGATCATTTCACCAAGCACAGGTCCCATTTTAAACGCATGTCCGCTTCCTCCGGATGCAACAGTGAGATGTTTGATTTCAGGATGCTGATCAATCCAGAAATGTCCATCAAGTGTGTCTGTATAACAACAGAGTCTCGTATATACCAGCGGCGCATCTGCAAGTGGGGGAATTGAAATTTTCAAAAAGTCACGCAACTGCCTTTCATGATCGGCTGTGACGATGCGTTCATCTTTCTCAGGATTTATCTGTGTACCTATACCATGATTAGCAACTTTTACTACCTGTGCAAGAGGATGATAAGGGAAGCCATACCAACCTGTATGTTGGATGTCTGCAGCGAATACCGTGAAATCCGGTGGAGTATATGGTGCTGTGAGTTCAGGTCGAAGATGAAATACCGGATGACCTGTCACGCGCATGAACGGTTGTAACTCTGGCAATAGATATGGTGTAAAGTTTCCTGCACAGACGACTACATGACCTGCATCATACTGCATCCCTTCCATTGTTTTCACACCTGAGATAGTACTATTTGCAATCAACAATTCCTGTGCCGTCTGTCCTTCATGGACATCGACTCCCATACTGCGTGCATAGCTTGTGAGTTCTTCGATCACACGACCGGATTCTACATAGCCGCCGACATCGTGATAAAAACCGTCGCGATACACTTCAGGATTGAAGGCCGGATACATGGCTGCGAGTAATTGTCGATCCAGGCGAAGCGGTTGGTATCCGCGTTTCAAGAGATTGACATAGCTGGCACCTGCATATGAGTCAAGATCATGTTCAAGGGTGTCAGGTGACAAAACAAGGTATCCTGTCTCATGAAACAGAGGCCGGTCAAACACATCATTCCATGCACGCCATCCTTCTATGCTATCGATCGCCATATCCATATACTCTTCATCGCTGCCATACTCCATGCGCACAACTTTACTGATATCTGTAGACGCAGCGAGTGGATGCGGTATCTGATCGGGATTCAACACGCACACGCGATGCTTTCGTCGTGAGAGTTCTATTGCCGTAGTAATGCCGAAGATGCCGGCGCCGATGATGAGGAAGTCGTATGTTTTCAATGAAAATTAATTTTTCGACGCTTTTACACTCGCTCAAAATGACAAAGTAAGCTGTTGGCTTCTAGCTGCTGGCTACTGGCTCTGATGATGCGCGGACCTCCGGCGCTAAACCTTGCAGGTTATCACCGCGCAGCCCATCGCTAAACCTGCCAGGTTACCCCCTAACTCGTATCTCGGACTTCGTACCCCGTACCCCCCCGTACCCCTTACCCCGTAGCTCGTACCCCTTACCCCGTACATCAGTTTAAATACTTCGCTACAATCGGCATCCTTCTTCCCATTCCGAATGCTTTCGTTGACACGCGCAATACCGGTGCTGTTTGTTTCCGTTTGAATTCATTGATATTGACGAGTCTCAGGATACGTCTGACCAGGGCTTCATCATATCCTTTTGCAATGATCTCCTGTGGACCAAGCCGCTCCTCGACATAATGATGGAGGATGGGATCGAGGATATGATATTCCGGCAGACTATCACTGTCTTTTTGATTGTGTCTCAATTCTGCCGAAGGTGGCTTGGTGATGCTATTCTGTGGAATGATTTCTTTTTCTGAGTTGATCAGCGCTGCAAGTTTATAGACATCTGTTTTGTACACATCACCGAGAACAGAAAGGCCACCGCAGAGATCACCATATAATGTGCCATAGCCGACAGCCATCTCGCTTTTGTTTGTTGTATTCAGAAGAATGTACTTCTGTTTGTTTGAAATTGCCATGAGCAGGATAGCACGACAACGAGCCTGGATGTTTTCTTCAGTGACATCGAAATCCATACCTTCAAATAATGGCGCAAGTGTTTTCAGAAAGGTGTCATAAGGTTCTGCGATTGGCAGGATGTCATACTGGATGCCAAGATTGTTTGCAATGGCTATCGCGTCTGTGACAGAATGTTCTGAAGAGTATTCTGATGGCATCAATACACCGCGTACATTCTCCGCACCCAATGCACGCACTGCGAGCACAGCAGTCATTGCGGAATCAATACCACCGGACAGGCCAAGTATTGCTTTTTTCAAATTCAGCTTTCCAAAGTAATCGCGGATACCCATGATGATGGCATCATGAATGAGTTGAATTTTCTCTTCAGGCTGTCTGCGTTCATATCCGCCTTTAATGACATCATCAAGATCATAGATGCGAAACTCTTCTTTGAAGTATGGCAACTCATCATAGACGCTTCCATCAGGAGACATGACAACCGATGCACCGTCAAATAATATTTCTGTCTGTGCTCCGATGTTGTTGATATAAAACAACGGCAAGTGATAGCGATGTACATTTTCACGGATCACCATCATACGCTCGCGAGGCTGGTCAGTATCGAATGGCGAAGCGGAAATATTGATGATGAGATCCGGTTTCTGCGACATCATCTCATCAAGTGGACAGATCGTATAGAGTGGATTTTCATTTCCAATATTCCAAAGGTCTTCACAGATAGAAAATGCAATACGTATGCCTTTGAATTCTGCCACACGAAACTCAGATGCGGGTTCAAAGTATCGGTATTCATCAAACACATCGTATGTCGGAAGGAGTGTCTTATGTTGGACGTGTTTGATTTCACCATGGTGCAGCAGATATACACTGTTGTATAAGTCCTTGCCTTCACGGACCGGATTGATAGACGGAGAGCCGACGATGATACCGATGTTGTGTGAAACTGCTGCAAGTTTGTCTACAGACTCTCTGCACAAGAGAATAAAATCCCGGAACTCGAGGAAATCCTGCGGGAAATATCCGCAGACAGCCAACTCTGCAAAACACACCAGATCAGCCCCGGCTTCTTCAGCTTGACGGACTGCCTTCAGCATTTTCTCCAGGTTGCCTTCGAAGTTGCCGATGTGATAGTTTAGTTGTGCTATTGCGATGCGCATGGGGTTGATTCTCAATTCTCGATTGTCAATTATCAATTATCAATTGTCGCAGAAACGAAGGTGAAAATAGGAACATTGTATGGAGTCGATCCAGTGTCATCCTGGGCGAACGGATTGAAGTCGATCCTTTGTCATCCTGAGTGATGTTCCGCCTTAGGCGGAGAGGAGTCGATCCCTTGTCATCCTGAGCGACGAGTCGAGGGATTCGCTTCAACTTCACATATCTGCTTGGAAACACACAAGTCAAAGGTGCACGTCAGCGTAAGACAGGATTGGAAGAAGAGCGGGGAGGATCAAGACCTGGGATTAAGAATCGGTAATCGGTTAGCGGTGCAGTTGGTAAGTATAAAGTGCGAAGTGCACACTTCGACTGCTTCATGAGAGTTGGTGATCGGTAAGCGGTAGATCAAGGGAACCAGCAGTCGGTAATCAGAAAATCAGTAATAGTCATCTATTTACTCCGGCCAGAGGCCGATCAGCCCTTGGCTGACATTTCATCATTCAATCATCCCTAGTGATTCTGGATCATTCCGGTCAGAGCCTGCAAAACTGGAGACATATTGTCTGCTTTCCAGGCAATTGCATGGTGAACAAGAATTTCTGTAAAGGGTGGCGTATCAAGAACACTGATTCTTTTTTGAACAACACCGCGCTCATTACTCAGATCGAAGAGTGATGGCATGAATGCAACACCGACTCCGAGGCTGACCATGCTGCACAACAACTCGTGTGATGAAACTTCCTGAACAATATTCGCTGTACGACTAAACCCCGCCTGCTGGCAAATCTCTTCGATGAAATGGTAATAAGGATATAATGGCTTATTGATGACCACCCACTTTTCGTCTTTCAGACTCGACAGTGGCAACACTTCTTCTTTTACAAGTCGATGATTTTGGGCCATGATTACCGAAAGCGCGCCTTTCTTATATGTCTTTGCGATCAACCGTGGATCTTTCAATGGCAAGAGCGTGATGCCGATATCGATTGTTTCATCCAACAACGCATTTTGTACACCATCGACAGTAGGTAATTCAGTGAACTTGATCTCTGTCTCTGGAAAACGCTCTGTGATCAATCTCGAAATTTCCACAATCCATTCCCGCAATGCCATCGAATAGAATCCAAGCCGGATTCCGTCCATATGTCTCCCGATCCGCCTGGCATTTTCGATTGCACTTTCACTGAGTTTAAGGATCCTGCGCGCATCTTTCAGAAACGCAGCCCCCGCTTCAGTGAGTTCGACTCTCCGTTGTTTGGTACGCAATGATCTGGTGAAGAGTTCTATGCCGATATCGTCCTCCATCACCTGGATTTGCTGACTCAGGGCCGGCTGTGAGATAAAGAGTCGTTTCGCTGCATTTCCAAAATGCAACTCTTCCGCTACGATGGCAAAATACTTTAGTTGGCGTAGTTCCATTCTCGTGTTTATTGATAAGCTTGGCTTATGACAAATGTATAAAATTTACCCACTTGTACGGGTATTTAAGTAACTCGAGTGAATTTGCTGGATGTCCAGAAGTTTGTATCTATCAGGAGGAGTTTACAGAATCCGCTTTTCTCCTCTGAAATTGACGACTTCGATGCTCTTTACATCTGGTAAAACGTACAGGATCCTGGACGGCTGCGAGAGAAACCCCTGACCAAAGAAAAATTCCTTGCGATAGACGCGTCCATCAGAGAGTGTGATGATAGCGGCTATATCCGTCGGGGCAATGGATTTCTGACTGAGAGTAGGTTGTCCTCGATGCTGGAAGACAAGGAGCCTGTCTTTATTTTGACCCGCAACCACGGCCATTGATCCATTGGACATGGAGATCGACACAAGGCTTTTGGCGTCACCTGAGATACAGATACCACTTTCCTGCATTTTCATAGGATTGAAATTGCCCTTTCCATCACCTGCAAGGAGCAATCCATTCATTGCATCATAGCGACCCATCCCGACTTCGGTACCGAAATCATTTCCGGCAAGAAGAAAATCCGGAAGCCCATCGCCGGTAAAATCTTCAGCCAGCATTCCATACACAGGGCTTACCTGCGCTTCCATTGGCAGAGGACGTATGGCAAATGTTCCGTTGCCAAGATTCTCAACGTAACTGCTCGGTAACCATCGCGCGTGCAAAACGAGAGGAGAGATACCGGAAAATTTTGAAACCACATCGTGAATTGTCGCAACACCAAAATTCTCATGTCTTGGAAATAACCCTTTCAATTTTACAATCTGCTTCTCCATATCTACACGCTGGAAGTATGGGAACTCTGCCAACTGACCTTTCATGTCTGGAAAGAATGCTACAGGAATGGCATCAAGCGCTTTGTTGCCATCGAAGTCTGCTGCATAAATGGAGATGTAAGTTTCGTCGGATTTGGCTTCCCCGTCCGGTCCGGAACCGGCGGGAGTCTTGGCAGATGACTCATGCAAAGGCTTTGTCTTCATGATATTATTGAGACCGAGATTACCGGCTACATAATCTATATCACCATCCAAATCAAAGTCTGCAGCGGCAAGGCTATTCCAGAGACCGGTAGCCTCGGCGAGTACGTTATCCACATGTGGTGAGAGGACGCCCCCTTTGTTGCGAAACAATTGCAGCCCCAAATATTCTCCTGCAAGCAACAAGTCTGGCCAGGAGTCATTGTCAAAGTCAGTCCACAGTGCATCGCAAATCATACCAATACTATCCAGCCCAGGAGCATTGGTCTCGTTGACGATCGAAAATTTCGCAACGTCATTTGTCAAATCATTTCGCAACAAATAACTACTCAGTGGTCTTGGATATTCACCCGGAATCACACGTCCACCTACAAACAAATCCAGATCACCGTCATGATCAAAATCCGCTGCACGGACACACGAGCCACTTTTGAAAAATTGTGGAAGTGCATTATGATCTCTTGAAAATTTACCGTTGCGATTGATAAATAGCTTGTCTTGATATCCTGCGCTGCCTGCCGGCATCTCATAGCTACCACTTACGAGATACAGATCGTTGTCCCCATCATTGTCAGCATCAAAGAGAAGTGCACCGAGCTCTTCTTCTATCTTTTCTGATTCATGAGATACAAACAAATCCACCTGGGCGAAATTTGGAACTTGCTCAGATTGCACAAAGAATGTACCCGGATAAAATGTTGAACCGGAGATATAGAAATCCTCTAGTTGATCACCATTCACATCTCCGACTGCAATGCCCGGACCATATTGCGAGAGCTTGTGCAGCAACAAACGCTGATAGTTGAAGTCAATAAAATTGCTGTCGCGATGTATGTAATCAATGCCAATCGATTGAGTCACATCAGTAAAGAGAGCATGATCATTAGCTGGCATGCCTTGTAACTTTCCAGGTCTGGCATTTTTAATATCCACTTTCAACATCTTGTTAGCTTTCACACCATAGAGCACTTCGACAAGTCCTTCCTGCCAGGTGATGCGTACACTATCTATTTGCGTAGTCTTGCCAAGTCCGAAGTGAGCACCGGTTTCTACTGTAGATAGATACCCACGGTAGGGAGTATTGTCCCAGTATTGCATGTTGTTAGCGTAGTAGATTTCTGCGATAGCGCCGAGACCCTGTGGATTCTTTGTTCCACCAGCGAAATTGATATTCAACCAGTTTGTACTATCGCTCTTAACATCCATCAGTAAATTCTGATAGACAAAGGCGCTGTCATTGATATTATTGGTGACATAATCCAGATCACCATCATTGTCAAGGTCGACATAGGCAGCACCGCTGGAGAAAGATGCGTCATGCATTCCCCATTGAGCACTCACATTGTCAAATACGGGTAATCTGCTTCCGGTATTTTTAAATGCATAGTTGTTGATTTTCACAGAAGGGATCTGAGGAAGGAGATTGGCCTGAAATGCGATGTTTCCTACTTCACTATGATAATCCATGAAGTCGCGATCAGTGACATCTTTAGGAAATCCATTTGTGACCAGAAGATCCCGAAAGCCATCATGATCTATGTCTGCAAATAACGGAGACCAACTCCAGTCGGTAGCATGGATCCCGGCGAGCATGGCGACTTCAGAAAAAAGCAGATCCTTTGTGCCTGGCCGAACTCCTTCATTGATCTGGAGAGTATTTCGCACATACTGATATTGATACCCGAAGCGGTCATTGTTTATATCGGTGATATAATTCACGGGTGGCAACATGGTTTTGCGTCGGAAATTATCTTCGGGTAGCATATCCAGCGCTACGAGATCCGGAAGCCCATCATTGTTTACATCCGCAACATCATTCCCCATTGCAGAATAGGACGTGTGTTTGAGGTATGCAGCAGCCTTGTCAGAGAAGGTGCCATCACCATTGTTGATCCAGAGCAAATCATTTGAGAGATAATCATTACAGACATAAATGTCCTTCCACCCATCACGGTTGACATCGCAGACATTCAACCCCAGTCCGTAGCCCTCAATGGTGATGCCTGCAGCTTTTGAGACGTCGGTGAAATTTGGATGTCCTTTGATTTCATCCCAATCATTTCTAAACAATTTATCTGTGCGGGGTGAAGATCCATCGGTGATCTTCGCTCTGTATCGGTTTGGCTGATGTTGTTTCTCCATTTCGTTTATCAGAAGATAGAGATCATTGTCACCGTCGTTGTCATAATCGAAGAACGCTGCATTTGTGGTATGCGAGTTATCTGCGATTCCGTAATCCTGAGCCATCTCTTTGAATGTGGGTATGCTATCCGCATTCGACCCAATACCCTGGTTGATATATAGAAGGTTTGTCCTTTTGCTGGCTGGCTGAAGCACTGTGGCACACACGTAGAGGTCAAGCCACCCATCGCAATTGATATCGATCGCAGCGACACCAGAGCACCAGCGCTCTGCACCGTTTACACCAGCTTCTTCTGTGATATCTGAAAATTCTAGACCGCCTTTGTTGAGATAGAGTTTATTGTCAGCGGTATTTCCGGTAAAGTAGAGATCCTGCAAGCCGTCATTGTTGAAATCTCCGGCCGCAACTCCGCCCCCATTGTACACATATTCCAACGATAGAATGTTAATCGTGTCGTTTTCAGAGATATGATTTGAGAAATGAATCCCCGTCTTACCAGGATCCAATCGTACCAGCAGTGTTTGCTCTTTCTTACATCCGCTACAGATGGACAAGAGGAGAGGGATCAATGCAGTGAGATAACTTGCTCGCATGAAGGTGTGCTGAATGTGAGACCAAGATATATTAAGTGTGACTGTACAGTAGTGATTCCTGGAACAAATGTCTATTCGCCGGGAAAATTCCGGGTTCGATCGGCTGAGCGGTCGATAGATTAATAATAAGTAATACTTATTTCAAAATAAGAAATGAGAATCGGGAATGAAGATGAATTCTTAGATTTTTGTAAGTGTCACGATTCAAACGGGTCATGTCCTTAGAATGATGTGGAATGTAGATTCTGGCTATCACGCGTTATCAAAACGAAAACTTTCTTATTTCTAAACTCCTAATCTATGAAGCGATTTCTACTATTGTCTTTACTCACTTTTGGGCTTGCCGCAGGGATGTACGCACAGCAAAGAGTGAGTGGAACGGTTACTGATGACGGCGGGTCTCCGCTCATTGGTGCTACCGTTGTCGAAAAGGGGACCAGCAATGGCACCATTACCGATGTCGATGGAAATTTTTCCCTGGACGTTGCAGACAGTGATGCTATTCTTCAGGTCTCTTACACAGGTTACCAGTCACAGGACATGGTTGTCTCAGGCCAGTCGGTGTTTACTGTGGTGTTGAGCGAAGGTGTAAGCCTGGACGAGGTTGTCGTTACAGGTTACACGGTGGATTCCCGGCGTCAGACCACTGGTGCGGTATCTACCGTCAAGACCAAGGAACTCACGGCGATTCCATCAGGAAACGTTGAGCAGCAACTTCAAGGTCGTGTCGCGGGTCTGACAGTGATCACAAATGGTCAGCCAGGTACAAACAGTATCGTGCGGGTCAGAGGATTTGGTTCATTCGGAGGTAATGAGCCATTGTACATTGTAGATGGTGTTCCGACCACATCTACAGATTTTATTCCACCTGATGATATTGAAAGTACGACCGTACTAAAGGATGCAGCTTCTGCATCAATATATGGTGCTCGTGCTGCGGGTGGTGTCATTATCTATACTACCAGACATGGTAAGAAAGATGACAACAGACTTGGTGTCAGCTATGATGGGCTTTATGGTTTCACACAGCCAGGTACTGCCCCTGGCTCGCTGAACCCGCAAGATTTTGCAGACTGGACATGGCAGGCAATCAGGAATACGGCAGCCGCTGCTGGTACTCAGCCTGTGTTTAATCACCCACAATTTGGAAGTGGACAGAATCCTGTGATTCCGGATTATCTCCTCGTAGGTACAAATCGCGGTGTTGTAGGAAATGTTGACCTCGCGGCGGAAGAACTCAAATACAATAACGATAGCAGACGTGGTCCAATCTACCTCGTTGTCCCTGCAAATAAAGCAGGCACAGACTGGTATGATGAGATCACTGATAATGCACCGATGACACGCCATAATCTGGGCTTCTCCGGGTCAGGTGAAAGGTCGCGGTACTATCTCGGAATGGGAGCTCAGTTGATAGATGGCATTTTATTACATAATAAATTCGAGCGCTATCATTTCAGGGCGAATACAGAATTTGACGTTACAGATTTTTTCCGCGTTGGTGAAAACCTCCAGTTTACGAATCGCAGTGTCCTCGGTCAGGATGGAGGAAACAACGGACAGGGGATTGCAGAAAGTGAAAGCGACATTCTCTTTGCATTCCGTATGCCAACGATAATTCCTGTGTATGATGCATTCGGTGGTTACGGAGGAACAGCAGTCGGCGGATTCAACAATCCACGAAATCCCGTTGCGAATCGCAACCGCGTCAAAGACAACGCAGGCTACAACGGCCATGCTTTTGGTAGTGTGTATGCAGAACTTGATCTGGGAAAGAACATTACGTTAAGGACAAATCTTGGTGGCACATATAGCCAATTTAGGTTCATCAATTATACCATACCAACATATGAGCATTCTGAAAACCAAGGCAGTTTTGCCTATTCAGAGACCTATGGTGGCTTCTTTAGCTGGGTGAATACAAATACTGTGAGGTTCGATAAGAAGTTCGATCGTCATGGTCTGAATATTCTAGCTGGTATTGAAGCATTGAATACAGGGAAAGGCAGGGTGATCCAGGGTTTTGGTCAGGCGCCATTTTCTTATGACCCCAATTATATCACACTGAGTACTGCGACCACAGCAAGACAGGTTGAGAGTTCTCTTAATCTTGGAGTGACATTCTTTTCAGTATTCGGCAGGGTAAACTATTCGTTCGCCGACAAATATTATCTCACAGGAGTCATACGTCGTGATGGATCTTCCCGTTTTGGTGCTGAAAATCGCTATGGAGTATTTCCTGCTATTTCTGCAGCATGGCGTATTACAGGCGAAGATTTTTTCCAACCAAACGATGTCATTACCGATCTAAAACTCCGTGTAGGTTGGGGTGAAATGGGTAATTCAAACAATGTGAGTCCGACAAATCAGTATACCCTGTATGCTGCAAGTCTGGATGCAAGTTCTTATCCGATTACAGGATCCAATACCAGTGCTGCTTCAGGATTTGCTCAAAGTACAATTGGGAATCCTTTTGCCAGGTGGGAAACCAGTCAAACGACAAACATCGGATTCGATGCTTCGTTTTTCAACGGGCGGCTAGAAGCATATGTAGACTGGTGGAAGAAGAAAACAGAAGACTTGTTGTTTCAAAAACCTTTACCTGCTGTTGTAGGAAATGCGACACCTCCGTTTGTGAATATCGCTTCCATGGAAAACACGGGGCTCGATTTTCAATTTATCGCCCGGGGACTCATAGGTACAGGTGCCTGGAAGTATGAAGCTTCTCTTGTGGGATCAATCCTGAAAAATGAAATTACTGCTATTACTGATGACCTGGATTACTTTGATATCGATCCTCCGACGAATCGTCTTGGCTCACGACTGGTGCGTAACCAGGTTGGCGAATCTATTTCTTCTTTCTTTGGATATGAAGTAGTAGGTCTATTCCAATCCGCGGCAGAAGTTGCCGGTGCACCAACACAAGCTGGTGCCGGAGTGGGTCGTTTCCGTTTTGCAGATCTGAATAGTAAGGACGATTCAGGCAATACAGTGTTGGGCGTACCAGACGGAATTATTGACGATGCTGATCGCACGATCATTGGTAGTCCGGTCCCTGATTTTACAGGTGGCATAAATTTCATTCTCAACTACCGGAATTTTGGTGTGGAAACATACCTCTATACTTCCCTCGGTAATGAAGTGTTTAATATGTCTAAATGGTACACCGACTTCTTCCCGTCATTCACTGGCGCGAATATCAGTGAGCGCGTCAAAGAATCCTGGTCCACATCGAATACCGGTGCAACACTACCGATTTATGAGAATGTTTCAAACTTTAGTACCAATACACAGCCGAATTCCTATTATGTAGAAGACGGCTCTTATCTACGTATGCAGAACCTGACTTTTTTCTACAATTTCCCTGCTGATAAAATTGGAAGCTGGGCAAGAAAACTGAAAGTATATGTCTCTGCAAACAACATTTTCACGATCACCGGTTACGAAGGGCTTGATCCTGGCGTCGGTGGAGCTGCAGACACATTGTTTGGAATAGACATCGGCAATTATCCGGTCACACGGAGTTTTATGATTGGTGTAAATGCAGGTTTCTGATCAACAGTTGAATTCACTTATTTCATTTTAAATTAAAGAAGCAATGAAAAATATTCTAAAGAAAAGGCAGATCATGATCGCAATAAGTGCGATGATGGTTGTCGCTTTTACATTGTATTCCTGCAAGGATACTTTCCTTGAGATACCTGCATCAGGACAATTGTCTGATGCAACCCTGAATAGTAAAGAAGGTATCGAAGGACTACTTGTCGGTGCTTATAGTCTTTTGTTGGGGAGAGGAGGAGCAGGCGACGCACCGTTTTACACTGGCTCCAATAACTGGCTGGGTGGAAGTGTGCAAGGTGGAGAAGCCAATAAAGGTTCAGATGCGGGTGACCAGGCTGTTGCCGAACCTGTAATGATTTACGACCTTCTGCCTACCAGTGGCCCTCCGGAATTCAAATGGATCCCAACGTATGCAGGTATTTCACGTTGTAATGCCGTACTGCGTATCCTGCCAGTTGCAGCCGCAGATGTCACGGATGCAGATAAGGTGCGCATTTCCGCCGAGGCAAGATTCCTTCGTGGTCATTATCATTTCGAGTTGAAGAAATACTTCAATAATGTGCCCTATATCGACGATGCTGTTGAAGCGCCTGAAACTGTAGGTAATACAGCAGACATCTGGCCAAACATTGAAGCTGATTTTCAATTCGCATACGACAACCTGCCAGAGACACAATCTGCTGCAGGACGTGCCAACAAGTGGGCTGCCGCTGCTTACCTGGCTAAAGTACATCTGTATCAGGGACATTTCAGTGAAGCAACTGCACTCTTCAATACAGTCATTGCCAATGGCAAAACAACAAATGGTTTGGATTATGCCCTGGCCCCAAAGTACAGTGAGGTGTTTAATGTTGAGACAGAAAACAGCTCGGAACATATTTTCTCTGCACAGGCTGCTGTCGGTACAGGCACGATTTTCAATACACAGTCTAACTACGTGTTGAATTTTCCCTACAACGGCGGTCCTGCAGGATGCTGCGGATTCTTCCAGCCAAGTTTCGATGCAGTGAACTCATATCGCACAGACGCGAATGGATTACCATTGCTCGATGGATCATATAATTCCGGAGCTAATGCAGTGAAGAACGATCAAGGGATTATTTCAGCCGATCCATTCGCACTTGATGCTGGTAATCTTGATCCACGTCTCGATCATACCGTTGGACGTCGTGGGATTCCATTCTTGGATTGGCAGGATCATCCTGGTAAAGACTGGATCCGTGATCAGACACAGTCCGGCCCCTATACATCCAAGAAGTTTATGATTTCACAGGCACAGTACAACACATATACAGACGGAAGTTCCTGGACACGTGGTTATACCGCTGTCAACTATCCGATCATTCGCTTTACGGATGTATTACTCATGGCAGCTGAATCAGAAATAGAAGGAGGGTCTCTTGAAACGGCCCGTGGATATGTCAATCAGGTACGTGCTCGTGCAGCCAATCCAAGTGACTGGGTAAAGCTCAGTGATGGCTCAAATGCAGCGAATTACGTCATCGGGCTTTACAATACCCCATGGACAGACAAGAATGCAGCAAGAGCCGCTTTGCGCATGGAACGTAAACTTGAATTGTCACAGGAAGGACACAGGTTCTTTGATCTTGTACGCTGGGGTGTTGTCAAAGAAGTCATCGACGCCTATATCGCAAACGAACGTCTTATGCTGGCAAGTAGATTCCAGGCTGCT
The DNA here is from genome assembly GCA_031400515.1 of Bacteroidota bacterium. GTDB lineage: Bacteria > Bacteroidota > Bacteroidia > Chitinophagales > Saprospiraceae > DATDQA01. The sequence continues at coordinate 14,078 of JANNQA010000113.1, forward strand.
GTGTTTACAGCAAATCAGGATGAATACTGGCCTATTCCACAAGCACAAATCGATCTGCAACCTGGTATTCTGACACAGAATCCTGGTTATTGATCTACATTCTTTAGCAGACGAATTTTCAAATTCAGATATGCTGAAATCTCTCACGAGGTTTCAGCATATTTGTTTTTATACAAAACCTTTTTTAATTGGATTGAATGAAAGTGTCGAAGTACAATCGCAGCATCGTTTTCATAGTTTTAGTGAGTGGCGCTTTCTCATTGTGGTCGCAGAAATTACCTTCTGGTCCGCAGGTACTCACGTATCTCTCAGATCTGGATGACTCTGAGCAACCCTATAGTATTTATATCCCAAAGCAGTACGATGAAACAAAGAAGTATCCATTGGTTGTCATGCTCCATGGGGCAGGATCGAATCACAGACTTGCGATGAGGAGGGTTTTTGGGAAGAGCAATTTGCCTGGCGAAAATGATGTCGAAGCGAGCTTATACTTTCCGAAGTGGAAAGATATTGACATGATCGTCGTTGCGCCATATGCCAGAGGGACAGCGGGATATCAGGGATTTGTTGAGAAAGAGGTGATGGATATGCTGACGGATGTAAAGCACCGGTTTTCTATTGATGAAAATCGCATGTACCTCACGGGACTGTCTATGGGAGGAGGTGGAACGTTGTGGATCGGATTGAGTCATCCTGATTTGTGGGCGGCGATTGCACCGGTATGTCCTTCGCCACCACATGGATTAGATGTCTTTGCACCAAACGCACTGAATATGGCTGTGCAATTCGTCCATGGCGATGCCGATCCGACCGTGCCGGTTTCCATCTCCCGTGATTGGGTAGCAAGACTGAAAGCACTGGACTCCCCGGTGGTTGAATATCTCGAGTTGCCCGGCGTAGATCATTGGAGTTGGGTGCAGGCGTATGAGAATGGGAGGATCTTTGATTGGTTTTCAAAATTTACGCGCAATCCGTATCCTGATCGGGTCAGGCATGCATCGCATGATCTTGAACACGGGAAGTCGTATTGGCTTCGGATTAATGAAAAGACACCAGGAGAAATTGCAAAGATCGATGCAGAGTTTACTGCCATGAATGTGCTTGAAATCAAAACCGCGCATGTTCAGGAATTCACGCTTCAACTGGAGGCGCATCCTAAATTCTCATCCGGGTCCCCATTGAATGTGACAATTGATGGTTCCCCACTTCGCCACTCAAGGAAGACGCCTTTGTCATTTTCAAAAGTCACAGATGGTAGTGGAGAGAATAACGTGTGGATCGATAGGCCATTTGAACATCGTATGATACAGAAGGAAGCGGGTCTCGAAGGGCCGGTTGGAGATGCGTTTGGCTCAAGACATGTCTATGTATATGGTACTGCTGATAATCCTTCGCCAGAAAAGTGGCAAGCCAGAATCGATACGGCGTTGAAGGCTGCAGAGTGGTCAGCATATAGGGGCGAATTTCTTGGCCGGATAAATTTCTATCCACGGGTCGTTGCTGACAGAGACTTGCGTAAAAGTGATTATGAATCTTCTAATCTGATTCTCTTTGGAACTGCTGAGACGAATAGCATAATTGCAAAGTACAAGGATCAACTACCAGTACATCTCAAATCCGAAGCGTTAAAAACCTACGGTCTTGTCTATGTCTATCCCAATGAACACAATCACTATGTGATGATAAACTCAGGACTTTCCTGGTGGCATGCCCGGGACAATAGCGGCTGGCGATTTCTGCCTGAAGCACATACTTCACTCAATTCATTTCAGGATTTTATCCTTTTTAAAAGAGACAAGACAGTGATTGCGGAAGGCTACTTTCAGAATGACTGGTCGTTGACGGAGGAGATGAAGAAAACTTTAATGGAATCAGGAATTGTGCGAATAGATGACTAGCGGTTTAATGTTTAATGTTCAATGTTGAATGTACTCCAAAAAGTGGTTGGACTGACTTCGCAGCGTTCGAAAGTGAATGAAGCAACTAGGTCGATAGCTTTGTAGAGCCTGCGACTTTTCAGAGTAGACTCAATGTTTGAAAGTTTAAACGAACATTAAACCATTAACCATTAACCATCAATATTCCCTTTTATCCTCCTTCTCCTTCCACGCGTCAAACACTTTTTGCGCTTCAACCTGCAATATCTGCTCCATTACGATAGAACGATTCTCCGGTAACAACTCAATTTCACTATAAACAAACTCATCGTCGAACCCTATCAGCGCCGCATCATGTCGTGTGCAACCGTAATAGACTTTCTTCGGTCGTGCCCAATAAATCGCTCCGAGACACATCGGACAAGGCTCACATGAAGTATAGATTTCACAGTCATCAAGTTGAAATGATCCGAGTTGTTGGCACGCATCGCGAATTGCAACGACCTCGGCATGTGCTGTAGGGTCGTTCGTAGAAGTGACTTTGTTATTACCTCTGCCGATGATCACCCCGTCTTTGACGATGATACAGCCAAAGGGGCCGCCATCGTTGCGCTCCATACCGTTACGTGCTAATGCAATTGCGGCACGCATAAAATCCTGCTGTGGTTTCATGACGACAAGATACAATGATGAGCTCTAGGCGCTCGCAGATTTCGGGCTTCTCGCTTCCCTAAGGAATTTTTTTTACTCCCCTTTAATGCGGTGATGCAAAGAGCGCCACTGAATGTGGCCACACGCGGTACTTAATCTCTACATTTGTGCAAAGCGTGTTACGTCATGGAGGCTATCGATACCATAAACAAGTTACTGCTGAAGGAGATCCCCGATATCGTCGGTATATATCTGTTTGGTTCACAGGCTGACGGTAGTGTACATGATGGCAGTGACTATGATATTGCATTTCTGACTAAGGTGCCAGACAAGTTTGGTGCCGTATTTCTTTTTGATCTGGGAAACAAGCTCGCATCGGCACTATCAGTGGAAGTGGACCTTGTCGATATCTATGCGGTGAGCCTCGATCTGCGATTTGAGATCGTGACAAAAGGGAAGCGTATTTATTGTGGAGATAAAACGGCGTGTGACACATTCGATATGATCAGCATCTCCATGTATCAACGGTTTGAAGAAGAACGAAGACCCGTGGTTGAAGCATATAAAAAACGGATGGCATCATGGCAGACGCAGTGATTCTGGGCAAGACTGAAAGCATCGGGCGTTGTATTCAGCGCATTGAAGAGGATTACTTTGGATTTGAAGAAGACTTTAAGTCCAACTTTATGCGGCAGGATGCGGTGATCCTCAATTTGCAACGTGCGTGTGAACAAGTGATTAATCTTGCAAATCATTTGATCAAGATTCAGGATCTCACAGTGCCAAAGAACTCCCGTGATTCATTCAAAGTACTGACTGAAGCAGGTATTCTGCCTGATGTACTCGGACAAAATTTAGAACGGATGGTTGGTTTTCGCAATGTTGCTGTGCATGAGTATCAGAAAATCAATCTGGACATTGTCACGAGTATTGTGCAAAACCATCTTTCTGATCTGCGGAAGTTTATCAGTATCGCCGCTACCCGGATTTAGATTCTTTTGCTGTTATTTAAGCGATATACTTCTTCGCCAATACCATAGGTGCCACAGTACAGTATGCAGTAGTAAGAATATCTTTTACAATTTCCTTATTCACCTTTTTAAGTTCCACATATGTCCATCCCAACTTTCCCCACTTATTCGGTATTGCATAGATCATCGATTTGTCAATCTCACAATAGACAGACTGGTCTACATCAGAGAGTTTCACACATGCTCTTTGGTATTGAGTATCCAGTGTCGCAAAGATTTTCTTTCTGACCCAAAACGAGGTCTTTTCAAAATGCGGAAGTTCCTCTGCCTCTGCAAAGGCCATGGCGAGTCTACGGAAGGAATCGAGAGAGATCATAGATCACCTATTTGCTTCCAATGATAGGGATTTCAACGGGCACAAGCCTTCCTCACTCTTGTGGATTACGATGCCATTGCTATGAGACGTGAGATTGAGAAGACCTTAAGATTGTAGGTGGCTTGATCAATAGCCTGGAGTTGTTTATCGGTATTACTTTAGCATCCACAAAAGTGATATCAATTCGGTCAGAAGCTAAAACATATTTCATGCGAGTCGTAAAATGCACAAACACAATTGTCCTGGTTTTTATATTCGCCATATGTAGTTGCGGCAATAAACAGGATCAAAATCCACAGGATCTGAGTGAAGTCATTGTAAATACCTGGAAGTTGTCCGAATTCAGTCCTGCAGCGAAATTCCCAATGTCGGATTCTATCAAACAGGTGATCATCGCCAAAACACTGGTCGAATTTACTGCCGATAAGAAGTTCAAACAGACGGGAATTGGCAAGACCCATACAGGCACATACAGCATCAGCGCGGATGGCAAGCAGATTATATACTATCACGAACAAAAAGACATCACATTTACAGAGACCATCCTGGAATTTGCAAGCAACCGGATGTCTGTCGTCGATCAGAATGGCAACAAGATGACCAGAGTACCTGTGAAGCGCTGACGTGTACATCTTGCCTTCCCGGATTTCCTCTTATATGCTTGGTTATCGCTATACTTTTTGGGTAGACAAAGCTGTTTCGCATACAGTAGTACTGAAAAGGATGACCTATAGAGCGCAGGTTCGCTTGCAGTGCTGAACTTTACATGCAGTAAATCCGTCGCTCTTCATATTCTTGCTTCTCATGCGCATCATCGCTGTCATCCTGGGTTTCGTTTTCTATTGTGCTTTTGAGGCGCAGGCCCAATTGGATTCCATTCTGCAGCTACCAAAAGACTACCAGATCAAAGCTCTGTGGGATCAGTACTATTTCGGTGGAGAAGTTGACCGCTCAAAGGATACTGTTGCCCAGCTCAGAGAATACGATCAGTCTGAATGAGAAGAAGGAAGAAGTGTTGGCACAACAAGCATGGCGCAGCCGGGACAACAGAAAAACTGCTTCGATAGCTTCGGAGGAAGCCGGGCAAAACCAGAAAAGGAGCCTGACGATAATAAATGGTGTATTCCCAATATGGGAACATTGATTATATTCGACCAAAATTCTATGACTTGAGAGTCATTGCAAAAAAGGTACTTCGGGAATTTTGGATTAAGCATCCGGATTGTGAGGAGCAACTAAAGTCATGGTATCGGGAGGCAGAAAAACGGACTTGGAAGAGTATCAGCCAAATCAAACAGCAGTATCCTTCGGCAAGTATTCTCGGGAACAATAGAGTTGTCTTTAACATCAAGGGAAACAACTCTCGACTCGTTGCAAGGATAAACTTCCAATATTCCATTATATGGATACGGTTTATTGGAACTCATAAAGACTATGACAGGATTGATGCAACTAAAATTTGATGCCATGAATATCAGACCAATAAAAACAAAGAAAGACTACAGTCAGGCGTTGGCCAGACTGGAGGAGATTTTTGAATCAAAAAAAGGGACGACCGAAGGAGATGAACTTGAGATCCTCGCATTGCTGATTGAGCAGTATGAAAATGTGCACTACCCAATCGACTTGCCTGATCCAATTGAAGCAATTAAGTTTAGAATGGAGCAGCTTGGTTACACACAGGCAGACCTTGCGCGCATCATCGGACATAAAGGCAGAGCAAGTGAGATCTTGAACAAACGCAGAAAGCTTTCATTAGAAATGATCAGACAACTGCATGACAAGCTGAATATTCCAACGGATGTATTGGTGCAAGCATATTGACACTGCCGTGGTGAATCCATCCCGATACTACGCTCCTGATCAACTCATTCGCTTCGCAATGATTCAACAGGATTCGCCAATGCCGCCTTTAGACTCTGTGCACTGATAGTCAGAAACGCAATCACGATCGCCAAAACCGCAGCAACAGCAAAAATCCACCAGGAAATATTGATGCGATACGCGAAGTTGCCGAGCCACTTGTGCATCAACCACCAGGCAAGAGGTGTCGCAATGACGAGTGCGATGAAGACAAGCCGCAGAAAATCTTTGGACAATAATCCGACTATCCCAACAGTCGTTGCACCAAGGACTCTTCTCACACCGATCTCTTTCACCCGCTGTTGCGCGACAAATGCAGCAAGTCCAAACAAGCCAAGACATGCAATGAGGATCGCGAGAATCGCAAATCCGATAAAAACACGACCCTGTCTCTGTTCTGCTTCATACAATTGTCCATAGTCTTCATCAATAAAATGATAGTCAAAGGGTTGATTTGGCAGGAATTTCTGCCAGGTACTTTTCATATGTGCGATAGCTTCTGCCGTCCTGTTGCCATCCAGTTGTAGCGATATAAAGTTGAAGAAGGTGCTGTCGCGTGGGATAAAGACAATCATCGGCAGAATGTCCTCATGCAGTGATTCGAAATTGAAATCTTTCAATACGCCGATGAGATGCGCGCTACGACCACCGTACTGGATGCGTTTACCCACAGCATCTTCATTCGATTTCCAACCTATCTTCCGGACCGCGGCTTCATTCAGGATAAAGGATTCAAATCGATCAGCACCTTGATCTTCGCGATAGTTGCGTCCAGCGACAACTTCCAGTCCGTATGTCGGTACAAAGCGATGGTCGATGGTGACAAATTTCAGATCGACACCACTTTGGTCCAGGGAATCACTTTCCAGTTGGACTTTTGCCGACCCAAAACTGTCCAGGAGTCTGCCTGAAGGTATTCGGGTGCTCCGTGTGATGTTTTTTATTGAGGAATTTGAGAGAATTTGATTTCTGAAAGCGTCATATTGTGGAGCCAGTGACGAGTAGAAGTTCATTGCAATGACATGATCTTTATTCAGACCCAGTTCCTTATTCTGCATAAAACTGAGTTGTCTGAATACCACAAGGACAGCAATGATCAGGGCTGCGGAAATAGCGAACTGGCTCACGACAAGAGTTTTTCTCAGTAGACTTGAACCGGTCGAAAGATTTCCTTTTGACGACTTCAATGTCTTGAGCGGCGATAGTGATGAAAGAAAAAATGCTGGATACGCACCCGCCATGATCCCGGTCAATACAGCCAGGCCGAGAATAACCAGCGGAATAATTGCGAGCCATGAAGACTGTATTTGCAGTTGTTGTCCGATGACTTTATTGACAAACGGCAAGGCAACAAATGTCAGACCCACACCAAGAAATGTTGCAGCTACAGCAAGTAGAACAGACTCACTCAGAAATTGTCCGGCGATTTCTTTGCGGGCAGCACCGACGACT
>JANNQA010000032.1:0-16779 GCA_031400515.1 Bacteroidota bacterium
ATGAGGGTGATCGGATCCGAATTGGTTGGAGTTGTTCCTCTTAAGGTGTTGCTCGATGCGGGTCGTTACTTTTTGCATCAGCAAAAACGTTCCTCAGGTATTTCTGATCCAGAACTGATACATATCGCCGTGAAATCACTCGGGCTTGATGACCTTACGCCATTTGATCCAAAAAAGAAGATCATTGAATATCTCATGGAAGATCACACACAACTCAAACTTATAGACAAGACACTTGTCGGCTTTGCAAATGCAACGGCAGCCGAAACGCCTACGCCTGGAGGCGGGTCTGTCTCTGCTTATGTTGGTACTCTCGGTGCAACCTTGGGCGCGATGGTCGCGAATCTGTCTGCGCAGAAGCAAGGATGGGATCAACGCTGGGAGGAATTTTCGCAATGGGCAGAGATGGGAAGGCAATTACAGAATTCTCTGCTCATACTTGTAGATGCAGATACCAACGCATTCAACAAACTGATGGAAGCGTATCGCATGCCCAAGGGAAGCGATCACGAAACGCAAGAAAGAAGCAAATCAATTCAGGCCGCAACGACTCTCGCGATAGAGGTTCCTCTCCAGGTAATGCGCACAGCGTCAGATACATTTGAGCTCCTGGAAGCGATGATTCGTGAAGGCAATCCGAATTCAGTCACTGATGCGGCCGTTGGTGTTCTTTGTACACGTGCCGCTATCCGGGGAGCGGGATTGAACGTACTGGTAAATCTCTCAGGATTGAAAGATACTTCGAAGCGAGAAAGCTTTCGTCAAGAGGCAATACAATTGGTATCAACGGCGGAAACAAGAGAAACAGAACTTCTGACTCTTGTCCAGGTCCGATTAGGATAACTATCAGGCGACAAAAAATGCACAGTCCACAAGACTTTTGCATTTGACGTACACAAGTTCTACTGCTGTTTCGGACAGGACGTCATGTTCGATTTGTGGCGTACATGCTTCTTCTATAAATGCATAGAGTGCATAGCCCGGATGCCTCGAAACTGTCTCTGAGATATTTTCGATAGAAGTATGTTCGAGGAGTCCCCAGTTATGTTCAGACATGTCCTCGAGAGACTCAAGATCGATCGAGTCGAGATGGTCATGCAGGCACGTGAGAATGATCATGGCGAGAAACAACAAATAGTCATGCTCCGGCTCAACGAGCAACCTTGTATCCTCATCGAAAAGGAATACAAATAATTCCGGCTGACCTGTAGAAAGCGCATTGAAAAATGTCAATGAGTCCAATGTACCTGCTTCAGCCTTTACAAGAGTCTCTTCGATGGAGGAATATAAATTCATACGTCAAAAGGTACGCCGGGAAAACATATTCAATTGGGAAAGCTCCTTTTCTGCTACAGAACTATCGGAGTTTCTTCTGGCCCAATAGTCGAGAATCGCCTGTGCGTTGCCCTTATAACTCGCTTCAGTGGTGGCGCAAGGTGACAGACTCCGGGGTCATCCCTCCTCTTTTTGCAAGTGTACTATCTGCAAAAGGTCCTGCCCAATAACTCTGCCTGCCAAGAGGAGATATCCTACTATATTGGCGGAGGTAAATTTTCGGTTTACAGCAATTGGATAGCAGCAAATGAGACACATTAGTACGATCGTTACCATAGCCTCGATAATCTGCATCGCCCTGGTTTCCACCAATCCTTTGCAAGGACAATACACGCACACGGTGTTGCCTATTGGAAATTTTGGTGACATCTCGCAGGTCGCGACCTTTGCCCGGGCTATTGGTCATTTGCTGGATTCACTTGGTGGCAATCAGACCTTATTGTTCACGGGTGATCTTTCAGATAGCAGGCACAATTTGCAGCATACCACAAATCGCATTGACACCTTGCTCTCAATCCTTGATACTGCACCTAATCGGAAGATCGTGTTTATTCCCGGAGACCGTGACTGGGCTAATTCAGGAATGTTGGGGTGGGAGCAACTCAATCTGTTAGAGAAATACGTCCGTTCTCTGGAAAGAGATGATGTCTTATGGCCGCTGCGCAATGGATGTCCCGGGCCAGAAAAACTGGAGCTCGATCTTGCCCTATATCTTGTTGTCATCAATACCCAATGGTGGAACCATCCTTATCAAAAACCTACTCCTGAATCTGCTCTATGTGAAATAGCGACCCATGAAGAGGCATTGGGGGAGATAGAAACAATCATTGAAGAAACTCGCTACGGGAATATCCTGATTGCGGGACACTATCCGATTATTTCCGGAGGAGTCTATGGTGGTCACTTTCCATTTTCCGATTGGTTACTTCCTGCGCCAGTGATAAGTACCATGGTCACTGCACATAGACAGAATGTTGGTTCGCCGCGCGAAATCTGCAATGAACGCTACTCTGAGTTCAGGGAGGATATGGAGGATATTCTGAGTGAATACCCATCGTTGATCTATGTCTCGGGGCATGAACACAACAGAGAAATGCTCAACTTCAAAGACAATATTCTCTTGCAGACCGGAGCACCGGAGAAGACAGGATTTGTCTCACGTTCGTCCTCAACGAGGTATTCCAGCAGGACTCCAGGTCTGGTTGCACTACACTATGATATGGAAGGAAATGCCTGGGCCTCGATGTATGATCTAGGTAGAGCCGGATATCAGTTTGAAAAGCGCATTAAACTCTTGCAAGCTCCATGTCGAACACCAATGGCTGGTGTTTCTATTAATCAACGATTAGTACCATGTCTTGATGATCAATACGTACTGCCTCAAATGGAACATGAAGTCCAGGGCAATACAATCGTTGCAGCAAATCCAAAATTCGCAGCAAGCGGATTCAAGAAATTGATGCTTGGAGAACACTATCGCAAGAGTTGGACTACGCCGGTCGAAGTACCCTATCTTGATCTTGATCGGTATGCTGATGGGCTCGTTCCATATTTAGAAGGTGGTGGAAGGCAAACAAAATCTCTGAGACTTGCCGGTGAAAACGGACGTGAATATGTCTTTCGTTCTGTGGACAAAGATCCTTCAAAGGCATTGTCCTATAACCTGCGTGAAAGTCTCATCTCTCTTCTCGTACGTGATCAGATTACAACCCAACATCCATATGGTGCACTTGTCGCAAGTCGCCTATTAGATCGCTTGGGCATTCTTCATTCTACTCCTCAACTGGTTGTGATTCCTGATGACGCTAAACTTGGTCCATTTCAAGCGACTTTTGGCAATATGCTCGGCATGATTGAGGAGAGGCCAACAGGAAGAAAAGAAGTGCATCAAACGTTTGCGGGCGCAGATGAAGTCCTGGGAAGTACAGAGATGTTTCGTGAACTTTATAAGGATTGTGATCGTCTGATAGACAAGCAAGAATATGCAAGGGCACGGGTCTTTGATATGTTTGCCGGTGATTGGGGAAAACATGAGGATAACTGGAGATGGGCCGGTTATACGGGCGATACTGAGACTGTGTATAGACCGATACCGAGAGATCGTGATCATGTCTTTTCAAGATGGGATGGATTTCTTCCCTGGCTGGTTGACCGCGAATGGGCAAAACCATCTGGTGAGGATTTCGACTACAAGATCAATGGAATCCGGAGCCTGATGTGGCAGGCAAGGCACCTTGATCGTTTTCTCGCGAATGAACTCACACGTGAGGATTGGATTGAAGCAGCAGACTTTCTGCAAGCAAACATTTCAAAAGCAGACATAGATTCTTCAATACTCGCATTTCCACCGGAAGTCAGAAATTTCAACGGCGATGAGATTGCTGCCAAACTTGAGAAGAGACTTGGTGATCTTGATGAATACGCTGTACGCTACTCCAATATTTTAGCAAAACAGGTGGATGTGCCTGGATCCAATAAGACGGAACTTTTTGAAGCAGTACGTAATGCCGATGGCACCATGGATGTATCCATGTATAAACTCAGACAGGGAATCAAAGACAAACTGTTTTATCAACGTCGATTCAATCCTGATGAGACCAAAGAAGTCAGGCTCTTTGGCTTACAGGGAGACGATGTGATCCATGTAACTGGTGATTCCAGAAAGTCTATTCTTCTCAGGATTGTGCCTGGTGCTGGTATCAACGAAGTTGTTGACAGTTCACATGTGGATCGTGGTACTGATGCAACGCGCGTATACAGTTTGAATGGCACTGATCATATTTCCGGTGGGGCTGAGACAAAAGAAGTGCACATTCCATATCAGGAGGCATATCAGTACCGGCGTACGGCATTTACCTATAATACTTATATGCCGTTGATCTATGTGTGGTCAAGTTCAGGAAATGGAATTGTTTTTGGGGGTGGCGTTACGTTTACCCGTCAGTCTTATGACAAGCCTGATTTCAGTGCTATACATCAGGTATCGGCAAGCGTCTCGACGCTAGGCAATTTCAGACTTGGATACGAAGGGAAGTCGCGCCATGTTCTCGGCATGTGGGATTTGACTTATGGCATCCTTCTCGACAAACACAGGCGACTGAACTATTTTTTTGGAACCGGAAACAATACTGTTCTGGACCACGACCTTTTGCTCGACGACTATTACACATTGCAATACTCTTCGCTGCAAGTTTCCACCGGGCTCTCAAGGTCATTCTGGGATCGCAGCAGTCTTGGATTTGGACTCATCTTTAAGGGAACAGGAAAGGAGAACCTCGATGGTAATATTTTCGATATCAGTACTTATCCGGATGTTGCGGGACACGAGAGACTGCGTATTGCTAAAGGATACGTTGCCTGTGATCTGGATTTCCGGGATCGCGTGCATCTTCCTCAGCGGGGAATGCGACTTGCCATTGAAGGTATTGCGGCCAAAGCACTCAATGATGCTACAAACTATGCAAATGTAAAGGCGTCACTGGAATACTTTGTGACGGCGCGACCTTTCACCTTGGGACTTAAAATCGGTGGCGTCACCCATCAGGGCATGACTCCATTTTATGATCTTCATTATCTGGGCCAGAAATCAAACTTGCGTGGTTTTCGCCAAAACCGCTTTACAGGAGAAACACTGGCATTTCTGAACACTGATCTCCGCATTCAGTTGATTAACAATCCGCGTGCACTGATTCCATACAAGCTCGGGATCACGCTCTTCTTCGACTCTGGAAGAGTATTCGAGTCTCTCGAAGCCGCTAATGATGTCGGCTGGCATCAGGGTTATGGAGCAGGGATCTACTTTGTACCTCTCAGGGATCGATTTGCAATCCAGCTTTCCATGGGTTTCTCGAAGGAAGAATCTGGTTTGATCCGCTTCGGATTTGGGCAAGCGTTCTAGAAGAGGGTGAAGTCGGCTAAACCGGTCAAATGGGAGAAACCGGAAGCCATTATTCGTGTCGTGCATCAGTTCACGCAGAGTCATCTCACGCAAAGGCGCAAAGGACGCGAAGAAATTAATACAAAGTCTATCAAAGTGATGAACTACTCATTATTCAGATTCTTATTCCAAAAGAACTCCCGGTATAGTTAACACCAGCTTTCCATGCTATTCTTTTTTCGTTTGATTTCCCGTCTTTTCCGATTTTACCGGCTTCACCTGTTTCACCTCTTTGTCAGTGTTGTACTTTTGACCGAAATTGAGATATTAAGCAAATGGCCCATCGCACTACATGGACTTCAAAGCTAAAGCCCGGGATGAAGGCGCCCGAGTTTCAGGCTATACTCGACAATGGATCAACAATTACATCCAAAGAATTGAAAGGTAAACCAGTGGTTTTGTTTTTCTATAATCATGATGGCTCGGAGACATGTACGGTCGAAGCTTGTAACATCAGGGACCACTACCCGAATCTGACAAAGAAAGGTTTCCAGGTGATTGGTGTGAGCGAAGATTCGGTACGAAAACATGAGGGATTCAAAAAGAAATACAAACTTCCCTATCCTTTGATTTCAGATCCGGAAAATGCGCTTGCAAAACTTTTTGATGTCTTTGGTGAAAAACGCTTTATGGGGAGAGTTTCTGATACCGTGCATCGTACCACATTTGTGATCAGTGCTGAGTGGAAAATACAAGCAGTAATTCATCCAGTGGTGAGCGCAGATCATGCGTCACAAATTCTCGCGCTGTAATTCACTTCAATATTCAAAAGCATAATGTCAATAAAACTATCTACTCAAAACAGACTATGAGATTCACTACCCCTATCCCCGTCAGAGAGATTGCCCGGCATACGGGTGCGCAGCTTATTGGAAATACAGAGCTTGATGCTACGGGTATCAATGAAATCCACAAAGTAGAAACAGGTGATATCACATTTGTGGATCGTGAGAAATACTATTCAAAAAGTCTGACTTCGGCAGCAACTATCATTTTGATTGATAAAGACGTGGCCTGCCCACCGGGTAAAGCGCTCCTTATCTGCAAACAGCCCTTTGCGGCATATGATCGGATCGTGCGGATGCATAGACCTTATGCGCCATTGATTTCGTCAATAGATATTTCAGCACAGGTCCATCCGACAGCGACTATAGAACCAGGTGTGATCATTGGTCGGCATGTGCAAATCGGGGCGGGAAGTCATATCGAGGCGAATGTTGTGATTCGTGACTACTGTTTGATTGGCGAACGTGTCATCATTCAATCCGGAGCAATCATTGGATCTGATGCTTTCTATTTCAAAAAAGAAGATGGCCGCTATCAGAAGTGGACTTCATGTGGTCGTGTCATCATTCATGACGATGTTTATATCGGAGCTTGCAGTACAATTCAGCGCGGAGTGTCAGGAGATACCGTGATCGGCAGAGGAACAAAAATCGATTGTCAGGGACATGTCGCACATGGCGTGGTCATCGGCGAAGATTGCCTTATTGCTGCTCAGGCGGCTGTTGCCGGAAAAACGATCATTGGTAATCGATGCACTTTGTATGGACAAGCAGGAGTAGCCCAGAATTTGGTATTCGGTGATGATGTCACTGTCTTTGCTCAAAGTGGAATAGGCGATAATCTCGAATCAGGAAAATCTTACTACGGGTCGCCGGCTATTGAAGCGAGACAGAGATTGAAAGAAATCGCCTTACTCAAAAAACTGCCTGAAATGTTTAATGCAATTCGTGGCTTGGTGAAATAGTTCGAGATCTTCACTTCTTGAGGCGGGGTGAATACCACTCATAGAGGGGCGGAAATCCCACTTGTCCATTGAGCTTATTGTTGGAGCGATTCAGAAACGATCTTGTTTTTGAATTCAGGACTGGATGCTGTCGTAGCGTCTTTTGTTGACGATTCGTCTGATACACGCCTTACACCGAAGAGCTCCATGCTTTGATATTTTCCTTTAAGTACATGTTCTCCGATATTGATAAAGGCTAGATCTGCATCCGGAGCAATACGATCGTAGAGATTTCTCGAGATAAGTAATCGCTGTTGAAACTTGTTACAGTAGTCATGGATACGTGATGTGGAGTTTACGGTATCCCCGTGAAACGCAATTTCTCTTTTCAGAAGGCCGACTTCAGCAACAGTAGCACGGCCGGAATGCGCACCTGCCTTGAAGTAGGGATGTAATCCATAGTGATTGAGATAGTATGACTTGCGCTTCTCGAGGCGATCAATAAATCCAAAGAAACAGTGAATGCAATTGTTTTTTTGAAGCCCGTCCCTGAGGTTCCAATGGAGCACCACCTGATCTCCTACGTATTGATAGATCTTCGCATTATAGCGGCTCAGTTGGAGATTGAGATCAAAGAAGCAGTCCTGCAACAGATTGCTGTATTTGATGTGTCCAAGCTGCTCCGCAAGACTGACAGATGAACGCAGATCAATAAACATAAAAATGCCGTTTGCCTCTTTAGGCTTGTGATATCGACCAAGTAACATATCAAAGAAGACTCCGCGGCCAAATTTTTGTTTGACCTGCTGATAGAAATCAAGGATCGTACTCACAATACCAAAGAATAAGACGAACACATGAAAAGATTTGTTGAAAATGATACCACTTAATCTCCCTCCCACGTCCGGATCAAAATATCCCTCACTGATAATCCCAAGACGCACTCTGCTATAGATCAAGATGACAAGTACGACGACGACGGTCAGGATATGCAGTACAATCCTTGTACTGAGAATGACACCATAGGGAAGTCTCTGAATCTCTGGCCTGTCGAGGACGATGTCGACACTGCCATAAAGCAGACCAGTGATGATTGCTGCCAGTAAAAGCTGCAATACAAACGCCTTCGCATCCAGCGTGCTGACTGAGGTGACATGAGGTAACTCAGTAATTCCATACAGTCGTATTATACCAAATAATGCATAAGCAATTGCCCATGCAAGAATGGCGAGTAAGACATGTGCCAGCCTTTGTTGGAAGGTGTAATACATCAGGGGGTATTAAATCCGGTGCAAAAGTGCGGAAAGAATGGCTATTCGCTATTTGCTGTTGGCTATTGGCTAAAAATCAATAGTCGCTGCTGCATTTCTGCAGAGCGACTATTGTATTCTTTGACTCTGAAAAGTCCTCGCGAAGCTTAACGCTGAACGATGATTTTATCTTTGGAAAGTGAATTGTGATCAACATCACGAAGTTCAAGCATATAAGAACCAGCAAGTAGTCCTGTAGTTCCGTGATTCAGATATACTGCATCAGCACCTTCAGGAACTTCTTCACTGTATACGATTTGTCCAAGGTTATTGAATATCACAAGTTCGCGCACCTCTGGAGAGTTTTCGGTATAGTTGAATTCAACCGTAAGCTCATCTATGGATGGGTTAGGAAAAGCATGCACGGTAAAACCACCGGCATTGTTTGTGAATCTGACATTCTCAATGTTTGAATACTCTTGAGATCCATCATTGTCTATCACATTCAGTCTATAGAAGTACGTTTTACTTGCAGACTTTCCATCAAATACATTCTTGTCAATTAATTCGTACGATTTTACGCTGCGTGAATTGTCAGGTACTGCATTGAGTTTTCCGGCAATTTCCCAGGCTCCATCCTCTGTATACCTTTCAACAACATAGTGATTTACATTTTCCTCTTCTACGACTTCCCAATAGAGCTTACTACTTGGACCATTGTACGCACTAGCTCTGAATTTGATAATCTTCACAGGAAGAGGAGAGGTAGGAGCTGACGTGATCACCATTGGAGCTGTTGTAGGCACTCCAGCCACATAATATGTGTATTGGTTAACAGGACTGGCAAAACCACCCTGAAAACAACCATCACCCAACGGCTGAACGTCAAACACTATTCTCGCCAAAAGTCTAGTCACATTTGTAGTAATTGCATGTCCCGTAAACGGTGGACCGAAGATATCAGTGGCAGATCCCCCTGCTTTCGCAATATAGATTTGAGTGTCACATGAATCAGTTCCTTGTCCAACAGTTAAAGGTTCTTGGGAAAAATTTGCAGCAAGCTGGTTAAACAATATTGCTTCATTCTCCAGAACAGTATCTAACTGAATACCTATAGAATCGTACAAGTAGGACAACTGGTACGAACTGAGATTTACCGTGAAGGCATTGGGATTGCGTGCAAATACGGAGACCGTGGTCTTTCCTGTCTCCGGCAAATCCAATTTATAGTTATACTGTATGGTGGAATGAAATGTCAATTGACCTTGCAATTGAAAGTATCCGCCAGTTAGTAAGAGAACTGCGATGACCTTCGAAAAAGAATAGAATTGTTTCATGATATACAAATTATTGATTGTGGTCTTGTTTTAAATTTTAGTTTGGTATTTGTTCAACTTTCCCTGCTGCTGCATTCGCAGCGAGAGAGGAGATATCTGTATTGTTTACAATTCCGTCAAGATTGACATCAAGCAACATGTAAACGTTTACCAATCCGGTTGCGGCAGTTGGTGCAAGAGCGGAGATATCTGTATTGTTAACGATTTTGTCATAGTTCACATCTCCGCGAATCAAGACTTTCTTCCCGTCACTTGCAGTATTCATTGCTGATGTTCCTCCATATACCTGTGCAGGTGCCGCTGTCGTAAAGTCAAAGGAACCAAGTGATACAAATGGGACTGCAGCAATTGTCATCACACCCAAATGATTTCTGAAGCGCAAGGCAACAAAATAATTTCCTTCTGGGACGCCATAAATCTGCAACAGCGAACTACCGTCGAGATCTACAATATCTCCATCACGCTGAAGGATTCCTGCACGGGAAGCGACTACTGAAGTATTGTCCGCTGCATCGCGCAACTCGACGATGATCCAGTCTACGCCATCATTGGCATTTGTTCCCTGATTCAAATTTGCAGCAGTCGTCTTCTCACCACCGCCAAATCCCTCAAAACCATAACCGAGTGCAGTGTATGGCTCTGGAGCAGGATCCACAGGTACGAGGTTCAAAGCACGCAATTGGTCACCTTGTAATCCTGCTGGAACATAAGCACCTTCAAGGAATGCCATAAGATCAGCTTCTATTGTATTCGCGAGTTCCTTTTCGCTACCTACTGCAAAAACACTGAAAGCATTTACATTTTTCCGAGTACGTGTGTATGGATTTGCACCACCAGCAGCGCCCAGTGAATCAAAGAGCATATCCCATCCGGTGCCATCGTGTCTTGATACTGCAGACATTGTCCGATCGAAACCTGGAAGCTCATCGATAGGTGTACCTCCATTCCACTGCAAGGTTACATTGACATTTGATCCGGTAGCTACGCCTTCATTGATTTCCCAACTCACATCAGCAACACCATTTGCCAAATTTGCGCCTGATGTACCGTCTTCCTGTACATGCTCGCGTGCACGCACTGAAAACACATCACTTACATGACCACCATTCGCTGCTAAAACAGCTGGGTTGTATGTCGTACTATTGAATCCTACAGGAAATGTAAAAGTCTCGGTAGCCCCCAAGCCTTCTTTGCGTAAATAACCTGTGGCGCCAGTAGCGCTTGTAACGACATACTCATTCGCATCAAATGAAGCAATACTTCCTGGATCTGTGAGGGTCAGGTTATTCGTTCCAAGGATGATTTTGTTGTTATCAGCATTGAATGACAGGATTCCTGTCATAGACATGGCTCCTAACAGGGTGATATCACCACCGGATCCTTTATTCATCTGTACATTATTGAATATCGCTGAGCCAGGAGTCACATCGGCATCGTTAGGGCCACTGAAGATTACCGTATTCGCGCCGGTAGGATCCCACGTAGCAGAATTCAGAAAGTTGCCCTGAATCTCCAGAGTGCCATTGTTATCTATGGTGCCACCGCCAACATTCTCGACGCCGCCTTCGACAACCAGCGTCGCGCCAGCTTCAATCACGAGCATGGCTCCATCATTCTTGAGTAATGTTGTCTGCGCAAACATGCCTGACGAGAGGACAATCGCGCTCAATGTGAGTAAACAATTTTTTCTCATTTGTTACAATTTTAAGCTCTCAGGTTTTATTCGATCATCTACCTGAAAATAGATCTTTTTTCGGTTTTAATCTCAAATCTGGTCCAATGTACAGCGTTTCTCTTTTACTGTCAATGCCTTTTTGACATCCTGGGCGACTTATTGAGCCACCGGTATATCATAATGAGTATTCTGCACTTCAATCCTTCAAATTCCCCACTCTCACTCGCTTGCCTTTCAATTTAATGCTCTGATCGTCCGAAATGTAACCGTACCTGTCAAAGATGAGGAACTGCTTACCAAAACATTGTTACATAACTCCGGACATATGTTACAGCATTCACACTTCCCAGCGTTGCGCTAAATCCATATTATCCACATAAAAGGGGTCAGAAAATCAACCTGCGGACTATCAAAAACAATGATCAGAACTCCAGGGTGTAGTCAGGGGTTACGACATTTCCGAACCAAAGTACAGTTTTCTTTCAGAAATCATAGCTCAGAGCCAAAATATCCCAAAAATCATTCCAAATGTCGATTTCGGATGTCGGATGTCGGATTTCGGCAATATTGCCATTTCGGATTGCGGATTGCGGATTTCAGCACTGCATAGTGGCTATCGCAGAGAATTGGTACGGGGTGCGAGGTGCGGGGTGGGTCACTTTCGATGACGCTTCCTCCTTCGCTGCCGCTTCGGACGGACGCGGTTGGTGACCGGACGAGGTACGAGGTGCTGGCTCTCGTTTCGGTGGATTACAATTGAAATAACAAGTTGAACGAAGCGCTAGTGTAACGGTTTTGAACCCTAACAATTGGTTAATTGGAAGATTTCACCAGCTTTCTCGTCACAATCTTTCCCTCAAGTTCTAATCGTAGGACATACAAACCATCTGCGAAACCTTTCAAATCAACAGAATGTTCCTTTCCTGCTTGTTCTTTCGAATAGATCAACCCTCCATCCAGCCCTCTGATTTGAAGTCTGTAGTATTGTTCGGAATCGGTTTCAATAGTGAATCCGACCCAGAACGGATTGGGATAAATATGTAAGGGAAAAGAATCTAACACGTTAGGTGAGGAGGTCGATGTAGTAGTTTCAATTACTACCAGATTTAGCCAGCAGTTATTAGAATTTCCATTTTCATCCACTGCCCACAGGAAGACCGTTTTTGTTCCTGGTTCGGTAAATGTGACGCTGTTAGAAGTCGGTGGGCTTGTTGAAGCAGTACCCGACTCAATTGATAAAGCAACGCTACTACAGTTATCCCAGCTACCCTCATCGACATCTGTGGCATACAAGATAAATTCTCCATGATCATTCAATGATATGGTAGGAACATCCGCACAGACGGCCACAGGCGAAACCAGATCTAATACAGATATGGTTGTTGCGCATGTTGACCAATTTCCAGCTTCATCTATCACCCATAATGTGACATTATAATCACCCAAACCCAAATCAAGAGAGTGTGGCAGCTCGACGGGAGATGCTGTAGATGTATCCGTCAAACTAATCCGGAAATCGAGTGCAGAACTGCATGCATCGAATGAACCGGCATCCAGAGCTGTAGCTAAAACTATAGCATCACACGAAAAGGGCCCTGTTGAAAACACCCTTGAATCCACGCAACTAGCAACCGGAGTCACCGTATCAATTTCACATTCCTGGTTGGCTTCAATCAGGAGTGTTGTCCACCCGAATTTGACCTCACCAGACTCATCAGTTTCCAGAGGAACTCCATCTCTTCCTATAGTTCGATTATTTTCATATGCAAATGAGGGGCTTACTGAAGCGATCAGGAAAGTACCAAGGAAAAAACGTAATAAATAGTTCACTATGGTTTATAGGTTTAACCAACAAATTAAAATTCTCTGGCTTCAATCACGCCAAATCCAGAGGAAAAATTACAAGAAATATTTTGTTGGCGTGGATGACTTTTGTATTTCCCGCGATATACCAATCTCCAATGTCGCGATGAACCTGGTGGAAGCCACTATAATGTGCCGAAATCTGACAGCCGCAATGAGTTGACCCACCAGGACTCCCCTGAAAAGAAGGCGAAGGCTGAGGCGAATGAGAAGGAACTCCGCAACTCGTGATGAACCTGGCGTAAAGCCAGTATAATGGACCGAAATCCCCAATCCGAAATCCGCAATCCGTTGACCCACTAGGGCTCCCTTCGACTTCGCTCAGGGTAAACTTCTCGCTCTACGGCTCACAAGACAGGCTCCGAAATCCCAAATCCGCAATCCGAAATATGTTGACCCACTAGGGCTCCCTTCGACTTCGCTCAGGATAAACTTCCTTCGACACGCTCAGGACAAGTCTCGCCCAATTGGCTCAACTGGTTCCTCCTCACGTCGGAACATTTGTTGACCCACTAGGGCTCGAACCTAGACTGACAGAACCAAAATCTGGAGTGCTACCATTACACTATGGGTCAATTCCTCAAAGATCGCAGGGGCGGCAAAGATAGAAAAGGCTACTAAAACAATTGGGTTAATGGCTTGTTAGTCGGACTTATATCCGTGTCAACCCCGTAATTACTGTCGGAGTTGGGCTTTTTTAGACATATTTAATACTCATCAACTCAGTTTTGAAACAGAGGAGGAAGATCTGGTTTGGTATTGGCATCATCGTCCTCATCTATTTTGGGGTGCGATTTCTCTATTTCAAACCCAGGTATGCCTCAGGTGCCGCTGCGCCATCTTTTTCGGCCGTCCTGACAGATGGTAAGTCTTTTGATTTGGGACAGCTCAAGGGCAAATTTGTCCTCATCGACTTCTGGGGTAGCTGGTGCGGTCCTTGTATAAAAGATAAACCAGCACTCAAAGGGCTTTATCAGAAATACAATTCCGCTTCTTTCAGGGATGCAACAGGTTTTGAAATTGTAAGTATAGCCGTTGAAGAATCTGAATCGAGATGGGATGCTGCACTGGATCGATACTCTCCGGTCTGGCCTTACCAAATCCTGGACAAAGTCAGTAACCTGCGATTTTTCGATGGCGTGCTGACGAGGCAGTTTGGTGTGAAGCGATTGCCTGCGTCCTTTTTATTGGATCCAACCGGGAAAATTATTGAAACGAATCCTGAATGGGAGGTGGTAGATAACATTCTGACTGCGCAACTAAAGTCAGGGTGGGAATAAATCCTTTCGGTCCTCAGTCCATCAGTCTTCAGTCCATCAGTCTTCAGTCTTCAGTCTTCAGTCCGTCAGTCCTCAGTCCATCAATCCTCAGATGGTTTGAACTTTGGACTGAAGACCCGCCTCGCACTGCGCAATTCGGGCAAGCTTTTTCTACATTGCAACTCTCATGCAAATGCGAACCATCATACCAGGTCAGATACCTACCCCTGATTTTCATCAATTCATGCTCGGGACGGTCGCCCCTCGTCCGATTGCATTCGTAAGCACCCTTGATAAAGATGGAACACCTAACCTGGCACCATATAGCTTTTTCAATGCATTCTCCAGTAATCCACCAATCGTGGTTTTTTCCTCGAACCGTCGGGTACGTGATAATACTACCAAAGACACACTGGCAAACATCCGTGAGACGGGTGAATGTGTAGTTAATAGCGTGTCGTATTCGATCGTCCGTCAAATGGCTGTATGCGGAGTTGAATTTCCAGGCGATGTCAACGAGTTTACAAAATCCGGTCTCACTCCTCTCCCATCACAATTCGTCAAGCCCTTTCGGGTGAAGGAGTCACCGTCACATATGGAATGCCGATTACGCGAGATTATCACTCTTGGGGATCGCGGAGGTGCCGGTCATCTCATCATTTGCGATGTGCTGTGTATACATATTATGGAGGAGGTCATTGATGAGCGGGGCAGAATTGATCCGGATAAAATCGATCTCATGGGACGCATGGGCAGAGCCTACTATGTACGTGCCTGTGGAGATGCATTATATACCATACCTCAACCACAAGAGATTATCACCATTGGATATGACAATCTTCCTGAGAGTATACGTCTGAGCAAACAACTCACCGGCAATCATCTTGGCATGCTTGCCGGAATGGTTAAATTACCCAGTGAATCCGCGATCGCTTTCACCCGTGTTCTACCTGAAGTCAATGACTTACTCATCGCAAAAGATGAAACTGGGCTGCATACGCTTGCTGCAAGATTTCTTGACCTGGGAGAAGTTGATCGCGGGGCTGCGACGCTTATTCTGGCTGATCGCCTTTAAGCTTCTTTTCCTTCCTCGTTCGCTTATACACTTTGCGAATCCAGTTTGGAACAATTATAACACCGATGAGCAAATACGAGTAATATTCCAGCACTCGCCAGATAAAAGCAACGATAAAGACAATACCGACAGGAACAAAATCTTTCAGATAAGCATTGAGGGCATACTCTGCGACACCTGATCCTCCGGGTGTCGGACTGAATTCCATAATCACAAACATGGCTTCAATCCGCGCAAACTGTTGAAGTTGGCTGATTCCATCGAAGACTGCTCCCGGGACAAACGCCAGGATAATGCAGATCAGAAGTAAAAACCGGCAGGACCACGCGACAATGGTTGAGAGGGTGACTTGAAAATGAAACCTCCATGTCTGCCTTACGATATCTCTGGACGCTTCCACAAACTCGTGCCCTGTCTCAAGTGCCTGACTTCTGAATCTTCTTAAGAGCCTGCCACGCGTGATCCAATCAAGAAGCTGACGGGGACGATGTGGATCAATAAACAATCCATAGGCAAAAAAACTACCGTAAAGAAACATCACACCATAGCCGATCAAGAAGGTCTTACCCCAACTGTCTATCTCGAAAACTGAGGTGAGATCAGGCCTGAGCATCCCCGGACCCATAAAGAGATACAGGATGGCCAGCGTGCTAATGAAAAAAAACGTGTCGGCAACAACAGTGTATAAAACGATCACGGCAGTCCGGGCTGAGGAAAGTTTTTCCTTCGCCAAAAGAATCAAAGCAACGGCCGAGCCTCCGACACTGGTTGGAGTGACCGCAGAACTGAACAACCAGATAAAGATCAGTTCAATGCACTTTGTAAATGAAAATGCCTTTTCAGCCAGAATCCACAGACGATAAGAATAAGCGAGATGTCGCATGACCAGCATGATCAGACCTATTCCCATCCATACTGCCGTCTTTGTACCCCATGATATCTTTTTGAATTCCAGTGGATCAAAATTCTTCCACATCAGGTATCCGACTACTGCAAGTCCGATTAGGATTGGAATGATAATGCGGGATATCCGAAGCGAAGAACGCCGTAAATCCTCTAATTCAGCATCGCCGCCACCTTCGTCTGTACGAAGAGACAACTCAGCTTCATTGATGTTTTTCGGGGTCTCGTCTTGCATGGAAAGGGAAAGATACACAAAGCCTAATATGGGCCGCGGGAGTCCTCAGGTACTGTCTTAGAAACCAAACAAAATCCCC
Source organism: Bacteroidota bacterium (assembly GCA_031400515.1). GTDB lineage: Bacteria > Bacteroidota > Bacteroidia > Chitinophagales > Saprospiraceae > DATDQA01. The sequence goes on from JANNQA010000032.1 coordinate 16,678, forward strand.
AAATTTTTATTTTTGCACTTTAAGGAAGATGTAAAAATCTATCCAGGGTAGCCTTGAGTGTAATGCTCGAGGCTACAATTTTTCAGGGAAGCTTTGAATTAT
>JANNQA010000172.1:0-38235 GCA_031400515.1 Bacteroidota bacterium
GGCGGATTCGACAGAGCAAAGCTGACTAGTCGGAAGACGTTTCATCGAGGGAAGGAGCGTAAAACTTGTCCGACCGACTGGGCGGAAGACGTTTCATGGTGTAGGAGTGTAAAACGCGTCGACATCGCTTGCGCCACCACCGTGCTCCATCGCTGACGCAGTGCTCCTCCGCTGAAGCTACGGCGGCACGCGGACAGCCATACCTATGGCGTCGGGCCGAAGCTACGGCGCAAACGACTCGAGCCAGCTATGGCGGCACGTGGTCGCTTAGCCCTTCGGTGAATCGTCCATTCTTCCGCCGACTGGACGGTCATTGCACACGATCATATCAAGAACCCGATCATGGCTGGCTCAACGGTATCCTAAAGTATCAAGGATCGACCGATGTTCGATCTTTCATCGACCCGCCCGAACGTACTTCGGTCCGGGTGGGGAATCGTCGATTCTTCCGCTGACTGGACACCCGGGTATCAGATAAAATCAAAGACCGATCAAGATCAGGCCAATGAGCACCCCAGGTCTGCCTGATCACCCTGGCTTCTCATTTTACACTTCCCAGAAGGACAAAATGTATCTTCGCAGCCGTAAAAAGACAACACTTGAGACACCAGCTTAAAGCCTTGTTTACATTTGGCATCGTCGCCTTATCAGCCGTTCTCATTGCTCAGACCACTATCTCGGGGACGATTCTCGAAGAAGGTAGTGGCGGCCCCATTGAAGGGATGACCGTGACTGTAAAAAACTCGACGCTTACTAATGTCACTAATGCATCAGGCGAATTTGTCCTGGAGGGACGGATAGCGGAGTCATTTGTCCTGGTGTTTACTCTCCATGACATTACTCTTGAACGCGCATTTGACCGTTCTGCACATATGATGAATCTGGGAGTTCTGAATCTTCCTTTGCAGAGTACCTCTGCCGGAAGAGATCAAGCCTTCACAATACAACTTGCTGATGACGACGATGAACAGGGTGGTGGAGAAACTATTTCCGGACTGCTTACCGCCTCAAGTGATGTATTTCAGTCGACCGCTGCATATGTGTTTGGTCCAATGCGCTTCCGATTGCGAGGTTATGAATCCGAAAATAGCCTTCTTTATCTGAATGGCCTTCCGTTCAATGACCTCGAAGTTGGTTCAGTGTTTTGGTCAAACTGGGGAGGACTGAATGACGTCACGCGCAATCAGGAGACACATCTGGGATTGGAGACAGCTCCTTTTACATTTGGCGGCGCGGGAGGATCATCATTCATTGATTTGCGCGCATCTAGCCAACGCGTGCAGAAACGCTTTTCATATTCACTGACAAACAGAGCGTATCGCAACCGAGTCATGGCTACTTTGTCAACAGGATTGAATGAGAAAGGTTGGGCAATGACCGTATCTGCGTCGAAACGATGGGCTGAAGAAGGATACGTACCTGGAACATTCTATGATGCATATGGGTATTTCCTGTCTGTTGATAAAAAGTTATCGGACAAGCATCTCCTCAATTTTGTGGTTCTGGGTGCACCAATCAAGAGAGGTCGCGATGCTGCATCGATTCAGGAAATGTATGATCTGGCCGGGACGAATTATTACAATCCATACTGGGGTTATCAGGGAGGAGAAAAACGTAATTCGCGTGTATCGGAAATTCATCAGCCATTGTTTAGTCTTCGTCACGACTGGAAGCTCAAAGAAAACTCCATCCTCACTACGGCGATCGGTTATCAATTTGGAAAAAATTCCAATTCCGCTCTCGAATGGTTCAACGCAAATGATCCCAGACCGGACTACTACAGACGATTACCCAGCTATATAAACGATCCTACGCTTGCGACACGTGTACGGGATGCCCTGATGAGCGATGAGACACTGAGACAGATCAGATGGGATGAACTCTATCAGGTGAATTATACTAGTCAGGTGACAATAGACGATGTCGATGGGATCAGTGGAAACAATGTCACAGGCAAGCAGAGTCAGTATATCATAGAGGATAGAAGATTTGACGTGACACGTCTTATTGCGTCTGCTGGTATTCAGCATGTAGTTTCCGACAAGATATCATTGCATGGTGGTGCACAATACAACTGGCAGCGCAACGAAAACTTCAAAGTCGTCAATGACCTTCTCGGTGGTGAATTCTATGTCAACTTTGACAAATTCGCGCTTCAGGATTTTCCCGGAAATACGGATGCATTACAGAACGATCTTAATCACCCGAATCAACTCGTATATGAAGGCGATGTTTTTGGATACGACTTTGACGCTAACGTGAGAGAAGCGGAAGCATGGGGACAGGTAGTGGCAACATTATCTCGCTTTGACTTACATGGTGGATTTACAGTAGGCAATACTTCGTTTTGGCGTACCGGCAATATGCGCAATGGCAAATTCCCCAATGATTCCTATGGTGACTCAGAGAAGAAAAATTTCCTTACTGGTGGTGTAAAGGGAGGGGCTACATGGAAAATCGATGGAAGAAACTATTTCTCTGTTAATGGGATGTATCTCACGCGTGCGCCATTCTTTCGTAATGCGATGGTATCTCCGCGTATCCGAAATCAATTTGTGGATGGACTCACAGAAGAGAAAGTTTATGGCGGTGAAGCCAGTTATACGTTTCGTGCTCCATATTTCAAAGCATCGCTGACGGGGTATTATACACAGTTTCGCGACCAGGCGTTCGCACGGAGTTTCTACAACGATGACGCGGAGAGTTTTGTAAATATTTCCATGACAGGGATTGATCAGGAACACATGGGTATCGAGACATTTGCAGAGTACACGGTAAGACCGGGGATCAAAGTACATGCAGTTGCAGCCATTGGCCAGTACATCTATACTTCTCGACCACATGCCGTGATCACACAAGACAATAATGCCGCGGTCTTGCGTGAAACCACGGTGTTTGCCAAGAACTTCTATGTGTCCGGTACACCTCAATCGGCCTACACAGTTGGTTTTAATTTTCAGACCAAATACTATCTCTCCGCATATCTGAACTTGAATTACTTCGACGATGTGTGGATTGACTACAACCCTGTCCGACGTACAACGAATGCTGTTGAACTAGTAGAAGAAAATTCGCCACAATGGAATTCAATCATCAATCAGGAAAAAGCACCAGGGGGCTTTACACTTGACGCTTCCGTATTTAAGAGTTTTAAGCTTAACTGGTTCGAAGATGATGTCTTTCTTGCTGTAAGTCTCAATGTGAGCAATGCACTCGATAAACAGGATCTGATCAGCGGAGGCTTTGAGCAACTGCGCTATGATTTTGAGAACAGAGATCCTTATACATTTCCGTCCAAATACTATTACTTCCCGGGCCTTAATTATTATTTCAATGCAAGCATCAGGTTTTAATTATATGACAAAACATTCTTCTCTTTTCATTTTGATGTTCATTTGGGTTTTGGTTTCGCCCGGCTGTGTAGATCAGGATTTTGATGCTCCACCTGCTGGTGGCCTTGATCCGGGACTGACACCAACACTGACCATTGCCGAACTCAAAGCGATGCATGCATTGGATGAATATGAACAAATCACGACTGACGAGATTATCCGTGGGATTGTGATCTCGGATGATGAACAAGGAAATTTCTTCAAACAGCTTGTGATTCAGGATGAGACAGGTGGAATTGAAATTCGCATTGAAGCTTCGAATCTTTTTGCGCAATTTCCTCCGGGCAGACAAGTCTATGTTTTGTTGAAAGACCTTTGGTTAGGCGACTTTAACGGTCTCATCCAACTTGGCGCAGCAGTAACTGGCTCTGGGAATGACAGAGAACTTGTGCGATTGCCAGAATCACTTCTGGCGGAGACAATCCTGAAAGGCACCTATGGAAATGAAGTTGTTCCTCAGGTGCTGAGCATCAGTGAATTTAATTTGTCCCATGTAAGCACATTAGTACAACTCAATGATGTTCAGTTTCCGGACATCTATGCTGGTGTGACGTATGCAGATGCTGTCAATCAGCAAACATTGAATCTTGAAATAGAAGATTGCGACAAGGATCGGATCATCGTTCGTACAAGCGGGTTTGCCACTTTCGCAAGTAGTCTGACACCAGAAGGCAAAGGAAGCATCACGGGAGTGTTTGGTGTCTTTGGCACAGATCTGCAGTTGATCATCCGTGATCTTGACGATGTGAATATGAATGGCGAACGCTGCCAGATAGGTGGAGGTGTTTTCCACACAATACAATCATTGCGCGATGCCTTCAACGGAGGACAAGGTATTGCACCGGAAGGTGCGATAAGGGGAATCGTTATCTCCGACAGGACAACTAGTAACACACAGGAAAGGAACCTATATATCCAGGATACAACCGGGGGTCTTGCAATTCGATTTGCAGCAAACCACACATTTAACTTAGGTGATGAGTTGATTGTGGAAGTGTCGCAGCAAGAGCTCTCAGAATTCAGCGGCCTCCTGCAAATCAATAATGTACCGTTGAGCAACGCTGAAAGACAAGGACAATTGCCCCTTCCAGTTGGGCGGATTGCTACAGTGAATGAAGTTTTGACGAATGGTGAAGCATGGGAGTCGACTCGTGTGACAATTGAGAGTGTGACATTGAGCGGCGCAACTACCTTCAATGGTAACCTGACAGTGACCGATGCCAGCGGTGCAATGATCATGTTCACAAGGAGTGCCGCCACGTTTGCAGCTTCTTCGGTTCCAACAGGTGAAGTGGATATTACTGCCATCGTCTCTGACTTTAATGCACCACAGCTAGTCATCAATAGTCCTTCTGATATTTCCGGTGGTGGAACCGGAGGCGGCGATATCAATGAGAGTTTTACAGCATTTCCCAATAATACAGATGTCAGCATATCTGGTTGGTTAAACGTGGCAGTAAAAGGTACACGAGTATGGCGTGCGCAGGTGTTCGATGGAAATCACTATGCACAGGCGACCTCGTTCAATGATGTGGCCGCTGAAATGGAATCATGGTTGATCACTCCTGCGATTGATGTTTCAACTCCAAAATGGCTTTCATTTGTCACGGCCAAAGCGTTTTGGGTGCATGATAGTTTTACAGTGCTTTCATCTACTGATTTCGATGGAACGAATATCCAATCTGCGACCTGGACTCCACTCACTGCGGTGACTGCAAAACAGAGCGACACAGATCACGCTTTCATCCCAAGTGGAGATATTGATCTTGAGCAGTTTTCACAACCGGTCTATATCGCTTTCCGCTATATCGGTAGTGGTCCTGGAGGTCTGACGACAAGCTATCGGGTGGATGACATTATGGTTAGAGAGAAATAGACGGTGAGAAAGTGAGAGTGTGAGATAGTGAGAGAAGAATCGAAAGCTCGAGAAGCATTGATTTTATTTACTCATTTTCGGCCCAAGGCCGACCAGCCTGTGGCTGGCATCATTTCCGCCTTTACTCATTTAGTCATTTCTTCCCCCTGGCATCACTTCCTTCCCTGGGATCTGCGGCACCTTCGTAAGATCCATCAGGCAGCCTTTGGATCACCTCTACATTACTGATGGTATTGATCTCGCGCAATGGATGACCCATCTGCGAGAGGCTGGTCAATAGTGAATCAGAAAAACAACCGGGTTCATAGATGATTTCATCTGGCAGCCATTGATGATGAAATCGCAATGATGAAACTGCTTGCGAGGCAGTCATTTCAAAATCAATGACATTGATTAACACCTGGAATACACTTGTGATAATTGTTGAGCCACCAGGCGCTCCAAGTGTCATGAAGAGATTATCATCCTTTTCAACCAGGGTTGGAGTCATTGAACTCAGCATGCGCTTTTCCGGAGCAATCGCATTTGCCTCGCCACCGATGAGTCCATAGTAATTCGGAGCACCAGGTTTCACACTGAAGTCATCCATTTCATTATTGAGAAAGAATCCTGCACTATCGACATAGACCTTGCTTCCATAGTTTAGATTTAACGTAGTTGTAAGTGAAACCGCATTACCCATGCGATCTACTACTGTGAGGTGTGTGGTTTCGTACGACTCAATATTCAATGCAAATTTGCCTGCTTGTATTTCCTGACTCCTTGTACCCTTCAACGCGTCGAAGTTTGCCATACGCAGAACCAGATAGGTAGAATCAAGTAACGAATCGATCGGAACATTGTAGAAATCGTCATCACCAAGATATTGCGCCCGGTCAGCAAACACGCGACGCTCCGCTTCTGTCATCACGTGGATCGTTCTGAGATCTCTTTGACCCCATTTCTTCAATGGATAGCGCTCGACAATTTCAAGAAGTTGGATGAGAGCAATACCACCCGAAGAAGGTGGAGGCATTGAAATGATACGATACCCACGATAATCGGTGCTCACAGGAGTCCTCCAAACAGGTCTATAGTTTTGCAGATCCTCTGCAGTAATTATCCCACCTCCTTCCTGCATTTCGCGGATAATATATTCTGCCGTTTTGCCTGAGTAGAATTCCTTTGCGCCATTGAGTGAAATTCTCTGAAGAGTTTGTGCGAGCAAAGGGTGCCTGATCACATCGCCTTCTTCCCATGGATGCGCATTGACAAATGGAATCTGATCGCCATTCAGTCTGATCAGAATGCTCTGTATCCCATTCAATCTCACTGCTTCGTAACTCGATAGTGGATGCCCATTGTGCGCTATCTGAATTGCTGGTTGGAATAGATCTTCCCATGACATTGATCCGTACTTCTTATGATATACTTCCATACCAGCCACTGTCCCAGGCACACCAGTTGCAAGATGTCCTTCTGTACTCAACCCGGGAATGATATTGTTGGCCGTATCAAGAAACATATCACGATGTGCTGCTTTTGGGGCTTTCTCACGAAAATCTAATGCTACAGTTTCACCGCTCGCACTGCGATAGAGCATGAATCCACCACCGCCTATATTCCCTGCACGTGGATGTACAACAGCTAATGTAAGTTGAACAGCAATAGCAGCATCGATAGCATTTCCACCGTCACGTAGAATGTCTATGCCTGCCTGAGTAGCCAATGGATGTGCTGAGACAACCATTCCTTCTGCGCTTATCGCCGATTTTTGATAGGTATAAGGCTTTGGTGCGCGATATCTGCAACTGAAAAACAAAAGAATGAGACACAGTGCAAGAACTGTTTTATGATGGCGGCGGTGCATATTGAAAATATGGTAGAAAGATATGTAACAATCTATTGTATGTTCATCCAGAATAGGTACATTAGCTGATCAGTCAGAAGAGACGAACGTGCCGGATGAATGAGAATTCAATCTGGCGTCAAATATGTCCGTGCAAGCAAGGATCGTTCTTTGTTTGGCTCAACACGATTTCATTGGAGACCACTCAATCTATGACCAGGGCGGGCCTCATCCCTGAGCCACTGTCCCAAAAGGATAGTCTGCGCAGGGCTTTCTACCCAACTGTCGTTGGGCACGGCAATTTGCTGTGGTTCTTTGTTATACCCAAAGGCTAGAGACAAGAGGATTACCGAAAGTAGGTTGGCGTCTTCATACATTTCCCCTGGGGCCCAAACAAAAATTCTTTTTCAGTTTACTGGAAAAGGGCCCGCTTGTGCGGATTTTTTTTTAAAAACGACACAATGGTCTTCTATAGTTGTCCCTTCAACAGTTGTTCGCATCGAAGGCCTTGCGCTCTGCTCGAAACCTTGCAGGTTCGCCACTCACGCTGCCACACTAAACCTGCCAGGTTTGCGTCCTTGATTTCGCAGCGGGTTAGGTGTCTTACAGCCTAAACCGTGTTGGTCAGGCCCGAACAATTCGAACACATGCTTTGCTCTCTTGTTGACCTGCCTAGAGTATAATCGCCATATCCGGTTTCTCACAACATTCAGCAAATCGCTCATAGAAGATCCCCATGTGCCTACCATCAACAACACCGTGATGTGCCTGTACTCCAACTGGCATAAGCATTTCATCAGAAGTCTGCTTGATCTTTCCCCATGTGAAACGTGGCACAGAATCAACGACTGGTGTACGCATAGCATGCATGAATCCTGTAAAATGCACCCACGGCATCGATGACATAAAGAGATAGTCATCTCTATCAGGAATATCTTCAAGAGATGGTAATAATCTCATCTTGCTCTGAGCTGTATTCACTGCAACTGCAAATGCACGATAGTCTGGTGTAAACTCTACAAAACAAAAGCTGAATACATCTGCCTCATCTGTACTCACAGTATAAGATGGATGTACGAGATCATGCTCAACTACCTGATTTCCTCTGATGCGCCATTTGAATTCAGGGATCTCATTGGCTATTTTCGAAATCAGATACACAATGGTTCCGCTGAAATGCAAATGATTATCGCGGATAAACTCATTGAGTACTCGTACAGAGATTGGGGAGACCATACTGAAATGCGGCATCTCCATGGCTTGAAAGAATTCGAAATGTTTACGTCTGTGTGGACTTTGAAATTCAATGACTTTCATTATACGGATTTCATCTGGTGAATTTTCTCTCAATGACAGAAGGGTGGGGTTTTCTTCGTCCTTCCGTTACAATTTGCGACCGCGTGCGCCTAAGCAGAGCGGTGACACAAGGCTCTGATAAATTTCGTTATTGCTTCAATATTTATGGTAGTCCAAGCATTTTATGTGTTTGAAGACTCAATGTCCACTGTGGATGGCGCATACAGAAATCTATTGCCGCCTGTGTATTCTCAGCAAGACGAATACTATGCATCGGCTGAATCGAGAATACTTCGAAATCCCAATCTTCGAAATCCAAAGGGTTGAGGTCTTTCTGTGGATAAACGATCTTCAATTCATTCCCTGAACGCTGCACAACCTCTGTACCCGATTTAGGGCTTACACAAATCCAATCTATTCCTTGTGGAGCGGCTATTGTTCCATTTGTTTCAATCGCGATTTCAATTCCCGATGTGCGTAAAGCATCGACGAGTTTCTGATCGATTTGGAGAAGTGGTTCGCCACCTGTGACTACGATAAAAGGAGTTCCTGATTTTTCACCCCAAAGAGAGAGAATGGTATTGACTAATTGATCAGTAGTATATGTTCCCCCTTGTTGTCCATCAGTTCCGCGAAAATCTGTGTCACAAAAATTGCAGATTGCACTGGCCCGATCTTCTTCACGACCACTCCAAAGATTGCAACCTGAGAAACGCACAAATACTGCAGGTCTTCCTGTTTGTGCACCTTCACCCTGGATGGTGTAAAAGATCTCCTTGATTTTATAGTTGCGGTCCATTGAAATCACGATTTATTCAAGGACAGCTGTTGCTTCTATTTCCACCAGATATTCTGGAGTTATTAATGCTTTGACTTCAACCATTGATGTGGCTGGCCTGATATCCCTAAAAACTTCTCCATGTGCTCTGCCGACAGCCTCCCAGGAATTTGTAATGTCAGTCACGTATATCCGCGTCCTGCTCACATCTGCATAAGATGCGCCAAAATGTGCAAGAGCATAGCCAATGATTTCAAGAATTCTTTTCGTTTGCAGATAGGCGTCGCCAACACCATATGCTTTCCCGTCCAGAATTGATACAGTGCCAGATACTTCAATGACGTTGCCAATGCGGACAGCGCGTGAGTAACCTACGATACTCTCCCACGCTACTGATGTGTTAAAGTTCTGTCTCATGTTTTCACAGATTTTGTAACGAGAGATATTCAGAGATGATATACCTGTTGCGATCATCTTTTGTCAGACGAATGCATTCATGTGATGGATCATGTTCTAGAAACAGCACATAATTTTGACCAACCACTTCTGCAAAAAATCTCTCTTTTTCTTCCAGAGTCAGAAGCGGACGTGTATCATAGCTCATCACATAAGGCATACTGACATGATACGAAGAGGGGAGGAGGTCTGCACAAAACACAACGGTATTTTCACCATAAGGGATCTTTGGTATCATCATCGCGTGCGTGTGACCGTATGCAAAAAAGATCTTAATGCCTTCGAGCCATTCATAGTCTTGTTCTTCCGGAATAAATTTCAACACATCCTGTTCTAACAAAGGCATGATATTTTCCTTCAGGAAAGACGCCCTTTCACGTGCATTTGGAGTAAGGGCCCAATCAAGATGCTCCTTGCAAGACCAATATGTTGCATTCGGAAACGAAGGAACGATAGCACCATCCACTGTTCTTTCTAAAGCTCCTCCACAGTGATCGAAGTGCAGATGGGTGAGGAACACATCCGTAATGTCGTTTCTTTCAAAACCATATTGGGCCAGACTCTCATGCAGTACATGTCCGGTAGGTTCATAGTGTGAAAAGAATTTCGTGTCCTGTTTCGTACCCATCCCGCAATCGACAAGAATGCGTCTTTGTCCTGTATCTATAAGAATACATCGCAATGCCCAGCTACAGAGATTCCTTGCGTCAGGTGGATTGAGTCTTTCCCAAAGAATACGTGGGACTACACCAAACATCGCGCCGCCATCGAGTTTGAAAGTTCCTGCATTGAGAGCATAGAGCCGGGTCATGAAAATCCGATTTTATGAAGCTTCTGTCCGATCTCTTTTTTTAATGCGGCCATATGTAACGCCGTTTCAGCTGCCTCAATGCCTTTATGGCCATGGGCACCACCTGCACGATCTTCAGCTTGTTCGATAGTGTTTGTTGTGAGGACTCCGAAAATGATCGGGGTATTGCTCATCAGAGAGAGCTGCATGATTCCGTTTGCTACTGATTGACTGATGTACTCATCATGTTTCGTCTCTCCTTTTATGACACAACCCAGACAGATGATGGTATCGATTCGCTCCCGCCCAAGGAGCAACTTTGCACCCATTGGCAACTCAAATGAGCCGGGCACTCTCACCACCTGGATATCTTCTTCAGCTACTTTATGTACAGCTAATGTGGCTTTACATCCTGAAAGGAGTTTGTCGGTGATTGTGCGATTCCAATCGGAAACTACAATTCCGAATTTGCGACCAGCTCCGCTGGGTATAGTTTTATCCTGAGGTAATTTGGTAGCCATTCGCTGAGATTTGATCTCCAAACATACTTAGAGATAAGAAGTTGCTTCCGCAATGAACTACGATAGACTATAAAAGGCCGACTACCTTATTCGATCTTAGCGCGGGCAATATACTTATCGATACCCTGGCTGGCTGTCGTATTCGGATAAGCCTGTTTGATTTTTTCAAACGCTTTCAATGCCTTGTCTTTGTCGCCTTGTCGTTCATAGAGAAGACCTAACTTCTTGAGATAGTAAGGTGTGAGGTATTCATTTTCGTTGACCTCGGATGCTTTCAGATAGTGATGGGTGGCATTCTTCCAATCCTCGAGTTCAGAATACGCATCGCCAAGCGCCCCATGCTTCATAATAGGGGTTACTTCTCCTGCAGGATCAAAGTCGTTGAGAAAATCAATCGCGGCTTCGTATCTCCCAAGGTGCAAATAGCAAACGCCAGCATAGTAGTTTGCAATGTTGGCTGCCTTGGTACCGGAAAACTTATCGATGATATCAAGGAATCCATCATAGCCACCGCCGGGATTGTCAAGGGCAAGTGCAAATGAATCGCGTTCAAACTGAAATTCAGCCTGAAACATCTGAGCCACTGCTTTCTCATTACGCGGCTTTTTGTACAAATTCTGATAAAGGAAAAATCCTCCAACGATAAGGACAATGGCGCCAAAAGTGCTTAGTACGGCAATCTGGTTGCGCTCGAAAAAATCCTCTGCCCGAGCCTTAACCTCGACAATATCGACCAGAGTTTCGTCGGTCTTCTTTGATTTTCTTGTAGTCATGGACTTGCTACCCGATTTTAAAAAGTGGGCGCAAAGATAGTAATTCCATGATGCGTTGCGACGATCTGTAATATGAGTTTTTCAGATACGGAATATTGTGAATCTAAAGTGTCTTATCGGTTGATCTTCAACAGAATCAATCCCCTTTGCTCCACTCTTTAAGGTAGGTTCCTTTAATCACCTGGAAGCCATCCCGGGTAATTATTGCCGCTTCCGGCCTCCCTTTTTCCGACCCCATGATCGAGGCACAACCGGCCTCCCCATTTTTGTTTATAGCCACAATCTTATCATCAAAATCAACCTTGTCAAGTCCGCCATTGACCTCCACAATACGCCGACAGACTGCTTCACAGGCTTCCTGCGGGGACATTCCATGCCTCATGTACTCTACTGTCAGAAAACTCCCGCATGTCTTGATCACCTCTTCTCCTCTCCCTGTGGCCCCGGCCGCGCCAACTGCGTTGTCGACATAAAGCCCCGCCCCGATGATCGGTGAGTCCCCTACACGACCCGCCAGCTTGCCAAACAGGCCACTCGTCGTGGTAATACCCGCTACATTTCCTTTTCCATCAATACCCAAAACATTGATTGTTCCCTTTGGCCTGTCCTTTAGGCCATATTCATCATTAGGTTCAGGCAACCAGTCATCCTGCGTACTCATGTTTTCCTTCCAGCGAAGCCAAATTCGACGTGCCTCGTCAGTCAACAGATTCTCCTCGGGAAAACCGTGGGCTTTAGCAAATCGTAGTGCACCAGGACCGACAAGCATGATATGATCAGTACGCTCCATCACGAGACGAGCCACACTGCATGCCTTCTTGATATTTTCCAATGAAGCCACTGAACCACATTTGTGTGTGGGGCCAAACATGACAGAAGCATCCAGCGTCACTATGCCATCTTCATTTGGAAGCCCTCCATATCCGACAGACATATCCTCAGGATCAAGCTCAGTGACATTCGCGCCAATTTCTACCGCATCGAGAATACTCCCGGTTTCCTTGAGTTTATCCCATGCCGGATTCAGGACTTTTTCACCCCAGTCACTGCCACGACTACACAGGATCACCGGAAGTGATGCGGCGTGTGCGGAACGGGTAAGGCTGATTTTGTGCAACCATGGGAGTGAAATCCCAGTGAGAGCTAACTTTTGCAAGAAGAAACGACGGTGCGACATTGACATGCGATTTTACAGCCGCCTAAAGTAGCAATAAATGGGTATGCTCCCCCTGAGAACATGAATAATAAATCGTGTCTCACTTTCTTCAGTTCACTCAAAGTTTGTTTCACGCAAAGTCGCGAAGAACGCGGAGAAGAAAACTGCGCGCTGAGATTGCGGACACAGTGCTTGTCGAAGTGCGCGCAAAGGCGCCCGTCAGAATGGCCAAGGTCGGGCGGGTAAAGAAGAAGAAAAGCACGCGTAGATTTTCTCAAGCAAAGTCACGAAGAAACGCGGAGAGGAAAAGCGTGCACTGAGGCGTACTGCACTTCGCCCAGGCTTCAGCGTTTTAAAATGAATGATTTCTCTTTTCCGCTTGAAAAGGAATTTGCTTAAAAACAAAGCCACCTTGTGGGCGGCTTCATGATAGAGCATGCGGAGAAAGAGGGATTGATTTCATCGATCCCGTTAGGGTGGATCCTGCAAAGTCTGTTGAGCCCTGACGGGCTTCTTTTTCTTTTCCCAATTTTATTCAAGCGACTACGATTTGTGACTTTAGCCATCTGAATGAATCGCTTGATAAAATTGCTCCAAAGAAAAAAGCCCCGCTTTAGGCGGGGCTCAACAAACTTTGCGGAGAAGGAGGGATTCGAACCCCCGATACCTTGCGGTATGCCGGTTTTCAAGACCGGTGCCATCAACCACTCGGCCACTTCTCCGGACCAATATGAGCGCGCAAAACTAAGTTTTTAGATTAAATGACGAATCGTACATCCGGGTCTGTAGCTTAAAGGTGCTTTGACTCTTAAATTCGTGGTCTTCGCGAATGCCTGTTAAATTGGATTCATTGCCATAATGCATTGACCTAAAATCAGACACAAGGAATGGTTAAGAGCATTTAACTTCACCACACAAATCTTCTACCTCAATGCCATTAACAAATAAGACAGCATACATCACCGGAGGCTCAAAGGGAATTGGCCTCGGAATCGCAAAGGCTCTGATCGATCAGGGGATGAATGTCGCAATATCAGGCAGGTCCCTTGATTCAGTCCAGAAAGCCGCAAAACAACTTTCCAGTGATTTTAATCGCGTGCTTCCGATTATTTCGGATGTGCGAAAATTTCAGGATGAAAAGGACGCAGTACAGCTTGTTCTTGATAAATGGGGAAAGCTTGACGTTCTGATTGCAAATGCAGGAGTAGGCCATTTCTCGCCAATTGATGTGATGACCAATGAGCAATGGCATGAGACCATCGATACTAATCTCACAGGTGTGTTTCATAGTGTGAAGGCTTCACTTGATGCCTTGAAAGCTTCAGAGGGTTATATCATCACAATGGCAAGTCTTGCCGGAACGAATTTCTTTCCAGCCGCTTCAGCATATAATGCTTCGAAATTCGGACTCGTGGGTTTTTCACAGGCGATTATGCTTGATCTGAGATATCACGGTATAAAGGTTACCACGATTATGCCTGGTTCTGTAAGTACCTATTTCAATGAACATATTCCTTCAGAAGCAGACACCTGGAAAATTCAACCGGAAGATATGGGACAGATGGTGGTAGATCTACTGAGAATGCCGCCCAGGACATTACCAAGTAAGATTGAAGTCAGACCTACGCGTCCTCCGAAAAGTTGAAATCACGTTCTCCATGAATTCTCTCCATGTTTGTGAGCACTTATTATCATTTATTCCGACTTTCTATCCTGCCATTCGCAATTCTCTTTCTCATGATACCCACAACTCTGAGCGGTAATGTAGTGCTCCCTGCGATCTTTAGTGACAACATGGTCTTGCAGCAAAATGCAACGGTAACTATCTGGGGCTGGGCAAAACCCCTTGAAAAAATCACTGTGAGTTTATCATGGCTCGATACTGCTTTACAAACTATTGCAAACAACCAGGCCAATTGGCAGATCGTAGTTCCAACACCAGAAGCAGGTGGCCCCTACACCATCGACATCAAAGGTTATAATCATGTCGTATTGCAGAATGTGATGATTGGCGAGGTCTGGCTTTGCTCCGGACAATCTAACATGGAATGGACTGCCGGCATGGGTATCAACAATGCAAAAGAGGAAGTTGCTCAAGCCACGTTTCCAAATATCAGATTCGTTACGGTTGATCATCGCACTGCATTGACTCAGCAAATAGATGTGAGTTCGGACGGATGGAAAGTCTGTACGCCCGAGACAATGAATGATTTTAGTGCCGTTGCATATTTCTTTGCAAGAAGAATTCAACAAGAGCTCAATGTCCCGATTGGTTTGATCAATGCGAGCTGGGGCGGAACACCTGCGGAAGCGTGGACGGCAATGGAACATTGTGCTGACCCTGCATTTATTAAATCCACTGCTTCTGAGTTGAGCGATGTGCCATGGGGACCTGAAGAACCAGCAAGTATCTATAATGCGATGATTGCACCTTTGAATACATTTCGCATAGCCGGAGTCATATGGTATCAAGGTGAATCAAATGCAGAACATGAGCAGTACGATCCTCAAAACTACTACAGGGTATTTCCTCTGATGCTCAATAGCTGGCGGAACGCATGGGGATATTTGTTTCCGTTTTACTTCGTGCAGATTGCACCATATCGTCATTACAAACACGATGCAGGTGTGGTCATCCGGGATGCCCAGCGTCGCGCACTTTCGCTTTCGGAGACTGGTATGGTTGTGACAAGCGACATTGGCAATATTGAAGACATCCATCCAAAGAACAAACAAGATGTCGGAGTTCGGCTGGCGGGTGTTGCTCTTTGCAGACACTATGGCGTGGGAACTGAATATGATTCAGGGCCCCTCTATAAATCTCATGAGATAAAGAAGGACAAGATCATAGTACATTTCAATTTCGCTGAAGGCTTGTATGCCGAAGGCGGCATTTTGACAAATTTTGAAATTGCAGGAGCAGACAGAAATTATTATCCTGCAGCAGCTACAATCCAAAGCAATAGTGTGGAATTGTCTTCATCAAATGTGAATGCACCTGTAGCCGTCCGATTCGCCTGGTCAAACGATGCAGAACCAAACTTATTCAATAAGGTACACCTGCCTGCATCATGCTTTCGCACAGATGATTTGGAAAAGTAAAAAGATGTCTTGTATTACTGCCTGATTGTATCGAGTTTCGAAATGCCCGCATTCCACTGCACAATCATCGTCTCATAGGTTTTCGGATCAGTGAGTTTGAGTGGGGCACCATTGAGCAGGATATCCGGTTGATTTATTTGCAATCGCAGCATCATATAATCCCGCCACGACATATTCGAATTCACGATACGCATTGTTTCTTCATAATTCGTCGGGTCAAACAGTGTTATCGTGTCCACTACTATCACCGAATCTTTATCAAGGACATTCGTGCGTTTGCGCTCTTCCATGGCCTGCACTTCTCGTTCAAATCCCGGTGGTTTGATTTGCGCAGTGGCATCGATGGTCAACATGCAACCCAGAAGTCCAAAGACCCTGACAAATAATGGAAATGGCCTTGAGCTAATTATTCTTAATGTATCCATGTACCAAATATACTCTGCGACACAGAAATTGGAAATGGAGCATTGAATTCTAGCTGGTAAGTAGTTTGAATTTTACAGGCAAGATGAAAATGACTCTTACGGCATGACCTCGTTGTTTACCCGGTATCCAGCGTAGTTTCTGGTCATTCATCAGTCCAACTACCCGCACGACCTCCTCTCCACATCCTGCGCCTATGTCCCTGAGAACTTTGGCGTCCTGGATACTACCGTCCCGATTGACAACGAATTGGACTACAACTGTTCCTTGGATGTTATTCTCACGGGCACTAGATGGATACTCCAGGTTTGCATGTATGAAGTTATACAGTGCAGCATCTGCACATGCTCTCTTTTCTTGCGTATTCCCATTCAAGTCTTCACAGCCAGGAAATCGAGGCATCTCTTCAACGACCTTGAAGATTTCTTCGACGTCTTCTTTTGGTGGTGGCGGAGGGGGAATAATGGCGGGGCGTGCTTTATGTTCAACCTCTACTGGCGGAGCATCAATAATAGATTCTGCTTCAATGGACTGATCCATAAATTCTACATTTTCCTCCATTTCTGAAACTAACTCATCCGGAACCTCAATTACACTTGGCGGCAATGGAGGTGGTGGGGGAGGAGGAGGTTCAGTCGTCTGTGGAGGTGTAATTTCAATGTCGGCCTCCACGTAGCTGACATCGTCAAATTCAGTGTTAAGCTTGTTTACTGTAGTCCAGTTCATCAAGGTGAGTGTCAACAAAAGTGAACTCATGATGCCAAAGAGGAGTCCGTATCTCCTGTATTTAAATACCTCGACATCCGGGTACTTTACCCTTGCTTCCAAGGGTGAACTCCAGACTTTGTTTTGGTACTTCGCTGTAAGGTTTTTTCTTGACGCGCTGAGTATTCTCATTCGCACTAGTGTAATAATCGCGAAAAGAACAACGACGAGTGAAATCATCACCGTCACAACTTGATTGGTATCGAAATCAGGATGTAAGTTCATGATCTTGCACGTTTTAAATGATTACTTTAATCATCTTGGTTAAAATTATGCATAGATGAATGGTCGATGAATGACCGCAGTCCTAACCAGACATGATTTTCATTCGCACGATAAAATGGAATCGCTAAACAGCCGTGATTGTTGCTGCAAGACCGGGAAGGATGAGAAAGTTAGAAAAGATTGTACCCGCACGGGGAATCACATTACTCCATATGCACCACTTTCGTAGGAGAAAGTCTCGCATTACGGTCAGATACGCTGAGCACGACTCTTTTTGCAAGCTGTTTAAATGGTTCACTTACCTCAGAGTTGTCCGAAAGTACTCCTGGCTCACCACGATCTCCACTCTCACGGACAGATTGGATTAATGGGATGCTTCCCAGCAATTGTGTGTCGCCCATTTGAGCGAGCCGCTCTCCACCACCTCTTCCAAAGATGAAATATTGGTGATCCGGAAGCTCTGCGGGTGTAAACCAGGCCATATTTTCCACAATGCCCAGAATAGGTACATTGATATTCTCCATCCGAAACATATTCAGGGCTTTGATCGCATCAGCGACGGCGACATCCTGTGGTGTCGTCACGATAAGAGCGCCAGTCACAGGAACAGTTTGTACCAATGTCAGCTGAATATCTCCGGTTCCAGGTGGAAGATCTATAATGAGATAGTCCAATGGTGGCCAAAGACATTCGAACATAAACTGTTTGATAATACCTGCGAGTCGTGGTCCGCGTAATACGACGGCTTTTTCCGGTTCGACAATAAAACCAATGGATATAACGGGCATATCGTAAGCGATTGGCGGAATAATTTTTGGCTGCCCATAGTGATCTACCACTTTGGGATGAACGTTGTGCAAGCCAAGCATTGTAGGAATAGACGGACCATACAAATCCGCATCGATAAGGCCAACTTTATAGCCCAGTTGTTTGAGTCCAAGGGCCAGATTCACAGAGATGGTAGATTTACCCACGCCCCCCTTCCCGGAAGCCACTGCAATGATATTAGTGACTTGTGAAAGAACAGCACCCTTACTACTGTCCGGTCTCTGCATGTGTACGTGCACTTCAGCCTTAGGATAGGATTTTTGAATTTCTTCAATGCACCGCATATGTAACTCCTGTTTGGCCTTCTCTGCGATACCATCCGTATTCAAAGCAAAGAATACGGACTCTCCCTGGATTTTAAGATCAGAAATCCTACGTGCAGCAATGATATCCTGCCCAGATACAGGGTCAGCGATTTCCCTCAGCGCTGCTACGATTTTATTGTTGTCTAAAGCCATTATCTGTCATTGATGTGTTGAAATTCAAAGGTAATGTTTCCATCCTAGCCTCGGATCTTCTCGCTTTTCTCACCATCTCACGCTCTCACATTCTGATTTCTATCGTATTAGAATTCCCGATAGTTTATTTTTGCCTTATCATGAACGTATTCCGGGACATTTCTGCTCTGCCTGTTTTTCGCAATGCAGTGGTCACGATAGGCTCCTTTGATGGGGTTCATCGCGGCCACCAGCGTATTCTTAAGCGGATCAGGCGATTGGCAATGCAGTATGAGGGAGAATCAGTGGTGGTCACATTTGATCCGCATCCCCGGCAAGTGCTTTCCCCATCGGATGACTCGTTGCAACTGCTTACTACGACTGAAGAAAAGTTGGATTATCTGAGAGAATTTGAGATCGACAATGTCGTCGTCGTGGCCTTTACAATCGAGTTCAGTCATATCGGACCACGAGAATATGTAGAGCGCTTTCTGGTCGACAGGTTCAAACCGCGATGTCTTGTAGTGGGTTACAATCATCGTTTTGGACGCAATCGTCAGGGTAATTTTCACTTACTCCAGTCTTATGCAGCACAAGGTGCATTCGATCTGGTAAAGATTGCAAAACAGGAAATCGACCATATCGATATCAGCTCTACCAAAATCCGTAATGCCTTAAGTGTAGGGGACACAACTATTAGTAACACGCTGCTAAATCACCCTTATCGCATCACCGGTAAAGTGATTAGCGGAAGGAAGGTTGGCAGATCAATTGGTTATCCAACCGCAAATGTCGAACTGCTTCACGCTTTGAAGTTGATTCCTTGTGTTGGTATCTATGCGGCATTCGTCCACCTGGATCAGGTCACTTTCGAAGCCATGCTGTATATCGGTACACGACCGACCTTTGATATTAAAGATACCGGCATCTCTATTGAAGTACATGTATTAGGATTCAATCAGGAAATTTATGGCGATCGCATAGATATCGATGTGATCGAATATACCAGAGAGGACATGGCCCTCACTGATGTCGAAGCACTCCGTCATCAAATTCAGCAGGATGAAATAGAAATAAAGGCAACGCTATCGAGATATCTGAAGAGAAAACTGGTACCATCAGCAGCGATTGTCGCATTGAATTATAATGGGGGAGAATTGTTAGGCAGGTACTTACCATCGTTTCTGGAGGTTGAATATGCGAAGCTCGATATCATCGTTGCTGACAATGGCTCTACAGACGCCTCAGTGGCCTTCATTGAAAAACAGTTTCCAGCAATTCAGGTAATACGTCTTGCAGAAAATCACGGCTACGCAGGTGGATACAATCATGCATTGGCAAATCTGGACTATGACTACTATGCGCTGGTCAATACCGATGTCGCTCTTACTCCTCAATGGCTATCCGGTATTATCGCAGCAATGGAATCAGACAGAGATCTTGTCGCTTGCCAGCCTAAAATCAGATCAGACAGAGATCGCGAAAACTTTGAGTATGCAGGTGGATGCGGTGGCTTCATGGATTCACTTGGATATGCGTTTTGCGCCGGGCGTATACTTCACACTCTTGAGAAGGACAATAATCAGTACGATTATCTGCGAGAAGTGTTTTGGGCTTCTGGAGCTGCATTGGTTGTGCGAGGAGAGGCTTTTCATATAGCAGGCGGCTTCGATGAATCTTATTTTGCGCATCAGGAAGAGATCGACTTGTGCTGGACATTCCAACGGGCAGGATTTCGTGTAGGTGTCGTACCTCATAGTATAGTATATCATCTCGGTGGTGCAACCCTTGAATACGACACACCGGCGAAGGTGTTTCTCAATTTCAGGAACAATCTAACTACGGTTACCAAGCATCTTCCTGTAGGAAGGCTTATCGTTGTGCTGATCATTCGATTATTTCTCGATCTTTTGGCGTGTGTTCACTTTGTCTTCAGAAGGCAATTTCTGAATGCGCTCGCTGTACTGCGGGCATATCCAGGTTTTTGGCTTCGTTTACCTCAAACCCTCAGAAAGCGTTCTCATCTCAACCGAAGAATAGAATCAATGAGGATAGGTCCTTCAAAAGTCAGGATGTATCGGGTCAGCATCTTGTTTGATTATTACCTGCAAGGCAAACGCTATTTCAACCAATTGTCACAGAAATCACATGGCAAGACTGAAAACGTACGAAATACTCTATGAAGATTCGTTTCTGATTGTGGTGAATAAGGCTGCTGGTGTGCATAGCATATCGGGTAGGAATTCTGACGACCCATCTTTAGTTCATCAACCTGGACAACAGGATTCCAATCTTTACCCCGTATATCGCCTGGACAGAGATACAAGTGGTCTATTGATTATTGCAAAAGATGAGGAATCACATCGCGTACTTTCAATTCAATTTATAGAAGGAAAAGCGGTAATAACATATCAGGCTATTATGATTGGCAGGCCTGCAGAGGAGGCATTTAGTCTCAATTATAAATTAGCTGTGGATGCCCATGGTAAGGCCTTCGTTTCTGGCTCGGGAAAAGTTTCTGTGACACATTGCAAAGTGGTAGAACACTTTTCAAAGTACACATTAGTAGAAGCGAATCCTGTCACAGGCCGGCAACAACAAATACGCGCACATCTGGCCCATATTGGTCATCCTCTGGCAGTCGATCCGTTATACGGTTCACGATATCCATTGACAATTACCGACATCAAGCCTGGAATAAAACGAAAATCGGTTAGCGATGTTCAGGAACCTGCGTTGATGAAACGTACACCATTGCATGCTTTAAACATTACCTTCAGTCATCCGAAAGACAACTGTGCGTTGTCATTCAATGCTCCGATGCCTAAGGATATGCTTGCCACATTGGCACAATTGCGGAAATGGAGCCGATAGGTTTTTCTATTTTTGAAGCCATATTCAAGATCCCTTTAATTGATGACTACCTCCTTATGATAAAAGTTCTTGTAGCCGATGATCACAAAATGTTCGCAGATGGGATTGAGTCTATCTTACGAAACGAAGAGGACATTCAGGTTGTAGGCAAATGTTTTGATGGACTCAGTGTCTTCAAAGAAATTGAGGATAAGGACCCTGACGTGGTGTTATTGGATATCAGCCTTCCTGAAATGAGCGGTATTGATGTATGCAAGCGTCTGACGGCCGTGTATCCCCGGGTACGTGTGTTGGCTGTGAGCATGCACAACGACTCCAGCTTCGTCAGTGAAATCCTTAAGAATGGGGCAATGGGCTATATCCTGAAGAATACCGGAAAGGCGGAACTCGTAAGCGCTATTAAGCGCGTATATGAAGGAAAATCTTATTTCAGTAAAGAGGTCTCGGAGACGATCATGCGAGGTTTGGTACAAGAAGGGGAGATGCTGAAAAAACCTGAGCCAAAAATTCTGTTGTCTGAGCGTGAGCGTGAGATCCTTACTTTGATCGCAGATGAGTTCACAACGGTGGAGATAGCAAAAAAACTGCACGTGAGCTTCAAGACTGTCGAAGGTCATCGCCGGAATCTGTTTACTAAACTCAACGTGCGCAATGCGGCTGGCCTTGTACGCGTTGCTCTTGAAAATAACCTCTTAGGAGTCTGATTTTACGTCTGGTTATCAAAAATGATGCAGACTGGGGATTATTTCAACTTCAGAACTATGATGCGGTATTTGTATCGGATTGCAATGATACTAAGCCTTTGTCCGGCAAGTGTTCTTTCGGCTCAGTCAGTGACTGATACAGTCGATTATCTGGCTTTAGAGCAAACCATAGCAGATCTACGGATTGCGGGAAATTTTCTGGCAGCAGCCCAATTGGAAAATGAACTTGGCATTAAGTATCTGTATGAATTGAACGATACGGATCGGGCCATCTCTCAATTGCTCAAAACGATTTATTCGCTTGAGAGTCTTAAAGATTCTGTACATGCAAGTCGTGCCCGTGAAGACCTGGCCCGTATATACACTTCAAAACGTTATTATCAGGAGGCGCTATTCCATTTCGATATTCTGCAAAGCTTCTATCTCCGAAAAGACAAGATGCAGGCAGGTATTATTCAAAGCGCAATAGCTGACACATACATCGCTATGGATTCGCTACAAAAAGCTATTCCATACTATCAAAGCGTCGAAAAACTTATCGAGGAAAATGAACCATCTATTCTGGATGAGATACACGATGCGTCTATCAAGGCATTGACAAGGAAGGGCTATGCCATCGCCGGTCTGACCGATACTTCTGCTGTTGATTTCGGAGGATTGGTTGATAATGCTACAGAACTACATCCGATCAACTTACTAAACAACGGTCACCGGTATCGGAGTTTGGGGCAAGTGCGCCTTGCCCGGTATTACTATCTCAGATGTATCGAAGAAAAAGGGGTAGATGAGATCATGCATCGAGATGCGTTGTTTCAATTGGCGGAGATACATAAGAATCTGCAACAATGGAATACAGCTTATCAATATCTGGCCAGGTACAGTGTCATCAATGATAGTCTGATTAATGATCGTCGACAGCGCGTTATTGATCGATTACTTGTACAATACATGACGCATGAGCGTGAAGCCAAAATCCGGGAGCTCACGAAGGACCAAAAAATTTCTGATTTTCAAAACCGTCTTCAGAATGTTCTTACGTTTTCACTTCTCTTCGGCTCTGCAATTGTCCTCATTGGTGCGTATTTCACGATCAGAAATTATCAGCATCGATTTAATGTCAATCAGATCATCCATAGCCAGACTGAAGAGATCAACAGACAGCGCATCACAGAATTGGAAAACAACGTCAAGATCGAGTCCATGCATTCTATGATCCAGGGTCAGGAAGCGGAGAGGGAGCGTGTTGCAAAAGATCTTCATGATAGTCTAGGTGGTTTGCTCTCTACAGTGAAACTCCATTTTGATGCCATTCAATCTCAGTCTGCTAATGTTGGTAAGATGCAGGAATATCAACGTGCCTATACACTCCTT
Organism: Bacteroidota bacterium; assembly: GCA_031400515.1. Taxonomy (GTDB): domain Bacteria; phylum Bacteroidota; class Bacteroidia; order Chitinophagales; family Saprospiraceae; genus DATDQA01. The sequence continues at coordinate 23,596 of JANNQA010000172.1, forward strand.
GATGAAGCATGTAATGAAGTACGACAGATTTCAAATGATCTGCAGCCAAGCGCACTTCACAAACTCGGATTGGTACCCGCTGTAAACGATCTCATCAATAGGGTTCGTACTGCTGATGCACCGACGATAGATTTTCATCACTATGGGATCAATGGATCGGTGGATCCACGGGTGAGTCTGAATGTTTTCAGAATCGTGCAGGAGCTCTTGAGCAATTCTCTGAAACATTCAGGAGCAACCAATATCTCTCTTGTTCTGACACAGACACATGATGCGCTGAGCGTGGTAGTACAGGACAATGGTAAGGGTTACCAACCTGGAACTACGCCGATGGGGATGGGTACTGAGAATATTTCTTCCCGTGTGAACTACCTGAAAGGGGATCTGAGTATCCATTCCGTGATTGGGGAAGGTACTACCACACAGATAGATATCCCTGTCTAAAAAAAAAATTCAGTCCAGGATTTTTGGGGTTTTTTAAAATTGCCTACATTGCAGTGTGGTTAAAGCGCTATGACTGAGGTAAGGGAAAACCCTTAGTCAAAAATCGAGGGTTTACCCTCTTGCTAAACTCCGATGATGAGCGCATCTTTAATCCATGATTGCCGCACCCAAAAAGAAGATTCCAGTAATTAGTGTTTCACCGAACGCGGTGAAGGGCTCTTTTCGGGTATATTATCCAAGGACAAGTTTTTCCGGGCCGCTCAGAGCGCATTTGATTGGAAGTGATGGGTCGATGCTTGATGTTCCCATTGCCGTACAGATGACAAATGGAGGCGAGATGGATATCACCATTGCAAATCCAAACTCAGGCATTTACTACCTGAGGATCATGGACGGGAAGACGAGTGTGCTGAAAAAGATCATCGTACAGTAAGGGTAAACCCTTGGTGAAAAAACAGGGTTTTACCTCTTTAAAAGGGTGTTTTTGAATAATATCTTTGGTTTAGAATTTCGAAGCATAGTTGTCTCGGTAGAGGCTGTTCCAAAAACCGACCACTTATTCGCCGGAGCAACTATGCTTAAGTTTTGAAAAAGATTATAAAGAATTTTAAGGGGTGAGACTTGCCGGGGTCGCAAAAAGTGTGACTTCGGCATTTTTTTTTGCACGCATTTGTCTGCCCACGTTATCCGCCACTAAGCCAATTCACGTCTACAGCTCCATGTCAATTTGCTCTTTCCAATCTGTCTCCACCTGAGCTCGCTTCGTAAGCACTTTTACACATCCTGCCTTTGATTGATTTGTACATGTGTACAGAGACATTCTACTATTTCAAGCGCAAATTCAATAAGATACTATTGAGAAATTTGCAAAAAAAGAGGATACTCAAAATCAGGTAAAGGGTACAGCAAGGGAAAACCCTTACTAAAAAAATAGGGTTTTCCCTCTTTCAAGAGACGATTTCTGATAATATCTTTGACTTATAATTTTGGAGATTGTTGTAAGACGAGGCTGTTCCAAAAGGAGACAACTCGGTTCTAGCAATAATGCTTCAAGTCTTGAAAAGATTATAAGAATTTTAAGGGGTGAGACTTGCCGGAGTCGCAAAAAGTGCGATTTCGGCATTTTTTTTACGCTTAGTTGTCCCACTCTGTGACAAGTGACTCCCAAGCCTTTACTTTCTGCTCAAGCTCTGTAGTCACTTTATGATATTGATCTGTATGCGACTTTACATCGTCACGAAAATAAAAGTCAGTCATCGCCATTTCATTCTCCAACTCTGCTTTTTGAACCTCGAGTTTTTCAATTGATTTTTCGAGAGTTTGAATACGCCGTTGAAGATCCCGTTTTTCCTTACTTCCCGTGTTGCTTACTACAGGCTTCGCAACTTCTATTTTCTCAACGACGGGAGCGACAATGACCTGAGGCTGAGATTTCTTTTCCAGAAGACGCAGATCTATAAGATCTCTTCGCTCGAGAAATTCTGTAATGTCATAAAGAAGCATATTGATATTGCCATCTACAAACTCCAGTGTTGTGGTCGTCAATCCTTTGAGAAAATGCAAATCATGAGATACCACGATCAACGTTCCGTCATAGTCCAGCAACGCATCTTTTAATATTTCTTTAGACTGAATATCCAAATGGTTTGTTGGCTCATCAAGGATCAAAACATTTGATGGAGTCATAAGCATACAGGCAAAAGCAACACGCGCTCTTTCTCCTCCGCTCAGCACCGAACATTTCTTTTCGACATCCTCTCCACTAAACAGCATCGCACCAAGTACGCTTCTCAATCTTCCTTCGGTTTCGGTCGGGGCGGCATCTCTGAGGACATCAATCACCCGTCTTTGGAAGTCAATCTTATCGGGTTGGTCCTGAGCATAGTAACCACACGTCACATTGGTGCCAAATTCAATCAAACCACTGTCCGGTGCGAGGGCTCCAGCTAACATCTTGGCAAGAGTAGTTTTGCCCTGACCATTCTGACCTACAAACGCAATTCTGGAACCACGGTCGATAGACAGTTCAAGATGATTTATTACGACTTTAGGACCATAGGATTTTTCGAGGTCCACTACACGATAAATCACTCTACCTGCACGAAGACCTGTTGCGAAATTGAGTTTGATCGCTTTATCACCCGCATCATCTATCTCAATAGGCACCATTCTATTGACTTCCGTCTGTAGCGACTTCGCGAATTTTGCTTTACTCGCTTTAGCACGAAACTTATCTATGAGCTTTTCTTTGTGCGCAATTAATCTCTGTTGATTGTGATACGCCGATTCTTTGATCTCTCGTAACTCCACTTTCTTTTCCATTGCCTTTTGATAAGCATATGGATAATCCTGGATATCCTGAAATTCTACTTCAAGAGTGCGACGAGTCACCTGATTCAGAAAATGTTGATCATGCGAAACCACCAACACAGTACTCTCATATGTGTCAAGATATTTTTCGAACCAAAGGATGGACTCTATATCCAGATGGTTTGTAGGTTCATCCAGCAGAAGGATATCAGGACGCAAAAGTAAGAGCCTTGCAAGTTCTACACGCATACGCCATCCACCGGAAAATGTGCGTAGAGGATTTCTAAATGTACTCTCTGTAAAGCCCATGCCTTTTAGCACTTTCTCGATCTCACCTGTCTGTTGCTCGGAGCCAAGAATATTCTGACGTTCATAGAGTGCACTCAGTTCACCAGCAAGGCGTGTTTGTTCATCAATGTCATGGACATGATGCAACTCCTCCTGAATTCGATGAATATCCGCATCGATTTGCCCCAATTCAGAGAAGGCCTGTGCACAGATATCCAAAGGAGAGAGTTCCAAATCCTGCTCTACAGTTTGGGCCAGGTAACCGATTCTGGATCCGGTGGGCATTTCAACAGATCCGGAATCCGCACTCAACTGTCCTGCCAGAATGCGTAGCAGAGTGGATTTGCCTGACCCATTACGACCGATCAAACCAATCTTCTCACCAGGCCTGATCGCCAGGCTAAGGCTATCAAACATCACGCGTGCACCGAAGTGCAGAGATATGTTACGGAGGTAGATCAAGAAATCAATTGAAACAATGATGTTCTGGCATCTGAGCTATGACCGAATAGGTATTGCCCATATTGTGCATGACCTGTTTCCAGAGCATACCAGGTTTCGACTTGAAGAGATAGTTTGCGTGCATGTCGGTGACGACCCAGGATTTATAATCGAGTTCTTCTTTGAGCTGACCGGGAGACCAGCCCGAATAGCCGACAAAGAAACGAATATTGTGGGCAAGAATGAGTTTAGATTGAATCAGGAACTTGAGTTTGTCGAAATCACCTCCCCAATGCACTCCGCGCAGCACTTCTACACTTTCATCCAGCAACTCACCGACATTGTGTACAAAGTGAATTGAGTCCGTCGCTACAGGCCCTCCATAAAACACGGGACTCTCTATCGTGGGGAGATCAGAAACGAGTTCATTGACACGGACATTAAGTGGTTTATTAAGCACGAATCCTACAGTACCATCATCAGGGCTATGCTCGCAAACAAGTACCACAGATCTCCGGAAGTTTGGATCCAGCATAAAGGGCTCTGCCAACAACAGCTTGCCACTTTTGACTTTCTGTCCTTTCATATTTAGCTGATGACTCATTAGATACTTTCAACTTCTGCATCACGACTAATTCGTCGCAAAAGTCCGGCCAAAATACGCCCTTTTCCGCCTACCTCAACAAATGACGTAATGTGATCATGAAGCATATTCTGAATTGTCTGTGTCCATCGCACCGGAGATGTCAATTGCGAAACCAAATTCTGCTTAATGAGTTCAGGATCAGATGTCGCAGAGGCATTTACATTCTGATAAATTGCACAAATAGGTTTTCGGAACTCAACTGTAGCTATGGCTTTGCTTAATCTCTCACGGGCGGATTCCATCAACGGAGAATGAAATGCCCCACCAACTACCAAGGGTATGACTTTCTTCGCACCAGCATTTGTGAGTTGCTCGATGGCCTTTTGAATTCCTTCGACTGTTCCCGAGATGACCAGTTGACCCGGGCTATTGTAGTTCGCCGGAACAACAACGGGCGATATTTCAGCACATATCTTTTCAACAAGTTCGTCGTCTATTCCTACTACGGCAGCCATTGTACCTTCTTGTTCATCACATGCGGCTTGCATTGCCTCGGCGCGTTCCTTCACAAGAAGCAATGCCTCTTCAAATGAAAATGTCTGTGCTGCGGCGAGCGCCGTGAATTCGCCTAATGAATGGCCAGCCACTGCTTGAGGATTGAAGTCATCTCCGAGCGCTCTCATACGCGCAAAAGAATGGAGAAAAATGGCCGGCTGTGTAATTCTTGTCTCCTTAAGATCTTCTTCAGCTCCGTGAAACATGACATCAGAGAGAGGAAAGCCCAGAATTTGATCCGCCTGCTGATAAAGCTCTTTGATCATTGGGGACTTAGTACAATCATCTAACCCCATACCCACAAACTGACTTCCCTGACCAGGAAATAGATATGCTCTCATTGTTCTATACTTATTTGATTAAGTCAGTTTGGCACTGACAAGTGTGAGGAACTCACTTCTCGTTTCCACCTTTTGAAATTCTCCTGTAAAGGCTGATGTAGTAGTGACACTATTTTGTTTTTGTACACCACGCATCATCATACACATATGACGCGCCTCGATGACAATAGCAACACCAAGAGGCTTTAATGCATCGTGGATACAGTTCAGAATTTCATGAGTCAGACGTTCCTGCACCTGAAGTCTCCGCGAAAATGCATCCACTACACGCGGGATCTTACTTAATCCAACAATATGCCCATTAGGGATGTATGCAATATGAGCCTTTCCAAAAAAGGGCAGCATGTGATGTTCACAGAGGGAGTATAACTCAATGTCTTTGACCAGTACCATCTCAGAATAATTTTCGGCAAACAAAGCCTCCTGAAGAAGCTGAGTAGGATTCAAATCATACCCATGTGTAAGGAATTGCATTGCCTTTGCTATCCTTTCCGGTGTCTTTTGTAAGCCCTCTCGATTCGGATCTTCACCAAGAAGTTTGATGATCTCACTGTAATTGATCATGAGTGATTTAATATTGGCGTCATCATACTCCTCAGTTTTCTTATACTTGGTATCAATTAGTATGTCCTTCATTGTTAGGCATTTTACTTCGGAAAGTTATCAAAAAACAAATGGGCCACATTAAGGTTCTAAGACAGCTATCTTTTATTCCACATACATGGTGCCGGCCTGACTTAACCAGTGTGATCTGCGCATTCGTGGTATATTAGGCTGGACTGGTCGAATAAAATCTGAGATCCAGGATGCATTGTCGGTATTTCTGCGTTTCAGCCTGACTTCCGATTGATGCTGACCTTGGACATAAAACAAAAGAATTCTTGAGCACTTTATACCAAAGGCATATTGCCTCTCAACTCGTGGCCATCTTCTCACAAAGGGCTGTGCGGCATGTAGCGTTTTGGTGCCTTTTCATGGTATTTCTTGTACTTCTTGACAATAAAGAGTATGGGCTATTGCACACTATCGCAAAGCACCTGATCAATATTTTCTTTTATGTCATCATTGTCTATTTCAACCTCAATTACCTTATTCCGAATTACCTGACGCAAAAGACATTTATCAGGTATGTGTGGTTTTTGTTGTTGTCAGTAGTGATATTAACGCCGATCAAGGCGATTGTCTTTTACTTTCTCTTTAGTGGCTCTGCGGTATATCGTGAATATGTCACTTTTCACCAGCAATATATTTTCGCTTTGACATTTCTTGTCGCAGCCGGTTCTACCGTTGCAAAAATTATTAATGATTGGCTACGTCATCAACGAGACCGGAAGGAACTCGAGACACAGAATATGCAATCTGAACTTAAGTTTCTGAAGTCACAAATCAATCCTCACTTTCTCTTTAATACGCTGAACAGTCTATATGCCCTCACTTTGAAGAAAAGTGATAAGGCACCAGAGATTGTGATCAAGCTTTCTGAGATGATGCGTTATATGCTCTATGAGTGCAATGAAAGGCAGGTCCCAATGCGAAAAGAAGTGCAGTATATCCGGAACTATGTAGATCTGGAAAAGCTTCGACAGGGTCAGAAAGTGCGGATAGATTTTGACGTCCGTGGTGAGATTAGTGACCAAATGATTGCCCCGCTCATCTTTACTCCATTCCTCGAAAACAGCTTTAAGCATGGAGTGAACCAGATTTCTGAGGGTTTCGTCGACATTCTTCTCGATGTACAGGACAAGAACGTAGTCTTGCAAATTGAAAACAGCAGGCCATCGAAACAGCCAGTACTGAGTCATAAGCGACCTAGCGGCGGTATAGGGTTGGTCAATGTGCGGCGAAGACTTGATCTTTTGTACCCGGAGAGTTATGAATTAAAGATCACTGAGGAACCGGAGAAATACAAAGTAAACCTGACACTCGCCTTGAACAATTTAGGGAACCAGACTATTTTATGATATCAACTCTCAAAAAACAACCGGATCATGAATGTAATTATTGTAGATGACGAGCCCCTTGCATTAGACGTGCTGGAGACATATATCGAAAAGCTCCCGGAACTCAGACTTATCGCACGATGCTCAAATGCCCTGGAGGCGAATGAAGTCCTTCGGAAAAAGGAAGTTGATCTGGTCTTTCTCGACATCCAGATGCCACAGATCACAGGCATTGAGTTTATACGCTCATTGAGTGATCCGCCGATGATCATCTTTACTACAGCATATAGCGACTATGCATTGGATGGATTTGATCTTGGGGCTATCGACTATCTGCTGAAGCCTATCTCATTCGAGCGCTTCATGAAAAGTGTGAATAAGGCCCGTGAGCAATTTGACCTCAGGAAACACGAGCATGCAGGTTCTGGTGGTTCGGATTCAGATGAGCACTTCTTTGTGAAAGCAGACAAGAAGCTGGTAAAAGTGCGATTCAATGATATCCTGTATATCGAGGGCCTCAAAGACTATGTCATCATCAGACTGGAAGAGGGTAGGGTCATTACTTTACAAACCATGAAGAGTCTTGAGGATAAGCTGCCTTCGGGACGTTTCAGACGCGTGCATAGATCATACATCGTCTCTATGGACAAGATCCACGCTGTTGTTGGGAATATGCTGGAAGTCATCGAGAAAGGCCAGCCGAAGCATTTACCTATAGGTAAGAACTATAGGGATGAGTTGCTTGAGCTGATAAATCAGACACGGATTTGATTGATTAATGATTGATGATAAATTGATTCAATGATTGATTCATTCATTGAGTGTGTACGTAGGGTTGAACCTACGTGTTCGACCGATACCTTAGGATCACAAAAGCTTTGATATTTGGCGGGAAACCTATTAGAAAGATAAATGTTTGCGAACCCGAGTTCGAGACTTAAACCGGTTTCCCCCGCTTCTCCGGTTTTACCGTTCTCCAATCATTTCAAACTTCCTAGTCACAACTCCATCTGTCGTTGTAATCCTCAGGAAGTAGAGTCCATTCTGCAAGCCTGAGATATCAGGAGAGAATTGTTTTGTGGTAATTCCATCCTGGAATGAAACCGTCGACCCCGAAAGATTCAGTACCTCGATTTGCATGAGTGTGCGGTCTCCATTTGCATGTACATTCAGGAGTTCACCATTGGATGGATTTGGAAAGACAAAAACCTGATCTTCGAATGAACTCACTGGGTCTGCCCCCTTGGGATTCAGGTAGATTACTGCTTCATTGCCTGGAACATCATACATGGTACCGCTGGATGCCATGCTACTTACACTATTGATGCCGATACGAAGGGGAACGCGTCCATCGGGTGTTTTGAAGCCTTCGATATCATCTGTTACAATAAATGTCAATAAGGCAATTTTACCGACACCACTTGCAGGCTTACCCGTTGTACGAGTAAATGCAGCATCCAATCGTCCGCCTCCGGGTTGCTTTTGGAGTTCAAGCGTAGATGCATCATGTCCAAGCCAGGAGCCATCATAAAAATCAACTGAGACGGTCGACGAATCAACAAGATCTTCAGGAAGGTTCAATGAGAATGACATGCCATGCATGTCCAATACAGGATTAATTTCATCACCTATCACGATCTCAAATACGGCGAGATCGCCAGAATCCACTTGAGTAGTAACAGGCACAATATCAAAGGTATAGTCAGCCTTTAGTCCCGTGATTTCCGGGATAAGCGTATGCGCAAGTAGATAATGCTCACTGATTGCTCCAATGTCACTTGAAGACAGCACTCCATCTCCATCACTGTCAGCATACTTGGAATTCATGCCCCATAAATTGCCATCCCAATCTTCGCCCGTTTGACCCATCCACATGGTATTATCGGGATAACTCCGATTTGGTCCGGTATTTCCCAGTTGCCAACCCAGGCTCAACAGATCGTCGACATCCACCCGACCACTCGCATCAGCATCACCGGGCCAAACACAACGATCCACACAGGGACACGGCATCGGTTCAGAATCGAGGATATCAATATCAACTTTCACTAAATGATATTCACCTCCATCAATTGCATACAAAACTTCGAAATAATCACTTCCTGTAAATCCTGGAGGAGGTGTATACACCATTAGATCATATCCGTCGATTGTACTACACAACACATCCACACTTTGGGTACCGCTGTGGAGTGTCAATGTGCCGCTTGCAGGTGGTGCGTTGATTACAAATGCATATCCTTCCAATGGGATCTCATAGTTAAGCACAAGCGGAACCTCTTTCGGAGTGACAAGGCGATAAGTCTCTGTGTTCTCAGGAATCATATCACCAACGTATATGATGACCTCTGCAGTCTCGCAGTCATTCCAGAAACAGGTGGTGTAAGTGAAGGATTGCGCTCCGAAATATGCCGAATCAGGGGTGTATGTAAACTGTCCGGCACCATCCAGGGTCAACGTTCCAATATCAGGATCGGTATAGCCCTCGACCGGATATTGTTTGAGGTCATTCGCAAGAACATCGAATGAAACGGTTTCATCAATACGTGTAAAAACACGGTCACCGTTTACAAATGTATTTGGAGCATCCTTGTAATACACATCCACAATGACATAACGGATATAACTATCCTTCGTCAAAATGAATTGATCAACTCCCGTAAATCCGTTATCGGGAAGATACTCCCAGGTATCTCCACTCAAGGGGCTTACGTTACCATGCGATGCGTCCTCTAAAAGTAAAAATCCATCTGCGGGCAGGATTGCAACGACTGGAGCCTTGTTATGAGTTGAGAGGTAAATCGTGTCCTCTGCCTGAATTGGACCACCCGCTACGACACAAATGTTCACATCCGCCTTATCACATTGACCAAGATTATCGCAAACAACATATGTCAGATATGCTATGCCAACGTAGTCTGCATCAGGAGTGAATTGGATAAGTTTACCATCCGGCGTCACGACTGCATTGCCATTTTTCTCCAAGGCGATATGCGCAATAGTCAGACTTGTAGACCCATGCAGAACATCATTTTCAAGAACATTGAGAACATTGCTGGTACTATTCTGGGGGACGCTGACAAAATCCTTACCCGCCACTACAAAAGACGTGGAAACAAAGACTCTGAAGGCTTCAATCTTCGGTGAGGGAGGGAATTGATTCGGAAAGTACTCAATGATAAATTCGGCTACACCTATTGCTCCAGGATTTGGTGTAAACGTAATCGCAAGCATGCTTCCTTGCGTCTGCAGATCAAGAGTTCCGATCGCAGGATCAGGGTATTGAAGCACATTTTCATTAAATAGAATCGTGCGTTGAAAAGAAAGGTAATTGCCTTGGTTTAATACCTGGAACTCTTGCCAATTCTGGCCATAAGCAGGTATAAATGAACATACCCATAGGAACACCATCGTTGGGAGAAACAGTCTTGTTTTCTCAGGTAAGTTCATTTGCGTTCGCTGAAAAATTGAATATCGTTTTTCAGTACCTTCACAAGGTACAACTATTCCAATACCCTAAGCGAAGTTCACAAAGATTTTTCTAAAATTTACCTGAATTTTAACACTATTCACCTGATTGCGAATAACTAACACATTTTTACATCATTCATGTATGATCTCTTGTTTCCTCATGATTCTGTGTAATAGTTTATCCGTAAATGATCGATTATGAGTGAGAAACAAATTCTAAAATCTAATCATATATTCAGAAGTTCATTGGCTGACACTAAGCTCTATGCCGTTCTTAGTCTGTTTACTGTCTATGAATTGAATCGATTAAACAAATTTGTACGAAGCCCATATTTTAACAAGAATGAGGATTTGATCCGGCTCTTTGAAGTAATTGACAAGGCAATAAGAAATGGCGATGCAGCTGAGCTAGGAAGACAAGAACTCTGGGTGAAATCAACTTTAATTGAAACGTATAATGATGTAAAATTCAGAAAGTTATGCTCTGATTTATTGAAACTAATCGAAAAATTTCTGATACAGGAGGTGTTTGAAGAAAACAGTCTTTTGCAAGCTGACAATCTGTTGATAGCCGTTTATAATAGGAAGTTGGATGCCCTTTATAATAGCGCAGTTAGTGCGGCTGAGAGATTATCAATGCAATATCATTTCCGCCCAGCGGCCTACTATTATTACGAATACTCATTTGAAAGAAACTTCTATAACCTAACAGGCCTAGAACTTGCCCGAAGTAAACAAGCCAATATTGATCAGATTGCCGCTAATCTGGACAAATTCTATGTCGCAGAAAAGCTGCGCTCATATATAACGATGATTGACCGTCAACGCATGGCCACTCATGACTACCAAATGTTGTTCATGGATGAAATTTTTGCCTATGTTGAATCTGGTAATCTATATGAAGTAGTACCAATCAATCTTTACTACCAAGTATATCTGACGCGCAAAGAGCCAAACAATCCTGAGCATTTTGAAGTCCTTAAAGCTTTGATGGCTCAGCATCTTTCGCGTCTACCTCAATTGGAAGCATTCGAAGTGCTTGATTCGGCTTTAAATTATTGCATAAATCGAATAAACACTGGAGATAACAACTATTTACGCGAGTATATGGAAATGTCTCTAATGGGAATTAAGAATGAATTGCTCCTTGTAAACGGTGCCTTATCACCTTGGATATTTAGGAATATCGTCGTCACTGGATTACGTTTAAGGGATTTCGATTGGGTCGAGAGATTTATTGTTGACTACCAATATCAAATCGAAGAAAAATACCGAGATAATGCGGTGAGCTTTAATCTTGCCAATCTATACTTCTATAAAAAAGAGTTTAATAAAGTATTAGAGTTGCTTCAAACAGTAGAATATGACGATCCTTCTTACAATTTAAACAGCAAAACAATTCTTATTGCAACCTATTATGAGCTTGGGGAAATTGATTCATTGTCATCCTTATTAGCAAGTTTTGAGATTTACTTAAGAAGGAAAAAGGAAATTCCCGCAGACAGACGCCATCATTATATTCAATTAATCAAGTTTATGCGAGCACTTGTCCGCATTGTTCCTGCCGATACAGTATCTCTTCAAAAGCTATACACTCGAATCTCCAATACAGAAGGAGTTGTTAACAAAGACTGGCTCCTGGAAAAAATCGACGCATTACTTGCATAGCCGGACCTACACGTAAAAAGAAAGAACCCAACTCACTTGTATGAATCAAGGGCCTTTCTCTGTTCAGAATAAGTGAAATCGGAATCACAACCGACAAACAGGATTGGCGACATCGTCTATTTCAAATCTAACAACTGTATTCGGCCGATGCCACAGAACCACAAGTAAGAGAAACTAACTCTGCCAATACGAAGTCTTATCTCTTTGATCCTCAGTGCAGGTCGTCCTGTGATCGGGAAGTCAAGTGTGCTATTTAACTACTTTTGCACCCATAAAAATCTGACCATATGGTACGTCTCATCATCATGCTCCTTCTATGCCTGAGCATTCTCCCTTCCTGCCAACAAAAGCTACCTGCTGAGATGGTCGCTCTCGAAAAAGAAGTGGCAAAGACTCCGACAAATGCGAATGTCTCGCAGCTGATCAACCTCTATTCCGACTGGTTGCAGAAAAATCCTGCGAAGTCTCCCACACACAAGACAATCCTTGAAAAACAACTTGAGGTGAGTACGCAACACAAGCAAAGTGCTCCGGCTATTGCAGCATTACAAGCGCTGGTAATTGATTATCCGGAAGATGCAAACACACCTGACAGATTGTTACAACTTGGCGATATTCTGGCTAACTCAGGTAAACAAGTAGCAGCTCAGGTATTATATCAATCCTTTGCTACCAAATATCCAAAGCATGCGCAAACTGCCGAGATCTCTTCAAAATATCCCATTACTGAGCCGATAGACAGTACAATCATGCAAATCGGGAGGCGCATATTCGGAGATACGACAAATACATTGAATGAAGAAGCTGCACGTCAATACGTTGACGCGTGTGAAGCTTATGCACTTGTCAATCCAGGCACCGATGCAGCAGTAGAGTATTTACATAAAGCATCAGAGACCGCGCGTACGTTGCGATCCACAGCCAAGGCCTTGTCGATCTATGATTGGATTCTGCGTGCATATCCCGATCATAAACGGTCCGCACAAGCCATGTTTCTGAAAGGGTTTATCTATGACAATGATCTGAAGGACTTCGAGACAGCCAAAACTGTCTATACAGAGTTTATTCAGAAATATCCAAATGATGAATTCGCAAGTTCTGCACAATTCCTCCTGGAGAACTTAGGTAAGTCTGATGATGAGTTGCTTGATGCATTGCAGAAAAAAGCTGCTGAAGCCAAGAAGTAATAGATTAGATTTGACAACTTTCGAAAAGTTGTCAAATCTGCCTTAAACCAGTTTGATTTCTTTCTTATCAAATGGATTTAATGCCGTGCCATTGACTTCAGCTTCAGCTTCTATGCGATAAACGGAATTTACGCCCTTGACAAACTTCGCAGCAGATGCGACACCTTTGAATACAATATTTTTGTCTGAGAATTTATCCATATCAGATTTAGCAAGTGTAAAGGGAAGTGAGAACTCTATCTCAACATGTTCTTCTGCTGGGACATCGATATCCTGTTCGAGTTCGATCTCTCCAAGCTGATATTCATCCACGAGCTTATTTTTAAGCCTCCCACGCTTAAATTTTTCGATCATTTTTACACGGACTTTGCGCACTGTCTGATCATGCATTGAATAGAAGCGAATCTGTCCCTCTATTTCGGATAGCTTCCCCGAAAATTCGTCCGCGAGAACCAGTTCCAGCTTAACACCTTCGATACCCAGCCAACGTTTTACTCTGCCAAACATGATGTGAGATGATTTATTCAAGTCAGTCGGGAATAATCCCCCCAACCTCCGGTTAATTAATTTATGCTAACAAGATACTGCTGCATTTGTGAATCAACTTCGGGTAGGATTTGCAAGAGTCAAAAAATGACCACCGACAAGAAGACAACTACCAGCGCAACACACGCTCCACTTGCTTAGAAGCCAGGTAAGAATGGATGATCTTAATGGATTCCGGAGTTTCCGCAAAACGCCTGACATGATCCATTGCATCTGAAAGCCTTGATAACGGAACTCCTTCATCAAGATATCCGAAACCTCTATAATGTCCATCCTCAACAGCAATAATGGTGCGTTCATTATGATTGCGCCCAGGTTCGACCACAAGACATGAACCTTTCAGGTTTTTTGAAACTGCCGCTATCGTCTCAAGGACACGATCATTGTACTTCTCTGGTTTTTCAGACTTCATACATGCTCCGAAGCAGTTACCAATATGATGATTGAAGCATGGCCCGGGACCTGTATCCAAATCTGTTTTATTGAGACAAAGGGTGAATTGTTTTATCAGTGAGCGGAGATGTCCTTTGGCCGCTTCCTTACTTGTGTACTCCTGGAGGCATTGAGCATCGGATTCCTCAATCTTATGTGTTTTCTGAATTCGAAGGTTTAGATAGCCGTGAGAATCCGCAGCTACATAAATGACAAAAGGATATGAATTCTGTCGCTGCGCATGATTGATATGAGGCTGATACTTTTTGATTTCATGATTCTCCAACAACAAGGCGGCAAGTTCACTACCCGTGATTTCATAGCTGATGTCGTGAACGCTCCTCTGCAGTTTTGCTGATTTATTCGATATCTCACCAAAGTGTTGCATGACGCGATTGCGGATGTTGATGCTCTTTCCTACATAAATAATT
>JANNQA010000174.1:0-28630 GCA_031400515.1 Bacteroidota bacterium
AGTCCTCAGGTACTGTCTTAGAAACCAAACAAAATCCCCAAATTTTTATTTTTGCACTTTAAGGAAGATGTAAAAATCTATCCAGGGTAGCCTTGAGTGTAATGCTCGAGGCTACAATTTTTCAGGGAAGCTTTGAATTATCACGGTTCTTTCACTCCTGAACCTTCAGTACCACTTACCAATTATACTTTTGAGTTTTTTGAAAGGCATCGGACGATCAAATATCTATTAAAAAGGTAGGCGCCATTCTTTATGGCCGTCCTACCTTTTGATCATTTCGACCGGACGAGAGTTATTCCTGGCGAGTTGCTCTCCAGCAGTGCTCGCTTCCGCTTCACTTTGTCACTACACAAGGTAGTTATCGATTTAAACTATTTGCCATAGATGCAGGTGTCTTTTTCTCAACACCTTGAATCAATGTTGCGTGACGATAATTCGGATCAAACGACTCATTCTTTTTCCACAACGTATAGATCAAACACAGTAGCTTTCTCTGTATTGCCACATACGCCTTCATCTTGATAAAGGATCTATGAAAGATGCGGTCAAAGATCTGTTTGTAATCTCCTGTTTCGCGACGAACAACATTCAATGCCGGCATGTGCAGGATCCTTCTGATATGACTATTTCCATGTTTCGAGATTCTTGTCTTTCCAACTCGCTTCGCACTTTGATTCTCGACTACATCATACCCCGCATAGCTTGTCAGTTGTCTTTGATTTTTGAACAACTCGAAGCCATTTGTCTCCGCTACAAGTGTCACCACAGTGAGAAACCCAACACCGTTCAAGGAATTGACGATGCGTATTACTTTTTCCCAAAGTTCCTTGTCCTGCTTGACTAATTACTTGATTTTCTGATCCACTGCTGCAATTTGTGCCTTTATCGTCTTCATCATTTTAGCCTGTGACGCGAGTACTTCTTTGCTCGGAAGTCGCATGTGATCTTGAGCATGCTGCTGGTTGCTAAATACCGTCAGTGCTTCAGTCAATGCCTGGCGATGTCTTGTCAGACTCCGCAACGCAAGAATCTCCTCTCTTATCGGCCGCCATCTTTCTAACGACTGCTCAGCTCCCATCCGCGACAAACCCCGCGCATCTATCTTATCTGTTTTACTCTTGAATCCGAGTGACTCCATATACTTCTTCGCGCGGTTAGCAAGTACTACACTCACCACATATCCCTCCTCATGAAGATAATTTGCCAATTGCTCATGATACACTCCCGTCACTTCCATTGTGATGACAACAGGTAGCTTCTCTTTGCAATGCTTCTTAAGCCATAACACCAACTCTTTAAATCCTTGTAATCCGTTCTCAAAAGTCCTGCTTGCAAGCACCTTATGTACTTGCACAGTGTCTATCGATCCCAGACAACACTTCAACTTCTGCGAATCCACATCGATCCCTAATGAATACTTCAATAGGCTCATTTTAATCCTGTTTTTTGGGTGAACAAATTCACCTCGCTTCAGGGGAGCTTCTCTTCCGAATTCACTCATACCGAATCCTAGATTATTCACGAAGAATATCTCTTTAGGTACTGTTCTTTCTCTGGAAAAGCAACCATAAGGGGCTTGCCTGAGAGATCTGCATAGCGCAATCGCTTGCTTTGTCCTCACTGCTCTGTTTCCCCTTATGGTCCCTTCAACGAAGCTTTATTTCTTATCCTTGCCAAGATATGAGTCCCCAGTCTTCAGTCCACAGTCCATTTATTGATAGTTGATTGCGGACTGAGGCCTGTCGGACTACACAATGCTATAAATGCAAGTGATTTTTCGCATTTTTAAGCCAATGAAGAATCAGCTCCTCTGCACTTTGGACTGATGAATCATCAATCAATTATTCATTATTCCTTATTCATCATTCCTTATGTCGTCACTAACACGGATCAAGCTCTCAGTCATGATGTTCCTCGAGTTTTTCATTTGGGGATCATGGTTTGTCACAATGGGTACGTACCTGGGCACAGTCCTTTTATCTGAAGGAGGTCAGATCGGAGCTGCATATTCCACTCAGTCCCTGGGGGCTATCATCGCTCCATTCATTATCGGACTGATCGCTGACCGATTCTTCGCGGCTCAGAAGGTACTGGGCATTCTCCATATCGTGGGAGCTGTACTGATGTACTTTGCTGCATCCGCTGATCAGTTCTCAACTTTCTATCCTGCACTTCTTCTTTATATGATTATATATATGCCGACGCTCGCATTGGTGAACTCGGTTTCCTTCAGACAGATGAATGATCCATCGAAGCAATTTGCCAGCATCCGAGTATGGGGGACGATTGGATGGATTGTTGCAGGATTGATTATTGGCTATGCAATGCATTGGGAAGCCAAAGGTCTTTTGCAGAATACCTTTTATATGGCAGCAGGTGCATCAGCGTTTCTGGGTGTGTTTAGTTTCTTTCTTCCTGATACCCCGCCAAAACTCGCAACAGGACAAAAGGTGACAGTCAGAGACATTCTTGGCCTCGATGCGCTTCGCTTGTTGAAAGACAAAAATTTCCTTGTCTTCTTCATCTCATCGATCCTCATCTGTATCCCGCTTGCTTTCTATTATCAGAATGCCAACATCTTTCTGAATGAATCAGGGATGAAAAACGCTGCCGGCAATATGACTTTCGGACAGATTTCTGAAATCGCCTTTATGCTTTTGTTACCATTCTTTCTAAAACGATTTGGGTTAAAGACAACTCTCGTCGTTGGGATGGCGGCATGGGCAATACGATATCTTCTCTTTGCGTATGGTGATGCGGGACAAAGCATGTGGATGTTATTTCTCGGAATCATTCTGCATGGCATCTGCTATGATTTCTTCTTTGTCTCCGGGCAAATCTATACTGACTTCAAAGCTGGCGAGAAGGTCAAGAGTGCTGCTCAAGGACTCATTACGCTTGCGACATATGGTATCGGAATGCTCATCGGCTTCTGGTTGGCAGGAAAGATTTATAATCAATACGCAATTGCCGAAGGTGGTCATGCCTGGAGAATGATCTGGATCATACCCGCAGTGATCGCAGCGGTGGTGATGGTGTTGTATGCAGTGGCGTTTAAGAATGAGAAAATAGAAGTAAAGGCTAACGGTTAACGGATCAACGAATAATGAATAAAGAAGTAAACCGAACGGCATAGAGCATAGGACTTAGGGATAGTCGTTAGCTCTCAGTAGATTAAGCTAAGGAAATCATGGGCCTTGAATTTTTCAGTCCAACGCAAGTCCAAAAAGAGTGACATTTTAATTTTTATTTTCATTTTGATTTTTATTCCACAATGAGAAGTATTGCCATGCTAGGCTCCGGATTCATCGGTCGCTTTTATGCAGACTCGATCCAGGGATATAGAAACAGAGACAGGATCGTAATGATCCAAAGCAGAAAAGAAGAGAGCGCACAGAAATTTGCCAAAGACTACAAGGTCGCTCACTGGACGACGAACATCGAAGAAGCAGTCGCGCATCCTGATGTCGATACAGTAATCATCTCTCTGCCGAACTATCAACACGAAGAAGCAGTGCTCGCTTGCGCAAAACACAAAAAGGCTGTCCTCTGCACAAAACCACTTGGGCGTAATGCGGAGGAAGGTCTACGCATGTTGAAAGCCGTAGAGGAGTCGGGTATCTTTCATGGGTATCTCGAAGACCTCGTCTATACTCCGAAATTCATCAAGGCATGGGAGACTATCAAGAGCGGTGCGCTCGGTCGTATTCTTTGGGCTCGTTCACGTGAGGCGCATCCCGGTCCACACTCCGACTGGTTCTGGAATGCAGAACTCGCGGGCGGTGGAGCGATGCTCGATCTCGGTTGTCATTGTGTGGAAATCGCTCGCACATATATCGGCAAAGACATCCGCCCGATAGAGGTGATGTGCTGGGCAGACACACAGGTAAAACCTATCGATGCAGAAGATCATGCTATTGGACTCGTGAAATATCAGAACGGCGCCATCGGACAGTTCGAAGTGAGTTGGGCGTTTCGCGGTGGTCTTGATCTGCGGGACGAGGTGATGGGAAGTGAAGGAACGATCTGGAGCAATGGCTTTCTGCGCACCGGTCTTGAGATATTTACAAGTGGTGCAGCAGGTACAGGATATGTTGCAGAGAAAGCCGAGACTGATCGAGGCTGGCTCTATCCTGTAGGCGACGAACTCAATGAACTCGGATACAATCACATGTTCGCCGATATGTTTGATGCTATAGAATCTCAACGTTCACCGCGTGAGACCTTTTATGACGGTTATGTTGTCAACGCTATTCTCGATGCAGCATACAAATCGGCGAAGTCCAAACAATGGGAGCCGATTCATCTCGCCGTCTGGCATGGACTGAATGATGTAGATAAGATCTCAGCACAACATGAATATGATGCAGATCACTGGCTTGTAAAGGAAGAGATCACGCATTATGGTGCGAGGAAAGTGATTTTGAAGGAGAAGAAGAGTGGGAAGATTATCGAAAGGGTGATTTAGAAACCTTGGGGGCGTTCGCAGAACCTACGAGCGTCCCGAGGCAACGTGTTGCGAGTTATGTTATACCTGATTTTACTGTTCTGTTTCAGTGATTTTTCGATTTTTTGCTGATCTGGTTCAGTAGATGCGAGAAATGAGTCGGTTTCAAATTTGTAGTAGAATAATCATAAACAACCCCGTTTTGACTATTTTTGACACATGCCACACCAGTTAACTATCATCATAAAAGCACTGAAAGAATTGAAACCAGAGCTCACGCAGAAATATGCTGTGAGTTCAATCGGCTTGTTTGGGTCTGTCGTGAGAGATGACTACAATTCTGCAAGCGACATTGATATTATTGTAGATTTCAGTAAACCAATTGGCATTGAGTTTATTGATCTTGCAGATATTCTTGAAAAGAAACTGAAAAAAACCGTTGATCTCGTATCAAGAAAGGGTATCAAACCCCAATATTACCGTGCGATAGAGTCTGAAATCGTCTATGTCTGAACGCATACCCGATCTTTTGGTACAGGATATCATTGACAGCTGTAACAAAATACTCGAGTATACCAATACCTTATCGTTCGATGACTTCTGCAAGGACGGTAAAACGATCGATGCCGTAATCAGAAATTTTGAGAGTATTGGCGAAGCAGCGAATCGACTTCCGGATGATTTCAAGGAACGATGCGATGACATTGATTGGCACAGAATCCGTGGTTTCAGAAACAGAATCGTTCATCATTACTTCGGAATCGATTATTCAATAGTTTGGGAAATCAGAAACAACTTTCTCCAAGACTTTATCATCAAACTCCGAGAGATTAAATATTAGCATTTGAGGATCAAATTGGTATAGGGAACCCCGCCCATTTAATCACCCATTCATTTCCCTACCTTCACACCCCTCACTCCTCCTTCTCAATAAACAATCGATGATGCGCCCTCTTGCTCTTGTACTCTTCTTCATCTCATTCTATCATGCCATAGATGCTCAAGTCTACCAAGGCCTCATCGTACCCGACAAGAAAGGCCGCTTCGGAAACTCTTCACCTATCACGCAGGCTTCAGGACTTGCACTGGATCAGAACGGAGTTTCATATTGGACACACAACGACCAGGGAAATCCTTTAACAGATGTGTATAAAATACTCACTGCCACCGGTGAGCAAACAATCACCATTCAAAAAACAGTGGAGGTACTCAATACCGTCAACCTTGACTGGGAAGACATGGCTAAAGATGATGCAGGGAATATTTATCTATGCCAGGTTGGAAAAAATTGTAATGCGAACAGTGATCCACTCGAATGTCCAACGAGATATGTATTCAAAGTGTATAAGCTGCCGCTTGCTTCATTGAACCATCCTGATTCTGTGTCTGTCACACCAGAGACGTTTTATTTCAAATATCCACTCATGGGATATGATGTCAACAACTGTGGCCCTGACGATACAGTGTTTGTGAATTGCGAAGCATCAATCTGGTATAACGATGCGATGTATTTTTTTACAAAGAACATCTGGAGTAAGTCAACGAACAACTGTGGCGGATGGCTAGAAGGATATACCTACATGTTCAAACTTTCACTGACAGCTGGAAGCAGTATGGAGAATCCGTTGGTTGCACAATACATCGCAAAAGTGAATCTGAAAATGTCGGCGAGTGATCTGCCTGCTAAATACCAGGTCACTGCTGCAGCAATCAGTCCTGATGAAACAATTCTCGCGCTCGTCACCTATGGTCGTATCTGGCAGTTTCGCAATTTCACCGGAGATGACTTCTTATCTGGTACAGCTACTTACAATGATTACTCTAATACCGGTCTCGATACAATTACGCGTGGTTATGAAGGCGTGGAGTTTTTGAACAATCGTTACATCACGTTGTGTGTTGATGGCGTCAATGGTCGTCTGTCGGGCATCGATCTTGACAGCCTCGCGCTTTGGGTACGGAATGTGAACAATGCCGGTCCAGGGAGTTTGCGCAATGCTATGCTGTCTGTTACGGCAGGAGATACGATCCATTTTCTTCCGCACATCATCAATGACACAATACAAGTCACATCTACGCCTTTGATTTTCGACAAAAATATGCATCTCATTCAACCGAATGGACAGCCAGTATTTATTAAAGCTTTCACCACCAATGTGATGACAGTACCCACCGGAAAAACCGTTTCTCTCAGGAATATTCATCTCATCTGTGGTAATGTGACAAACGGCGGTATTATAAACAGTGGCACGCTCTGGCTCGAGAACATGAATATCAATAGTGCAAATCCAGCAAACAGGAGTTTAATAAACATGGGGAATCTGAATGTGAGAGGAGTTTGCTGGTTGAATAACTAAATAGGCCCCTTCGACAAGTCTGCCTGCTGGCAGGCAAGGCTCATGGACCGATAGTCGTTGAGCCTGTCGAAACGCAGGGACCGATCTTACATAAATTAAATCTTATCAAAATGATACGTAAACTGAAATCCGGAGAGTACCGTCTCTATTCAAGCAAGAAAAATCCGAAGACGGGGAAGCGCAGAAATCTTGGAACCTTCAAGACGCGTGAGGCAGCTGAAAAGCATGAGAGGGAGGTGCAGTTTTTTAAAAGACAAAAGAAATAGTGGGCAGGCGACAGCCTTCAGTCCGCAGTCTGTCTTCAGTCGGCAATGGCTTTCCGCCGTTCCGCCATTCTGCCGTTCCGCCTATCAAATTAATCCAACACCTCATAAATCACCACAGGCGCCATTTTATGCTTCAGACTCACTTCACCCACCTTACGGCAATTAAACGATTCTTTGATTTTATCGTAAGCGGATTCATTGATGATGATCTGCCCCTTTTCTGCAACCGAGCCCAGACGTTGCGCGGTGTTCACGGTATCCCCGATCACGGTATAGTCAAGGCGGCGCAAGGTCATGGAGCCGATATTTCCCGAAACCATCTCACCACTGTTGATGCCGATGGAAACCTGAGGCGAAAAGAAAATATCTCCGGTTGTGTTAGGGAGGTCTGAGATTTTTTTTCTGATCGCAAGACAGGCATCGATCGCTCTGTCCAGATGATACTCGCCACGAAATACAGCCATGATGGCATCACCGATGAATTTATCGACGAAACCGTTTTCAGCAATGATCTCTTTCACCATCACATCAAAGTAACTATTGAGTAACCGTACGACTGTGTCCGGCGCTTCTCTTTCGGCGAAGGATGTAAATCCGCAAATGTCTATGAAGATCACAGTGGCTTCTACGGTTTCATTCATCATCAGAGAGGATTCGAACTCCTTACTGTCCATAAAATTCAACACTGTCTCGTCGACATACATTTTCAGGATGTTATTTTCTTTGATCGCTTTGATTGTTTCACGCATCTGGTTTACATGTTTGATGGTCTTCTCCATCGTGAGTTCCAGATCTTCGAAGTTCACAGGCTTGGTGATAAAATCAAAGGCGCCCCGATTCATTGCAGATCGAATGTTGTCCATATCGCCATATGCAGAAACGATCACGGATTTCAGCAAGGAATTCTGTTCACCGAGTTTTGAAAGCAAGGTCAACCCATCCATTTCGGGCATATTGATATCACTGAGTACTACAGCCACATCTGCATGAAGTGCCAGTTGCTCCAGGGCATGCCTGCCATTGCTCGCAAAGACAAATTCATAGTGCCGCTCCCGGATCTTCTGCCGGAACTTCTGCTTGATGAGCACCTCGAGATCTGCCTCGTCGTCGACTACCAGAATTTTCGTCATACCTGGATCGCCTTTAGTTTGTCTTTTAGCACGCTAAATTCGAGTGGCTTAGTGAGAAAATCATCAGCTCCAAGCCGCATGGCGGTGTTATAATTTTCAGCATCACCATAAGCTGTGATCATCATGACCACCGGTGGTGGCTCCCGATGTGTTTCCTTGATTATTTTCAACAATTCCAATCCGTTCATGCCAGGCATATTGATATCAGACAGGATCAGTACCGCTCCGTGATTGTTCTCACCCAGGTACACAAGCGCCTCCTCGCCGGAAAAGGCAAAGACAAAGTCCATTTCCCTATTCCTGATTTCTCTCCGGAACCGTTGCTCAAATAGCATCTGTACATCTCTCTCGTCATCTACTACTAAGATCTTCATGTAGTCTATACGTTTGTTGGTAAAGTAATAATAAATTCAGCGCCTTTGCCCCGTCCGACCGGGTCATCCGGGCGAGGCGAGCGGGCATCCTCAGTTTCTACTCTAAGCTCTCCACCATGAGCCTTGACGATATCATAGCTCAATGACAATCCCAATCCTGTTCCTTGCCCCGTCGGCTTGGTGGTAAAGAATGGTTGAAAGATCTTATCAAGGTTATGCTTAGGGATACCATTGCCATTGTCTTTGACACTGATTTCGATTTTGTCTCCGAGATTTTTGGTTGTGACGGTGACGGTGGGACTATAATCGCCGTTCGCCTCTTCGCCCGCCGAAACATTGTGAAGGCGGGTTCGCCGTTCGCTGTTCGCTGAAGATTGCACAATGCCGGAATTTGTGCTTGTCGAAGAGCCGGCTGTGGACTGTGGACCCGCCTCGTTGCGCGATTCCTGTCCGACCGGAAGTCGTCCGGGCGCGGCGGGCAAGCTGCCGACTGTGGACTGTTTTTCGCCATTCGCCCTATCAGTACAAGCATAAAACGCATTCGTGATCAGATTCAAAATCACCCGTCCAATATCCTGCGGTACAATATTGATCATGCCAATCGTTTCATCGAAATCTGTTTTCATTGTTGCATTAAACGATTTGTCTTTCGCACGTAACCCATGATAGGCTAGTCGTAGGTATTCATCAGCTAATGCATTGATATCTGTGGGCTCCTTCGTACTACTACTCGCTCTGCTATGTTGTAGCATCCCTTTCACGATCGCATCCGCACGTTTGCCATGGTGCATGATTTTTTCTTCATTCTCTTTAATGTCTTTTGCGAGCGCTTTGGCATCGTCCAGATTTCCCTTTTCCAATTCCTCACCCATTTCATCAATTAGTTCTTTATTGACCTCGGAGAAATTATTGACAAAATTTAGTGGGTTCTGAATTTCATGTGCGATACCAGCAGTGAGTTGTCCCAGTGAAGCCATTTTTTCTGACTGGATAAGCTGGGATTGGGTGGCTTTGAGTTCAGACAACGTCATTTCTATTCGGTTCTTTGCATCTTCCAGTTGTTTAAAATCTTCGTAACGGGCATAAGCCACGGAAAATGCTTCGGCGAGCGAGTCTACCAGGTCAATCTCATTTTCTTCAAGAGGTTCATGGCTGCCCACATAAAGCATACCCTGTGAAAAAGGAATGAACTGGAGGCTTAGTGATTCAGGAGCCACAGCGCCCGCCTGGTATTGCTCCACTGTGGAGATCTGCCTCTGACTCGCCATTGCCTGAACCCAGTCCTGAAATTGCTGGCGATCCCAATGATCCTTGTACACCGTTTTCTGACGCCAGTTTGACACGATGTTTTGCGTTGTCTCAGCTCCATCAAAGGGAAGATGCAGTACTGCGAGTGATCTGCCATCAGGCGTGGACAGATAAGAATGTACATGCTGACTTTTTTCGTCCACGATAAAAATTCCGCAACGGAAAAACGGAACGCCAAGTGTCACCAATTCACGCCATATCAGAGGAGTGATATGTTCCAGATCATCTGCGTTCCGCATAGAAGCAATCTCCGCACGTACCCGATCCAGGGAATTCTGTCTCAAAGCATCACGCGTCTGTGCCTCTGCTTTTTGCATATCGATAAAACGTGTGTAGATCAGTCCAAATACACGGGCAAACTGTATCATGATCGTGCACTCTTCTTCCGTCAGTGGCCTGCTGGTGACGACGTTTAAAGCACCCTGGGGGAAAAAGAATGAGTAAAAAAATTCCTTCTCGTGATAAACCTGGTTTTCAGCTTGCGAAAGATATGTGGACATGGACTGATAATACTGTCGGACGTCATTTCCCTCCAGAGTTGTCAACGAATATGGTCTTCCCTTCTGTCGGGCAGGAAGAATGTTTTCGAATACGGGGTGAATATGCAGGCTGAAATAATCCAGGATCTTGATGACTTCCTGGCTGTCTGAGACGGTGGTCAGCCAGAGTTCCATCGCATCATTGGGTTCATCAAAAATCCCCACACCAGTCCGAATTGTATGGATGCCTAATGCCTTTAATTGACTAAATAACACAGCTGATGTTTCTGACAGTTCAGTGGTGTTACGCATCGTCATCGTCCTTTCGCGAACCTTCTCCAGAGCGGCTTCTATTTCGAGTGCCCTTCTCAGTCGCTGCAATTCAAACTGTGCATCCTTCAGCGCTTTCTCAAGTGCACTAATCTTCGCCTCTGCTTCGTGTTGTTCTTCAATACTCATATCGGTTCCCTCTGCATGGGATGAAAATACAGTAATCAGGCTTGACTAAGGTCAATCGGCAATTTATGCACAGTAAAGAAATTAATCCGGAGATCTGTGTCCGGGCAGAACATCATTGTCAAAATGAGGAATTACCCGCCATGGTGAGGGTATTTCGAGTCTCATGCCATTCCACTCCCCTTTTCAACTGCTTTGCTTCTGCTATTCCGCAGTGGCCGGCTCGATGATGGCAGACACTTGAGTGATGCAGTTGGCAGGGAAGCCACCCAGTCTTGCATGCTCTCTAATCAATTCTTCACTGGGGGCCATGTAAATGCAGTATATTTTATCACCTGCCACATAGCTATGGATCCACTGGATATCGGTACCCAGTGCAGTCAGTACATCTTTTGACTTTTTGGATATCGCTTTCAGTGTTTCCGCTGTAAAATCTCCTGCCTGCGGAATGTTCCGTTCAATGATAAACTTTGGCATGTTTTTGCATTTGTCATTTGTACCGTTATCAAAAATGTAACGACAGTAAGTATTATTCAATCAGTCAGTAGAATAGCAACGTTGAATTCCAAATGTAGCATTTCCCTTAAACAAAGGGGAGGTATATCCGTCTCTTTTGTCTGGCTGAAGGCAGGGTATGCGTTTTACTGCAGAATAATTTTCTTCACATCCACACTCTTTCCGTCGGGATCGATGAGATGAAGGAAATATATGCCATTTCCTGTCCAGATTGACAGATTGATCTGAAACAATTGTTGATTGATCTCCTGGCTGAAGACGTTTACACCAGAGGCATTGTCAATGCGGATGACATAGCCGTTCATCAGGACGAAGTCACCGTTGTCAATCGTGAGATGAGTTGACGCAGGATTGGGATATACTTTCAGCGTGTTGATATTGCCGGGAGGTATTGAAGAAATCATGGCATTGATGATCAGTGTATCCGTAACTGAGACATAAGTGGTGTCTGTGATTTCGATGTGTGTCGTATCTGTGATGGTAATAAACGTGGTGTCTGTGATTTCGACGTGCGTTGTATCTGTGATGGTAATAAACGTGGTGTCTGTGACTTCAGTGTAAGTAGTATCCATGATGGTAATAAAGGTGGTATCGTTGACAGATACGACTACCGTGTCATTTACAGTAACAATGCAGGTATCTGTCAGTGTCAATACCGCTATCTCAGATGTATCAGCGCAATTCTCATTTGATGCAATGAGCCTGAAAGGTTGCAGGTGATTTGAAAGATTCACATTTTCGACTCTCAAAGAGGCGGTATTCGCGCCTGAATACTGATTGATATTGACGACGTTCTGATAATTAAAACCCACGTCCGTCTGCCATTGATAAGACACGTCGAAGCCACCGGCAAAAGCTAATAACATGACATCAGAACCTGACGGGATATGCTGACTTTGCGGGTGTGCAATGATACTGAGATCACATCCAGAGCTCACTGCAAGGATCTCCTCCTGCGTCAAAACTCTGTTCCACACACCGATGTCATCAAGGGCACCTTCATATTCTTCGCTGAGGAAGGAATTCCCGATCTGAGCCGTTGCGTCCTGAATGGAGGCATCATAGATTTGGGTGTTTTGCAGCATCCCATCTACATAAATAGAACCCTCATGAAGATTATTGAATGTGGCAAGGATAAAATGCCATTGTCCATCATTGATGGTATCAGTTCCGACGATGTCAACACTCATACCAATCCCATCCGCAAGAAAAAGGCACGCACGCTTATTAAGCAACCCCAACCAATACCCCGCGTATTCACCCGAAGCCGGTATAAATGTATAATAACTGAACATGGTCTGATAGTTGCTAATGTTTGAACTGGTATTTAACCAACCCGCGACTGTAAACTGTGGAACCTGAAAATTTGGCGTAGTACCAATGAGAATGTCATCGTCGATACCATCAAATGCATATGCTTTGTCGGGATCCATCTGTCTGTCGGCAGTGAGCAATGCTCCGTTCACCGCACCATGATTGCCATTTCCGCTCAGGTCTTCGGCATTGCCATTGAATCCCCACCAGGCGATCAAACCGTCTGCAGGAATGTAAGATGGCAATTGAGCCGATGCGATGCTCGTGACACATGCGATGAAGAGGAAGGAAGTAAATAGGTTTTTCATCATGTTGGAATTTAGAACATTGCCTTGGTGATGTCGAAAATAGCCGCGTTGTAAATTATGAAATTCTTACGCATATTTCATTTTATTTGACTTCATGTAGAGTCTCACTTTGCCTGTTGTCCACGAAGGACACCCGTCCGACCATCCGGGCGGGCGAATTTTCACGAAAAAAGAAACCACGAAGAGGTTCGCGTCTTTAAGGAGTTTCGTGTCCTTTCGAGAGCCTGGCCGCCGGCTAGGCAGGGTTGGTGGAAAAACCAAATTCCATGCTTTTTCAAACCGAGACACCACTTGACTTCTGATCTTCTTGTATCCCTGTTCATCTTGTTTATTTCATTATTCCGTGATTCAGACAAAGGGTAGTACAATACTAAACTCACTTCCTTCCCCTTCCTTCGTCACAACCTTGAGCTCGCCGCCATGCGCTTTCACGATATCATAGCTCAGACTCAAGCCTAGTCCCGTTCCCTGACCGGTCGGCTTGGTGGTAAAGAAGGGCTGGAAGATCTTGTCCGTTATGTGTGGAGGAATACCATTGCCATTGTCCTTTACCCGGACTTCAATCTTGTCACCGAGATTTTTGGTGGTGACGGTGACGGTGGGACTAAAATCGCCGTTCGCCTCTTCGCCCGCCGAAACATTGTGAAGGCGGGTTCGCCGTTCGCTGTTCGCTGAAGATTGCACAATGCCCGAATTTGTGCTTGTCGAAGAGCCGGCTGTGGACTGAAGACCCGCCTCGTTGCGCGATTCCTGTCCGACCGGAAGTCGTCCGGGCGCAGCGGGCAAACTGCCGACTGAGGACTGTTTTGCCTTTTCCGAACACGCATAAAAAGCATTCGTAATCAGATTCAAAATGACCCTGCCGATATCCTGTGGTACGATATTGATCTTTCCAATTGATTGATCGAAATCTGTTTTCATCGTTGCATTGAACGACTTGTCTTTCGCACGTAACCCATGATAGGCCAGTCGCAGGTATTCATCAGCAAGTGCATTGATGTCCGTGAGTTCTTTGACACTGCTACTCGCCCGGCTATGTTGCAACATACCTTTGACTATCGCATCGGCTCTTTTGCCGTGGAAGTTTATTTTTTCCTGATTGTCTTTGATGTTATTTGAAATTTCAATCGCCTCATCGTTGTTTCCTGACTTTAATTCTGTTTGCATTTCATCAATCAATTCCTTATTCAATTCAGAAAAGTTATTGACGAAATTCAATGGGTTCTGGATTTCATGAGCAATACCTGCAGTGAGCTCGCCAAGGGAAGCCATTTTTTCTGATTGGATGAGTTGCTTTTGCGTGGACTTTAGGTTTTCCAGAGATCGCTTCAGATCCACAGTTCTTTCAGAGACCTGGATTTCGAGATCTGCTTTTTGTTTTTCGATCAATGCATTCCGTTCGATTTCTTTTTCTCTTCCCAGCCGCTCATTCTCCAAAGCATGCTGTGTATTTTCTTTTCGAAGCCTGTCGAATCTCATCAGCAATATGAGTGTAAAAGATAACACCAGCCAACTCACGCAGAGGACTTCATAGAATCTGAAATTAGCCTTGAAGATTTCATCGATGAAATTGACTTTAATGTTAAAAACCTGACCTGGGCTTGTCAATAGATATAAAGCCAATAATGGAAAAGCGCCAATAATCAGATATCGAATTGTTTTTTCGATACTACTCCTGTACAGGAAAAGGGTAATAGCAAGACATAAAGGAACAAGGAAAAAGGCTATAAAAGCAGCGATTGTGTATAGAACCAGAAAACTATCATCGAAGAATACACGAGAAATGACATTGACAATTAAATTTATCATTGCCAGTGATACCAGAAATTTATCCCACCGTGGAAATGTAAGTCGGGTATTGAGGAAGTCCCGGAAAAAAAAGATAAAGAACCATGGAATAAATGCCCATGCAAATCCAAGTAGCGGGACATATTTTGTCAGCGCTGGATACTCCCAGAGAGAAATCACGACGGAAATATTCCACAGTCGGTTTATTGCCAGGAAGATTGCAAATAGGGCAAAATTCAAATACACTTTTTCATGTACAATCCGGTAAAAAAACAAGTTGATGAATATCGCGAGGAAGAGCAAGCCCAGGACAAACGCTTCCTGCAAATGTCGTTTTCCGAAATAGGCTATTCTACTATCTACAACATCTACATATTTTGTCTGAATCAGTTTTTCTGTGCTGAGTATACGGACTGCTGTAGTAAAGTTTAATTCATTGTCTTTGTGGCGACGATCATAGATCAGAACCTCCTCTCCGGGCTTTAATACAAGCGGTATAGCTCCGGGACCAACACCAAAACCTTCTCCATCTCCACCGGATTTTAATCCGTCTTTTTCGTCCCAATCCCGAAATAATCCGGATTTATAATGCGCAGAAAATGAACCCTCCTTAAAAACAAAGACATCAAAGAAATGAGCATACGATGTTAAGGAAATTCTGGCATCGTGTGTCATTGTGTTCTTCAAGATGTACCGATGCCAATATGTATGGATATCATTTGTGTCAATCCCATCTGCTTTCAAGCCCTTTCTGTGGAATTTTTCTGAGAGTGGAAGATTACTTACATCTTCTATTGTCCACAACCCCTTCTGATCTTCTAGTTTTTGCCAAATTGAAGTGTCAAGGACTTGTGAGCTGCTAGTGTCCGTGGTGATTTCATATGCTGGCGGCAAAGACGTTTGTGCCTCTATGTCTAAACAGGAAAACACTACCAGCAGGAAGGTGAGGTTGGCGATATTCATTCTGTGATAAATCTACACAGCCTAATGGACTGAGGGGATTAGATTCATAAGGGTGCTACAGGTAACTGAATTATAAACGCTGCTCCTTCTCCGTCCTTTGTCTCCACCTTTAACTCACCTCCATGAGCCTTCACAATATCATAACTCAAGGATAAACCTAATCCTGTTCCTTGTCCCGTAGGTTTCGTCGTAAAGAAAGGCTGAAAGATTTTATCGAGTACATGTTGTGGAATACCATTGCCATTATCTTTTACGCTGATCATAATCTTGTCGTTCATTTTCTTCGTGGAGACAGTGACGGTGGGATTATAATCGCCGTTCGCCTCTTCGCCCGCCGAAACATTGTGAAGGCGGGTTCGCTGTTCGCTGTTGGCATCTGGCGCCTGCCCGCCCGAACGTTCCGTTTCGGTACGGGCGGGGCTTCTAGCACCTAGCTTCTGGCCGTCTTCGACCGACGAAGCCTTGTGCGAAGTCGGTTCGCCGTTTGCCTTTTCAGTAATGGCATAAAAAGCATTCGTGATCAGATTCAAAATCACTCTCCCGATATCCTGTGGTACAATGTTGATATTTCCTATTGATTGATCAAAATCAGTTTTCATTGTTGCGTTGAAAGACTTGTTCTTCGCACGTAAACCGTGATAGGCTAAGCGCAAGTATTCATCAGCAAGTGCATTGATGTCTGTCGGTTCTTTCGTATTGCTGCTTGCCCTGCTATGTTGCAGCATTCCCTTTACAATGGCATCAGCTCTTTTTCCATGGTGCATGATTTTTTCTTCATTCTCTTTAATGTCCTTTGCGAGCGCTTTGGCATCATCGAGATTGCCTTTTTCTAATTCCTCACCCATTTCATCAATCAACTCCGTATTGACCTCTGCGAAATTATTGACAAAATTCAGCGGGTTCTGAATTTCATGGGCGATGCCCGCCGTGAGTTCACCAAGAGAGGCCATTTTTTCTGCATGGATGAGTTGTGTTTGTGTTGCTTTGAGTTCGGCTAGTGCACTTTCGGCCCGTGTTTTTTCTGTTTTGAGTTTTTCCAGGTCGAGACGTGACTGTGTCAAATCTTTAAAACGGGAATACGCCAGCGAAAATACCGAAGCGGCCCTTTGCAATAACTCCCAGCTTTCATCAGAAATGTCACCGGGTGTCGCAGCACCAATAGCTCCATGAGAAAACTTATACAAATGATATGTCCTGTCCGGAATGACATCACCATAATATCCACGGAAGGGAACCGACAATTCCTCGCAATACCGAATCCACTCTTTGCGGGGAGCCCCTGTCATGACAATAGAAATTTGTCTTTCCCGTGACTGGTAAAACTTCAGCATCTCTCTGCCCACCCATGTATCGTTCAGGTTCAAAGAAAAATGGTCGGACACGAGTTTCTTTCCCTGCTCCTGTTCCCTGACATCTTTCAACGCATACCAGCATTGGGCTTTTTCAGCATCCTCATCATTGATGTAAATGCTACAGGTTTCCAGCTCTTCTACACCCAGCAATCCCATTTCATAGCGTAGTACCTGCGCGACGTCGATCAGTTCTTCCGGCTGTTGCATCGCCAGCGCTCTTGCACGTACTCTCTCCAATGCAACTTCTATTTGTGCTTTATGTGTTTGCGCTTCCGCCTGTTGCAGGTCATTAAAGCGTGCATAGGTGAGGTTGAAGACACTGGCAAATCTCTCCAACAACATTGTTGTTTCATCGGGCTGCGGATCAGGAGAGGCGATGCCAATAAATCCCTGAGAGAAGTAGGCAATAGTTTGTACCCTGCGTTTCTGTGTACGTCCTATTGTGACAGGAGCCTTAAGCTCTTCTGTCAGGTAACGGATATACTCAGTGAGCTCATCACCCTGCATGTCGATCGTCAATGATTTCAGTTGTGTTTTCCAGCCCTGATGCATTTTATTGATCGATGCTGATTGATGAATATTACCAGTGAAGCGAGTACTGACCTTGCTTCCATCTTCTTGTGTTGCCCAGAGTTCAATCTCACCGATGTCGTCATCGATGATCCCGATATACAAACGATTTGGGGCAATACCCAAAGTAATCAGTTGTTTAAACACAATGGCGGCTGTTTCGGCCAGTTCATCGCTCTTGTGCATGGCCAGCGTACGACTACGTACCCGTTCAAGTGCGGTTTCTATCTGTGCCTCTCTTGCCTGTGCTTCTGCTTTTTGCAGATCAAGATACCTGCGGAAGGTTAAGTCAGTGATGGCTTTGAAGCGATTGAGGATATTGATTTCATTTTCTGAATAGGATTTTTCAGTCCAGACATAAAAATATCCTTCTGAAAAAGGAAAATAATATCCATAGTGCTCATGCTGAAATTGTTCATCCGTGGGAGAGGGAACAGAGATTTGAGCCGCGAGATCTTTGTAGTATGATTTCAGCTCTTCACCACTCAACACAGGAAAATAATTTTCCTTCTTCAAACACGATTCGTACTGCATCTTCAGATAAGGATTGCTTGACATATCAATCTGTCCTGCTAATGAAACCTCGTTGCTTTCAGAAGAAGCCGTTGAAGCATACAAGAGTACCTTGAAAGGATCTTTCGTCAGCAAACCAACACCGCTGCGAACGGGATGGATGCCGAGCTTTTGCAATTCAGTAAACACCAGGCTCGCTGTGGCAGAGAGGTCGCGGCTGTTGTGCATTGCCATCGCCCTGCCTCTCACTCTTTCCAATGCTGCCTCAATCTGCGCTTCTCTTGCCTGTGCTTCGGCTTTTTGGAGATCAAGAAAGCGAGTATAGGTGAGGTTAAACACATCGGCAAATCGCCCCATCACTGTTTTGGCTTCTGCAAAAAACGATGACTCCCGAAATGCATATAATGCACCTGCCGGGAAAGGGGTGACGTAATAGTATTGTTTCAATTTTTCATCAGCTGAAACAAGAGATTGCGCTTCAGGGAGGTGAAAATTGGAATCAGCAACTGCCTTATAGTAATTGATCAGGTCCTCGCCTTTCAGTTCATAAGAAAAATCCTCCTGTTGAAGCCATGCGTCGAATGCTCCCTGCAATAACGGATGGATGTCTAAAGATTCATCTCCGGAGACCTGCAGGATCTTTCCATACTCCGATTGTGTAGTGGTCCAAAGCTCACCACTTCGCTTTTCTTTATCGATGATACCAATGCCGCATCTCAGCATTCCCAGGTTTAGTCTATCCAGTTCTTCAAACACTGTGGCGACAGCAGAAGCCAGGTCATCGCTCTGATGCATCGCCATTGCCTTAGAGCGAACGCGTTCGAGAGAAGCTTCAATCTGTGCTTCTCTTGCCTGTGCTTCTGCTTTTTGCAGATCAAGAAATCTTGTATAGGTTTGGTCAAAGACCTGTGCAAAGCGTTTAAATATTTGTTCTTCGGGACATGGTACTTGTGTAATCATTACTAAATAACCATACGAAAAATAAGCACAGTGTAATTTTTGCCAGGTGGGTAATGAAAGCCCTGCCGCGAGCATCTCATCAAAAATCTTTCTGGAAACCGGGATATTCATCAGCCAAGCATAATGTTTTTGTAGGGCTTCACCTTCTAATTGTTCAGTATGATATGTTTCTCCGTTTTTCCATGCTTTATAAATGTTTTCATGTGTGGCATCGCCGAAATTGGGTAAATAAAATGCAGGAATAAACCCATCTTCAGTACTTAACCACCATTCATCTTCTGCTCTGTCCCGGTCACATAATACAAAACCACAGGTCCAGAGATTTTCTACCAACTGGTTAAGCTCTTTGAATAATACAGTTGCCACATCACCCAACTCTTCACTTTGTTGCATGCCCATAGTTCTGCTTCTCACTTTTTCCAATGCCGTTTCAATCTTGGCTTCTCTTGCCTGTGCTTCGGCTTTTTGCAAATCGAGAAAGCGGGTGTAGGTTTGTTGGAATACCTTTCCAAAGCGCATGAGCGTGGCATTCTCTTCATCTGTATAAGGAGTACCAGAAAAATTCTCGATGTACAGGCCAACATTCTCTAACAACACAGTCGATGCTGCAAGGCCGGGGCAACTCAGAAGAAACTCCAATGCTTCTTCCGGCAATCCGGGGACATGCTTAAAGAGATCCTGATAGAATTTGTTCTTTTGTTCAAAAGTCAGATTGGTGGCAAAGAAATCGATGCCTTTTTCTTTTGCTTCATTAAACTGATTGTAATACACACAATCGAAATACGGAATGGTGAGTTCAGCGGGACTCGCGACTTTGTCAGCAATCCAGATATTGTAATCATCCCTTGCTTTATAATCTATCACAAACCCTGTATGTTCAACTTTGATATTTAAGTGAACGAATTGTTCGTATACAACCTGAATGACCTCTTTGAGCTCTTCACTTTTTTGCATGCCCATAGAGCGGCTTCTCACTCTTTCCAATGCAGTTTCTATCTGTGCTTCTCTTGTCTGTGCTTCGGCTTTTACCACATCATCATACCGGGTATAAGTCAGGTCAATAACATTTGTAAAGCGTTTCAATATCTGTACTTTGTCATCAGGCAGTGGTGCTTCTCCAAGAAATTCCAAAAAGCCGTGATTCATGGCGGCCTGTGAATAGAATACCTGTTTTATTTTATTCCAGGATTCAATAAAATCATTGGGTGCATATTTAAAATCAGTTTCAACAAAAATCCGGTCCCACCATGTTTTGAGTAATTCGCCGGAATATTCGCCGGAGCGATACTGTGTTCCGCTTTTAAAATCATTGAGCAACTCAATCAGCAGCGGATGATCTAGGTATTGTAGTTTAGTACTGGACGATTGTGCAGAACCAAAGGGTCCGGCACTCCAATAGATCAGATCTTTTGGATTTGCATCATCATAGGTCGCAATGCTGCATTCCATCAGGTTAATCCCAAGTTTGTTCAGCTCCTGGAAGATGATCTGGATAACTTCTCCCAGTTCATCGCTTTTGCGTATGGCCATTGCCCTGCTTCTTACTCTTTCAAGCGATGCTTCTATCTGTGCTTCTCTGGTCTGCGCCTCTGCTAATTTCAAATCATTGAAACGTGTATAAGTGAGATCGAAAACTTTTCCGAAGCGGCTAAGGATATCGAGATTAGCATCTGATAGCGGAACATTTCCAACCGTTTGTAACCCGCCAAAATTGCTGAAGGAGAACGTAACAACATATTTTTCCATTGCTCTCGACGCCGCTTGTGCCGCTGCAGGCACTCTTCTGAATTCTGTTTCATTAAATAAATATTCATCATAAACTTTCTTTTCCTTGCCTTCGAGTACATAAACATCTTTCGTTTTTCTTTCTTTCCATCCTTTCATCATTGCATGATGAAATGGATAATCTTCAAATAACATGTGATAAGACTCAGGTGCTTTATCTATATCCGGATTGGCTGCCCATACGGTATTTGACATTGAACTTTCATCTATGATATTAATGATGCACCAGGTTAAAGCAAAATCAAGTTTGGTTAATTCTTTAAAAACAGTATCGACTAATTCAGACAACTCATCAGACTTTTGCATAGCCATTGCTCTTGCTCTCACTCTTTCCAGCCCCAGTTCTATCTGTGCTTCTCTTGCCTGTGCTTCTGCTTGTTGAATATCCATAAACCGACGGTAGGCAAGCGCAAATACATTGCGAAAACGATGGAACACATCGATGTCTTCCTTAATCAACGGAGCATACGTGGAAACGCCGAGGGCGCCCGGTCCGATGGAATAAAAATAATAATGCAGTGATTTTGCTCTATCGAGAATCGGATCTGCATTCTGGTTTGTGGTGTTTCTATAGGCACGCCATTCCTTTAGTGCTTTTCCTTTGAAACTGGTAGTGAAGAATGCGTCCGCGGATTTTTTGATTTCATTGACAAATTCTGCTACAGTCGGATGCAGACTGATGTCAATCTCCAGGACACTTGTTGTGTCATATTGGGTAAAGTATTCATAATTCAAATAGGACCCTTTTTCGTCATTAATGATCGCCGTTTGCACATTACGGATGTCCGGAACACGGAGAAGTTGTAATTGGTCAGATATCACGCGACATACTTCCAACATATCGGCGGGTTGCTTCATGCCCATCGCTACCGCCCTTACTCTTTCAAGGGAAGTTTCAATCTCCAGCTCCCGGTTTTTTTGCTCGAGTTCTACTGTACGTCTTTTGACTGCATCACGGAGCTGAAGGTTTTCTTTCGTGAGATTTTCAAATGAAACTGTTTCGCCCTCTTGTGGCCTGACGTCAGGCAGGGAACCATGTTGCTGAACAATCTTCCATCCGGCAAGTGTTTCACGCAGAAACGTTGATATTCTGACTTTGGAGTAAAACACCCATTCGTAACCAATCAAGATGTAGATATCGCAAGTCTCATTGATTAGGAACATTTCATTCACAGGGACTGTCGTAATCATCCTGTTGCGCATTTCAACTTTTCCGACAGTCTCGCGCATTTGTGCGTTGTAGAATGCAATTCCTTCTGCCTTATTATGACATATTTCGCTTTCTGAAGTGCCGATCATCTCAAATGCATCATCCAATGTTGAGGCAAAGGTGACTTGATCGCCATTCAGATAACTTTCCCAGTACTGGTCATATACTTTCCTGGCTTCCGCCTCCCGTTGATTGTTCCGTTTCATCATTATGCGTGATGTTGCAATAGGTATTGAGTTGATCAGCCCTAAAAGGCGTGAAGGGGCTCTATTTCAGATTACCCAATCCAGTTGCTGAGGAAAGGTAAGAAATGATGGATGATGAATGATGCCCGCCCGAACGTACCGTTTCGGTACGGGCGGGGGTGATTCCAGCCAGAGGCTGGTCGGCCTTTGGCCGGAATCATGATTGATAAGAGGTCAGGCAAAATATTTTGCCGTTGGCCGTTAGCCATTCAGCCCATTCCACCCAGAAACATAGGTGATGAATGATGAGTAATAGATTTCTAAATCATCCATCATCTATCAACCATCATCCATGATTTACTCCGCCCACGATTCCCTATCCAACGTCCTAAACTGTATCGCCTCCGCTAAATGCTCAATACCGATATCGCTACTTCCAGCAAGATCTGCCGAAGTCCTTGCAACTTTCAAAATCCGATCATAGGCACGCGCTGAAAGTTGTAGTCTTTCCATTGCGGTTTTCAATAATAGCGTTCCGGCCTTATCAATCGTGCATACTTCACGCACCATACTGCTCGGCATCTGTGCATTGCAATTGATCTCAGGCTCTGATTGAAATCGCACGTGCTGCAATTCTCTCGCATTGCGTACGCGTGAACGGATCACTGCACTTGGCTCTCCTTTACGTGCATCAGCATCCGCGAGTTCATTGTAACTCACCGGTGTCACTTCCA
Organism: Bacteroidota bacterium; assembly: GCA_031400515.1. GTDB lineage: Bacteria > Bacteroidota > Bacteroidia > Chitinophagales > Saprospiraceae > DATDQA01. Next base: position 23,016 of record JANNQA010000174.1, read on the forward strand.
CATGGAGATCAATGCGATCAAGCAATGGACCGGAGATTTTATTGAGATAGCGTTTGATGACACCGGGACCACAGACACAATCTTTTTCGGGGTGATTATAAAATCCGCATGGGCAGGGATTCATTGATGCGATCAACATAAAACTTGCAGGAAAGTCAACAGAAATTTTTGCGCGGCTGATTGTCACCTTGCGTTCTTCCATCGGTTGACGCAAGACCTCGAGCACAGACCGTTTGAATTCAGGAAGCTCATCAAGGAAGAGCACACCGTTGTGTGCAAGTGATATCTCACCCGGATGGGGATTCGATCCTCCACCGACAAGTGCAATATCACTGATTGTATGATGCGGAGATCGAAAGGGTCTTTCTGTGATCAATGAAGAATCCGGCGCGAGCAACCCTGCGACAGAATAGATCTTGGTCGTATCCAATGCTTCCTGTAATCCAAGACTCGGAAGAATCGTGGGTAACCGTTTCGCAAGCATCGTCTTTCCGGCACCTGGTGGACCAATGAGTATCGCATTGTGTCCACCGGCGGCGGCAATCTCCATTGCACGTTTGATATTTTCCTGACCTCTCACATCACTGAAGTCAACGGGATAGTTGCCTTGTGCATCATTGAACACTTCCCGTGTATCGTAGAGTGTGGGTTTGATATCACCATTGCCTTCGAGAAAGTCCAATGCTTCAGAGAGATTTTCGATACCATAGACATTGAGTTTATCTACGATTGCTGCTTCACGTGCATTTGCTTTTGGCAAGATCAGTCCTTGGAATCCTTCTTTCCGTGCCTGGATGGCAATCGGCAACGCGCCACGAATAGGACGTAAGCTCCCATCCAAAGAGAGCTCGCCCATGAGAACATAGCGGGCAAGTTTCTCAGGAGGAATAATCCCGGTCGCCGCAGCCATACCTACCGCAATAGGAAGATCATATGCGCTTCCTTCTTTACGGATATCTGCTGGAGCGAGATTGACGATGAGTTTGACAAGCGGTGATTTGCGTCGGATATTTTTCATTGCAGAAAAAATCCGGGTACGGCTTTCACGGACAGCATTGTCTGGAAGGCCGACCATAAAAAAATTCTCGCCCATCCCCAGGGCTCCACCGCTTTCGACTTCAACAGTAATAGTACGGGCATCGACGCCGAATACGGCACTCGCAAATGTCTTGGCTAGCATACATGAGTGTGTTTAGTTTATAAATGGTGAGGCTAAAATAGGAAATTCAATGTTCAGTGTTCAAGGTTTAATGCAACAACCTAAAGAATGAAGGATATTGTCATTCCGAGCTGCTTGCCCTGAGCAACGTCGAAGGGTAGTGAGTCAAGGAATGAGTGAGATCCTGTGATAGCTCCCGCGAGTTGGTGAAGACGCGTCTTCACCAACTCGCGGGGAAAAACTTGAGAACACCCCGTTATTCCTCGACTGTCGCTGCACTCCTCGCTCGGAATGACAAGAATCCAAGACACGTTGTGCAATATGTCATGCACACATACAGGATCCCGCAGCGACATGGAACATTGAACTTTCCTATTTTACGTGATATTCCAAAGCACTCAAACAATGAAACGCAGAGACTTTGTGCAGGCGACATCACTGGGATTGGCGACATTGCCTTCGATACAGATGCTGAGCCGGATATATGGATTCACCGATTTTCAGATGGAAATGATTCGCGGAAACGTAGGCTACTTCACCGAGCGTGGTGGCACGATTGGCTGGCTGATCGAAGATGATGGCATTGTGGTCGTGGACTCGCAGTTTCCCGAGCAAGCCGGGCATTTTATAGAAGAGTTGCAAAAGGAATCACAGGCCGCAATAGAATATCTCATCAATACACATCATCATGGGGATCATACCTCCGGCAATATTGCGTTCAAAGATCTTACGCGCAATGTACTTGCTCATGAAAACTCCGTGAAAAATCAAAAAGCTAGTGCGGAAACTAATGGCACTCAGGCACAGCAATTCTATCCTGACCTGACCTATACCGATCATTGGTCTGCACGGATCGGTAGTGAATATATCACAATGGATTATTGGGGCAGGGCACATACGGATGGAGACAGTATCATTCATTTTACAAATGCGAATGTTGTCCACATGGGAGACCTTGTCTTTAACCGCAGACATCCGTATATCGATAAAGGCGCCGGTGCTTCCATTGCAAACTGGATCAGCATCCTCAACAAGACATGTACACATTTTGATAATGAGGCGATATTCCTGTTCGGACATGCTGAAGCAGGATATCAAATCAAAGGAGGTAAAGATGATATCAGGGCTTTTGCAAATTATCTTGAAAAAGTACTCGATCATGTGGGCGCACTTGTGCAGACAGGAAAGACCGACGAAGAAATTTTACGTGAGACAATCATCCCTGGAGCTGAAGAGTGGAAGGGTGCGGGGATTGAGCGGAGTCTGAAGGCAGCGATTGCGGAGATTCGGGGTTGATCCACACGTTTTTCACGCGTTTAAACGCGTGGAAATTCATAATCAATCAATTAATCATTCATTTTTCACATTTTCATTTACTCATTTCAATATTTTATCATTTCAACATTTTATCATTTATGCTCTGGGGAATAGATCTGGGCGGTACAAAAATCGAAGTAGCGGTTCTAAAAGACAACGATACACTCGAAGAAGTCTTGCGGAAGCGTATCCCTACCGAAGGGGATGGAGGTTTTGATCATATCGTCCGTCGTGTCCATGCACTCGTGAATATGGCGGCTGCTGAAATTGGAGTATATCCTGATAAGATTGGCATGGGTACACCAGGCACCACCGATCCTTCTACAGGATTGATGAAAAACTCGAACACTGTCTGCCTGAATGGAACGAAGTTTCATGAACGGATACAGGAAGTGTTGGGTATTCCTATTGAAATGGCCAATGACGCAAATTGTTTTGCATTGGCAGAAGCCAGGTTTGGTGCTGGCAAGAAATATCCCGATGCACGTGTTGTCTTCGGAGTCATTCTCGGTACGGGCGTTGGTGGAGGTGTTGTTGTGGAAGGTAAAGTGATACAGGGGAAACATGGTATTGGTGGCGAATGGGGTCATATCTTATTAGATGAAGGGGGCGATACTTGTTACTGTGGCAAATCCGGATGTGTAGAAACTGTAATCTCAGGACCGTCTTTGCAACGATACTATCATCGGCTGACGGGCACAAAACGTTTGCTCCCCGAAATTGTCCAACGACATCTCAACGGATCGGATCCTGAGGCTACCCAAACTATTCTCAGACTGACTCAACAATTCGGTAAAGGCATTGCACAAGTCATTAATATTCTTGATCCTGATGTCATCGTCCTTGGCGGAGGCGTAGGGAATATCGATGCTCTGTACACTGATGGTGTCGCCGCTGTCAACAAATGGATCTTCAATGATCATTGTGAAACGCATTTTGAAAGACCTCTATTGGGTGATAGTGCTGGCGTGATTGGCGCTGCTTTGCTGACGCAAATGTGAGAATTCCTCGACTGCGCTCGGAATGACAAAGAGGTGAGAGAAGAAAAGACAAGCGCAAGTGCAAGGAAGCCAAATAAAAACTCAACTGTGAAACTGAATAATTACCTAGCCACTTAGAAGCCACTTAGAAGCTACTTAAAAGCCACTTAGATTCATGAAATCCCTCTTCAATAAAATCATGCGTACGTATCTCGCAGGAAAGTACAAGCGCCTGAGGGAGATTGATACACATCCGCATGAGACACAGGCATACTGGCTTCGGCATCTGCTATCCCGGGCTGAGGAAACGGAATTCGGAAGAATACATGGATTCTCAGAGATCGATGATCAACGGAACTATGCGAAGCATGTGCCGATACAGAATTACGAAACGATGAAATCGCAGATTCGCCGGATGATGTATGGCGAAGAAGATGTGTTATGGCCTGGCCGTGTGTATTGGTTTGCAAAATCTTCCGGCACAACGAGTGATCGCAGCAAGTTTATTCCGGTAAGCTCAGAGAATATGCAGGGTTGTCATGCAAAAAGCACGTGGGATGCGCTTGCATTACTTTACGCAATGCTGCCCGATGCATCGATCTTTCATCGGAAGAATCTTATCATGGGTGGAAGTCTGTCTCCCTTCGAAGAATTTCCTGAGACTACGTATGGTGATGTCTCTGCGATCATGCTACAGCATTTACCCATCATTGGCAGACCGTTTCTCACTCCGGATTTTGAAACTGCACTCATGAATAATTGGGAAGAGAAGATTGAGCGCATGACAAACATTTGTATTCATGAAGACGTTGGGATGTTTGGTGGTGTACCTACCTGGACAATTGTGCTCTTTAAACGCATATTGGAACTCACTGGCAAGGATAATATTTTACAAGTATGGCCAAATGTGCAAGTCTATACCCATGGTGGCGTTGGCTTCCGTCCATACCGTCAGACCTTTAATGAATTCATTCCTTCTTCGATGTTTGTCTATCAGGAAGTGTACAATGCATCAGAGGGATTTTTCGCAGCACAGGATCGTATAGGCGCAGAAGACATGCTCTTGCTTCTTGACAATGGCATGTACTATGAATTTATCCCTGAAGGAGAATGGCATACTGAAAATCCTATTGCAATTCCCTTACGAGAAGTGGAAGCAGGGATGCAATATGCTCTTGTCATTTCAACAAATTCAGGTCTTTGGCGATATACTCCAGGCGATACAATTGAATTTACTTCTACACAACCTTATCGCATGCGCGTGACCGGCAGAACTCAGCAATTCATCAATGCTTTCGGTGAAGAAGTGATGATCGATAATGTCGAACGTGCGATCTCAATATCCTGCAGCACACATCATGCCCGCATTAGTGACTATACGGTAGCACCTGTATATCTCGATGGATCAAAGCGTGGCGCACATGAATGGTTGATTGAATTCGCGCAAGAACCTTTGGACATTGAAACCTTTAGAAAAGATCTGGACAAAGCATTACAGGATCTGAATAGCGACTATGCCGCCAAGCGTGCCGGTGATCTTGCTCTTGAAATGTTGCATCTCATCGTTGCACCAAAAGGCACATTCACCAACTGGATGGCGTATCGCGGCAAGCTGGGTGGACAGCACAAAGTACCCCGCTTATCGAATGACAGGAGGTATCTTGATGAATTGTTGCTCTTTGTTTCAGAAACCCCAAGCATGCACGACTAGTCTTTCTCTGACATGACACCAGAAGATATGGATATCACGCTCAGCGGCGTATCGCTCGAAAACCTCAAAGGTCCTGAGCTTGAAGATGTGATCAAGGCACTTGCCACAAGGGTAGCTGAAATGCTGGACAAGGAACCTGAACTCCTCTTTAGCACCCTTTACAGACTTGATGTATTGGAGCCAAAGATCAATGCTGTGTTACATTCTTCTTCAGAAGCCCCAGCATATGGACTCGCTCGCCTCATCGTTGAACGCCAGTTGGAAAAAGCGAAGACGCGTGGGCAATGGTATAAATGGATAGATATAGAAGGTGAAGACTGAGAAAACAGAAAGTGAGAACGTGAGAAGGCGAGATGGTGAGATGAATCCAAAACCAAACCAAACAAATCCACTAGCTATCCGAAATCCACACTCCAAAATCCGAAATGAGTTAGGCGAATGAGTCGAG
>JANNQA010000038.1:0-7055 GCA_031400515.1 Bacteroidota bacterium
GGTAAAGAAGAATAGAGATAAAACAGTTAATGAGGCTACCGCCCAATTTCTACAATTCATATTCGGGGTGTTTTTATTCTTCTTAGCTCTTATGGTCTCGTCAGCAATCTTTCTGTATGATCCCTTATTGCCAACGCAATCTACACACATCAATGAAAGTTACTGTAAAAAGTAACCGCAGTTATTGAAACAATCTTAAAATTTGTAACGAAGGAAGTGCCCTCCCCTTTCTTTATATTTGTTTCCTTGCATTACACGAAACACCAACTTTATGAAAAGGCTGTCCTTCCTTTCCATACTCATCCTGTATGGCTACATCACAAGTGCTCAAGACCAAAAATTCATTGACTCCCTTCATCAGGAATTAAGAACGCTTCAGGAGGCGAAGCGCACTTCTGGTAAAGCACTGGATCTCAGCGATACCACCATGTGGTCAGTGCTGAGTGAACTCTGGGGCGCATACTATAAACACAATGAAGATTCAACTCTCGCCTACGTCAACAAAAGCGTTGCGCTGGCACAAGAGATCGGTCATAAAAAAGGGATAGGAGAAGGATTCAACCTCCTCGGCATTCTTCACATGCGGAAGTCGGACTATCTGCAGGCGCTCGACTACTACAAAAAAGCAGCAGAATTCTGTGAGGAAAGCAATAACCAACTCTTGCTGGCAATGGTACTTGCCAATACCGGAGTGGTCCACATACGCCGGGGAGATTATGCCCAGGCGTTGAAATATCAATTGCAATCACTGAAAATCAATGAGGATATTGGCCAACAAAAAGGCATCGCCAACGCGCATCTCAGTATCGGTGCAATACATATGAGTCTGGCTGATACTGCCCAGGCCCTCAAGCATTATCTCATTGCACTCGAAATATGGGAAAGCACGAACTACATGCCAGGTATTGCGAGAGTTCAAAATAATCTGGGTGAAATCTATGCCGCTCAAGGCAAATTCGCTGAGGCTCTGATGCATTTCGATTCCTCAATGCAAATCAAGTCCGAGCTCCGCGATACATTCACTCTTGTCAGCACCCTTCTCAACATCGGCAATCTTCATATACAGCAGGACAAACATCAAGAGGCATTAAACACTTTCGCGTCTGCTTTTCGTCTTGCAGAATTGATCGAAGACAGAGACGGAATGGCTGCAGCTTATCTCAACATGGGAATTGCCGCAACACAAAATCAACAATACGCTCAGGCCGCATCATACCTGCGCAATGGACTTGAACTGGCAAAGGAAATCGGAAGCCTGGACTATGTCAAGGAAGGTTACGCTTCGCTAGCTGCACTAGACAGTATCAATGGCAACGATAAAGGCTCATTGAATTATTACAAGTTGTTTATTGCAACGCGCGATAGCATTTTCAATCTTGAAAACTCCAATGAGATCCTTGAATCACAGTTTGAATACGAGTATGAGAAGAAAGCAGCCGTAGCACAGGCAGAGCAAGCTGCGAAGGAACAACTTGCTCAAAAAGAACTCCAAAAGCAAAAACTGATGCGCAACGGATTTATGGGTGGCTTTGCCATCGTGCTCCTCTTTGCCGGTGTGTTCTTTGTGCAACGCAATAAGATCAAATCCGCTAAACTCCGCAGTGATGAACTTCTGCTCAACATCCTGCCCAGTGAAGTTGCTGAAGAACTTAAGAGAAAAGGTTCTGCAGATACGCAGTTGATCGATTCTGTCACGGTACTTTTCTCCGACATCAAGAGTTTCACTGAATTTTCAGAGCGGGTAAGTCCCACGGAGCTGGTCTCTGAAATCAATACCTGCTTTTCTGCATTTGACTTAATCATGGGTAAGTACAGGATTGAGAAGATCAAGACCATTGGAGATACATACATGGCAGCAGGTGGATTGCCTACTCCTAACTACACGCATCCTGCCGATGTCGTCAATGCCGCATTGGAGCTTCAGCAGTTTATCAAAGAGCACAATGTGCAAAGAATTGCATCAGGAAAGCCCTACTTCGATATCCGTATCGGTGTGCATACCGGTCCTGTCGTGGCGGGTATCGTAGGTATCAAGAAATTTCAATACGATATCTGGGGTGATACTGTGAATACGGCGAGCAGGATGGAGACCTTTGGAGAGGAAGGCAAAGTCAACATCAGTGAATCGACCTATGCACTTGTCAAAGAACATTTCACTTGTACTTCACGAGGTCCGATAGAAGTAAAGGGGAAAGGTATGGTCGATATGTATTTCGTTGAGGGGCGGGTGTGAGGGAAATTCTCAATTGTCGATTCTCGATTTTCAATTAGAAAAATAAATTTTAGGCATGCCACGAGACGTGATCATCTGTCACTTATCCCTTGCGCCACCGCTAAAGCTAAGGCGGCACGCGGTCGACAGGCTCAGGGCAGCGCATCTATCATTCATGAAGAAGGTTGATGCGAAGGCGGAGGAAAATCGAAATCCATAGGGGACCATATAAGACAAAGAATCGGCGATTTTTAACTGCCGAAGGTATGTCCAGATGTCATCGGGTTTTCCCGATACGTCATTTTAAAAACAAGGAATCGGCAATTCTAGATGTCATCGGGTTTTCCCGATACGTCACTGCAAAAACAAGGAATCGGCGATTCCAGATGTCATCGGCTTTTCTCAATACGTCACTGCAAAAACAAGGAATCGGCATTTCCAGATGTCATCGGGTTTTCCTGATACGTCACTGCAAAACAAGGAATCGGCATTTCCAGATGTCATCGGGTTCCTGCACTACTCCTTTACAAATCTCGATGTCACAACTTCGCCTTTCCCGTGTATGAGGTGGTTGGGTGTGCCTCACCTTGAGGCGTCTTTGGACCCTCAAGCGTCATGAGCGCGGGCGGCTGGCTATTGGCCGTTAGCTATTGAAAACAAAAACTTCGGGCAAGAAGCCCTGCGCGATTAGATACAAGCAAGGGCTCGCCTATTGCTAGTTGGCGTCACCTTAATTTTACAAATTCTGCGATGAGAGTCTTCAGCCAGTAGCTAAAGGCCAGAAGCCCTTTTTCAAATCACCTGCACCATCACACGCTTCACCTGCCACGACACTGTCGCTGATAGCTCACTCGTCATATCATCCACCCTGCTAGAGGCTTGCACAACTGTGCCGACCAGAATATTAAATCTTTCTCCTTCGGCAAAGGCACCGGTACTCGTAAGCTCTACTCTGTAAGGATTCTCATTGGGCAGATTGTTAATAAAGGACACCACGTCATCTCCACCGGTGGACAATGGCAGATTGGTCATCATATGTTCATTGATGCTGACATTGTTGGGATGCAGTACGTTGAGATAGACACCTGCGCTGATTTGCACAAAGCCATCAGAGAACCCACGTTTGTCAGTGATACGTGCGTGCAGAAAGGCAAGGGTACTTTGAATGGTCAGTGTGACTTTCAGAACACCGGCTCGCGGCATGGTAAAACCCATACCGACACCGACGTACGCACGAATGCCTATTGGATCATTAAACCAGTTTCGGGATTCATGTTCCATAAAAAACCGGTAAGAAATAAACCCGCTTTGAAGATCAACCTGGGGTATGCTGACAGAGGTACCGCCTGTGAGAAGGTCGTTTTCTTCACCAAAGTCAAATGGAGGTGTAAATACCGTTGCAAAAGCAGGATCAAATTCTAATGTGGGCAGATCCGCAACAACAATATCATCCGATACCGTAAAACCCGATAGTACTTTTTCAAACTCCTTACTGACCTCGCCATGATATCTCTTCTTGATGACCGATAGCGCCGAAAAATTCTTTACTTCTTTTCGAAACGCGGCTTTAAATCTCGCAAGGGCGGATTTGATTTTTTCTGCATCATGGATCGCCGGATTTTTCTCTTTCAGAAGCGCTAATCCAATTTCCCTCCTTGTCTTTGTCCTTAGCTCTTCAGCAGCCTTTTCATCCTTTTTCAGGACGACAGGTTTTAATTCTTTATTGAACTGCTTCGCAAGCTGCATGACCGGCCTGTACAATGCATCGAATTGTTTCTTGCGCTTATTAACAAGTTTCAGGTATTGGTCACGAATTTTATTTCTTTTAGATGCACTAATCCCTCTCCTGAATTTAAGATCGTGTGTTTCCATGGCTGTGCAAATCAAAATGAAAATTAAAATGGGTACAGATCAACTTGACTATTCAGAGTCGAATCTTCTTGTCATTCTGAGCGAACGCAGTGAGTCGAAGAATGCAAGCCGACATTCCGCCACACATCTCGAGTGAGCCATGAGACGAAGAAGCGGAACGCGAAAGAGTCGAAAGGCGAATCGAGAGATCCTGTTAATAAACGAAAAAAGATTTCTCGACTCATTCGTCGTTGCACTCCTCGCTCGCTCGAAATTAATTAGGAGGAAACCCTCTCATCCCTCGACTTCGTTGCACTTCGCTCGGGATGACAAAACGGTGTTACCATAGAAGGATCTTCTTGCTCTCACTATCTCGCTTTTTTGTCATTCCGAGCGACGAAGGAGTCGAGGAACTCTCACCTTCTGATTATATTACTTCCACAAACACTTCCTTCACCTGCCACCCTACCCTCGCGGTAAGATTACAGGTCATATCATCCAATGAACTTCGGATATGCACTTTTGAGCCGACGATAATATCCACGGTTTCGCCTTGCGCAAAAGCCCCAGTGCTGATCAGTGTAAAGGTAAATGGCGTAACAGTTTGGATATCGGATTCAGTGGCTGAGACGTCATCACCATCACTGGACAGGTTTAAAAATGCCAGTGAAGTTCTCTCAGTGATCAGGACGTTGTTGGGATGTACAACGTCCATATAAATGCCGGCGCTCATCCTGATATTGCCATCAGACCATCCAAAATTGTCCCTGATGGAAGCCTGAAACAAACTTAACGTGTTGTGAATGACTGCTGTGACCCTGAGCACACCTGTTGCCGGCAGTGTGAATGAAAAACCCATTCCCACCAGGGAATTGAATACCATCACCGGATTAAATGAACCACCTCCGCTATGTCTGAAATCAAAATCGTTGAGGATGAATCCTGATTGTGTATCTGCAAACGAACTGTCTCTTCTGATCGGACTTGTCAATCCTTCAGTCCGGACTTCGCTAAAGGCATAAGGAGGACTGAAGCTGACAAATTCAAGTTCAGGGAAAGCAAGGGTATCAGGAATATCTGCAATTAAATTATCCAGGACTGAGGCGTTGGTTTCAAATTGCGCAAACCCATTTGCGAGATCACCGCGATGCTTGTCTCTGAGCAACTGAATGGCATCGACCTCTTTGAAATTCTTCAGGAATTTCTGCTTAAACTCTCTGCGCAGCGATTTGATCTTTACAGGACTGACTGTGGTTTTATTTGGAAGGTATAGCTTCGAGATTTTGATTTTCGTGCGATCAGCCAGTGCCTGTGCTGCTTGCAATTCTGGCTTCGTCACCAGGGATTTATACTGCTTTCTTGCTGCTTTCCCGATCTGCGCGAGGGGTCTGAGCAGTTTCGCATGTTGTTTGTATCTGGCATTTGAAAGTGTTTCGTAGCGTTTTTGAATCCCTTTCTTTTGGGCTGGCGAAAGACGTGGGCGGAATTGCAGAGTATTGGTATTCATGTTAATAGTATTTCAAACGAAATGGGGCACCCGAATATAGCGATTTATAACTCACCCCCTGGCCCCCTCTCTCTGCGAAAGTTGGTGATGTTTATCCTGAGGATAAGTTCTACGTTGACCAACTTTCTTTGAAAGAGGGGGATTGGAGTTGAATATATTCGATGCTTCAAGAGACTGCACTTAGGCTTGTTCTTGCTTTTTTCCCTGATTTGGTGTTACTTCAACTCCTGACAGCAGGCTTTGCAGAGTTATTTCAAACGTCTCGGCTAACTCAGATTACATTTTTAATTTTGATTTATGAAAAGACCATTCCTTCTCCTCGTGACAATGCTCATCGCCAGCCGGCTGTTGTTTGGTCAGGACCAGGCGAAATACAATGAACTTATCGGGGAAGCATTCAATCTGTATGAGAATCAGGAATACCTGAAGTCCGGGCAGACATATCATGAGGCGTTTATCGCTCTTGGAAACAAAGGCATGATCAATGACAGGTACAACGCCGCATGCTCATGGGCACTTGCACATCGACCGGATTCTGCATTTGTGCAACTGTTCAAGATTGCAAAGAATGGAAACTATACCAACCTCGCGCATATTACCAATGACACTGATCTCAACTCTCTGCATCCTGATCCGAGATGGCATGAAGTCATCACAATCATCACCGCCAATAAAGAGAAGGCGGAAGTAAACCTCGATAAACCTCTGGCAGCTGCTCTTGAAGCCATCCACGTAGAAGATCAGAAATACAGGCTCCAGTCCGACGAGATAGAACAGAAATATGGAATGCAATCTCCCGAGATGACTGCACTTTGGACTCTTATCTCTGAAAAGGACTCTATCAATCTGATCAAAGTCACTGAGATCCTTGACACACGGGGTTGGCTTGGTGCAGATGTCGTAGGTCAACAGGGAAACCAGGCACTGTTTCTTGTCATTCAGCATTCGGATATTGCAACACAGGAAAAGTATTTGCCGATGATGCGCGAAGCAGCGAAGCAAGGCAAGGCAAGTCCATCGAGTCTTGCCCTGCTTGAGGACAGGGTTTTACTCAGACAAGGAAAGCGCCAGATCTATGGAAGCCAGGTGGCACTTGACACTGAAACAGGCAAATACTATCTCTCACCACTTGAAGATCCGGACAATGTTGATCTGCGCAGAGAACAAGTCGGTCTTGGCAATCTGGCTGACTATGTTTCGAACTGGGATATTATCTGGGATGTGGAGGAGTATAAGTTGCAATTGCCGAAGCTAGAGGAAATGCAGAAGGCGCGGCAGTGATAACCTCGGAACCCCGCTTGAAGGCGGGGCGGGCTGTTCGACTCAGTAGAACTTGCGAGTTTACCTGCCGAATTTCTACGTTTCACCAAACAATTGATGTAATTTATTTTTTATGCATAATTGTGCGTTGTGACAAAGGGGGTTCCTCGCTGAACTACAGCAAATACCCTGGCGATCAACTTATTTTTGACAGCGTTCATGACG
>JANNQA010000040.1:0-59010 GCA_031400515.1 Bacteroidota bacterium
ACCAGGTCATCCGGGCGGGCGACCGACTGGGCGGAAGACGTTTCAAGGGGAAGGAACGTAAAACTTGTCCGACTTATCAGGCGGAAGACGTTTCAAGGAGAGAAATGTAAAACCCACCTGCCTCTGTCAGAAACGTTTCTAAAAAAGGTTTTGAAAGACGAGCGGTCAATAGAAAAAGGGTACAAAAAATTCGGCTGTGTGAAGGAGCGCAAAAAGACGTTTCATCATCTTCCGTCTTCGGCAGTGGAACCCGGCTTAATCAAGGTGCCGCTCTGATCCCTATAAGCTCCATATAGTATATCCGCGAGTATCAAATGAGTATTGAATAGGCTTTGAATGCCCGATTCATTTATCGAGTAAAAGTTCATCAGTCCCCTGACCGTTACATTAATGAGTTCTGCCAACCGTAATTTTCTCAAATGCTCTGTAATTGTGCCCTGCGAGAGTGGGAGTAAATCCTCAAGTTGTATTACCTGCATTGAGCCGTTCTCTTCAAGCAGTCTCAGAATTCGTATCCGCGCAGGATGCCCCAACGCCCGGGCAAACTTGCTCACCCGCTGATCAAATACGGGAAATAGATCGTTCTTTGGAAATGCCATATCTCATGGTTTTTTTAAGTGAGAAATCAGGAAAACAAATCGAATGCAATGATATGGCCGGCAGTAAATGAGAGTCGTATAAAAAACGTTTACTGACGTTTGTAAGTGTTTGTAAGCGTTTGTATGAGGATAATTTGGTGAAAATCAGTGAATTGTTTCTTCAACTGAGCAATGGCGCCGCAGTGCGTCGTTGACTTCGTACTATCAGTTCAGCGACAATCAGGTTGGGGACCCAACATAACCACGAGATCAATTGATAAGCCGGGATGAACTCCATGTGGACAACAAACTGCAACAAGGGTAACCAGATGCGCAGCGTAACAGCAGCGAACGTAAGTGCATAGCTCCTTACCATCCATTCGCGATGTGTGTCAATACTACGGTTGCGTATCGCAAAGTATGCCTTCGAAGTTGTAGTCAACCACAATACAGCAAGAGAGCCAAAACCAAGACTTGAAATCACACCACCTGTCGCATAGAACGCAAGATACAGCGCTGCAATCCCTCCCACCGTACAAGAAATCACATAGGTTTTTCCAATTGCACGATGTATATACAGATACGTATTTCTAAGCTTCCGACTAAACTGCGTCCATCCGATGAGAAGAGCAATACCTCCACCGATGATATGTAGATTAAATGCAAAACTCCAGACAATGTTATTTAGGACGCTTTCAGGTTTTGAACTCAACATACCCTGAGACATATCTGTGAGAAAGTATAAGACAGGGTACGACCCAACGCCTATTGCAAGAAATGCAAGGATAGTCCATGCAACCGTTTTCAACATCGCATTAGTACCATTTACCTGATATATCAGAACGAAACTTCTCCATTCCTTTACGATCCTGTAGGGTGACATAGACAGTTTTACCATCATGACCACCGAAAACAAGGTTGCTGCATTTTTTACCTTTCAGAGTTACTTCTCGCAGGAGTTTCGAATCAGGTGAAAAAATCGCAATCGTCCCTTTGTCATACCGTGTGACATAGAGGTTGCCGGATTTGTCACATTTCATTCCATCCAATCCAAAGTCAGGAAATTCGACGAAGAGTCGTTGATTGGAAATATTCCCATCCTTATCCACATCAAAAGCCCAGATTCTTCGCTGCACACTTTCATTCACATAAAGAATGTCTTCAGGGGGATTGAGTTCAATACCATTGGTGGTACCCATCGAGTCCTGAAGAAGGACAAGACTGGAGTCAGGATCAATACGCCACAACTTACCAGAGCTATTTTTCCAATCTGGATCAGAAGCAAATAATTGATTCCGCCGGTTGATACACAAATCATTTGGCTGATGAAACAACTCACTATGGACAAACTTCGAAACTTCCCTGGTTGACAAGTTTACAACGAGCACATTGTGACCAGTATAATCAGCGAGATACATTGAGCCTTTATCATCGAACTGTATACTATTGGCTGTGCTGCCTTGCGGAAGTATGAGAAAGAGTTCCGCTGTACCATCAGGATTTACCTTACCGATTGTTCCGTCCTTTTGAAAGTTGACAACATAGAGATTGCCTTTCGCATCAAATGCTGGTCCTTCGATATTATTGGAGAAAAGATTTTCTTCTGTGAAATCTTCAGCGACAAAAAGAGACGCGGTTTCTTTTGATCTGTTGCAGTAGGTGTACAACAGTAAAACACCAATCAGCCAATACAGAGATTGCATACTGTGATTGTTCGAATATTTCTTAACAAGGGTGCATTCAAAAAATTTCACTCGAAATACATTGAGGGGAGGGATTCCTGCCCGGAAATGAGCTCTCAGCGCACTACTCTTCCTCATCAGGTTCGACGTCAGCGACATTTTCAAGAATCACTTTAGCAGCCTGCTCGGCTTCTTCAGGGGCTACATAGATCTCAACATCACCGATGTGAAATTCATCATCCTTTCGATCCAGGAGCACCGGATGCAACCCTTGCTGCTCAAGGATTTCCATGACCATTGATGCCTGATATTCAAAAGCACTGCGATATACGACGCTCCATCCTTCTATCATGATAAATAATTTTTGACTTGATTGTAAACTGATTCTCGCGCTAAAAGTACAGTTAGTATATCAACTCTGTTTTTCTCCAATGATTTTATACTTTTAGATCAATATCAAATAATGACCAAATGCAACGCAGACACTTACTCAAGACACTCGGAATTGGAGGTCTATCGGCTCCATGGCTTGTGAATGTAAGCACGGATAATATTCATTCTTACACATATTCAGCTCAGGATATTCGATCGATTTCCGGGCCATCGAGGAAGATTACCGGGATTGTCCTTGGCGCAGGCTCCAGAGGTAATACTTATGGCGATTATGCTGTAGAATTTCCACAAGAGCTAAACATCGTCGGAGTCGCCGAACCAATTCCTGTGAGGTTACAGAAGTTTAGTGAAAAACATGGCGTTGATGTACAAAATCAGTTTGTGACATGGGAGCATGTTTTCTTGCGGCCAAAGTTTGCTGATGTCATCATTATTACGACACCTGATCATTTGCATCATGGCCCTGCAATGCAAGCCCTTGCCATGGGATACGATTTACTTCTTGAGAAACCCATTGCTCAATCATGGCGTGAATGCAAGGAGATACTCGATCAGCAGAAAAAATATGATCGCATCGTGGCGGTATGTCATGTGTTGCGATATGCACCATACTATCAGAAAGTCAAACAACTTTTCGATACAGAGTTCTTTGGTCGTGTCACAAGTGTCCAGCATTTTGAACCCATACAACATGTGCACATGTCACATTCTTTTGTGCGTGGCAATTGGCGGAATGCAGAACAAAGTAATCCGAGCATAGTACAAAAGTCCTGTCACGATATGGATGTGCTGCGTTGGTGGATTGGTAAGCGCTGTACGCATATGTCTTCATTCGGTCATCTTACATGGTTTAAAGAAGAGAATGCACCACCGGGAAGTACCGCGCGTTGTACAGACGGATGTGCCATTGAATCCGAGTGTCCGTATTCAGCGCTCCGTGTATACTATCGCGATCGCACATGGTTGCATCATTTTGATCTGCCGGCTGATGAACCTGCACGTGGGCAAGCTATTCTTGCAAATCTCCGTGATGGACAGTATGGAAAATGTGTCTATCGATGTGACAACTCGGTGATGGATCACCAGGTATGCGCAATGCAATTCGAAGATGAGATCACAGTGACGTTTCAGATGGAAGCATTCACACATTATCATGGACGCAAAACACGGGTGATGGGTACGATGGGTGACATGGTAGGCGATGGAGATGAACTCATATTCGTAAACTTCAGGACCGGGAATATTGAACATTGGAATGTCTCAGATCATGCCGAGATCGATTCAGGTCATGGTGGTGGTGATTGGCGTCTCGTGAAAGACTTTCTCCGTGCTGTGGATGCTCATGATGTCTCGTTGCTTACATCCAATCTCGATGCCAGTATGGATAGTCACCTAATGTGTTTTAAAGCAGAAGAAAGCAGGAAGGAACTGGGCACGAAAGTGATTCTCTATTCTTAATTCTCAATTTTCTATTATTGGAAAATAAAAAATTCGAGAACTTAAATTCCAGCTGCTTTAGCTGACAGTAGTTACTACCAAAAAAAAATAATTGCGGCTCTTACTAACCTAAGCCAGGGAATCGAGAATTGAAAATCGAGAATTGAAAATTTCTTCACCTTTCAGAATACTATTAAATAAGTAATCGACCGCCTTAGCTGAAAGTGACGAATTAAAAAAGTATTCCGGGTTCTTTATCGTGAATTGAGAATCAAAAATCGAGAATTTCTTCAACCCAGATCCATCTGCGTCCCACGACACTTCTTAGCCCCACAATGACAGACATATTGTTGTATTTTCTTCTTAGTATGCGGCTTGTCTACCTGCAAATGATAGTCGTATGTAAGTTCTGCGTCTTTTTTGATATCCTTGATTGATTCAATGAAAATACGTTTGCCGTACTGTATCGCTTCGCAATTCGGAGCGCAAGAGTGATTAATAAAGCGGGCCTCATTACCTTTTGATTTCGCGTCTATCACGGTATCATCATCGATGGTGAAAAGCACTGTATGATGGTGCGCACCATTGTCATCGCCATAGCGCTCATTGGCTTCATCCTGTGAGATATACTGGCCTTTATATTCGATGACTGCTGTTCCTTTCTTGATATTGGCCGATGCAAAAACTCCTCTGCCATGAATTGGTGATTCTTTCACGACAAAGAGTGGCTTCTTGCGCTTACTGATTTTTGGCGGATCAGCATCGACCAGTTCTTCCTCTGCAGAAAGTTTCTTTTTCAGCTTCTGGTATTTGTTCTTGAGCTTCTTCCATTTGTCCACTGGAACAACGGCCGCTACTTTCTTTCCTTTATCATTGGTGAGATATCGCATGTCTTTCATAGAGCGCAAATGTAACAACTGCACACCTTTACTCATTCTGCCCCTCAGGGCATTTACTCATTTTGCCCTTTACTCATTTCCAACACTTCCAGCCAATGCACGGGCTTCTTTCCGGTGAAATAGGCAATCTGATGCCGGCAACTGAAACCGGATGCCACAATTGGCATTTGAGGATCTTTCTCTATCGCAGGAATCAAAACACGTCGCGCCATTTTTTCTGAGATCTCACTATGTTCAACCTCGTAGCCAAAGGATCCGGCCATACCACAACATCCACTATCAGGTTCATTGACAGTGGCTCCACAGGTCTTCAGGATATGATGAATTGATTTTGTGCCAAACAACGCTTTCTGATGACAATGACCATGCAATAATATTTGCTCGTGGCGCGTACTCAGTGATTTGATTTTCTGCTCTGTGATTTGTTCACTCACCCATTTTTCGATTGGCATAATTCCATGATGCATGCGATCACCTAATGCCTTGTCATCAATCATATCCGGTAGATCATCTGTAAGGGCAGAAGCACAACTTGGCTCACAGACGAGTACAGGAATACTGCGATGCAGATAGCCATCGAGTGACTGCGCAACACCAGTTCCTTCCTTCTTTGCGAGTTCAAGAAAACCATGTGAGATCCGTGGCCGCTGACAACAACCAGTTGCAATAGTCACATCATATCCAAGGTAATTGATCAGTCTGACCGCAGCTTTTCCGATTTCTGGTTCATAATAATCCAAATACGTATCTGCAAAGAGTGCGACGAGCGGACCATCGAAGGGTTTATAATGTTTTTCAAACCAATCAGTAAAAGACTGACGAGCATATGTCGGAAGAACTCGTTTATGATTGAAGCCCGCACTTTTTTCCAGCACAGTACGAAACAAAGCAGACCCTTGAATGGCATTGATCAACGGAGCTATCGGGCCACAGATACGTTTCGCCATCTTCGCAGAATCTCGAATCATTCTATCACGCAACGTTGTGCCATGACTCTTGTATTGAATTTGCAATACTTCGCTTTTCAGTCTGGCCATGTCAACACTACTGGGACATTCTGCTTTACAGGCCTTGCAGGAAACACAGAGATCTAAAGTTTCTTTCAGTATCGGATCTGATAATCCCTGTGTAGAAAGCTGTCCTGACATCGCAAGCCGCAATGCATTTGCACGACCTCGTGTCGTATGTGTCTCATCGCGTGTCACCATATAGCTTGGGCACATCGTGCCGCCAGACATTTTTCGACATGCACCAAGACCACTGCACTGATGGACAGCGCTGTGAAAATCGATCTGATCCCGGTAATGATATACTGTCTTCAAAGGCTGATCACGATAGACCGGGCCATAGCGCAGGTCCTGATCCATCGGCGGCGCATCAATGATTTTTCCAGGATTAAGGATTCCTGCAGGATCGAACAGTTGTTTGACTTCTTTGAATACTTCGTACAGTGTATCTCCATAAAACTCCCGCAGAAAACTACTCCGGATCAAACCATCTCCATGCTCGCTGCTCCATGAACCTTTGTAATGAACCACGAGTTTGAATACATCGGCAGCAATCAACTTCATTTTTGCGATGTCTTCAGCAAGATGCAGATTCAGGATAGGTCGTACATGGATCACACCCACGCTTGCATGCGCATAGTAAGTCACTTCAACGCCATAGCCTTCACAGATTTTTAATACACGATCGATATACTCAGCAAGGTGTTCTATTGGGATGGCAGCATCTTCAACAAACTCTACGCCTTTTTTATCACCAGGTTCACCAAGGAGTAATCCAAGTCCACGTTCCCGGATACCCCAGACATTCCTGTACATTTCACCATCCGGATAGATATCATATGCATAACCATAACCCGCCGCCTGCAACTCCTTGATCATTGCTTTCGGTCGTGACAACACATCTTCTTCCGTATCTCCGTAAAACTCTACCATCTGAATTGCCTGCGGATCGCCTTTGATAAAACCACACATGCTTTGTGTCTCGAGATTCTTACGACTATAGTCCAATAACAGTTTACTCAATATCTCCACCGCAGCAGGTTTATATTCCAGCATGAGACCTACCGGGCGAATTGCTTCAACGCGATCGTGGAAATGGATGACTGAAACGGATTTATATTTTGGCAATGGCACAAGTTTGAGGGTTGCTTCAAGAAAAATACCGAGTGTGCCTTCACTCCCGAGGAATATTCTTCCGGGATGCCAGGGAGTATCAGCGATGAGTTCATCAAGGCAGTATCCACCGACCCGACGCATTGTCTTTGGAAAGCGATGATGAATTTCTTCTTTATATAAATCGACTTTCTGGTAGAGCGACTTCCAGAGTTTTCCTTCACGAGTATGCTCATCCAATGAGGCAACCTCTGCTTTTGTATAAGGCTGTGTATTGAGTATTGTGCCATCACTCAGTAACACCTTCAGATCGATCACATGATCGCTGGTCTTGCCATATAAGACGCTTTTTGTGCCAGAAGAATTATTCGCAATCATTCCTCCGATAGCTGCACGTGTTGAAGTAGCCGGATCTGGTGCGAATTCAAGTCTGTCTTTTTTGATGTAGTTGTTCAATTCTCCACGGCTAATACCTGGTTGTACTTTGATCTGTCGTTTTGCAGGATCATAGGCAAGGATCTTGTACATATACTTGGTAAAGTCGAGAACCATCGCTTGCGCAACAGTTTGTCCGGCAAGGCTTGTTCCTCCGCCACGTGCGAGAATGGGGACATTGTGATCACGTGCAAGAGCAACCGCATTGATCACATCTTGTTCATCTTTTGGATAGACGACGACTAAAGGCTGGATCTGGTAGATACTTGCATCAGTGGCGTAAATACCCCGATGGAGAATGTCTGAATGGACATCACCCCTGAGCGTTAGTGTAAGTGCGTTGAAGAATGCAATGTGATCGGACATGTGGGGTAAATATAGATGTCTCGGCACAACATCAGATGTCCTTTTTTCCCGATTGATGAATACAATGAGATTACCAATTCTCTCAGTTTCTCACATCCGTGATGACGTAGGTGTTTGATCAGATCGCGTCGTTTCATGCATTTGGCATAGGTATTTTTTCACGAATGACATCAGTACCTTTTAACTCCTCTTGCATCAGATATCGATTTGCATCAAGAATGAGTTGGATAGCCTCCTTGAGATTCTTACGTGTTTCGTCCAAAGTTGCACCTTGTGTGTTCGCGCCTGGCAATTCTTCGACGAAGCCGATGTACCCTTCAGGAACTTTCTTATATACTGCAGTGAATTGCGCTTCCATGTCTTAAGTGAATTTATATTCAAAAGTAGACAATTGCAACATTGGAGGGCAGCTTTGCGATACTGATCAATCTTTCAATTGCCGGATTTTCGGAAAGCGTTAAGAATGTCGAAAAATTTTTGGTTGAATCCGCATTCATTTAATGTTACTTTAAGAATTATTAGAAGAAATTCCGGGATCTCAATACGTTATATTTGCGAACTAAAAATTTTACACGCCATGAAACATGCTTTGACTTTTGTATTTATGACTGTTGCTGCACTCACGCTGTCGGCACAGTCCAAAGCGATTTATGTAAATCCGGA
The DNA here is from genome assembly GCA_031400515.1 of Bacteroidota bacterium. Lineage (GTDB taxonomy): Bacteria > Bacteroidota > Bacteroidia > Chitinophagales > Saprospiraceae > DATDQA01. Next base: position 8,574 of record JANNQA010000040.1, read on the forward strand.
TTTCGCGAAGTTGGCCAAGAGGCACAGAGAACTCGCGATTCTACCATTCGATGTGACAATGGACCTGCGTCCTAAGGAGCGGGAGCAAATCACAGAAGAGCAAATGCACGAGATGGAATCAAATGAAGGGAAAGGGGTACAAGGTGCATTGCACTCCTACTTTCTAAAGAAACGTGCTCAGAATGAATTCAGAGTAGACTTCCAGGATCCGCGTAAGACTAATGCTGAACTCACCAAAGCAGGTATAGATCTTACCACAGTCCGTGAGCATACTCCTGCGGAACTGGCGTCACTGCTTGGGGTGGATGGCGTTGTATGGGGCGATTTCCGTACTACAAAGCCAATGTCGGAAGGCGCTTCTGCTGCACTTGGTATTTTGTTCGGCGTTTGGGGCCCAACAAATTCAGGGAGTATATCAATTCAAATCAGTGATGGTACGTCGGAAGAGATTTTGTGGAAGTATGACAAAACATTGTCACGTTCTCTCGGAAGCGATATCAATACGATTATCGACGCGATGATGCGCAAGGCAAGCAGAAAGTTTCCATATAATTTTTTGAAAACAGATGCATCGTAGAATTCGAATAAGTCAAAATGCCCGTGTTGAATGCCCGCCTGAATTACATAGTCGGGCAGGAGTTCAGCTCGGGCGGATAAATATCGAAGTCCGAAATCCGGTAAAAACTTCGGACTTCGATATTACATTTTCCTTTTGATCCGTTTTACCGATTACCGATTACCGATTACCGATTACCTTTTTACCGATCACCGATCACCGATCACCGATTACCGATCACCGATTACCGATTACCCAATCGTCCACGTCCTCGATCCGGCAAGCAATTTATCCAGATCGCCTTCTCCTTTTTGTGCAATAGCAGCATCGATTTGTTCGAAGAGAAGATCTTCATAACATGGTTGATCGATCGCGTAAAGCACACCGAATGGTCTTGGTAGCGCTCCCTCCTGTGATGGATCATTGAAGAATCTTGTGAGCATTGTCGCTTTGAAGATGTCTTTCTCGTCATGAATCCAAAGATCACTTTCTGTTACGCCATTTCCATGAAGTTCTACAATACTTGGCTTCATGTCTTTGAGCATAATGCCTTTTGATCGATTGATACCAAATACGAGAGGTTTGCCGTGCTCGACAAAAAGACAGTTTGATTGTTTTGTTTCCTTCTCTGTGTATGTGAAAAATGCGCCATCGTTGAAGATGTTGCAGTTTTGATAAATCTCAAGAAAGGAAGTGCCCTGATGTGCATGACTGCGATGTAACATCTCTTTCAAATGTGTTGGATCGCGGTCCATTGAGCGTGCAATAAACGTCGCATCACATCCCATGGCAAATGCACAGGGATTCAATGGTCTGTCAATAGAGCCCATCGGTGTGGACTTCGTCTTTTTATTGAATTCCGATGTCGGCGAATATTGCCCTTTAGTAAGTCCGTAGATCTGATTGTTGAACAGCAGCAGATTCAGGTTGAAATTGCGGCGCAACAAATGCAGCATGTGATTTCCACCGATAGACAAGCCATCTCCATCACCGGTCACTACCCAGACTTCTACATCCCGATTGGCGATACGCATCCCGGATGCAAATGCCGGTGCACGCCCATGGATCGAGTGCAACCCATATGTCTCCATGTAGTATGGGAAACGTGATGAGCAACCAATCCCGGAGATCACGGCGACCTTATCGCGATCAAGCTCCAGGTCAGCCATTACGGTCTGTACTTGTTTCAGGATTGAATAGTCACCACAGCCAGGACACCACCGTACGTCCTGATCGGTCGCAAAATCTTTTGCTTTCAGCGGTGATGGGGTAGGATTTGTTGCTGTTACTGTTGCCATGATTTTTCAATGTTGTGCGAAGTTGCAAACTTCGCTAAGGCTTTAATTTAAAATCAATAATCAATCAATCAATAATCGAGAATCAAGAATCGAGAATTTCTCTCACCGCATGCTCCAATTCACCTTTCGTAATCGGAGTGCCCTGTATTTTATTGTACTGCTTTACATCGATCAAATATTTGTCCCGAATCACTCTCGCAAGTTGCCCTGTATTGATTTCAGGAATCAACACATGCTTATAGCGTTTCATCATCGCCCCAAGATTACGCGGCATCGGCCTGATATAACGCAGATGAGCATGTGCAACACTCATTCCCTGCTTCACCAGGCTCTTCGTCACTGAAGCAATAACTCCATATGTAGATCCCCATCCAAGAATGAGTAAGTCACCGCTATCTGGTCCGGAAGAAATTTGTTGTTCAGGAATATAGTCTGCGATGCGTTCAATTTTCTCCTCACGGATTTTGGTCATGTATTCGTGATTGGCAGGATCATATGAGATGTTACCCGTGTCGGCTTCCTTTTCCAGACCACCAATCCGATGTGCTAGACCTTTTGTGCCCGGGATTGCCCAGCTACGTACAAGACGTTCATCGCGTTTATATGGCAAGAAGGGTTCGCTGCTGCCATTTTCTTTCGGCTTGGAAAAATTGACTTTGATCTCAGGCAAATCTGCCGCTTTTGGAAATTTCCACGGTTCGGCACCATTCGCGATATATCCGTCACTGAGAAAGATCACGGGTGTCATATGCTCAAGCGCAATCCGACATGCCTCGAAGACCGCCTCAAATGCATCCGAAGGTGTCGAAGCAGAAACCACAGCAACAGGACTTTCCCCATTTCTTCCATATAACGCCTGCAAGAGATCCGACTGTTCTGTCTTCGTCGGCAATCCTGTAGATGGCCCGCCGCGCTGAATATCCAGCACAACTAGTGGAAGTTCGAGCATCATCGCCAGTCCCAGTGCTTCCGATTTCAAGGCAAGTCCAGGGCCAGATGTCCCGGTCACACCGAGATTCCCACCATATGCCGCACCAATTGCCGAGCTAATGGCAGCGATTTCATCCTCAGCCTGGAAAGTTCTGACACCATAATGTTTCAGCGGCGCAAGTCCATGCAATACCTCAGATGCAGGCGTAATCGGATATGAGCCATAGAATAACGGCAAGCCGGATTTTTTTGCCGCAGCAATCAAACCCATGACTACTGCCTCACTTCCCATGATCCCGCGATAAGTGCCTTTCTCAAGTGGCGCGGCTTCCACGGTGTACTGTGTCATGTATGTCTCCGTAGTATCCCCGTAGTTATATCCTGCTTTCAACGCCTGTACATTCGCCGAAAGGATATCTGCCTTCTTCGCAAACTTGGCATTCAAATATCCGAGGGTATCATCCAGATTCCGATTATATCTCCAATACAGAAAGCCCAGGACAAACATATTCTTGCACCGGTCTTTCTCTTTTACGCCAAGCGGCGAATCCACAAGCGCATCTCTGGTCAGCTTGGTAATCGGAATGTCAAACACCTTATAGCCCGCCAGACTACCGTTCTCGAGCGGATTCACATCATCATATTTCGCGAGGCGCAGATTTTTGCTGTCAAAGCCATCGGAACTCACGATGATCGTACCCCCCTCGATAAGATTGTCCAGATTAGACTTGAGCGCCGCGGCATTCATGGCTACGAGGACGTCGACTTTATCACCAGGAGTATAGATCTCTGAACTGCTGAAATGGATCTGGAATCCGGATACACCCGCAGTAGTACCGGCTGGAGCCCGGATCTCGGCAGGAAAGTCAGGAAATGTCGCCAGGTCGCTGCCCGTAAGGGCCGTATTATCCGTAAACAGACTGCCTGAAAGCTGCATTCCATCGCCGGAATCGCCGGCAAATTTGATGGTAACTTCTTCGAGGATTTGGAGGTCTTTTGTCATGATATTATCCCATTCTGAATTGGCGGCGCAAGGTAGTAAGAATTGACGCCACCATGAGTGATTTTTTGAATATGTGTGACGCGTGTCGGGCGTTATGCATCTGCTTTTTTTTCATCAAAATGGTTTACCTTTTGCTAAATTCGACATAAAGAGGTGTAACACGTGATAAACAATGCTGGCTGCAATCAAACACGGTGACGAAAATGCGCTAAAAGGACTGTACAAGGAGTACAGGATACCATTTATACAATGGATGACGGGGACATACCGCCTTAGCGAAGAAGACGCAGAAGATATGTTCCAGAACGTTGTGGTGATTTTTTACGATCAGGTATCTACCGGTAAACTCACCGAATTGCGGAGCAGTGTGAAGACGTATCTCTTTGGAATAGGAAAAAACCTGGCACGCGAATCCATGCGACGACAGCAAAAATATCCCGAAGGTCCTTCCGAGTTACTGATCAACCATGTCGTGGATGATTCGGGCTATGAGGACAAAGTGAAGTTTGAGCAAGACCTGCGGAATGCCTCGCGTGGACTGAATTTAATGGGAGATCCCTGCAAGTCGATCTTACAGTTTTTTTATTTCGATCGCCAATCGTTGGAAAGCATTTGTACATTAATGCAGTACAAGAACGCCGAGACCGTAAAAGTGAAAAAATTCAAATGCCTGCAGCGGCTCAAAAAGCTGATGTTAGGTGAACCCGTGAAAGAAGAAAACATATGACCTACACTGACAAACATCTTGACCAGATAGACGCCGAATTGTCGCGGCCAGGCCGCAACGGTGATTTCCCGAAACTCTCTCAGAAGTTATCCTCAGATCCGGAACTCAAAGCAGCAGCAGAAGATGTGGAGTTGCTCTGGCAGGCGACAAGATTGGAGAGATTGCAGGGGAAGTTGGAGATGCTGAAGGAGTATGAAGAAGAGGCTAAGGCTAAGGCGGAGGCGAAGGAAGACAAGAAGATCCAGGTAGTTTCAATGCGACGAATGAGATGGATACTAAGCGCCGCGGCGGGAGTATTGTTGCTTGTGGCGGTAGGGTGGTGGATGTTTAGGGATCAGGGGCCGCAGGAGATAAAGAATGAGTATTTGGCGGTGCATTTTGAGGATTATATAAGGCATGATGTGACCAAGGGAGGTGAAACAGGGAAGTATACAGTTGAACAGCTAAGGGCATACAATACCTTTCAGATAAAAAATTTTAAAAAGGCCAAACGGCTACTGGACGAGCAATGGAAGTTGAACAATGATGAACTGGCATTATTCTATAGCATAGTCAGTCGAGTGAGTTTAGATGAGGATGCTCAAGCGAAGGATCTTTTTCAGAACCATTACAGTACTCTTACTACTGAACATCAGGCATTACTGGATAAGCTCCTTACCAATTAACATTGAGGCATTCTCACTGCCGATACCCTATCGCGTAAAAGTGAGAAAGGGATCTCCTTCTGCAATTAAGCCAGCCCAATAGTACGGATGGATCAATTTACCATCCTTTCGCAAAGATTTCAATTTAGCTGTTCTCAAGGCTTCAGGGACAGTTGCTCCATTCAACAATTTAGGATAGTAGGTCTCAAAAAGACCAGCTGTTTTAAGATCAGAAATCTTCCACAGCGATTTAGTTACTACATCACAGCCTGCACGCAGAAATTCTCTGGAGATTGAGTACACGCCATCACCAGGAAGATATGTTCCAGTGCCGGTTTCACATGCGCTGAGAACGACATGGCTTAATTTGTTCTCGGCTGATGGAATGTTGTAGGCATAATACTTTATTGAAGATTTATTGTTTCTCAACAAGAAATAATTATCCAACCTGTTTATGCTACTACTAAATGCATGAGTACTCATGTGTAGAATGTCAGCATTCAACGCCGATTCAAAATTCTTTACCGTCAATTGGGGTCCGCTAAAAAAATTACAATAATCGTCAACTGCACTACACAGCTGTTTTCCTTCTGAATATCCGCCTGCGAGTTCCATCTCATCACTGTTGCTTTCGTCAATAGTCTGTTCGTCTGACCATGACAAAACCGTCACTTTTTGAAGCGGAATTTTTGTCTGTTTTTGTTGAAGTAACAAAGATAAATTGTAGTGATAGCTCACCGTGTGATCTTCAATGAGATAATGAGAACTAGGATTTTCTGACTGCTGAAGAACCTCAAATGGAAAATCATTGAGTTTGAGATCAGGTAGAATAATAATATTTCGAACATCCTTGTCTACGTGATCCCCCAGAAGTTCATGATAGAGGATTTCCTGTATTGTAGACGTTTCATGTCTCAATGTATCATGGCGAGTTAGGTTAGACATCCATTCTTCAATGCATGAATCCACAAGAGCCTTTGAGAATTGATACAGAGCAGACGTGTCCTTATTGAGATATACAGCATAGTATTCATTCTCAGTTCCCAGAAACTGAAAAAGCTGAGCATCATGCTCGCCTAGAAATTTCCTCACCATCGGCAAGGTCTCTCGATTACTCTCCGACAAGTGAGGATTGGCCGGCAAATCTGATGCTGCTTCTTGAAGTCGCCGTTTCTTTTGATAAAGTTCCCAGAGTGAAAGATAAATGGTATCATTTACCGGTCGGAGTTCTTTGAGGCTGTTTGTAGTTTTTAACAGCTCAGAAAATTTCCTATTGACAGTGCGATATTCCGGACTCGATAATATCAGAGTTTCCTGAGATTTTCTACTTAAGCCCCTGATAAGAGCTCGGGATTTTGAAGCCTGAATAATTCGTGCTGCTTCCAGGTGAAGAGAGTCTGGCTGGTAAAGTGAAGAAATGGCCATCATATGTTCCAGAAACGCTGCAGTATGAGATACCGTTGCATCAGAAGAATGAGGATCTGAGATCTCAAACATATTATCCAGGTACAATTGCTGGTCATGAAAATCTCTGCTGGCGAGATTACAAAGCGCTGTGTCAGGATTAGACTGACATGATGCATAACGAATGTGTAAGCGTATATTTAGCATATGCCAGAGTTGCTCACGGTGCTTTTGTGATTTTAGACAACTTTCGGCCAGGGCCATGTTATTGTAATAGGAAGCGGAGTCAATCGTCGAGTTGGTCAGATGAGTCTCTGCAATGTAATTGTATAGCGAAAGACGCATGCTGTTACAACGATCCGTGGAATCAAATGCAGTAGCAGCCTTCTGGAAATAGCTTCTCGCCAGAGTGGTCTGCCGATGTAGAAAATGAAAATATCCCAAGGTCAAATTCCGTGTATAAATGAGAGCAGGAGGCCACATCTTAGTATGCGTTGTGTCAAGATGATTTAGGAGAGAATCCCTGAGAATTGGATTTTCGCCGAGATCCGCCAGATAAAAGAGATTAGTCTTTACAGATTCCCGGATCAGATTCTCGGACAGACTGTCCGCATCTATCAGTTTGAAGTAGTGCTCAGCTAAGGCATATTGAGTGTCATGAGTATATATTCTTCCTACCAAGTACAAAAGATCTGTTCTGAGTTCAGGAAATCGTACCTCTGGATTCTCATTTTCATGATATGCAACACCGGCAAGAGCGGGTATTAATGCCTCCGTATAAGCGTTCATTGAAAAAGTCAGCAGGCTTTCCAGATAGTATTGAAGAAGCTTACCATACTTTTCAAAGGCGGGATTGGACCACTCAATTACGCTAAGTTGCTCTCGTGCATCGTCGAGCTCTTGCCTTGGGATATCGATTGATCTCCGGGAAATGCAGTCGATGAGCAATCTGTAGTAAATCACCATGACAGCATCACTTTGACTCTCTGGATTTGCTGGCAACCATCCATGGAGGACCTGATATGCATGTTCAAAGTTCAGCAAGTAGATCGACCGTTGGGCCTCGAATAACGACCTAATTGGTTCTGATCCCGGCATTTCACAAAACGTAGGATTCTTCTGCTCATGGTAACAGATTAATGCCGACAGATCTTGTTTTTCAGAAGGAGTCAGTTTTTTCGCCGCAAGCCTGGAGTAAACCTCCAATGTATCTGGTATATTTCCTTGTAGGATTTCTAAATAGACGGAAGAGAATAACTCTTCTTGGTTTACATGTGGGCCGCAGGATAAGAGCTGGGCAGCCAGGGGCAACAGAATGGCAGAATATATCTTTAACACGCCTTTTTTTTGTGCCATCAACCAGAGATTGGGGTTACATTTTGATTTCCATCACATAAACGATTGGTAACGGTAGTGTGAAGATCAAAATGATCACAAATTTTTACCTTTTCTCAGAGGAAAAGTGAAGTTTTACTTCTGAGGTGGGTACATTCGCTAATCGCACCAAATATATTTACAACATGAGACACTATTTAAAATTTCTGGCTTTGGCTGCATTTATTATGGCCTCCCTTATCGCATGCGATAAGAAGACTACCGATTCGGTTAGAGATGGCCGTGTTCCACAACAGAATAGCCTGTGTGGTCAGCGACCTACTGACAAATGGATTCAAGGTCGCGTGGATTTAGAGGCGAGTCGATCCACGATCGGTCTTATTGCGGTGAGTAAGACCGATGTGTACTGGATACCATATTTTCAGACTAATACGGCCTTTCATCATAATGATGAGGTTTACTTCAAGATTCAATTCGAATGTGTAAACAATATGACGGATATAATCTTGATTGCTACTGACGTTACCAGCTCAATGCCTGCTGCATCGACTATTTGCTCCGGGCGGTGTATTGATATTGATTGGTTGAACAGTAAGTCCATCATACCACATTTGATGTATGGCCATTTGGGTGGAGGAACGTATCACAAGCCAGGACATATCATCAATACCACACCAACGACTCCTGTCTTAACCAAAACACTTAAAGTTTTGGAAAATAACGTTTTACTTCAGTCAGCCGAATATCAACTTGTCGAAATACAATTTAAAGATACGGGTGATAAAGAGAATGTCTTTGTGGCCAAGACTATGATCTCAGCACTAAATGCCTCTAAAGACTACTTTCTGGATTTTTACACTGAGACAATTACCGGATACCGGGTGTTGCGTTCATTTTCAGCAGATCACAACCATCCTGGACATGTCACAATTGTAAAAGTTACAGAATGAATCAACTGATGTCCATTTCTACATTTGTACTTGTCGCAATGGGATTAGGTCCCGTGATAACCTTTGTTTGGCCCGATAAAATCTATCACATTACCTCCGCTGATATCGCAGAAGAAGTCTCCAGCAGGCAACTTCTTCCGGGAGAACCTTACATTGTCCTAAGTGCGAACGGTGTACCATCATATTTCAACGGAAATCGTGTAATTGATTTGACTTCGTTCACTCCCCGGGCAGCTGATACGATGACCCTCCGTGTAATTTGTCGGCCTTCAGTGGTGACGTCAATATCACCAATCGCGTTCGAAATTTTGAAACAGGACTTACAAAGCAGGGCACGTGCCTTGTACCTTGGCCAGGAAATAAAATGGTGTGTTGATACGGGAATGGTAATGCAGCTGAATGATCTTTCAATTAGCAATAACTCTGATCCTCAGCAGATATCTGGCGCTTTTAATACAGATATCAGTCATGTTACAATAATCGTGGACAGCATCTTTACGGGCATATATCATGCGGATGCAAGCTATCGCATTATCCGAATGACGAGCGCAGGACTTAATTCCCGCATCCTATTGCATGAAATTGGTCATATACTGGACCTGCCGCACGCCACTACATGTTGCAATATTTGTACGAACCTGAGTAATCACTTTATGTATCAATATTTATCCCAGGAGGTTGTTATCGATCAAATTATGATTCAAGATTGGCTTCAAATCATCGATTCTTGTAGTACAAACCCATTGTGCAATGATTGTGAACCCGTAACGATGATTTCAGCAACAGATGACTCTAAGACACGAACGCCTGGAGGCGGGGGATCTCATTCCTACTTTAATGTTTTACAAATCCCACTAGACACACCTGAGAATAAGATTTCAATATTTGGATATCTAAATTGCATCGATTGTTCAATTGATGATGTAGATCTGTTGAAACTCACGCTGAAAGATCTCATTCACCTTTATAATAGTATTCCCCAGCCAAGGAAACTGCGCAAAAAATTCCATGAGGAATTCGAGCATTACAATTCAGGTGCCCTGGCATTTAGCTCCGCGGAAGTAGAGGATTATGTTGAAACACAGGTCCAGCAGCGGAGAAGGTTTCATTTAGAACGTGTGACGACTGTTCTGGATGAATTTATGAAGACTGTTGATTTACAGAATATTGGGAAGTTCAAAATGTTCGAAAAATTGAATAATAAGGTCAAAAGTGAATTGAATGCGGTTGATAAGGTTAAGAAGAATTGATGTGGGGCTAACTCAAATAAGCCTGTAGGTACTTAGATGACATATTGGACATATTGTTTTTCACTTATTTATTTCTATCATCTGTATTTAGCAAATTTTAAATCGTATGAAAAACGTCATGGGTATATCTGCGTTAGGCTTGATAATGTTAATCTTGACCTTGCCTACATGTCGAGAGGGTAAAACAGAAGATAAGCAAGTAAAAGAACCGCAAGATACGGTAGGTCACACTAGCACTGCCTTGGGGAGTGATGAGTATTCTGGCCAATTGATACAGGGGAGTATTGAATTAAGATATGAGGAAGATACGACAGGTGTTATTATTACAATTGGACTCATTGCTATTAAGATATATGACGATGTTTATTGGTTGCAATATTTTAATGACACTACGATTATGAGACGCGAAAAAGTATGGTTTCAGCTTGAAGAGATTACGAAGGGAGATTTTTCCACTGTTGTAGCCATTAAGGTAACTAATATCAAGCCTTTGAGTTTGTTTTTATCAGGTAATGCAGTACCTGTTTCATGGATTCGAGGAAAAACAGTGCAACCACATGGTTTATTTGCGCATCCCGGAGGTACTACCTGGCATAAACCAGGACATATAATCAACACTTATACAGGGGAAAACATAGAACTTGCGATTAAAAGCAATGGAAGTCCAATTACTACACATCCAGGGAAAAAGATGTATGAAAAAGTGCAAATAAGATACTCGACGCTGGATACGGAGAATGTATATGTGCGAGAAGACTGGACTAATGTTCTGAAACGTGCAACAGTAGGTACAGATAAATTCTACTTTTTGGACTTCTATGAAACATCTACTTCACAGGATTATATCAAAATAAATGGTTTGAGGGTCTTACGCATGTATTCTGTTGATCATAATCACCCCGGCCATTTGGAGACCATCACGGTCGAGAAATAACACCTGCATCAAATGAAACAATTGAGAGCGTATAGGGAGCAATATGGAGTGTTTGTTCTATTGATAATTCTTTTATGTGGATTCTACTGTACCAATAAACCATGTAGTCCTGATTTAACCAAAGGTTGGCCAGATAGCGTATACCAGTTAATTTCGACGAATTCAATAATTAAGGTTTCGCCTGATAGCCTTGAACAAGGAAAGGAATATCTGGCTGTCCATTCATTTTATTTGCCGACTTATATCTCTGTTGCTGTTTCAGGAAGTAAAGACGAGACTGACAGAAGAGTAGATTTGCAAGGCTACACACCATTGTCGGATACTACAGTCCTGCGAATCAGATGTTCACCTGAGGATGTAGATGCCACTTCGATATCAAAATTGTTGAATGAATTGCAAGGAAGAATCAACTCATTATGGATTGGGAAACGCATTCAGCTACATTTTGATACGGGCATGGGCCAGGCTAATTATTTGAGAAAACTACAGGATGCTTCCCTGATCCGAATAACGAGCGATTTGTTAATTCGTTCGAATTCAGATACCATCAATGTTATTATTTCGGACATATTTGCAAATACTTATCGCGCCCATCGAGCTACAAAAACAATTGGACTTACTAAGAACGGACTTTACCAGCCTCAAATTTTGCTTCATGAACTTGGGCACATATTCTATGCTTCGCATCCTGATGATTGTTGCAATTTATGTAATTGCGCCGAAAAGCATTTTATGTTTGCGGTGTTGGATACAGAAGCTGTAAAGAGTCAAATCAAAGTCAGTGATTTACTTTCAATCATTAGAGAATGTGACGATAACTCTATTTGCAATTACTGTGATATAAACATCGATGATGGCTGTGATAAAAGGAGCGAAGCAAAGAGTATTTTAAGTCTAATTGATAAAATTCATATTGACAGTTTAAATTTTAATTATAAGTATAAGATTGGCATGGCTCATGATTTTAAAAAGGAGCTTGGAGAGGTTTATCAAAAAATCAAATCACAGGAGAGCATATTGGAAAATAAGTATCGCCAGGAATATAAATGGTATGCAACGGATGATGGTAGTTCGAAAGAGTCAATAGATCGATTTATTGAGTTACAGGTTCAATCAAGAAGGAATTTCAGACTTGAACGGTTTGAGTTGATCCTTAACGAATTCAAGAAATTGTCAAATGTAGACACCACTTATGTCAACCATTTATTGGAAATCACGATTGAAAGTCTTCAGACAGGAGTGTACAAGGAGAGCAACTGGTAGTTCTCAATTGTAGAATAAAAAAGTGAGACTCACATGACTCATTTTGTTTAGGTTTTTACCTTTCCTGTAACCTTCATTGGTGTCGCTACAAAATATGTCAAAGGAATATCCACTTTAAACGATGCTGATATTCTGTTTCCACCTGCTGGGCTGGTAATCGCTTGTCCGGCTTTCGTGATTTCTCTTAAGTTCGGGCCAAAGTGATATCCAATACCAACAGCAATTGGAGAATTGAACAAACCAATTTCAGCATAGACTCCTGGAGAAAAAATGTTCTGCAAAGTAAATTCCGGAAGGGTCGCAATTGCATCATTGTCACTATTGAGTCGGTACGCAGTTACTGCACCAATATCAATGATGTCAATTCCTAATGAAAATTGCGTAACGTATTTATTCCTTATACCAAATCCGAAATTGATGCCGACAGGTGCCGTAACTCCCAGGTATCCCTCTCTTTCCTGATCTATTCCAGGTACTTTCTCGCCGCCATAAGCTCCTCCAAGGCCACCGTTAAGCGCAAGTGTAAAACTTGACTTTCGTTTTGTAGCCGAGCTGCCAGGTGGGAGTGCAAAAGATTCAATCACAGCCGCGACTTGCGCTCCGTCCTGCGCTTCGGCCAATGCCGCGATAAAACTCAGGTATTTAAAAGCGACAGAAAGTTTCTTCCTTCCTTCATTATTTCCTGCTGGTATGATTTTGTCAAATACTAAAGCCACACTGATTGCAGCGGCACTGTATTTTTTCTGCCTGATCTGGAGTGTAATGAGGGCTAATGATTCTGAGAGATCGAAAAAAAGAGGTCTTTCAATGGTGCCAGTACTACTTCTTAATGAAGAGTTATTATAGAAATGGTATCCAAAATCAAGCACACTGATAAATGACTTAAAAATCATATAGTAGGATTCGTAACTTTCTTTGTCCTGTGCAGCAAGGACATCCTGATCTTCAATGGATTTCTTTAGTTCTTCGATCAGGGAGAGGAGATTAGCGATTTCATCTATTACATTGGTATTTTGCATGATAACCACGGATAACTTACCAATTGTCGGAATGTCAACCTGGGAACCTGCCTGCACCAGCAATCCTACATAGGCATTTTTCAAGGTAGTATCACGTCGCACCTCTGCGATAAATTCAATTGGGATGAACTTTCCATACCGATCGAAGAGAGCACTTATCAATATGTGAACAGTTTGGACATAGGCATGAATATTCTGTATTCCCGGCTCGGATGAATTTTTCATCGCTCCATCTTTAGCAAGAAATGTGATTTCCTGAAGAAGATCAGTCCCTTGTGTAATACTCTGGGTTACATGTAATGCATCGATAAGCAATTCTCTGTAGCGCGATAGCTCTGGTACTTTGTCAGGATTGTTCAGAAGGTAGTTGCTCAGATTATTCGGTAAAGCGTAAAGATCCGTTGTGAAACTTACTTTCAGACCTTGCAGGAATGCCTCAAAACGATAAATGTCTGTCCCAATGAGTGTTAGTACATCCTGTGTCGCAGGGAGAAAGTATTTGAGATAAGTATTGTCGTTCACCTGCTTTTCAAAGCGATCAAACAACGCAAGTGCCAGCTCTTGTTTGGCTCTTTCAATTAAAAAGAGTGCTAATCCCTCAGTAATGGTGCTCACTGCACCATTACTGAGTGGTTCATTAATTCGCGCCCCGTCCAACAAGGTTTTGCTATTCGCATTGTCATACAGAGTTGTATAGTCTGAAGTGAAACCTCTATTTGGAGTAGTAGGACCAGGGCAGCCACAAGCGTGGATATAAAATTGAAGAGGAATATTGCCGGAAGAATTGATTTTTACAACAATGTCTTCGCCGGGATTTACTACAAAATAGGGAGTAATAAGGTTTTTCAAACTTACCTTGTAAGCTTGGTCACAAGTTTGAGTTTTAGCGAGGACTCGCATTTCACTTGCAAGGTGACTCATACTTAATGGATTTGGAACCTGCCCCAAACCCGAGGTACTTGAGCCCATAACAATTACTATAAGGTTTATCGTGTTGAAAGCTTTTCGATTGAAGAATTTTAGATTGTTCATATGCTTTTGCCAATTGTCGAGTAAAATATATACTTAATCAGGACTGAAGCACCAATTAATGTGAAATCTCCAAAAATGTAAACGCCCCAAAATAAACAAAATACCCCCTGAATTAAATAACAAAGCCGATCACTCAATGACCGGCTTTTTCTAGTCCAGTGCGATAGTTTGTTCAGGCATAGTATACTTATTGTTATTTCTCAGCAGATGATATTTGTAACTCACTTCGGAAAGCAGAGCCTTGGCTACCGTCAGTATCGTTTATGTACCCATCCATGTTTATATCGAATATGCTGTATACACCAGAGAATATAACAGGTGCTTTTTGTAGCAGGCCAAGGTCAGTATTGTTCACCTTGCCGTCTGCGTTGACATCTCCGTTCGCCATTGCCCAAATGCCTCTGGTAACCTCTGTTTGACCAGAGTTTCTTGTAGTCAGATCCAGGGTTCCTGTATTGTACCTGAAGTCAATAATTTCATCAGACATGACGGCCACGTGATTGCGATGATGAATTGAGACGAAATAGCGGCCTGGTGCGGCTTGAAATGTGACCCATGACTCACCATCAAGATCTTCAATACGCCCTGAGGATGTCAATAATCCTGCACGCTCATCTACGATTGCCTTTGTCTTAGGATCGATTAATCGGATCAAAATCCAATCGACAATATTTGATCGGAACGAAGGCACGTACTCATCGCCCGCGTAAGAGAATGGAGCCATATGATACGGCTGATCATTCGGCAACAATGCCATTTTGTTGAGCGAAGTTTTCATATAGCGACCAACGTATGGCCCGGATAAGTACACTTTTGCGATAAGTCTCACGCCAGCAGTTGTGTAATCTCTGTCGGACTTCGGGTCTTCACCAAGAGCAGGCCCATTTCTATCCAGCGAATTTTGATTATCTGGTTGCGCAAAATCATGTGTGCAGGAAGAGAACGCGCACATCATAGCAAATAGGAACATTAGGTTTTTCATGATTTGGAGTTGAATAGTGATAAAATGATTTTCACTATTTGTCGCCTTCAACTTCCTAATGTTACAATTCGGGCAGAAATACCTTAAGGAACCCTAAGGATCTATCTATTAAAAAGGATGTGGATTATGAAAAGCGCATTTCGTTCTCCCATTTCAATGAAAAACCAGGAAACATTCCGTCCGTCAGGGCGAGTTCTTGACACAAGATTTAATTGCCGACGAGTATCAGCTTACACTATCCGAGGATCAAGAGCTAGCAGCCTGGATTCAATATAAGGGACAACTCGCCGTGAATAGCAACCCGCAAGGTCATACCTCACCCGGCCTTACGCCAAATGCAGCCTCGCTTTCCTCCCCAGCAACTCCTCCTCCGTCTCTACCCGATCAAGATTCGGCACGCAGCAGTCTACAGGGCACACGGCAGCGCATTGTGGTTCGTCGTGAAAACCTTTGCATTCTGTGCATTTGTCCGGAGAGATATAGTAATAGTCGTTGGAGATTGGCTCCAGTTTAGCCTTTGCATCCACTTCTGCACCGGTCGTATCCAGTGTGTATGCCCCGGACACAGTCGTACCATCGGCGATAGCCCATTCCACTCCGCCTTCATAGATGGCGTTATTCGGACATTCCGGCTCGCAGGCGCCGCAGTTAATACATTCATCAGTGATCTTGATAGCCATAATTCAATTTGTGTTTTTATTGTCGCCATCGCTAACGTAAGCAAGGCGGCTTTCGTTCGCGCGCAAATATAGACATTCGGGGAAAGGAACAGTCTCCAGTCTTCAGTCCCCAGCAGCAAACCAGTCCTCAGTCCCCAGTCTTCAGTCCAAAGCAAGTGCGCGAACCAGTCCCCTCCAGCAGTCCGCGTATACTGTACATTTATTGAGGACTGAGGACTGATTGGACTGAGGACTGATTAGACTGTAGACTGCGGACTGAATTTGCGGACTGGAGACTGGAAGACTGAGGACTGTTTTATCTTTCCTTCTAATATGGCTCGACGACATCGCGCAAAAAGTAAGAAACCGGGACTTCCACCCGGGACTCTTGTCTACACAGGACAACAAAGGATTGAAGTGCCAGATCTGTCTGTATTGAACTATAGTCCCAAGGCTATCCGCGCCTCGAAATCCCTCGCTGATATCCAGTATCCTGTTCCAGAAGGTGTTTTGTGGATCGATATTCGTGGACTTCATGAGACCGAGCTGCTAAGAACGCTGGGAACTCAGTTTGGAGTTCACGCCCTTGCCCTGGAAGATATCGTTGATATCTATCAGCGCCCCAAATATGACAGCTATGATGAGGGTTTTTTGATTTTGCTGGAGTCCTTTGACTTTATCCCGGAGGAGATGCATCTTGTGCAGGAGCAGATCTCCATTTTCTGTGGTAAAGACTTCGTGCTCTCGTTCCAGGAAGATGCCAAAGATTCCTTTTTGAGCATCCGTGCAAGAATCGAGAATAGTCAAGGCAGGATCAGGAAATATCATGCGGATTATCTCGCCTATGCGCTTGTCGATAATATCGTTGACCATTACTTTGTCACACTTGAAACGATTGGAGATGTGATTGAGAGTCTTGAGGAGGAAATTGCAGCAAAACCAAATTTTGAGACAAAGAACCGGGTACATAAAATGAAACGGGTTGTCCTTGATATGCGAAAGGGAATTACCCCGTTGCGTGAAGCTGTCAGTTTGCTTATTCGCTCTGACTCCGAATATATTTCTGATTCCACGAGGCCTTATCTGCAGGATCTCTATGGAAATGTGTTGCAAGCCATTGAAATGACAGAGACCTACCGCGATATTCTGTCTGGTGTTCAGGACCTCTATCTCGCCGAGATTAGTTACAAAATGAATAAAGTCATTCAGACACTGACAATCGTATCCACGATTTTTATTCCGCTGACATTTCTGGCCGGTGTGTATGGAATGAACTTCGATTATATGCCGGAGTTGCATTGGAAGTACGGATACTTTATCTTGTTGGGGTTTATGGCTTTGGTGACTGTTGGACTGCTGCTTCTTTTCCACAAGAGAAAATGGCTCTGAGCATTTTGCCAGGGGCAAACGTTTTATAAGTATGCGGACGCCAATGAACAACCTATATCTCGCTCTTGGTGTATGTCTGATGACATGCATTCAACCTCTGTGGAGTCAGCAAGACCGCCGGGTGGAAAAATGGAAGTTCCAACCGGAAATCAAATTCCGCAATCCATCATTGGAAAGCCCGAACAAAAATTTTGTGATCCCTTCTTTGTGGGCACCGCATTCGATTTTTCTCGGCAGCACTGAGATCAAGGATCTCCGGCTTACAAGATTCTATACCCACGACCATCCCTCTCACGACGGAAGTAATCATATCGCCCTCGCTGCCTATGCAGATGGGGTCCGTGAGAATATTGGACAACGACTTAAGTACCCTGTGATTCCGGGACTAAAATTTACGATGGAGCTTTGGCTTGCGTATTGTCCTGTTGTGACTCAGGTGCATCCGACGCAAAGTCTGTTCAATCCAAAAAGTGATTTTAAGCCAGTGAAGCTCCAGGTCTATGGATTTTCGTCGGGTGCAGATCTTGGCAATGCATTACTTACCGAAACAGAGTTGATCGATCATGATGGGTGGAAAAAATATACGCTCACATGGGAATCTACTGGCAGATATGACTACCTCTACTTTGTTCCTGCCTGGGAGAGCACGACATTTTATGACGGCAATCTGCATATGGATCATCTATCTATTATCAAGGTGACCAGGATCAGAAAAAACAAAGAATAGAAAATACTGTTGCGAGGTACGTGTTACGGGGTGCGGGGCAGCTTGCCCTGAGCGCAGTCGACCGCGTGCCGCCATAGCTTTAGCGGTGGCGCAAGGGGGGTGCGAGGCAGCTTGCCCTGAGCGCAGTCGACCGCGTGCCGCCATAGCTTTAGCGGTGGCGCAAGGGGGGTGCGGGGTACGAGTTATGGGTTTGCCATGTAGTCGAACACTAGGATTCAATGACTTTTGAATTTTATATTTTGCATTTTACATTTTGACTTTCGTTTTCTACCCTTTCAATAGCACCTTCAAAAAATTCACGCTCTCTGTGAAAAGAATTTTTAACCGGACTGGCGACATCACAATTCCTTCGCACAAATCTGCTTCTATCGCACGGATGCGCAAACGTTTTCTGGATATCAAGTAGACGAATTCAAGATCAAAGAGATACCGATTGATTCGGGTCTGCAGGAATGTCTCCCGGACATCGATTCTGAATGCTTTGAGTCCCCCTTGTGTGTCGCTGGTATGTAATCGGAGCAAGGCACGATTGACTGAGCGCAGAATCTTCGACATCCATTTCCGTCCAAGCGGGAGCTGACCGTAGTATGTTTGATTTCGAATTGCCAATGTGACATCAGCTTCTCCATTCAATACCGGATTGATGATCTTGAGCATACTCTCGATGGTGTATGGGAAATCGATATCGGTATATACAATCACAGGTGCAAGACTCCGTTGCACTCCCGTGCGAATCGCAAATCCTTTTCCCATGTTTGTTGGATAGGAGAGCAGCAGAATATCTTTATCCATTTCCTCGATATATGCCAAACTCGCTCCTGCTTTGTTGTGTTCAGAGCCATCATTAACTACGATTGCGCGGATGTGCTTACCAGGGAAATGTTTGCGTAGCGCCTCCATACGTGCAATGACGACAGCATCCCAGCCAGAGGCAGGGTTGTAGCACGGGAGTATGATATCTATGTCGGGTTGCTGAGACATTGCGTTATCGCAAAAGTAACCGGATATCGGGTTTCTAATCGTCCTGCCTGTAATAAAGTGACAACCAACTTACTTTGTCTCACTTTGATTATGTTCGCGTGTACGTCTTGGCATGGAGTGGAGAATATTCATGGTGAATTCCGCATTATTTTTTCTGTGTCAGGTGTACCCCTCGTTGTCCAGAACGCCTACGAACCAAAGGGTTGGCAAAAACATAAAAGTGGCAGGGGTGGATTTATAAACGACCCTCGAAGACATGAGGTACGCATCTTTGTGATCAACGTACCAAATATTAACAAGACATTCTCTTTGAACTATCTTTGCGACACTATGTTCACGCGCGAGTCGTACATACAATATTGGACAAAGACTGCAAACCATAGCTGGGAGGCAGGAGAATATCTTATGCGGGGAGGAAAAAATGCCGAAGCTTTGTTTATGTTTTGTCTTGCCATCGAAAAATGGATCAAAGCGAATTGGATATTGGACAACGTGAGTACTCTCGCGCCGAGAATTCATGATTTGCAATCTTTGCTTTCACAAACTGAATTGGCTTTAGAACCTCAACTCGTGGATTTTCTGGACACGGTCAATCGCTGGAACCTTGAAGGACGATATCCTGACTATAAGTTTAGTTTACATCGGCTTGCAACTGAAGACTATACAAAACAACAATTTGAAAAACTGCAACTTCTCAAAACATGCTTACTCGAAAGGCTTTGAATACATTGCTTCTTAATGTGTGGCAAGAATTTGCTTCGCTAGGTTATGAGCCTGAGCGGATGCTATTGTTTGGATCCTATGCGGCAGGAAACCCACATCAGTATAGTGACATCGACATTGCAGTTTGGAATTCTTCTTTTTCCGGTGAAGGAATGGTGGATTTTGAGAAAATCCGATCGGTCTATCGCAAACACCGGGGAGTAGATATTAAGACTTATCCTTCAGGCGCAAATGCAGATTTCGACCCTTTTATCGACGTCATCGAAAAGACAGGCATTGAATTCTCTGCCCCGTATTCAGAGTGCCGGATCTGATGTATCATAGGTCGGTCTTTTTTCTGATGAGATACATTCGAATGCCCCTCCCATTGAAGTCTTGGAAATATCCGTTTGACCAAATCATTCCCGCCCGAACCCAACTGTTAGTTATTGGCCCGACAGACGGGCATTCCCAAACCGGAAAATGACATTCTTCTGATCCTTTCACACACCTAAACAAACTTCCTGTGTTAAATTTGCGGACCATGGATTCCACATCATACCTCAATGAGCTCAACGACGTACAGCAACAGGCAGTCACACACATAGACGGCCCGCTGATGGTCATCGCCGGTCCCGGATCGGGAAAAACACGCGTCCTCACGTATCGCATTGCGCATCTGATACAAAACGGCGTACCCCCGTACAGGATTCTTGCTCTCACCTTTACCAACAAAGCTGCACGCGAGATGAAAGAACGGATCGAACGCGTGGTAGGAGAACAGGCACGCAGAGTATGGGCAGGCACATTTCACTCCATCTTTGCACGCATACTCCGGGTAGAAGCATCAAAAATCAATTACCCACCCGACTTTACCATCTATGATCGCGATGACTCAAAAAGTCTCGTCTCTGAAATCATCCGTGAGCTGAAACTGGATCCTAAGACTTACAATGCGGGCGGTGTCCTTTCGCGGATTTCCTCTGCAAAGAGTAATATCATTACGCCTCAACTCTATGAACTTGATAAAGATCTGCGCGAGCAGGACTCGATGTCGAAGCGACCGATGATCTATGAGATCTACAAACGCTACGTAGAACGCTGCTTCAGATCAGGAGCAATGGACTTTGATGACTTGTTGTTACAAATGTTCAAGCTCCTGTATCAGAATCCGGAGAATGTGCGTGAGAAGTATCAACGGATTTTTTCTCACGTGCTTGTAGATGAGTTTCAGGATACAAACTACCTGCAGTATGAAATCCTGAAGAAGCTCGTGCTCTTTGATGGAAGCTGTCTCAATGTCTGTGTCGTCGGTGATGATGCTCAGAGTATTTATGCATTCCGTGGAGCGACAATAGAAAACATGTTGCAGTATGAACAGGATTTTCACAATGTGACCGTCTATAAACTTGAACAAAACTATCGGTCAACAGAGCATATTGTAGAAGCAGCAAATCAGGTAATCGTCTACAACAAAAAGCAACTCAAGAAAAAAATCTGGACGGATCAGTACGGTGGAAATAAAATAAAAGTGGTACGCGCTATCTCAGATGCAGAAGAAGGACGACTTATTGCAAATAACATTGTCGAATACAAAAACCGCTATCAACTGCCTAATCAGGAGATAGCAATTCTCTATCGCACACACGCACAGTCACGTGTCATGGAGGAAAATCTCAGGCGCAACAATCTGACTTATCGTGTCTTTGGCGGTTTGTCATTTTATCAGCGCAAGGAAATCAAAGATATGCTGGCGTATATCCGACTTGCCGTGAATCCCCGCGATGATGAAGCATTGCGTCGTGTGATCAACTATCCCAGGCGCGGCATTGGCAAGACAACAATGGATCGGATGGCCGAAACTGCTGAGGCGCAAAAGGTTTCACTCTGGCATGCACTTGTCGATGGATTAGGTCGTTCTTCAAAGCCTCTCGAAGACTTTGTAAAACTCATTCAGCATTTTCGGCAGAAAGCACAGCAAAGTAATGCACATGAAACTGCCCTCTACATTGCACGCATGTCCGGCATCTATGAACTCCTGAAAGGTGATACTTCTCTGGAGGGCACCACGCGTTTAGAAAATCTCAATGCGCTCCTCGATGGAATCAAGGAATTCACAGACAATGATGAATATGTCAATGAGCAAAATGCACTGCTGGATAAATCTCTGTCTAGTTATTTGCAGACAATAGCATTGCTCACAGATCAGGATGACGAAAAGCAGGGACGTGACTATATCTCACTGATGACTGTGCACACAGCAAAAGGCCTGGAGTTTACAACTGTATTTGTTGCAGGCCTTGAGGAGAATTTATTTCCCTCGTATCTCGCAAATGGATCTGTAGAAGAACTCGAAGAAGAGCGACGTCTGTTTTATGTCGCGATCACGCGTGCGAAGAAATATCTGGTGCTTTCCTATGCAGGAAGCCGCTATCAATATGGTCAGATCCGGGTCAATGATCCGAGTCGCTTTCTGGATGAAATCGATCAACAGAATATGGAAACGACCTTCGATATCAGGCCAAAGCACAGTCTGCCAGAACCGAAACGTATTCCACTTGGAAAGCCGCGTATTACAGAGTCCCCGATGAAAATCAATCCGGGTTCATTTGCTCCGAGTCCTACGGCATCTATCGAAGTAGGCATGGATGTGATACATCTGAAGTTCGGCAAAGGCAAGGTGACCCACATAGACGGAGCGCGTGACAATCGCGTAGCGACGATTCAATTCAAGGATATCGATGATCCTGAGCGTCGTATCATGTTGCGCTTTGCCAAGTTGCAGATCGTGCCGTGAGTTTCTTCGCGCTTTAGCGCGAGGAGCTATCTTTGCCATCTATGAAACGCATTCTCTGGGAGACCCTCAAAATATTGGTGCTTGCGACAGCGGTTTATTTCCGTGTTGCAGATCCATTGGACTTCCATGAGAACTATACGAACAATCTGGCGAATACGCTCGTGAACTTTGTCATCTTCGTTTTCGGTGCCAAGCTGATCCTTCAATTGATTGCATATTACTTCAGTAGAAATCAACCCGCTGCTGCCAATGTAAGATTGGGCCTGCGTAACATATACTACATATTCGTTGCGCTGGCGATTTTGATGCTTGGTTTAAGTCTGCTTGGAATAGACTACAAGACGTTATTCACTTCTCTGTCGATCGTCGCAGCGGCAGTAGCCATTGTCACCAAAGATTTTATCGCAGAAATCCTCAGTGGCATCATCCTCAGTTTTTCTAAACGCATGCTCATCAATGATTACGTAAAGATCGGCCAGATGAAAGGAAAGATTCTCGACATGGGCCTGCACAAGATCACGTTCCTCAACGATGATGATGATATCATTTTCATTCCGAATTCAACTGTGTACAATAGCGAGATCATCAATTATACACAGAGTGATCAGCGCCGCATCAGTATCGACTTCCAGATCATGATTGCGCAGGTAGAAAACTTTGAGAGCCTTGAACATGAGTTGAATTCCACGTTAAGCGAATTTCATCACATCATCGAACCAGGGAGTTTTGTAGTGAAGATCACCCATCTGACAAAAGATGTCGTAGATCTCAAACTGCTCTTTACGGCGAAATCCGCTGAGCCTGATATGATCCGTGATCTGCGACGTCGTGTGACACGGAAGGTGTTGAATTATATCAAGTCAAAGACACCGTTGCCTCCACAAAATCAGAATCCACCAAAGTCCTGAGGCGTGATTGTTTAAAATCCCATTAGAGGAATGAAAGTCGCTCTGCGTAGACTTCCATTTCTCATTCACTTCTCTCCAAAGACCTTTCCCATCAATTCCTGAAAACGTGGATTCGTGCGAAGTGGTTTGAGAAGGGGTTCTATAGGCAGATAGACCATCATGGGTAGTCGGCTGGTCACACCTTGCCCGATAAGATATATCGCCTCTTCCTGATCTCCCATGACAGTCTTACACAGGATGAGGAGATTCAATGCTCTGTCCATCTCATCAGACTGCAACGCAGACTCAAGTTCTGTAATGCAATGTATAGCGCGGACCCGGTCTCCTAATGCCGCATAAGCCAGCGCTGTTCCTCCCAATCGCATCAACGCACTTTTTTCATCAGAGAGATTTTGAAAGAAATCCAATGCTGCTTTTGCATTTCCCAGAAGCAACAACGACTGACCCCAATACATCAGCGAAACCTGTGAATCAGGTCTTAGGCTGATACACTTTTCAAACTGCACAATAGCATCTGCATATTTTTCCTGCGCATATAGAATAAATCCTTTCAAGTGATAGTTGATCTCTGAAAATGGATCAAGTTCCATCGCTGTCTCAATGTACTGCAGGGCAGCTTCAAATTTTCCTTCGGCTACCAGGATGCACGACGTCGATGAATAGAAATCCCCTGTCGGACGTATTTCGAATGCTTTTTGCAAATGACGATATGCGCCTTCGACATCCCAGTCCTGAAGAAACGAGATCCATGCAAGGTGGAGCTGGCATTCCGCGAGATTCGGTTCCAATTCTATGGCTCTGTCCAAAAACGGCTTTCCCCTGAGAAAGGCTTCACCGGCCGGCATCAATCCAAGTGTGCCCAGCATCGCATAGCCATGATGAATTCCAAAGTGTGCTAAGGCAAATTGCGGATTGTCCTTTATCACTTGTTGTAATAGTTCAAGTCCCAACTCGATATCAGGCTTACTCATCTTCAGCATATGATACCTGCTTTTCAAGTATTGCTGATAGCTTTCAACATCTATATCCGGAGCGACTACGAGCTTGTCTACAATCTGGAAATAGCCAAGATGTGCCCTCAACCTGTCAGCTATCAACAAACTGATCTCATCCTGCACAGCGAACACATCTTCCAGCGATCGGTCAAAGGTCTCGGACCAGAAGTGTGAGTCATTGGCCACATCGATCAATTGTATCGTAATGCGCATTCTATTTCCAGCCAGACGGATACTTCCCTCTAGAATCGTAGAGACATTGAGTTGCTGACCAATACTTGGAATCGGAATGTTCTTGTTCTTAAAAAAGAAAGATGAAGTTCTCGATGTGACTTTCAGTTCCTTGATTTTTGCCAGTGCATTGATGATTTCCTCTGTCATTCCGTCGCTGAAATATTCATTCTCTTCACTGGAACTCATATTCACAAGAGGAAGGACTGCAATCGATTTTGTTTGTTGTTTGAATTTGCCCTGTTTATATAGTTCATTCATCGATGCGATTAATCTCATCTCGACATGATCATTCGTGACCACAAAGACTTCTATCGGATCGGTGATATTCTTGAACTCAAATTTTCCCAGCGACCGGGTTGAGATGTGCTTCTGATTTTTGAGTTCCTCGTTGAGTTTTCCTGATAGCAGAATAGCACCGGCAACGCCCATACTTTCAATGCGCGAAGTAACATTGACTGCGTCACCATACACTTCTGTTTTGCTATGCACGATATCACCGCTATGCAATCCAATGCGTAAAGGCACAACGATTTCTTCTTCGTTAAAAAGTCGTTGCATATGGATTGCGCACTCAACTGCCTGCACAGCGCTTTCAAAAATGCTCAGTGTACCGTCTCCGAAATACTGGATGATCTGACCGTCATGCAACTGATGTTGTCTCTCGAAGACCTCGCGATGACATGCTCTGACTTTGATAGCTGCTTCCTCATCGATTTGCATCAAGGCAGAGTACCCAACGATATCGGTAAACATGATAGCCACCAGTTTCCGGGCGTTCTGATGTGACATAGCGCTAAAGATGATGATATTACCGTGGTCGGGGGTAACGGGAAGTCAAAATGTAAAATGTAAAAGTCAAAATATATAAGTTAAGGTCCCCATTTTACATTTTACATTTTACATTTCATGCTGAATTCTACCACCAAGATATTTCTTGTGACACTGATTGCCATTACATACGCCGCACAAATACTTTCCTGAGAAGAAGATCCAGTCGATCTCAGTGGATTCCGAAATGACCATCGAACATGAGTACCTCGGACTGATAAAAAGAGTGAATTGGGATGTGATGTGTTTTGATCAAGGTTGATGGATACACAGTGATGTCAAACAACGATTACTGCGCCATCAATTCTGCACTACCAAAATTGACATTGAAAGCGACACACCAGACGACGACATATTTATAATCTGCGAAGTCCACATTGTCCGGCAGATCGTAGGTATAATTCCCGTCTATGCCTTTGATATCTCCCAGGTCGATGTACTCATTCACAACATTGGTGATACTTGTGGCTAAATACATATTCAGGTCCGGTCCACTGTCAGTTTTGAAGTTTGTCAGTGACAATGTGGTTTCATCCTGATCGATACTGGCGCTTCCGCTAGTTTGATGCACCGCAGAAACAAAGTCGCCCTTGAATGCTGCCTGATTTGGATCAGAGTCAGTATTGTCATCCTTCGAGCATGAAATCAGAAACAAGCCGGCAGAGAGAATGCAGATGACGGGGATTGAATTTGTTTTACTCATAGTGTAGTAACGAAGAATTTGGGAGGTATGTTTTGAGAGTTTCTGGCTTCTAGCCTCTAGCTTCTTGCCAGCAGCATCCCTCCTCACTTAGCTCTCACATACTTTTCAATGATGAGCCTGTCGACACCAGCTTCTTCCGCCTTTTCCCGGCCGTGTTGTGTAAGTGTATCGTTGCGAAAGGAGATCTTGAATGTAAAATCTTCTCCTTCCCATTCACGCGCGTTGCAGTACTCCAGGGATTCAATATACACGCTGTCTTTGTACGTGTATTTGCCACCACCTGCGACAAACATTGCCGTAGTTGAATCCTTGCCCTCATGTGTATCATGCATCAGGAAAGCAAAGTGTGTTTCGTTGATGATCTTCAGCATGGAGCGATCCTTGGTATAATCCGTAATGACCGTATCACTGCCTGTGATCACGGTGCCTTCGATGAGCCGCCATGTTCCCAGCATGATATTCGATAGAGTAGTTGATGGCGGAATTTCCTGGTTATTGGAGCAGGAGAGAAGGAGGATGCTCACGAAGAGCATTGTGCTGATGTGTTTCGGAGTGTATGTATTCATTGAACAATGATAGCTATTTGGTTGAAATCGCAGTCAGAATTGACGATGTGCAAACGAATGATTAACCTGAACATGGCGCACACATAGGTGCGCGCTACATGTATCTATGCTCTCTTTTGTCATTCCGAGTTCTCTATACCGCTGCGCACTATACCTGTTGCAAATGACCAAATCTAACACTCGCTTGTCATTCTGAGCGAGGAGCACAGCGACGAGTCGAAGAATGCAAACGATCACCCTCCCAACATCTCGAGCGAGCAATGAGTGATCCGAGTGTAACGAGGAGCACGAATGGTGAGTCGAGAGATCCATTACTGACCAACAGGATTTCTCGACTCGATTGTCGCTACGCTCCTCACTCCCTCGAAATGGAAAGTTCAGGCATTCTGTCATCCTTCGACTCTCTCTACTTTGTAGAGATCGCTCAGGATGACAAAAGAACTAGCCTTTAAAAATGGGGTTGATGACTTAGTACTTTGAAACTTGTCATTGGCAGCGTAGTCGAGGAACTATGCCCCATGCTTTCCTTCTTCAATGTCTCAAACTTCCGGTAAGTCTATGTTCAATCGCCTTTGCAACAGCTTCCACTAACTGTTTTGACATGGAGCTCATTGTCTTCAAATACTGTTTGCATCAGGACCTTCACTTCTCGGAATTGTTTTTTGATGAGCTACAATCCTTCAAGACTTTTGAGCCCTGTAGAGGCACAAGAGAATTTGCTCTTCAACCACACCCTCATAATATATTACCATATCCTCACGATATGTACTTATACCCTATGCAAGCGCTGAACACAACAGTAAAACCAAGTACCTTCATCATACGATAAGCACAATGTAAAAGCATTCCTTATGAAAGGAATTCATGTCTGTTTCATTTTACTGCTCTCCTATTGCACATCCTTTGCGCAAAACAACGTTGGTATTGGGACCACGAGTCCTGCGCAATCTGCCAAGTTGGATATCTCTTCAACCACTCAGGGATTTTTACCTCCCCGCATGACCTATATCCAGCGCAATGCAATATCAACTCCTGTTGCAGGCTTGATGGTTTGGTGCACCGATTGTACTACAACAGGTGAGATGCAAGTGTATAATGGAAGTGCATGGCAAAAGTTAACGGTGAGTTCCGCTTCGGTGCCCATGGGCGTGGGTGGAGAATTTGGTGGCGGTATCATTGCCTACATTTTCCAACCTGGAGATCCTGGTTATGTGTTAGGACAAACACACGGCCTTATTGCCGCACCGAGTGACCAGTCTGTGAATGCCGAGTGGGGATGTGCCGGTGATCTTACCGGAGCCAATGGCATTGCTCTTGGAACCGGACAAGAAAACACTACGGAAATTGTAGGTGATTGTTCAGAAATGGGAATAGCAGCGCGCATATGCAATAATCTGGTGCTGGGTGGATTCATTGACTGGTATTTACCCAGTAAGAATGAATTGAACAAACTTTATCTCAATAGAATTGCCATTGGTGGTTTTGTGCAAAATATTTATTGGAGTTCAAGCGAGATCGATGAAACTGAGTCATGGGCACAGAGCTTTATCGATGGCGATGCTGGCGCGCAACTTAATTTTCCGAAGAACTTTGATGTCAATGTGGGAGCGATTCGGTCGTTTTGATGAATATTTGAATTTTGAGAGTAACTGGGACACTCTACACGCAAGCTCAAAACTTCAAACTCTTCTTCAGACCCCTCTCGATATTCCGGTTTTACCCGGATCCTGAGCTTGTCGAAGGGCCAGCTTCAGCTTCACCGTTTCTATTGCACATGCGTGGAATCAGATGGTGGCGGTGGCATCGGAACAGATGAGTGGTCAAACACAATCACCATTTGGCCGTCCTTAAAAGCTTTGATGTCGGAATAACGACCAGTCATTACCATATGCGAGCCACCTTCAACCGGCATTGTCCATCTGTATCTCCCGTACCCTGCGACGCCATCAGTAAAGGGGACATTCACAACACTCAGGTATTCAAGCGTTGCACCTTTGCTGGAAGCAAAGTCTTTGGCGTAAGAAGCTTTTATTGCGTCGTATCCTTTTACTTGCTGTTCACCTGGAGGATAAGAAAGTAATTCAGGACTATTCCAATGCAGTTTCATCAGTGCATCCACATCTCCTTTGTTGAAAGCGATGAGATACAAACTGTCCAGTTCTGCCCCTGCAGCAATCAATTCTTCTTTTGACATCGTAGCCTCCTGTTCTTTCGTTTCAGGAGTACAACTCATAACAGTGAAGAGCAATAATGCGATCAAACTCAAAAGTCGCATTTGCGGGGATGTGCTTTTAGCTATGTTTTTCATTGCTTGTTTATTTAATGATCCAAAGTTAAGAATGGAATTCAGCTACTCGATTTGATTTTTGTTATCGAACAGAAATTTCGAAAAGAGTCGCCTGCTCTAAGGCACGCGGGGCTAAAGCCCCGAAGGAGTAAAGTTGATACGTCACACCCCAACCTAAAGGTTGGGGTTTTATGGATGGGCTTGATACGTCACAGCCGAACCTATAGGTTGGGGTGATAGATGATGCATTAGACGATTTGGGAGAACAAGCATCTTTCCATAACCATATGCATTAGACGATTTGGGAGAACAAGCATGATTCTCAACCCCATGCTTTAGCATGGGGGTTAGGCAGTCCCAGCCTATGCTAGCCGCCTTTTAAGGCGGCGTCCCACCAACAACACAGAGGCACGCCGGGCTAAAGCCCGATAAAGAGTATAGTAGATACGCCACACCCCAACCTGAAGGTTGGGGTGTTATGGATTAGCCTTGATATAACACAGCCTAAGGTTGGGGAGATAGATGATTCGTAAAATATGTGCGCGAACAAGCATCTCATCATTTCAATAACCACATGCTTTAGCATGGGGTTACAGACGGAGCCAACCCATGTTAGCCGCCTTTAAGGCGGCGTCCCAACACGTCACAATAGCGCAGGCGCCTTTTCAAGGTGTCGTTTCTAAATCCTGATACTTCAAAAATTCCCTCAAGATCTCCTGGCACTCTTCCGCAAAGTTCATCTTTCTATGGTGCTCTTCTTGAGTTCGTATGTACTCTTTGACAACCGGCAGCAATGACTGGCTCACAGAAGCAGCATAATACTCACTTGCCCATTCGAATTTTCCCCGTATCCAGTGTTGCTGATTGAACCAATAGGATGACTCACCCTTAATCAATTGCATCAAGTTTGCAATGTTCTGGTCCGCCTGTAAGGATATTAATGCATGCACATGATCATCATAGCCGTTCAGAAAAGGGAGATAAATCCCTTTCTGTTTTGCATTGGTCTTGATATGATAAAAGACCTGAGGCCGAAGTTCTTTAGTAAGAAATGGGTAACGGTTTTTTGTTCCCCACACAGCATGGATCCAAATGTTTACGTATGACATAGAATAGATGGTTTACGTGCAAAGAGAAAATGTTGGTGGTGGAAATTTATTAACTATTCTTTGAATGACCAAAATCTATTTTTGGGGCCCAAAGCCCGAAATGAAAGAATGCTGTAATCTCTTACGCCCATCGAGTAGGATACGCGGGGCTAAAGCCCCGAGAAGATTGGGGTGGTTGCGTCATACCCCAACCTAAAGGTTGGGGTTATGGATGACACATCCTTCTAGAGGTTTGGGGTGGTTGCGTCATATCCCAACCTAAAGGTTGGGGTTATAGATGACACATCCCTCTAGAGGTTTGGGGTTGTTGCGTCATACCCCAACCTAAAGGTTGGGGTTATAGATGACACATCCTTCTAGAGGTTTGGGGTTGTTGCGTCATACCCAACCTAAAGGTTGGGGTTGTAGATGAGCTTGCTGAAGTGTCGAGGGGATTGGGTCCGGCTTTACTCTTTATGATCTTAGTTTTAAAAGATCATCTTTAAGTTCTACTACTTCATACTCCGTACTGCCAACATTGAGCTTCTTACTCCTTACATTATAAGTCCACTTTCCATTCTCCGTCGTATGCGCATCATTGGGCGCTAAGACAGAATACCCAACCTCTCCGTTTTCCTTGAGCGTAAATGTATTGCGATATCTCGCGGCGGGGAGGGTATGGGTCGCACACGGTCTAAAGTTCTGAATACCATCCTGACCATCCTCTTCAAAAGCATGAGTCCAGCATTTGAGGAATAATGGATCGGGAGCGGAGGCGGTTTTGCTTGTGCAGTTGGAGGCAGAAGTCAATATCAGGATGCAGAATAATCCTGTAAAGAATTGAAGGCAATGTGTTTTCATGACAGATGGTTTTATGGTATTAAGGTAATTCAATTGTTGGTGTGTTACGAGGTACGGGGTACGAGTTAGCCTAAACCTGTGCGAAGCTTGCCTGCCTGACTCTTCGTTCAGGCGGGCAACTTCGCACCAAGAAACTGCGAAGAGAATACACTTGACTCAATAGTGCATGTACAAATTACTTAGTTTTGACAGCGTCAAATTGATGACAATGAAAAAACTGATATTGATTCTGGTCTTATTGAATTATTCCCACGATACATTCAGTCAATCTTTCCAGAAATATGAGATTGGAGACTCAGGTTGTTCCGCGTTTTTCTCTTGTGATACGGTCTTTTTCGACATGAGCTATAGTCCTGATTCTTCCATCGTATACACTGCCGAATGCGAAGATGAAGAAATGAACTATGGTATTGTCTGCGTAGCGCTTGCAGATCCCATTGCAGATTTGTTGGAGGCGGAAGAGATATTGATTGATTACATGGAGTTCCTGAAGGATGCCTTTGAGATTACTGCTTCCGTTGGCTATGGGCACGGCCATACATTGCAGGAAAGAGAAGATACCCGGGGGATTATTGACTATTGGAATGATGCGGAAGAGAATAACTGGAAAGTAAAAGGTTGGACTGATGGACAATTTATCAGTGTCCTGTTTGTGTATACTCAGGACGAGATTGCCGAGGAAAAAGGGAATTTGTTTTTGGATGGGTTTAGATTCCAGGGGATGGAGTAATGAACAATCGTAGTTCCGATTTCTCACAAAGACACAGAGACAGGGATTTTTACATGTGGTTAATTTTCTGCAATGAAGCTATCAACGCCGGCTTTATTTATTTGTCTCATTGCGCTCAGCATTATCATCAGATGTACAAATCCTGCACTTGAGGCAACTGATATCTCAATCCCTCAATTCTACCCATCAACCAAACCCCTCACCCGTTGGTGGTGGTTTGCCACCGAGATCAAGAAATCCGATGTCAAGTATCAGTTAGATTGGACAAAAGAGAACAATTTTGGTGGTGTAGAGATTGCATGGGTATATCCTTTGTATCGCTATCAGGCGATGTATGCGCGAAACTACAACAGGCATTATCCGATAGATACCACTGCTCAAAAATGGCTCAGTCCGGAATGGTCAGAGATCATAGCCTTTACAAAGTTGTATGCTGACTCGATCGGGCTTGCTTGTGATTTTACATTCGGAAGTGCATGGCCTGTAGCTGGAAGCAATATCAGCAAGGAGTTCAGAACGCACATTTATGGAGACACAAACTTTCAGCAGCTACTGACTTTTAGTTGGGAGTATCCGGACACACAATTCGTGATCAATCATCTTGACAGTAATGCGTTTTACTCATTTTCAGGATCAGTTAGTGATGCATTGAAGGAAGCATTGCAAGGTTCGAAGTCGGCATTGTTCACAGATTCATGGGAGATCAAACTCAATGCAACTAACAAGATCTGGACTCCGGGTTTTGAACAGACATTCAAAGAAACGTTTGGCTATGATATCATTCCATTTATGGAAATAGGTATCGATTCATTCCCGGATGTCCGATACGAGTACATGTTGCACCTCGATGACTATGTGACGAATGGGTTTTATAAACCCTACGTGAAGAAATGTAAGGAACTCAATGCGTGGTCGCGTGTACAATGTTTGGGTGCACCGACCGATGTGATGACGACCTACGCTCTTATCGATATCCCGGAGACGGAAGCGATGCTGAACAATCCTAACTATTCCCGCATCGTGAGTTCTTCTGCATGCCTGGCATCTAAGAGACTTGTATCCAGCGAGACATTTACCTGTATGTATGGATTTCCTGCCACGTATCTGCGACAGGAACAAACCGCTGATCTGAAAATGGTAGCGGATGCATTGTTTGCTCAAGGAGTCAATTATCATGTGTATCATGGGATGCCATACAATCCACAAGGTTCTGATACAATTGATTTTTTTGCGACGACCTATTTCGGACCGGATGGAAGTTTGACACCTGAGCTGCCTGCTTTCAATGGATACATCGGGAAAGTTTCGGGCATCATGCAAAAAGGAAAGACCTACTCTGATGTCGCAATGTACATTCCTTACGAAGATGCAGTGATGAAAGGTGCCTATCCTCCAGAGCGACAACGTGTATGGGTTTGGGGCGAATATGAATTGAGGTATATCAATCCACCAAAGGAATTAGAAGGGTATAATCCGTTATGGATCAACAGACATTTCCTGGAACAAGCTGAGAGAATTCACCCCCGGCCCCTCTCTTACGAAGAGAGGGGAGAAACCCACCCCTGCTCTCTTATGAAAAGAGAGGGAGGAACGGTAAAGCTCAAAGTTGGAGATGCAGAGTTTAGCATGTTATATATTGATGTGGAGTACATGGATATTCGGACGGTAAGGCGAGTGTTGGAATTGGCCAGGGAAGGATTGCCAATATGTTTGAAACGCTCACCAAGGCAACCAGGGAAAATGAAATCCGATGACTATGCAGACATGCTCACTGAATTAGTTGCGTTGCAAAATGTATCTGATGATTTCAACAAGGTCATTAATCATCCTCCGCTTATCCAGGGTGATAGTATTCCTGAATACTGGTGCAGAGTAGAGGAGGATGGTACGCACTATTTATTCCTTGCACAAATGCCATCAAAGGATTTAAAGTATCCGATATACTCGGGTCAGTCCTCCATGCAGAAATCAGACTTCAGGGAGCTGACACTCAACATCAATGGCAATGTTATTAAGAGAAACTTTGAGTTTAAACCCTATCAATCGCTGATGCTGAAGATCACACCGAAAGGAGAAGTGGAGTTTATGGATATTACGTTTGTGCCAAAGGATCCGGTGATAAGGGAGAGGGAGGAGCAGAGGAAGTATTTTTAGGGATTGCGCGACAAGCCAACGCAATAAGAAATTCTCACGGAAGCACAGAGATCACTGAGGATTTCAAATGCATTTTCTTTGTGGTCTCTGTGTCTTTGTGAGAATCAATTTCTTGGATTTTATTATGCGACTATTACTATTCATTTTTTTGGTCCTGTATCACACACTCACTTTTGCCCAGGACGTTAACATCCTTGACTTCGGCGCAAAAGGCGATGGCCTCACACTGAATACAATCGCAATCCAAAACGCAATCGATGCTGCTCATTTAAATGGCAGCGGTCGGGTAGTCGTACCAGCAGGTCGTTTTCTGTCAGGGAGTATTGTCTTGAAGTCCGGCGTCGAATTGCATTTGCTTGAGAATGCAGTACTGCTCGGAAGTACAGATCCGGATCATTATGTCAAACTCAACAGGTGGAAAGCTTTGGTGATGGCTGAGGGACAAAACAATATCGCCATTACCGGTAGAGGAGAGATAGACGGACAAGGCAGGCAGCTCGCCTTACATATCGATAGCCTGTTTCATGCAGGGCAAATCGATAGTATTGATTATAATTTCATCGAGATGAGACCTCAGCATTATATCCGTCCTCAGCTCATCGAGTTTGTGAATTGTAAGAGTATCATCGTCAGAAATGTGACACTGAAAAATGCCGCATGCTGGGTACAAACACATGATCTCTGTGAGAATATCATCATTGATAGCGTACGCACAGAAAGCGATGCCTACTGGAACAATGACGGTATCGATATTTCAGACTGTCGAAACGTACGCATAACCAATTGCTTTGTCAACGCGGCCGATGATGGAATTTGTCTGAAGTCACATTCGGCTGCACATTCTTGTGATAGTATTTATATCGCCAATTGTACGGTGCGTTCCAGTGCCAGTGCGATAAAGTTTGGAACCCGATCGTACGGCGGATTTAAGAATGTAATTATTGAGAATATCAAAGTCTATGATACATTCCGTTCTGCCATCGCCATCGAATGTGTGGACGGCGGTACACTGGAAAATATCATGGTGAATAATGTGCAGGCAGTAAATACCGGCAATGCCATCTTTATCCGATTGGGAAAGCGAAATGCAACAGGACCTGTAGCATCATTGAAGAATGTCACGA
Organism: Bacteroidota bacterium; assembly: GCA_031400515.1. Classification (GTDB taxonomy): domain Bacteria; phylum Bacteroidota; class Bacteroidia; order Chitinophagales; family Saprospiraceae; genus DATDQA01. Next base: position 43,634 of record JANNQA010000040.1, read on the forward strand.
TTAAGAACATCATGGTGCAGGTGTCATTCGAGCGTCCTGATTACGCATACGAAATACGTGGACCCGAATTGCCATTCTTTCACAATACATTCCCATCGTCCATCACAGGTATACCCGGACATCCCATAGAAAATGTCACGCTCGAGAATATTGAAATTCTATATCCGGGCAGAGGCAATGATGGACTTGCACAGATGCCGCTCTCACGGTTGGATGATGTGCCTGAGAGAGTTGCAGACTATCCTGAGTATTCCATGTTTGGTGAGTTACCCGCATGGGGACTGTATGTGCGGCATGTGGATGGCATCAAGATGAGAAATATCAAACTCAGTATTGAATCAGCAGATTATCGGCCGGCATTGGTGTTTGATGATGTCCGGAATCTTGATATCAGTTCGATGAGTATTTCAGGAGATAGCAAAGACAAGTATTTTGTTTTGCATAGAACAGAGAATGTTGAGATTAAAGAACACTAGATCAGTCCTCAGTCTGCAGCCGGCAGTCTTCAGTCCGCAGTCCACAGTCCGGCAGTCTTCAGTCCACAGTCCACAGTCCGGCAGTCTTTTGCTAGTAGCTAGTAGCTAGTAGCCAGAAGCTAGAAGCCAACAGCCATCAGCTGGTTGCTTATTCATCAAATAAAAAAAGCGAAGAAAGAATCACTTCCTTCTTCGCTTTTAATCGACAATTGATAATTGAGAATCGAGAATTTCCCCCTATGTCTTCTCAAACACCACCTTCTCTTTCATCTTCTTCCCATCACGCAGGAAGTTCACCTTCACTTTGTCATCAGCAGGTGCAGCCTGTACAGCTTCGATGAGTTCATTGGCAGAATTCACTTCTACGCCATTGAATGATGTGATCACATCGCCTTCCTGAAGTCCTGCACGCTCAGCAAGTGAGCCTTCATAGACGTTCGTGACAACTACTCCTGCGCCTTCTGCGTCATCGATATTTACTCCGAAGCGCGGTTTGCTGTTTTCCTTTTCTGTTTTGAATTTCCCCTCATGTTCTTTCATCATCTTCTCATGGAGCATCATGTCTTCTTCGTGCTTCTGCATATCCATTTCATGCTGTTTCATGTCCTTGACGTGCTCATCCCATTCAAAGGCATCTGATATAATTGCTTCTTCGCGTAGGGCTAATGTCGCGGTAAGAGTCGCCGAAGCACCATCACGGACGTAATGCACTTGTATCACTTCTCCCGGTTTGTGGGAGCTTACCACACTTACCAGTGCTTCCATGTTTGCGACTTCAGAATTACCTATTGCCATCACGACATCACCTGCTTTAAGACCAGCTGCCTGAGCAGGACTTCCTTCGACCACTTCCGTGATCCTCACACCACCATTAGCATCGGCAATCATGACACCGAGGTAGCCCTTGTCCGTATGACCGGTTTTGATAGTTTCAATTTTTACGCCGCCATTCTCTTCGGAGATGATCTGATTGATCTCTTCATCCGTGAAGTCGCCCTCACGCTCGACCCGTGTCACCGTCTTATTTCCCTGCGCGTCTATCCTTTCTTCGATTATGATGATCTTGGTTCCTGAGGATTGCTCTGTAGCTTCCTGAGCATCTAAGTGACCGGCAATACTGCAGAGGAGTACAGCGGACACGAACGAGAAATACCATTTATTCATGACTTTTGCATTTTGAATTGTTGAAAATCAGACTGATTTGATCCTTGCAAAGCTAATCAGCAGAAAATGGCACCAGACTTAAACAAACGTTAAATGGCCGTTAAATCGACGAGCATGTTCCGGACATGGATAATTTTGAGAATTACGACTATGTTCTTTCCATCACAAACCTGCCAACTCTATGAATAAGCGCGCGATATGGACCATCATCGCGCTCATGTCGCTGGGCCTGATCGGAACTGCCCTGATTCAGATATACTGGTTTCGTTCTGCGATCCAACTTCAGGAGTCGCGCTTTGATGCCAACGTTTTTGACGCGCTCAACGCCGTCCGTGAAAGGCTGGCCTGGATCGAAATTCAGGATCAACAGATCCTCAAGTATCTCGAATCAACAGGGAAACGCTCTTCAGTTTTTATCGAACGTGAGACTACACAATTCCTGAAAGAATCAGACGCCGGCAAGGTTGACTATCTGTCCAATCTGGACCGTCTCGAGGATACCTTGTTCAAAGACGAAGCCTTTATTTCATTGCTGTCTGGTCCGGATGAATGGCTGAAACAGAAGTATATGTATGGAATCAAAGAGAGCCGAAAGAACCTGAATCCACCTGAACTCGACGAACGGATCAAGCTCACGGATTTGCGAAAAATGCTGCACCAGGAGCTTGCAGATAAAGGCATCGACATCATGTATGACTATGGGATATTCTCGAATGAGACAAATGGATTTATTGCGATCAATGACAATTATGTGATCCCGGCGGTAGATACGAATGCGAGTCCAGCTCCGATGCCCACGAGTGGTCAGCCGGATCATAGCACCTTGTTCAATTCACCCTATCAGGTTATGTTGTTTCCAAATGATGTACCTGGATCTCCCGGAGCGCTCAAAGTGCATTTTCCAAATAAGAGGACGTGGCTGTGGTCATCGTTCATCCCGACTCTTCTTGGTACAATTATTTTCACCGGGCTTATTCTGTTTTGCTTCAGCTACACGATCTGGGTCATTTTTCGACAAAAGAAAGTCTCGGAGATGAAGACAGACTTTATCAACAATATGACCCATGAGTTCAAAACCCCGATAGCGACGATTTCACTGGCAGCCGATTCTATCCTCTCGCCCATGGTGATCACTTCGAAAGAGAAGATTGAGCGATTTTCGAATATTATCAAACAGGAGAACAAGCGGATGCTGAGTCAGGTGGAAAAGGTGCTCCAGATGGCACTCATCGACAAAAAGGAGTTTTCCCTGAAAGTCTCAGATGTCGATATGCATATTGTCATCGAGCAGGCTATCGAGAATGTAAACCTTCAGGTTCAGCGACGGGGAGGCCATATTACGATGAAACTGGAGGCGACCGATCCGGTAATCCAGGGAGATGCGACCCACTTGTCCAGCGTGATCCACAATCTGCTCGACAATGCCAATAAATACTCCCCGGAGGCCCCAGAGATTTCCGTACACACGCGCAATGTGCAGGGTGGGCTCGAAGTTATAGTGCAAGACAAAGGCATAGGTATGACGAAAGACGCCCGGAAACAGATTTTTGAAAAATTCTATCGTGTTTCTACCGGCAATCTCCATGATGTCAAAGGCTTTGGCCTCGGCTTGAGTTATGTAAAGGCAATCACCGACGCGCATCAGGGTAAGATCACCGTGGATAGCGAACCCGGTAAAGGAAGTAGCTTTGCCATCTATTTGCCACATAAAATTCTCAAACAAAACGCCGCCTGACACCTGACAATCGAAAAACACAAGACACACTTTCTTTTATGTCAAACAATTCGGAAAACAACAACAAGATTCTGCTCGTAGAGGATGACCAAAATTTTGGAGACGTCCTTAAGTCTTACCTCGAGATGCATGACTTTGACGTCACTCTTGCTACTGATGGGGTACAGGGATATGAAAATTATCGCAGAGGAAAATTCAACCTATGCATCTTCGACGTGATGATGCCGAGGAAAGATGGCTTTACTCTCGCGAAGGAAATCCGTGAACAAGACAAAACGATGCCGATCATTTTCCTGACAGCCAAGAATCTCAAGGAAGACGTGCTGGAGGGATTCAAGATTGGTGCCGACGACTACATCTCTAAACCGTTCAACTCTGAGGAACTTCTTCTCAGGATTCAAGCCATTTTGCGCCGTAGCAAGAAAGAGCCAGATCCCAAAGAAGAAATCAGAGAGTTTGAAATCGGAAAATATCTCTTCAACTATCCTTTGCGTGTCCTTTCATATGATGATGGCCAGAAGCAACAAAAAGAGAAATTATCACCGAAGGAAGCGCATCTCCTCCGACTCTTTTGTATCCATATCAACGATGTGCTTACGCGCAACGAAGCGCTTACCAAAATCTGGGGTGAGGACAACTATTTCACAGCACGATCCATGGATGTCTTTGTGACCAAGCTGCGGAAGTATCTCAAGAATGATCCGAACATCGAGATCGTCAATATTCATGGGAATGGCTTCAGGCTTATTGTAGAGGTGAAGCCAGTATCGGCGACTTAAGCCTGTCACTTCTAACAGTACGTCTCCTTATCCGAAGTTTGCAACTTCGGATTTCAATATCATGACCAATTACCTTATCCAAAGTTTGCAACTTTGGAGTAACGAAAGTCTATTCCGGAAGTTTGCAACTTCCATTATGGATCACGCAACCCTCTCCACTCTGCACAGTCCTTTAGCGTAGTACTGACGACACAAGTCATCGTACTAAACCATCCATCGTCAATAAGGAAGTTTGGTTGAATCCTGTCTCTTTGATGTAGAGACTGGAGGGGCAGTCAAGATGTTTGGCTGCCCTTATTTTTTTGAGTGTATAGTAACTCGCTCTTTACTGCTCTCACTTTCCGTCCACCCACTCTTCAATCACCTTCGGATACCACGCATGCTCAAGCAAGTGTATTTTTTCTGCGATCTGGTCTGGAGTATCAGATGGCGCAAGAGACACACTTTTCTGGAAGACAATCCTGCCTTCATCATAATGCGTATTCACAAGATGGATTGTAATCCCTGACTCCGTATCACCTGAAGCCTGGACAGCCTCATGTACTCGCATGCCATACATTCCCTTTCCGCCATACTTTGGAAGAAGAGCCGGATGAATATTGATGATCTTTTCCGGAAATGCATCAACTAAGTATTCGGGTATCAACAAGAGAAATCCAGCGAGCACGATATAGTCAATACCAAATCCATTGAGTTGTGTCAGGAACCATTCCTGATCATTGAGCAGTTTGCGTGTAATGAGTAATGTGGGGATCTGATGTTCACGGGCATGTGCGATAACGCCGGCGTTTGGATTGTTACAAATGATCGCCGTTACACTGATATCCGGATTCGCAGCAAAATGCTCAATGATCTTCAGAGCATTCGATCCTGCTCCGGACGCAAAAATCGCAAGACGCACACGATCACCGGAGGACATTGTACTTATTGCTGTTCGTCACATCAAGACGACGCATGATTTGCATCACCTTGTTTCTGGTGGTAGAGTCTGCGGCTTTGAAAATCTCAATGATCTCATCCGATTTGGCGTTCACAAACATTCTTGTGACCATGACTGTAGGATAAGATTCACGCACCTGATCTGTAGACGTAATGGCCTGTAGAATGACCTGCTGACTACTTGTGACATCTTTATGCATCATATCCAAACCATGACGATGATACTGATACATGGCTTCGCGATACGGCCGCACTTTGGGACTCAACAGATTTTCGATAAGCCAGTACCGATTTGTTTTATTCCCCGAAAGTGAATTCCATCCTGGATCCTGTTCTGCAATCCCGGGTGGTATTGCATTGATGATACCCTGAGCAACGGTGTAATAAGGATCGCCACCGAGTTCTGCGAAAGAATCAGAATCCAATCCGATCGCCAACATCGCATAGAAAGTGAGCACTGCAGATAAATTATCCCGAAAAAAGTTGCGACTATCTTCAATAGGCTGGAATTCTTCATAGGTGAAGATGATGTCTTTGTCAACATGGGTTAATATCGAAGTCTTGTAATCACTGCCATACACTGGTCTGACGAGTTGCAAAGCAAAATCAGCCTTGAACGTAGTTTGCGATATCTCCTCAGTAATATTCATCTGCACCGCAAATTCGATACGTTCATTTGACTCGTATGTGAGATCTGTCCAACGCTGATTATTGAGAAAATCCTGCACCGATCGTTCAAGAGTCTGAAATACTCTTGGATCCGCGGTTTGCAATTTGGGTACAGTCAATCGTACCGTGGCATTGAGCTCCTGGGCCAGGATACCACTATTGTAACACACGCCTGTGAATAAGACTAACACTATTAAGAGAAATCGTTGCATCATGCTTTCTTCAAGTTAGAGATGGGAAAATGTAATCAGTGCATCAGTTCAGCTACAGCATGACAAATGTCTTCCGCTACAGCAACCTTGGACTTTAACTCAAAAGCGCGTACGACATTGCCGGGGAAGATGAATTTAACTTTGTTTGTGTCGTATCCAAAACCAGCTCCGGCATCTTCAAGTGTGTTGAGTACGACAAAGTCAAAATTCTTCTTAGCAAGTTTTTCGCGTGCGTGGGTTTCGGCATGATCTGTTTCTAACGCAAACCCAACGATGATTTGTCCATTTTTCTTTTGCTTTCCCAGCTCCTGCGCAATGTCTTGAGTACGTCTGAGCTCTAGCTGAGCCGGGCCCTCTTCCTTTTTAATTTTCAACGAAGATGGATGTGCGGGTGTATAATCAGAAACTGCAGCAGAAAGAATGGCAATATCACTTTCCTTGAATACGAGTGCTGATGCTGCATACATTTCCGCAGCTGATTGCACATGGATCACTTTCACATCTGCGGGAGGTTTTGAAGGGACAGGTCCGAGTATCAATGTGACTTTCGCACCACGACGAGCAAAGGATTCGGCAATAGCAATGCCCATCTTACCGGTAGAAGGATTGCCGATGAATCGTACAGGATCGATTGCTTCATGTGTAGGCCCGGCTGTCACCATGACGTGTTTTCCTGAGAATGAAAGACGTTCTGTGTAGTAACTCTGCAAATGTCTTACAATGTCGTCGGGCTCTGCCATGCGGCCATCACCGACAAGGCCACTTGCAAGTTCTCCATTGCCGACAGGGATGATGCGTGCACCATGGGCTATCAAGCGTTCAATATTCGATTTTGTTGCTGGGTGCGCCCACATGTCGAGATCCATCGCAGGGGCAAAAAAAACGGGGCATCTGGCAGACAGATAGGTAGCTACGACGAGATTGTCAGCTTGTCCGGTTGCGCATTTGGCAATCGTGTTGGCTGTCACAGGTGCAATCACCATTGCATCAGCCCAGAGTCCCATCTCCACATGGTTGTTCCATTGATCCCCATCAATGATATTGGAGAAAACAGGTTTTTTAGAAAGGGTCGAAAAAGTCAGAGGTGAGACAAATGCCTTCGCGGATTCAGTCATGAGTACCTGTACCTCACAGCCTTCTTTCACCAGCGCACGCACCAATAATGCTGCTTTGTATGCGGCAATACTACCAGTGATGGCGACGATGATTTTTTTACCGTGCAGCATTTGAGTCCGCTAAGTAAGTGCGAAGAAGAATGAATTACCCTTCGTCTTCTGAATCTTCATCAGAATCATCTACAGTTCCGATTTGGCGATACTCCAGTTCATCATCCATGAATTCGTGAAATGCGATGATGGTCGGATTTGGCAGACGCTCATAAAATTTTGAGATCTCAATCTGCTCTTTGTTTTCGTGCACTTCTTCAATTGTATCCGTGACCGTCGCAAACTCCTCAAGTTTCTTGTGCAATTCATTTTTCAGATCCTGCGAGAGTTGTCTGGCACGTTGTGCAACGATGTTCAGAGATTTGTATGCATTGCCTGTCTTGCCTGCAAGTGTGTGGATGTCACGGGCACTGACGTTTGGGTCTATACCCTGAGCTTTGTTTTTAATGTCTGTCATTGATTCAGATTTTTTATTTGTTCCTGGCAGTCTTTATAGATTGTCTCTGCTTCTGCCTGATAATTGCTTTTTGGAAATTTCCGTGTGAAGTCCATATACTTTTCCATTGCGAGCTCATAGCGTTCTTTGCGTTTTTCATACACACTCTTTTCAGCAAAGAGATACGCGGCACGCAGGATCCGGAAACGTACTAATTCTACCCGTTCGGTATCTGGAAAATCACGCAACATGTTTTCAAACGAATGAATTGCTGCTTCATACTCTCCGATGTCATAGTATAATGCTCCTCCTGCAAATGCTTTCTCTTCCAGTTTCGCACGCATTTCATCGATCAGTCTGTTGCATTCTGCCACACGAGCGCTGGTAGGATATCTGTTTACAAAATCCTGAAAACCCTGGATCGCCTGAACCGTCTGACTCTGCTCAAGTCTGAACGTAGGTGAAAGCTGGAAGTTGGAATAGGCCGACATATAATCTGCTTCTTCACGAGAGTCGCTATACGCAAATGTTGTGGAGAAGTTGTTGAAGTAGTGTGATGCCAGAGTGTATTGTTTCAGATAATAATGGGAATATGCGTATTGAAAATATAACGTCTCTGCTTCCGGACGTCCACGATACTGACTGAGGATCAACTCATACAATGTCTGTGCGCGTAAATACTCTCCATCTTCATAATACTTATGCGCCGCAGCAAGAGTGAGCTCCGGGTCATTTGAAAGGCGGACTTTCTCGAACTCGCTCCGGCACCCGCTGCCAATGCAGACGAACACAAGAATGAATGGTAATACCCCCCAAAAGCACCGGATTTTCATAAGGCGCGCGAAGATACACGTTTCCATCATACGGTTACAGGCTTGTTCCGCAGGGGAGAACGTACAATTGGCCGACTTTCATGCCCTGTAAGTTCAATAAAGGAAGAATAGACGATTCCCCGCCCATACCGAAGTTCTTTGGGGAGGGTCGATGAAGATCGAACATCGTCGATTCTTGAGCGGAACCTCTAAAAACTGTTTATTTGGCACTTCACCCCTACCCCTGAAAGGGAATAAATGAGCATCTAGGCTCCCTTTCCGCGAGCGTTGAAGCTACTCTGCGGAGGCGCTAGGGCGGGGGGTAAATTGTAAAAGCCGGTTTTTAGAGGTTCCTTGAGCGGATAATCAACTGGTTCCCTTGAGAAATGGGACAAACCGGAACTGTCCGAAGTTTTCTGTCCGACAGTCGTGTTTCCCTGTCTTTGTCAGTCGAAGCATTTCCTGGCTGTCTCCCTTTCCGACCGGGATTACCATCATGCCACCCATAACTAACTGATCCAAAAGGGTTTCGGGTATTTCAGTAGCTCCGGCAGTGACAAGAATACGATCGTAGGGAGCAAAGCGGGGTAGACCTTCATACCCATCGCGCAGGAAGCACCGGATCCTTCGATATCCGAGTTCAGCCAATAAAACCTGCGCCCTGTGAAAGAGAGGCTCCAGGCGTTCGAGTGTATAAACCTTAGCGCCCATCTCTGCAAGGACACACGCCTGATACCCTGAACCGGTTCCAATCTCCAGAATCTTGTGCTTGGGCCGCAACTCCAGAATTTCTGTCTGAAACGCAACAGTAAACGGTTGCGAGATTGTTTGTTCATTTCCGATAGGGAAAGGGACGTCGCGATACGCCCACTCTTCAAATGCCCGGTCCAGAAAACAATGCCGTGGAATTTCTTCCATTGCCCGCAAGACATTTTCGTTATGGATGCCTTTCGAGCGGAGGGATTGAATGAGTTTTTTGCGAAGACCTCTGTGTCTGTATGTGTCTTGTTCCAAAGTGCGGAAATATAGAAAGAAAGGAAAGAAAGAATTATTTTGGCCGGGAGACAGAATGTGAGATCGTGAGAGAAGAAAAGTCGACTTCTTCAGTCCTCAAACTCAGCGGCGAGCCCTGAAGGGGCGAAAAGACAGTAACATTGGGCGTAGCCCAATGAACAAAACCACGCAATGATTCAGCCCTGAAGGGGCGAAAGACAATTTGAACTACGACAGCAACTTAGAAACAACCTAGAAGCAACTTAGAAAACATGACAAAAATAAAATTTGGCACAGATGGATGGCGTGCAATCATCGCAGATGAATACACTGTCGATAATGTAAAACGTGTGGCTGAGGGGACAGCACTCTGGATGGAAAAGAGTGGCATGCGTCAAGTTGTGATCGGATATGATTGCAGGTTCGGCGGCAAGATGTTTGCAGAGGCAAGTGCGCAAGTATTCGGAGCATATAAGATCAAAGTATACCTGGGCCATAAGTTTGTGTCGACACCGATGGTATCACTAGGTGTGGTGCGGACAAAATCAGATCTCGGTGTAGTCATTACTGCCAGTCATAATCCTCCTTCCTATAATGGTTTCAAACTCAAGTCTTCGTATGGAGGTCCTACGATACCAGATGATATCGCTGCGGTAGAAGACATGATACCTGTAAAACCGTTGCAACATATTCCTGATATCTCGGCAATGAGAGCTGATGGCTTGTTGGAAGATATTGATCTCGAACAGATGTATCTCGATCATGTCATAGCTTCTTTCGATCTCGAGGCGATCAAGCGCTCTGGGTTGAAAATTGCGTTTGATGCCATGTATGGAGCAGGTCAGGATGTCTTGCCAAGAATCCTTCCTGATGCAGAGTTATTGCATTGTGATTTCAATCCTTCCTTCAAAGGACAAGCACCAGAACCTATCCTGCGCAACCTGGGTGAACTTGTAGCCTTGATGACATCGCGCAATGATCTCGCACTTGGCCTTGCGAATGATGGTGATGCAGATAGAATTGGATTGGTCGATGCAGAAGGAAATTTTGTGGATTCACATCATATCCTGCTACTGCTTTTATTCTATTTGCACAAATACAGGTCCATGAGCGGAAAAGTCGTGATCACATTTTCGGTGACTGACAAAATGCAACGCATGGCTGAAAAGTATGGACTGCCGTGTGAGGTGACGAAGATCGGATTTAAATATATCGCCGAGATTATGACAAAGGAGGATATCCTTGTCGGAGGCGAAGAATCAGGAGGCCTTGCGGTGAAAGGACATATCCCTGAGCGCGATGGGATATGGATTGGACTTGTGATCCTCGAGTTTATGGCGAAGACAGGAAAATCACTGCGTGAACTCATTGAATTGGTTTACGCAGAAGTAGGTCCGTTTGTTTGTGACCGTGATGATCTTCATATTACCAATACCCAGAAAGAGAACGTGATCGCAGGTTGTCTTGAAAACAAGTGGTCATCCTTCGGGCAGTACAAGGTGCAAAGACGTGAGACACTTGATGGATACAAGTACTTTCTATCGGACAGCGCCTGGGTAATGATTCGACCATCGGGCACAGAACCAGTGTTGCGCGTATACGTGCAGGCCACGAATCCAGAGGAAGCACGCAAGATGCTTGATGCCGTGCGGAATACCATTTTGAGTTAGTCTTTTACTCACCAATGAATACCATTGGCTAAATAGCCGGATGTCGCCCTTTGTATTGTTGTATTTTTGCGGCCACAGATGAAACGCATCTTCGGACATCCATTGCTCATCGTAGTTTCTGCTGCATTACTCATAGCGGTCGTATTGATCTGTGTATTTACTCCTGATTTATTTCTCTTCAAACGTGGTGCGAATTTTACCGTGCAGATTATGTTGGGCTTCCTCTTACTTGGGATGCTCTTGTTTTTCTTCAATCAGCGGGTATTGATGTACACGAGTCTTGTGTGCTGTGGAGCCTTATGCATCTATCTCAAAAGCGCCTCGAATCAAAATCTCAGACTACCTGCCCAGAGTGAAGCGCCGCAACTGACTTGTGCGCTGATCAATCTATCGTTGTCGGATGATTTCGAGATCACAACTCAGACAATACATAATACCACTGCTGACGTGATCGTGTTCCAGGAGTACACACCTGATTGGGATGACTTCCTGCGTACTGACCTGGCTGCTACATATCCATATCGTGCGGTCATGACAAGAATAGATCCTTTCGGCATGGCGTGGTTTTCAAAATTTCCAATCATTGTTGCAGACACTTTTTCTGCAGCGGATATCCCAAACCTGCTGGTGAATATTGAGCTGCAAACAGATGTTCTGGTGAATATGATCAGTGTACATACGCGAGTGCCATCGGATGCAAAAGCCTATCGAGATATCAGGCGGCACTTTCATGAAGTTTCAGAGTATGTCGACTTGCTTGATCATCCAGTAGTCATTGCCGGTGATCTGAATCTACCATCATGGACAAACGAAGTGATGGAGTTTAAACTTAAAAGCAAACTCACAGACAGCAGACGCGATATCATTCCTGCATCGGTGGAGGGTTCTGTGTCATTATTTAAAGTCCCTGTAGATCACATCTTTTTTTCAAGGGATCTTGAGTGCACTTCTTTCCAGTTGATTACAGGTGCGCGAGATGGACATCTTGGGATAGTGGGTAGCTATCAGTTGATTGAGGAGGAAGAAGATAAGTTACTACAGAAGTGAGGGGGGCGTTGATTCTCAATTTTCGATTCTCAATTCTCAATTAAAAAAAGCAATTAGCTTCTGGCTTTTAGCAACTGGCGTCTGGCGTCTAGCGTCTGGCTATTGGCTTCTGGCGTCTAGCTTCTAACTGAAGACTTGATGCTGGACTGCTGGACTGAAGACTGCCCTTGCGCCACCGCTAGAGCTAAGGCGGCACGCGGTCGACAAGCTCAGGGACCGTCGACAGACTGAAGACTTTTCTTCTCTCTTGTCATTCCGAGCGTAGTCGAGGAATTCTCGCTTTCTCACATTCTACAATCTCTCCGCAAGCACACATGTCCGCTTATAGTGTTCTACTGTCCCATCTGCGCCATATAATTCTATCCACAACACATAAGGACCAATCCTCGCCCTTGCACCACTTTCATCAATCCCATCCCATCGGATCACAGCATCCTGACCTACAGATACATTTTCTGCAAGACGCACTATACTACGCCCTTGTGTATCGAAGACACGTACAGTTGCAAGCATGCCGGGTGCAACTCCGGGAAAGCTCACGATAAGAAAATCATCCGTACCATCATCATCAGGTGAAAAAATCTCCGGTTCGATTTCAATAACTCCTTCACCCGTAAAGTCCGGCAGACGTTGGGAGTTCGGTAACCCCGGTGTGGCAAAACCCGCTGACTCTGCCGCTGAATACCATGTCTCACGTGATTGTGTATTGAGCTGCGTGCTGATACGTTCGAGTGATACACCTTGTGGATCATCCAGCAATGCATTGTGAAAGTCTGCGCTATAGTCAAAAGCGTCCAGCACAACACCTGCGCGTGTATAGATTGTCGCATTGCCCGCAGTCCTGTTGAATGATGGCAATGAACTCTCAATAATCTGTGCAGGATCATGCATGAAGTATCGCATCCGGATATCCTGTGGATTGGGTGTGATCGCAACAATGGTAAGTGGATAACAGAGAAATGATGTCTCCACCGGATATGCAGCAATGGTATCCCCCTGGATATCTGCAATGATAAGTTCGCTGAGGTCGATGTATTTGTTCGAGACATTGATCACTTCAATAAATCTGCTACCGCCTGTTCCTGGGTCAAACAGGATTTCGTTGATATAGAGATCCCCGACTTCCACAGACTGTGGAAGTGCAAATGTTTGGGTTTGATTCTCCCGGATATTTCCAATACAGTCTGAAATCTTTTGTACGATCAATACATACAATGTCCCTGGTTGCAATGGTGTCTGCAAAGTGATTGTGAGAATATTGTCTTCCACAGAAAATCCAGTGAATGCGTGTTCGGGTTGCAAGACTACCATCAGGTCATCCTCTGTAATCACTTCATCAAATACGCATTCAATTGAAGTTTCGCTTTCCGGAAAGACACGTTGCAAGAGAGGTCCTGCCGTGTCTGGCGTATTGTTTTCTGTCACGGAATTCCTGCGTCCGGGAGTTCCACCTGTGAGATCAGCCGAGGCGCGGAGATTCGAAGTCAGCAGGCAAGGAGCTAATGGATTGATGAGTTCAAGAGACCACCCGCCGTCATCACGTGTGGCATCCTGATATGATGTCAGATCATAAGCGATGCGATGCAATGATATCCCGAAATCATCCGAGAGTTCTATCGTCGTTCCTGTATTTGTCAGGGAAGGCAAGTCAATAGCCAGCTTATTAGATACTGCGTCAAATAATGTCACATCTCCAATATCCACGAGAGCCACATAAGAATCTTGTTCCAGTACATAGGCAGGCAACAATACCGTTGTAGATCCGACGGTAAGTGCATAGTTTTCGAGCTGAAATGCCTCAGTGCTACTATTGAAGAGTTCAAGATATTCGGCGTTTGGTAAGCCAAGTGGAGGACTTGGATCGGCCATGATTTCATTGATGAGAATGTCAAAAGGATTTGGTTGTAGAACTACGATGTATTGAAATCCCGCATTAGCTGTAGTAATATTCCCGGCGAGATCGAGTACACCATTGACATGAAGAGTATAGTCGAGATTCGCTTGCAACGGATTTGACAGAAGGAGTTCTACACTATGATGTTCTGAGTCAACAAATGCAATAGTGGTAGGAGAGACATTTCCGGGTACGATTGTGTAGTGAGCAGGATCAAGAGCAGTTGCTGAATCCAATGGTTCATTAAACTGTACAATCAATTGCGTAGCACTAGAAACAACAACACTGGTCACAGTAGCCGGAGTGGTATCGGGTGCTAGAATGCGGACGAAAATATCATCAAAGAAAAACGCGTCGATGCGTGTGACTGTATACGTGCACTCCAAGCCGAACACAGTTGCTGATGATAACGGATGTGTGTTTTCTGTTGTGGTAAAGAGCAATGTATAATTCTCTCCTCCTGCAAGATCGGCGTATGCAGACCAGGATCCGCTTGCATTGCGCGTAATGCGAATCCGCGCTTCTGAAGGATCGCCTCCGAATATTCCATCGCTACCAGCCACATCGAACGCAATACCATTGTCTAATCTCAACAACCGTAAGGCATCAGTGCCTCCGTTCTCTCCAATTTCAACATAATAGCCATTCGCATTGCTCAGAATATCTGAATCCAGCATGAGGTATGTACGCAACCGGTTCGACGCTGAGGGAGCGAATTCCATACGGTAATAAAAACTCCACGCCACGCTATCTCCCAGGGCCACCGGCGTATGAATGAAAGAGTTGCCCGCGATCGCTGCGTTTAATTGCAGAACGTTCTCCGGATTGACAATGAAGTCTGCAATATTTCCTGACCATGTGGGGTTTGACGTCAGGTCGCCGTCTGTAAAGTCATCAATAAGCTGTGCCTGGACGGGAATTTGTCCAAGTATAATAAACGCGATGAGCAGACGGATCAGCATAATTCCAGATTTCAGTGGGGTGGGATTCCTCGCCCGCTCGAAGCGATAGCGAAGACGGGATTCCCGCCCCGGGTTGAGCATGGGGCAAAATAGAAAGAATCATCCAAGGAGTGGAGCTGACCTCGAAGCGTAGTAGTGCATCAGTTCACGCAGAGCCATCTCACGCAAAGGCGCACCGCACTTCGCCGAGGCTTCGGCGGTTGAAAAAAGGACGGGAAGAAATTGGGACAAAGTCTATTAAAGTGATGCTCTTCTGAAGCGTTGCTAACACCTTCGGGCCTGCCTGCCGAATTTCTACGTTTCACCAAACAATTGATGTAATTTATTTTTTATGCATAATTGTGCGTTGTGACAAAGGGGGTTCCTCGCTGAACTACAGCAAATACCCTGGCGATCAACTTATTTTTGACAGCGTTCATGACG
>JANNQA010000022.1:0-72065 GCA_031400515.1 Bacteroidota bacterium
TCAGCTCGGGCAGGTAAAATATCAAAGGCTAAAGTCCAAAGTCTTTTACGATTTTAGTCTTTTACATTTAGTATTTTATATTTTGACTTGTATTTCTTCTCAATACCCCAAACGCAATCCCCCTACCCTGCCCCTGCATGATCGCAAGATTGATCCAGCACAAGGCGAATTGTTCAAGTAACGCGACCTTATCGTCACCTCCGAAATCATAGCAGGTCGCAAAGCCCGCATCAAGAGCGAGTTGGTTCGCAATCTCTTTCGCTCTTTTTGAATCGCCTGCCATAAACATGTCGATGCCCTGCTCCTGATAAATAGGATCCTTCATGTTTTCGAAACCAGTTGTGTTGAAACATTTCACCAGTTCAGCTCCTTCAGCTAACGCTTTGAGCGCTTCGAAAGAATTTGTAAAACCTTCAGGCCGCGTGCGTATTGAATTCATCGCGTCGATGATGATCTTGCCACTGACATCGCCCATACTCCCGATGATGCTCTGTGTGTGCTGTGGAGCAGCAGCGATAAAAATGACATCCGAAAGCTGTATTGCTTCTTTGATGGTGTGCGCAGTGATATTAGCATGAGCAAGAAGATGTTGCCCTTTAAAGTTTGACGTATCTCGTACACCGAGATGGATAAGATGTCCTTTACCAGACCAGTTTTCTGCGAGTGCACCGCCTACATTGCCGGTACCGATGATTGAGATGTTCATAATGAGGTGCGTGTTACTGTTACGAGGTGCGTGTTACGAGGTGCGTGTTACGAGGTACGAGGTACGAGTTAAATTGAAAATCGAAAATAGCGAATCGAAAATTCCTATTCATTCTGCCGTTCCGCCCCGCCTCCGCCCTAAGGCGGATTCGGGCAAGCATTCCGCCGTCTTCGACCGACGAAGCCTTGTGCGAAGGCGGTTCTGCCGTTCCGCCTTGATCTTCTTTTTCTTTCTACTTTCATTGCTCCGGACTATTCAATTTCAACTTATCGGTAAATAAAACACCTGACCATGCCATTCACTCATCTGGTGCCGTCCGGCAGAATTCTGATTTTGCTTTCGCTATTCATGACCTCCTCAGTCTATGCACAGAATGAGGTCCCAGCAAAACGCGCCCATCACGAACTCATCTATGATCCGGTAAACAAGGTAGTACTCATGATGAATGGAAGCACACCGTTGAATGATGGAAACTCCTTCCAGTTTTTCAATGACGTCTGGAAATATGATGGTAAGAAATGGAGCAAGATTGGCAATGCAGGCGATGAACGGAGTGGGATAAAACTGGCATTTGATACGAAACGACAACTCTTATTTTCATACGGAGGATTCTTGAGCAATAGCTCTTGTAGTGCAGAATTGTTGGAATGGTTTGATGGGTATTGGAGCCTTGTGACCGATGAACCAGGGATGAAAGCCGCGGAACCGGGATTTGTCTACGACAGTGATCGCGATAGACTCATTGCCTTTGGTGGTTCTCCCGGCCAGGGCGTTGTAAACAACATCACATGGGAATGGGATGGCACCTTCTGGACAAAATTCGATGGCTCAGGTCCCGAAGGGCGTCAAGGTCATATCATGATCTATGACAGCAAACGGAAGAAGACTGTGCTCTATGGTGGCACGAATGGAATGGGTAAAGCGTTCGATGACGGTATCTGGGAATTCGATGGCAAGCAATGGCTAAACATTCAAAACCCTGATATCAATCCCGGGCAAAGATTGTCTTCCGGGTATACTTACGATTCAAAAAGAGGTACTCTGATTGTGTTTGGAGGTATTTCAAATAAGAAAATGGTGGGTGATACATGGAGTTGGGATGGCAAGACATGGAAAAAACTGGCCGACAACGGACCGGCACCACGCGCAATGGGATATATGGCGTATGATGTAAACAGAGATCGCGTTGTTCTCTTCGGAGGTCGACTTGGCTGGCCGAATGATGTCAACGATACATGGGAATGGGATGGGGTGAAGTGGGTTGAAAAGCAATCAAAATCAAAATGAAACTTGCATGAATTTTGTAATACACAACCAGCATTGAACTAGCTTGTCATCCTGAGCGACGAACCCCGTGAGGAGTCGACCGCGTGCCGCCTAAGCTTCAGCGGTGGCGCAAGGGTGGCTTGAACTTCATCCTTCTTCTTTCCGCCTTTCTGCCTTTCCGCCGTTCTGCCTTTCCGCCGTTCTGCCTTTCCGCCGTTCTGCCTTTCCGCCGTTCTGCCGATTTTTCATTTTCATTTTCATTTTAATTCTAAGACCCAAGGACTACAATTACACATGATCATGTGATCTCTCAAATTTGATTCGAGGCAAAGTGGCGGATACCTTTGTTAAAAAAAAGAATGCCCTGCCAAATTCGAATTCTAGCCATCACATTTCAATTCCTGATTCTTGCATTTGTCGCGCGCGCGCAGATGAGTGTCATTGGCCCAGCGACACCAGCAAATGATTGGGACACCGACTTTGATATGATTCAGAATACCGAGAACCCGGATCTCTGGTCATTAACTCTTCTCATCAGCAGCAATGAAATCAAATTCCGGCAAGGTCATAATTGGGTGACAAACTGGGGTGGAACATTTCCATCAGGAATCGCCGTCTTCGATGGCCTGAATATTTACGTGAGCACACCTGGATATTACCACATCACTTTCAACGTATCCTCATTTGAGTTTAGTTTTTCACTCGGCAAGGTCGGAATCAACACACCTGACCCGCAGGTCGCCCTGGATCTAGATGGTGCTTTACGTACACAGGCGCACTACTTCGATGCCTCGGGCGGTTTCATTTCCATACCCGCGACATATAGTTTCATTATTCTTGATGGCACCCCCGTGTTTGCTTTTTATGTCACCATGCCAGGAGCCGTAGATGGTGTTTACCTCATCGTAGATAATTCAACTACCCAGACAGCTATCTTACCCGGCACTGCAACAGTACCTCCCGGCACTACAAGGCATTTTATTTATTCTCAGGGAGATTGGAAACAGACATCGTCTTCTTTTTTATCGTCAGGAAATGGATGGAATCTGGAAGGCAATTTGGGCACGAATGAAGGTATCCATGCAATTGGGACACTAGACGATCAGGATCTTGCAATTAAGACGAATGGAACTGAACGCGCACGAGTGACGTCTTCCGGAAGAATGGGAATTGGTGTAGCAGATCCGTTGGGTAAATTGCAAGTCAACGGCAATGCAACATTTTCGAATCCGAGCATTGTCATTGCAGATTCATCCACGACGAATGTTGGCGGCGGAGTATTGCAGTTTCGCAGTACGGCATGGGACAATCAATTTAATCTCAAAGGTTCTATCGGAAATTTAAATGATGGCGGCAATTCATACCTGGATTTCTTTTTCAAAAGCAATACGCTCATGTCGCTTGACGGATTGGGCAGACTGGGAATTGGTGTCCTTGAGCCATCTTATCCATTGGATATTGCAGTAGCAGGCAGTTCATTACTCAGAGTAAAAAATTCAAATACCCTCACGAATAATGTACACACAAACATTGATTTCTATACAGGAGACTATGTCACTGGACGCATCAGTACAATAGGTCAGGCGACAAATCAGGCCCGAATCGGTTTCTCCACCGGGGCTAGTTTCCCTGGTGGCGCTTTTATTCTGCAAGAAAGACTCACGATTTCCAATACAGGAAGGATCGGGATAAACTATATCAACCCTCTGGAGCAACTTGAGATCAACGGTAATGCAACAATCTTTGACGATGGTTTCCTTGAATTTGGCCGAGGTATCTCAGGAAAAGAAACTAATGCCGGCAAGATGGGATATGGCCTTTTTGGAGATCCTGGTTCATTACACATCGTAGGCGCCGGCACACTAGTTGAGAACAGAAAGATCCGCTTGTGGGCTGAGGGTGGTACGACTCTGCAAGGAGGTGCGTACGTCATCGGAAACATTTCCATTGGCACACCGGATGTTCCAGTAGGTTACCAACTGGCAGTAAAAGGAAAAATCATTGCTGAGGAGGTGCGTTGCCAGTTATTCGCTGATTGGCCAGACTATGTCTTTCATCAGGACTACAAACTCATGTCTATCGATGATCTGCAGAAAGAAATTGATAGACTCGGTCACTTGCCCGGTATTCCATCGGCAAAAGAGATTGATGACGCAGGAGTGGACCTCGGTGATATGCAGGTACGGATGATGGAAAAAATAGAACAACTCACCTTATACATCATTGAGTTAAATGAAAAGATCGAGGTGCTGGAAAAACAACAGACGGCGATAAATAGATAGGCAATTCGATTTCACTGAAAACGTAGAGGGTGACCAGATTAGTTTTCCTCAAATAAATACACAGATGCATCTTCTCAAATACTTCCTTTCGATCCTGTTGATCTCATTTCCAATACTGATATGGTCACAGTCACAGTGGACTGAAGTCATTGCACAGAATGATAATTTTTTCGAGATCACTCGCAAGTCAGATGTTTACTTCAGTGATCCTGCGCGACGCACTTCAAAGCAGTATAAGCATTACCGCCGGTGGAAATGGGAAATGCAATATCATGTCGCAGCTGATGGCGTGATGAAGAATTATAATGCGCTAAATTTCAAAGCCAGTCAAAAGCTATCCCGGTCACGCACACAAATGCGATCCACACATGGAGGCTGGACGGATATCGGACCGTCCGACTATTTCGGAGGAGATGCTTATTCCGGTGGAGGTATTGGACGAATCAATTGTACGACATTTCATCCCACTGATCCATTGATCTTTTGGGTTGGAACTGCTGCAGGAGGTGTTTGGAAGACCGTCGACGGAGGTCTCAACTGGATTCCGATGACGGACGCATTTCCTTCAATCGGTATTTCAGGTATTGTCGTGAATCCTACGAATCCTGACATTATTTATATCCTGACTGGCGATGCAGATGCAAGTGTTCTTCGCTCACCTAAAGTTTCCACCATAGGTGTACTGAAGACAACAGATGGCGGTCTGACCTGGAATAACACCGGACTTAGTTTTGGTGCCCATAACGAAGCTTTCGGTTTCAAACTTATTGGACACCCTACAGATCCAAACATCCTTTTTGTCGCTTTCAAATTTTTAGGCATTCGCCGCTCAGACGATGGGGGTTCTACATGGTCCGAAGTAGCAATAGACATGACCGTGTGGGATATAGAGTATAAGCCTGGTGATCCTTCCACCATGTATGCGGCATCAGATATTGGTCTGCTCAAATCCATCGATGGAGGTTTGATTTGGGATATTGAAAATGATCCCGCATTTCCTGGATTACCGTTGAGTTCGAACAATAGAATGGCCATCGCAATCAGTCCATCTGCACCAAACAATGTCTATGCAGTGTTTGGAGGGGACACTGGAATCAACAGTACTTTTTTGGGGCTTTACAAATCAACAAATTCAGGATCAACGTTTACCCAACAATCCACGACTCCGAATATTCTTGGTTGGTCAACAAACGGTACTGACGCTGAAGACCAGGCCAGTTATGATTTATGCATTGTTGTAGATCCTGCAGACGATGCCCAGGTGTTTGTTGGTGGTATCAATCTGTGGAAATCCCTTGATAGTGGAGTCACATGGGGACGTGAGACCTGGTGGACCAGAAACTTCCATCCTTTTGATCCTTACGTGCATGCAGATTGGCACAATGTGTACATGCGAGGAACAACACTGTATGGAAATGTCGATGGTGGGATCTATAAATCAGAAGACTTTGGCAACAGTTGGACTGAACTTACCGGAGGATTGTCCATTATGCAGTTTTATCAAATTTCAATTCTCAACTCCCAGTATCTGGGCGGATCACAGGACAACGGAACTAACGGCGCGGCAGTCTCTAATCAACAAACGCACAATATTCTCGGAGGCGATAGCTTTGGATGCACATGGCACAGCGGAGACAATTCTATTCAATTTATCAGCACCCAAAACTCCATTGAAAGGCGTCAGTTCGGCTCAAACATCTCTATCTGGGATGAAACAGAAGGCTTCTGGTTTACTGATATCAAAATGCATACAACTGATGCAAACTATTTTTTCTTTAATAAGAACAATGAACTTTTCCGTGCAAATCAGGATGGGGCTATCTGGAGTTTTCAATTCGATTCTTTGAAAACCAACAACATTTTCACAGCAGATATCCTGGGATATTCACAGGGATTTGATACCAATGCTGAGACCATGTATGCCGTCGATCAATTCCACATCATCAAAACAACGAACCTCGGCACGATTCCACCCACATGGGAAGTGAAGGTCAATCCTTCAGCTACAGTTATGATATCCGATGTCATCCAGGATCCGGGGAACGCAACACGGGTTTGGGTGACTTACGGCGGTTATGTGGATGGTGTCAAGGTATTTTTTTCCTCCACTGGAGGTGATTCATGGACGAATGTCAGTGGAACTCTTCCGAATGTACCCATACGTTGTATCACATATCATGACGGGACGAGTGATGGACTTTATCTCGGTACCGATATCGGTGTCTTCTATAAAAATGCCACAATGAGTGATTGGATTTACTTTTCAAATTTTCTTCCGAGCACAATTGTATCTGATATCGAAATCTCTGAAGGATTCGTCTATGCAGGTACATTCGGTCGCGGCATCTGGAAGTCATCAGTGTACTCTACATGTGTTGCAGATCTGGTGCTGACACCAGCGAATGATCCCAGCAATCCACTCTCCATCGGTCATCAGGAATATCATGTTGACAATTCGCTTACCTCCACGCGTATCATCCAGGGAAATTTTGCAGACATCCGTTACAATGCAGGAAACGTAATTGATCTCCAGGCCGGCTTTTGGTTAAAGCAGGGAAATTTTCTTGAAATGAAAATAGAGGACTGTCCTGATTGAGGAAAGATTGAATTTCGAATATTGAATAATGAATATCGAATGATCCGAGTTGCGAGTTGACCGATTGAAGACTGAAGACTGAAGACTGGAGGACTGAAGACCCGCCTCCTCCTGCGTCGGATTCGGGCAAGCTGCCGACTGAGGACTTCTTCCACTCACGAAATCGACGGAAAGTATTTCTTCAACAGACTCAAAAAATCTTCCTTCCTCCTTCTTGCTACCCATCTGCCATGATCGCTTGTCCCCCATCGTCTTTGATGACTTTTTCACTAACGCTGTATTCACCAAATTGAATGGATGAATGAAAGAAGTATGGCGAAGGATGTACTCGTCAAAATGGTGGCTACACTCCCCAGTTTCTTGTAAAACAGTCGTCTCGACTTAGCATGATGCGATCGCGTGAATCGTGAAGTCTTGTTTACATTATGATCGTTTAATCATATATTGTATTGTACAAGTTCTTTCACTCGGTCAAAACATCCAGCAAATGGAAAACTCTTACTCCAAAATTGCTTTGCTTTCTTTTGCACTCCTCACCCTGGAAATCCTGCCTACTACACAAAACTTCGCCCAGGCGACCTTCCAACGGGCGTATGGCAATAGCGCCAACAACAGTTTCTCAAAAGTCATCAAAAACGGCGCAGATTATTACGTGCTTGGGCAAGACGCCTTAATTGGGACCGTGACCCGTCTTGATGCGGATGGGCTACATCAATGGACTTTGCAACCGAATATTGCTTGTGCCTGGAATGATGCAGTGCTCATCACGGGAGGAGGAGGAGACCTGCTGGTGGTAGGTTGGACTTTACCTTTGGACGCTTCAAGCCAGAGTCTGATCGGGCGAGTTACATCAACAGGTGGAGGCAACTTCGCATGGCTACGCTCCTATGGTGCTGCTGGCCGGGATGGTTATTTCCGGATAGTCGAAAATCCGGTACCAGAAGATCCAGCTTTTCCATATTATATAGCAGGTTTTCAATACCAGCCTGGCGGGACTGCTACTCAAGAAGATCTCGTTTTACTAAATCTCGATGAAAACGGTGGTTTTAAATGGAAAAAAGTATTTGCAGGATTAGGAATCGACGACGAATATTTCCGTGACCTGGAATCAGTGGGTAGCGCTGGTGATTTGCTTTTGGCTGGCAATAGCACATCCGGCCAGATTTTTATTACAGACAACACTGGAAATATCTTCGGTGGCGCTGAAGTACCCTCCTCTCCCCCATTGGTATTTAGAGATGTGTCGGGAGGTACCGGAGATATTTACGCTGTAGCTACTACCTCCGCCAACGATGTCCATGTCATGAAGTTCGACCAGAGTCTGATTTTACTTTGGGATTATGAAATCACACAGCTCACTTCCGTATCCCAGGTTTGGCAAGGACAATCAGGTGATATCTATGTGACCGGAAGAGGGAATTTCGGACTTGATCGGGGCGTCCTTGTGAAAATAACAGATAGCGGTGTGCCGATCGTGAACTGGGTAAAATATCTGAATACAGGCACCTCTTTCACTGGCGGTTCATCGTGGCCGATGCCAAACAACGAGATTGCCTTTACCGATGCGAGAGTGATACCTGGCGGGTTTGGTCTAGAGTGTGCGTTCATTTCTGTCAGCAACCTGGATCTTAATACTTGCGCGGTTTCAGAAGATATCGTTGATTTACAAATCGCCAATCCAATACCCGATTCCCCGCTAATTCCAACCATGACCAATGAAGAGGTTCCGATAGGCACAGAAATTACAATCTTCCAATCATTAGACTGGCAGCAGGCAGAAGTTTGCGGCAATGATTCTTGCATTGCGGATTTTACATTTCAGATCAACTGTGGGGTAGTCACTTTTACTGACCAATCGAGTGTTTCAAATACGCCTTCATGGTTATGGACATTTCCCGGCGGCACTCCTTCTAGTTCCACTGCTCAAAATCCAGTAGTCACGTATCCAGGCTGTGGCGCATATACCGTTTGCCTTACGGTGACCGGAACCGGGGCAGGGTCTTCATGCAGCGATACAATCTGCCACACTTTGACGATTGTGGATAATACGCCACCAGTTGCGTTATGTCTTGGTGTTGGAGTTGTGTTGGATGCTAATTGTATGTACACTGTCACGCCGGGTTTGATTGACGGCGGCTCTTTTGACAATTGCGAGATTCAGTCGATGAGTGTCAGCCCAGGCATACTTACAGGATGCGGTTTATTTCCGGTCACGTTGACAGTCACCGACTGGTGTGGAAATACAAGCACATGCACCACGATGGTACAGACTATTGAAGATGTTCCACCCGTCATTGAATGTCCTCCCAATTTGACCGTTACAGCTACTACCCCACCAACTTGTTCTGCCGTGGTGAATGGACTGCAACCTATAAATGTCTCTGATAATTGCAGCACACCAATTGTGAGCTATGACATCACAGGAGCAACGGTTGATTCTGGTCCAGACGATGCAAGTGGGACAATTTTCAACCAGGGTATTTCTACTATTACTTATACAGCAATGGATGATTGCGGGAATTTAGATACATGTTCATTCACAGTGACGGTCAATTGTGCGCCAGACTCATGTTGTACGGATTCCCTCGCTTTCATCACCGCAGCTCAGAATGTACAGACCTTCGGCACTTTAGGGGATTGCGTGCTTTCTTTTCAGGCAGATGGATTGACAGATTGTATGCAAATCACTTACTACTGGGGTGATGCATCCGGGTCATCTACAGGTCCGCTCACTGGTAATAATGTGGGTGTTTCATTTACCTATTCAGGCTCAGGGACATATTACGTTTGCCACCGGATTGATGAATTGAATGGCGGTGATACTTGCTGGTCGTATACGCATTGTGATTCGGTGCTGGTGTTGTGTGAATCGGCAGGTTGCTGCCCAGAGTTCAGCTTAATACAGCTCGGCCACATTATGCCATGCCTTGACGACAGTAGTTGTATGGGTGACATTGTGGTCCATACCCCAATTGGAGGTGGAATAACAATTGTCGCTTGCAAAAACAGTCAACAGACTTATTATGTCATTCCCAATTTGCCCGGATTTACTTACAACTGGTCAGTTGTGGGCGGCACCCTTACTTCTTTGCAAGGCAACAACCCGGGCGTAATAACATGGGGAAGTGGAAGCCAGGGTTTCATCCAGGTGATCATCTCAGACGCGACTGGCATTTGCAGGGATACTATCACTCAAAAAATTTGTTTGATTGATGCGCCAGTGGCTGCGTTTACTGTTTCACCGGGTACGACGGTTTGTACAAATCAAGCCGTAACATTTACCAACACTTCTGTTGGTGCTAATATATATACCTGGAACTTTGGTGACGGCACCAGCTCCACATCAGCCAACCCGCCGCCGCATAGTTATCCAATCGCTGGTATTTATACTGTTTTGTTGACTGTTTCAAATGGCGATGGTGACAATCTTGAATTTCAGTGTGGTTGTAAAGACACTGCCACAGTCGTCATAACAGTTCTTATAGGAACAGGCCCGACTATCACATCAGGCTGTAAGGAAATGTTTTGCCCGGGAGACACAGCGACTTATTGCGTAAGTCCCGGATGTGCACCGTACAATTGGACAGTAAATGGAGGAACAATAATGACCATTCACGACTCTTGTATCACCGTGCAATGGAATTCAACTGTACCACTCACACTTCCCGCATTCGTTTCTGTAACGACCGGATGCGGAGGCATATGCGGCAATTCAGCCACTCTGAATGTGCCTGTTTTGTGGGACAATATGCCTATAAGCGGCCCCACTCCTGTTTGTGTTGGCGCTACAGAAACCTATTCTCTTCCCTCCATGCCTGGAACGTTCTACAGCTGGACGGTGAGCGGGGGTGGCGGAGCGATTGTTGGGCCCAATACAAACACATCCACAATCAGTGTAGACTGGAATGGCCCTGCTGGTATTGCAACGATTATCTGCAACTACAACAATCCCTATTCCGGTTGTAGCGGATCCGACACATTGATGGTGGAAGTGAGGAAAAAATTTAATATCGACGGCCCTTCGTCTGTTTGTGCAGTCAATTCTGGTGTTTACTTTACTTCAGGTGGATCATTTGGTTCATTGGCCGACTGGACGATAAATCCTGCAACCGGTTATACTGTTGGTTCTACAACAGGAGTGTCAAACATTACCGTGAACTGGACAACACCGGGCACTTATACAATTACGGCCACAGCTAATCCTGCTATTTTTTGTAATCCAACTTCTATAATTCATGTAGTGGTCAGCCCTGCTCCTGTCATAAATATTGTTGGCCCACTCGTTGTTTGCCCAAATCAATTGTATAATTATACAGCAAGCAGCAATCTGTCGGGTGGAAATTTTACATGGAGTTTCGTTGGCACAGGGACAGGGACTATTTCACCTTACGGACCAAACAATTCAAATGCATCAGTGAATTTTACTGGTTCTGGACCATCATGGACATTGATGGCTACGCAATCTGTAAATGGCTGCCCCGGCTCTGCCACATTATCTATAACAATAGAACCCGCTCCAACTTTACCTACTACTCCCATAACAGTATGTATTGGAGGTCAAACCGTCGTTTCCGTACTTTCAGGTAATGGTCCATATACATGGAGCACCTCACCGGCTGCTTCCTTAATCAGTGGCCAGGGTACAAGTACGGCAACTTATGAAATTCATGGCAACGGAAGCATAACCGTGTCCAATTGTAGTGGCCCCAGTAATGCAATCAGTGTAACAGCGACTTCGCCACCAACCATATCCATCACATCAACAGGAAGTTTATGTGCTGGTGACCTGCAATTATGTGCTCCTGCCAATGGAACGTATCAATGGTTTGTAAATTCAACAGCTACTACACAGTGTATACCAGTGACCGTTCCCGGCACGTATACAGTTCAGGTGACATTCCCGGGAGGCTGCATTTCTGTTGCAACTTTTACCGTTGCTCCTGTGGCTATCCCGACTGTATCTATTTCCACGGGCGATCCATTGGGATGGTGTATCCCGGCAACACCCTCAGTGAATTTGCAGGCATTTACGTTAAGCACGGGTTGCAGCTTCCAATGGTATGAAGTTACGATTGGCCTTATTGGAGGCGCGACTAACTCAACATACACCGCAACTTCCGCAGGTATGTATTATGTAGAAGTCACCTGTGGCGGCTGTGTAGCTACCTCCAATACAATAACTGTTGCACAAATTACATGCACTCCTACAGGAGGAAATTGTGCAGGTATGCCCAATCCTTTAGGTGTCATTACAGCATCTGCGTGTAACCCGAAATCATTCAGCGTAAGTGTAACCGGATGTACCGGTGGCGTAGTTATCTGGAATTTTGGAGATGGGAATAGCGACTCTGGAACGTCTCCTCCTCCGCATACCTATGCGAATCCAGGCGCATATTTGGTAACGGCAAGTATTGATTGTAATGGTTGTCTCTATGTAGTTCATACAAATGTAAATGTTCCTGTAGTTGCCGATTTCAATAGTAGTGTAACATGTGGGGCTAACGGTAGCTATGCGATTACGCTCAATAACACATCGCAAACATTGGGTGGCTGGAACGTAACCAGCGTAATTTGGACTTCAAGCTGTGGAACGCCAAGTGGTGGTTCCGGAAATACTTATGTTGTAAATACTTTATCAGGTTGCAGTCCAACTGTTACTATGGTTATTACAGTTACCAACCCTGCCACAGGAGATGTCTGTACCGATACCAAGATATTTCCTTTCAATTTGCAAACGGCCCTTCTTTCGATACTCGGCCCTACCACAGTTTGTAAAGATGAAACCTATCAATTCAACAGTTCAATGACAGGACCAGGTATTGTCCAATATGAATGGACCGTAAATGGCACGCCGCCCGTTTCACAAGATGACCCTTTGAGCTATGCATTTGACGGAAATCCGACTAACCCTGTTGTGGGTTTGACGGTTACTGATATTTTTGGTTGCACGTTTACTGCTTCTGTCACTTTAAACGTCGTAATGCCACGGCCTTTGACTATTGCACCGGTCCAGATTTGTCCGGATTGTTTGCCTCCGGCTTCGCTAAGTGCCACTCCAGTTGGCGGGTTTATCAACTATCAATGGTACCAGAACGGGACGCTTATCATCGGTGCGAACAGTGCCACCTATCAGTTATGTCAGTTCGATGCATCGGGTAATTATTACGTCACTGCAACAGATACCCAAAACAATAGCTGCGAGGTAACTTCCAATACCGTTCAAGTGGTTTATCAGCCAAAGCCTGTTGCAGACATACTGGGCCAAACTGTACTATGTGTATCTGGTAATGGTCCTTATACCATTCCTCCGATTTCTAATGCGGGAGGGAATAACACCAACTATACATATAACTGGACAGCTACAGGTCCCGGAGCAATTACCTTTTCCAATTTCCAGTATGTTGCCAATGTCTTAGTAACAGCATTGGGTACTTATCAATTTATTTTAACAGTAACCGATATTACAACAGGCTGTATGGCAAAGGATACCTTCTGTGTGTATCTATTTCCAAACCCAATGGTAATAGTCAGTGGGCCTGTTGGCGTTTTGTGCGAAGACACACCCTATACCTTTACAGCTTCGGCCACACCGGCAGCTAATTATATTTACCAGTGGAGCACCGGGGCAACAGGTCCGACCATGACCACATCTCAGGCAGGCTATCATTCTGTTACTGCCACCAATCCGGAAAGCGGTTGTTTCGGTGTGGCTTATGCCGGATATATTGGGCCTCGTCCATCTACTCTCCTGTTTCCTGTGGGGTGCGATACGATTTGTGACACTGATACCATCATACCGCCATTGGCTCTTGGCGGGATCTGGGTCAGCAGTCTTTACACAGTTCAATGGTTTATAAGTGGTAATCCAATTCCCTTCTATACAGGCCAGACGCTAAATCTTGCAGGTAACATCCCTCCGCTGGTACATGGGATGAATAACATTTACATTATTGTTACCTACCTGGGATGCAACGACACCTCCAATGTCTACAGTTTGTTCATTGAAAAATGTTGCGAATGCAAATCTGAGCTGTCCCTAAACCATGGCGGTTTTGAATATCCGGTTTTTTGCGACCCACACACGGGCTTCATCCCATCACTACCATGCCCAGCCGGGGATGTGATTGTTTCAGGGTATTTTGGATTTGCTGACCCAATCACCGGGGAGCCCTGCGAGGAAACACCAGTCATCTGGGAACTGGTCAAGCCGGACTCGTCCACACTCGGGGGCATAGCCACGAACTTCACTGCGTTTATCTTCTTCAAAGATTCGGTCAATATTCCTGGCGTCTACTGCCTCACTTTGACCACTATTTCTCCCGATGGTCAGGACACCTGTGTCTGCATTGTGAAGTGGTACCGGGAGCCTTGCGATTGCTGCACAACACTTGAAGATTTCTGCGAAAGGCTCGAAAACAATGTCGCGATAACCGTGAACAACGCCCTGTGCAAGGCTACCGTCAACATCGGTGATCTTCCTGATTGCGACTACCTCACAGGAATTAACTGGGGTGACGGATCATTCATTTCAGGTCCATTCAACCCTGGTGATATGCCAATGCATACTTATGCCGGAAGTGGCACGTACATCATCTCATACGCGGCGGTAGAGGTTGATACAAACGGGTTTATTTGTTTTGAGAAATCGATCTCAGATACAATTACGCTGAATTGCTCGGGTTGCCATTGCGGTACATTCTCTGATATGTTTATGAGTTGGGGGCAAGGAGCACAGGCGATGTCATGCGGAGGCAGTTCTTTTTTTATAGGTTGTCCACAGCCTGGAACGAGTTACACTTTCACTGGCTTGTTTCAATGCAGTGGAAATACCTGCGCTGATCAATTGATACCGATAAACTGGACACTCATCGAGACTATTAGTGGAAATACATATACAGGGGTGACTTCAGCAAGTCCATATTTCGCAATCACCTTATTGCCGACCTACTTTTTTAATACGGGAACTTACACCTTAACACTTACCGGGCAATGTGGGGGTCAAAGTTGTCCTTGTGAAATCAGTTTTGCCAATGACTGTCCTCAACTTTGTCCTTGTGAAATGGAGGATGTTCAGACATTAGTTGATCAAGTGAATAAGGGCTTCTCACATGTCCTCTCGACATTCTCATGTAAAGCTTGTTTCACACCAATAGCTGTGAGTGATTGCGAAACTGTCGATTGGTATCTGACAAATACCGGAGGGACACCGATAGGTACGAGTACAGGGAGCAATACTTTTTGCTACACCTTCCCTGGCTCGGGTACATATACCGTGATCATGGTAGTGACAAGGAAAAAAGCTGATGGCACGAACTGTGAAACAATTACGAAATCACAAACCGTCACTGTCAATTGCCTGAATTCACCAGTATGTATTAATCCAGTCATTGACAACCCTACATTCAGTGAAGGCGCTGTAGCAGGTGGTTTAAATTCCGGGGGAATGTCCCGTGGGTGGAACGGTATTTCGGGTGATCCGGAAGTAGTGGAAGGAGAGCCCGGTAGTCTCGATGGCTGGACGATACAACTCCGGGGTAATCTCGATACAGCGGACATCTTGAGTCGTATGCAGCCAATTTGTTTGGATAAAGGGACAGGGATAGTTACTGGTACTACTGTCAAAGGCTCTAAATCGAATGCTGACAATAGGGAATTTCCCAGCACACTGAGAGTGTTTCTTGGAAGAGGTTGGAGTTTCCCGCCATCCGGTTTTAAATTAAATGAATGTGACGGCATCGATTGCTATGAATTAGCTTCTATCGTATTGCCAACGACTGATTCAGCTGAATGGCTTCAATTTGAAATCCCCTACGACTTGAGTGATTGGGATGTTCTTGACACTTGTGGCGGAGTGTTAGTACGACCTTTTGTTTATGTGACAAATGCGCTTAGCAATGATCAGGGCGGAGAGAACACATACTCCTATGCGCAGTTGGACAACTTCTGTTTTAATGGAACACTTGTGGGTGTGGATGACCCTTCACGAGGGCAATCTATCCGCATCTATCCAAATCCCAATGCAGGTGAGTTCACAGTTGATCTCTCAGAACTTACAGTAGTCGGCACTTCTTTGAGGATCATTGGTCTCACAGGGCAGTTGCTATCAGAACAGATAATTGAAAACAGCTATCCACTTCAAAATGTGGATGCAAGTATGTTACCAGAGGGCATGTACATTATACAAATCATGTCTGAAGGTCGCGTGACCGCAGTAAGCAAATTTGTTAAGATGTGATTTAATTGATTGCACAAGTCCGGTGATGAATAACTCATCACTGGACTTGTTTTTTTTTGAAGTTCTCACGGATCAAAAAACAGTCCTCAGTATGTCCTGCATGTTACAGATGTTCATCTTCACCACCGGACTGACTCTACTTGTCTATGATGTTTCTACACCAACAAAAAGAGAAATAGTTAATGTTGAAACGCCATAGGCATTATTAAAAAAAGAAATCCTCACTATTAAATCAACCACTCGTACTCAGCACTTCACCGCTGATTCACTTTCGTCTCTTGTCACCGATTTACTAGTCAATAAAATCATCCCGCACTGGGTAGGAACTCCCTGGTCATTTGTCCGCGTGCCGCCGAAGCTTCGTCCGACGCCATAGGCTTTGGCCGACGGCGTCAGCGGAGGAGCAAGGACATACATCTATACCCGGGCAAGGAGAAATCGCATGTGGTTATTTTGTTTCGACCACGCTGATGGATGTGGGCTTCAATCTAAACCGATATAAGTTCGCTCAGCATCTCCCCATCCACGAAGGCAAAACACTAAGTCTGGGAAAACCATTGATTGAAATTTACGATCCATCCACAGAACAAAGGATTGAAATTTTACACGATACCCTGGCGGAAGGAATATATTTTATAGGTTTTGATCAGAGCCATGTAGGTTACCTTCAAAAAAAGAATGGAGAATTGTTTGTGATACATTCTAATTATATCGGCTCGAAAGGAGTAGTCTTTGAAAAGATTAAAGACTCTGAAGTGTTCTCTTATTACGACAGGATCTACATTGCGGAGATCTCGACGAATAAAGAGCTTCTTAAGAAATGGTTGAATAACGAAGCAATCGACATAAAAACTGAGTAATCGTTCAATGGTTAATAGGTTACAGTGCATATGATGGTTTCCTTTTAATTTCATCCCGACGCTTACCGCAGGAAGCGGCTCGTTGCGGGATGTCGCTGTGCTCCATTTTTCAGCCAGAGGCTGATCAACCCTACCAGAGGTAGGTATACTTTGGTTGAAATTTTTATTTTCATTTTAATTTTTATTCCTATGCCTCCTCCTCCCGCCTCGACCGACGTAGCCCATAGCGAAGTCGGTGACTCCCACCTCATCTCTCACATGACCCTGCGCAAGCTCCTGGGTTTCCTCGGTGTCTTTATGCCTCTTATCCTGATCCTGGGAGTCGTCGTGCTGAAGGCCATCTTTGAGATTGGTCCTCATGAAAGTGACAAGGCCTTCCAGCCGTCGATAAGTCATTATTATCATACCATCATGCGCAACGGGTTTGTGGCTATTGTTGCTGCTTTCGGTTTTTTTCTGTTTACGTATCGTGGCTATGATGAAGCGCAATGGTGGAAGCGGGACAGCCTTTTCACGAATGCCGCGGGTGTTTGTGCGCTCCTCGTTGCATTCTTTCCAACGAACAATTATGGGGAGTGTACTGTGATTTTCTGTTACATTCATTTTATTGCGGCAACATTGTTCTTTATCATTCTCGCTTACATCTCCTATTTCCTTTTCACACTTAGTAACAAGCCACCTTCTCAAAGAACGGAACGCAAGAGAGACAGAAATAAAGTCTATAGAACCTGCGGAGCTGTCATGGCTGGATGCATTTTGATACTCGCAGCCTACTTCTGCTTCTTTGAAAATTCATGGCCCGTCAATACCATATTCATTTTCGAATCGATTGCCTTATTAGCATTTGGGATTTCCTGGTTGACGAAGGGGGAGGCGATTCTGGGGGATCGGGTTTAGTGTTTAGTGGTTAACGTTTAATGGTTAACGGTTAATGGAGGGCTACAGTTCAGTTGATGATTTCAATTTTCATTTTGATTTTGATTTTGATTTCCCAGCCTAACGTTTATTGTTTAGTGGTTAACGGTTAACGGTTAATGGGTGACGTGGATGCGATGGTTTTCATTTTCATTTTCATTTTGATTTTACTTCCCCCTGCGGAGGCGGATTACAGATTTACCGAAGGCGTGAGCGTAAGACAATTTGTTTTGTGATGCTATCTTGATCCCTATGAAGAGCTATCTCAACTCTACTCCTGATCCGGCAAAATTGACAACCTTTTTCGATGAACTTCCAATCTGGTCTGCACCATTTGGATGGAAGCTGTTGGATCATGTCGAGTACAAGTCTGGCATTGCTCTGGATATTGAGTTTGGCACTGGATTCCCTCTGATCGAACTGGCGATGCGACTTGGTGAGAGTGCGACTTTGTACGGCATCGATCCATGGAAGGAGGCCATTGATCGTGCAAGACAAAAGGCCGAGTATTATGACGTATTGAACGTCAAGTTCATTGAAGGAGACCAAGAATTGACTCTTCTTGATCCAGATTAAGCACGCCTGCCAGACGGGCAGGGATTGGCTCTTCTTGATCCAGATTAAGCCCGCCTGACATCGCTTTCGCGAAGCTTCAACGAAGCAAAGCCAGGTGCGCAAGAGGGACAGCTCTGGCAGCTTTAGCGTGGGCAGATGAGCGTAGGGAATGTTTCCAGTGTTTAGCCGAGTCGCGAGCAAAAAGCGGCTTTTTAGCGTAGGCTAAACATTACACGCTAAACATTAAACCCAATTTCACATCATCATGTGATATTCCCATTGTTTATTGTTCCCTACAAAATCTGACTTTTGCAGTTGAATTCCTTCTCAAAATGATCAAAGTCGCTATATACGAAGACAACACTGGCCTACGAGATGTCCTTGCTACCATCATCCGTGAGTCCGCTGACTTTGAACTGGCGGGAGAATTCGGCCATTGCATGGATGTCGTAAAGAATACTGAAGCCTTCAAGCCTGATGTGATCCTCAAGGAAATCGACATGCCCGGGAAGACGGGCATTCAGGGTGTCCAGGAAGTGAAGGCGGTCTTTCCGGATGTAGAGATCATCATGAATACCGTCTTTGATGACGATGACCGCATCTTTCAGGCATTGCAGGCGGGAGCTACAGGATATCTATTGAAACGGAATTCACTGGCGACATTGCTGGAAAGCATCAGAGAAGTAAAACAAGGCGGCGCTCCGATGTCACCTACCATTGCCCGCAAAGTACTTGCACTCCCTTTCGCGAAAAAAAGTCAGCATGAGGAATCACCTGATACTAAACTCACTTCGCGCGAAGAAGACATCCTTGGACTTCTGGCAAAAGGGTATAGTTATAAGATGATTGCCACTGAACTCTTCCTGAGCATCGATACGATCCGTACCCACATCAAAAAGATCTATCAGAAGCTACATGTGCATTCTGTGACAGAGGCAGTACATAAGGTGTTTATTAATCGGTAACCAGTGATCGGTAATCGGTAATCGGTGAAGTAGGTAAGTTTTCAGTTCACAGTATTCAGTCTGCACGAACGGCAAACGGCAAATGGCGAACGGCGTCTTTTTCACATCATCATGTGATCGTCGAAATACCAAATGGAGATGAGGTGCCTATAGCTTTGTCGCTGCACTAAATGCAATGAGTTATGAAACACCTCTTCTTTCTGTATGTCTTCCTTTTGGTATTGATTTCTAATAGCGATTCACAGGTATGGCTGAAGCCTAACGGACGAGTAGGCATCGGAGACTATGAACCGATAGCAAAACTGCAGGTCAATAGCATATCGACCTTTTCTAATCCTGCATTCGCACTCCTGGATTCTTCAGGAACAATGTCCGATGGTGGCATCCTGCAGTTCCGGAATGTCAACTGGAATGATACCTATTTCAGCGTGCGCGGCGCTGTTGGTCCAAATCTTTTTGGCGTCGATTCTCAATATGACTTGTTCTTCAATGAAACGCTGTTGATGTCGATCACAGGTAGCTCGACAACAAATCAGCATCTCCTCTATAACCCACGAAAAGGAGCTTTACGCACCGGATATCACAGTGGTGGATTAATTGGTGACTATTCGGTAGCAATGGGGTACAACAATGTCGCATCCGGAACAAACAGTTTTGCTATGGGTGGAGCATCGCAGGCAGTGGGTGATAACACAACCGCGTTGGGGTCACAATCGATCGCAGATGGACATTACTCCACTGTGATTGGTTATGAAAACTATACATCCGGGATCTATGCAATTGCGATGGGTAAACAAAGTAGAGCGACTCAAACATCGGCAATTGCGATGGGTGACAGTGCGATGGCAACCGGATTGACATCATTTGCAACTGGATATAAGACATTGGCTTCAGGAGATTACGCAACGGCAACTGGAAATCAAACGACAGCATCCGGCCAGTCTGCTTTCTCAGGCGGTTTCGGCACAGTTGCTTCACAGATAGCTTCCACTGCATTTGGATTTGTATCGCAGGCAACAGGGGTATCATCCCTTGCATCAGGATATAGCACGATTGCCGCTGGAGAAAATTCCGTTGCCATGAATTCGGTCACCAGGGCATTGGGGCCAAATTCAGTAACGTCTGGATTTCTAACAAAGACCATAGGATGGGCTTCCAGCGCTTTTGGAGAATCCAATACTGCGAGAGCTTATGCTTCAGCCGTATTTGGAAGATACAATGATACCATCGCGACGAGTGATCCGAATACATGGGTAAGTCTTGATCCATTATTTATGATCGGCAATGGCAGCGCTAACACCGAACGTAACAATGCACTCACAATTTATAAAGACGGCAACTTAATTGCAAAGCACCCAACTGCAGTTACATCCGATCCGGGAATCCTGCCTCTTCCTGTGAGTGGACCAGGTACCCGGATGATGTGGATTCCTGGAAAAAGCGCGTTCAGAATAGGTACGGTGAATAACGACTCGTGGGACGCCGGGAATATCGGAGTATCGAGCTTTGCCAGTGGATTTAATTCCAAAGCCACAGGTAGTTTGTCCACGGCATTTGGAGAAAGCACTGCCTCCGGAAGTTTATCCACTGCATTAGGCCAAAGCAATGCTACTGCAACAGCATCGACCTCCATGGGATTGTTCACTAAAGCAACCGGTTTTGGATCGACCGCTATGGGGCATTATGCTATCGCATCCGGTTCTTTTTCCACTTCAATGGGATATGGAACAATCGCAAAAGCGTATCTGTCAACAGCAATTGGGTCTTACAATGACTCGATCGCAGGCTCTTCTGAACTCACCTGGAATGAAGCCGATCCCTTATTCTATGTCGGCAACGGCATAAATGATGCAACTCGCCACAATGCATTGACGATATATAAGAATGCCAACACCGATATCAGCGGTTATACAAGACTCGGCGAAGAATCTGAAAATGCCCCCCGGATCAAAATGAAAGAACTTCCGCTGACTACTGCCGGGGTCAACTACAATTCTTCCGTTACCCTTCCGCACGGCCTCACAGTTTCGAAGATTCTCAGCGTAAGTGTTCTGATAGAATGGGATGATAATTACTGGGCACCTCCTGAGTATTCTTCTTCTCTCAATCGCCGCTATAGCTATTATGTCAGCCCCACTGACATTGTCGTTCAGAATAATACACCCTCCGGAGATTGCCTGATTTGCGAAAGACCGGTAAGAGTGCTGATCACGTATAAGGAATAAGTTTGTCCTTAGTCTACCAAAAAAAAGGTGGGGAACCTATTCACTGTTGGTGACCTGGCAACTGGCTTCTGGCTAG
Organism: Bacteroidota bacterium; assembly: GCA_031400515.1. Lineage (GTDB taxonomy): Bacteria > Bacteroidota > Bacteroidia > Chitinophagales > Saprospiraceae > DATDQA01. The sequence goes on from JANNQA010000022.1 coordinate 21,682, forward strand.
CAGCCAGTGGCTGGAAGCTAACGGCCAGTAGCTTTTTCACATACATTTGAAGTGGATATTCCCTGACTCCGAAATGCAATGCTGTGGAATTTTTCAAACACTCTCCTCACCTCTTGTTGCTTCGCGATCAGTACGCCCATTGTTGCCCAACCTGCAACTGAATTCATCTTTGACCATTACGGACCACAAGATGGCCTGCTGGCCTCAGAAGTATTTGACATTATCAAATCGAAGCAGGGCTATATCTGGCTCGCCACTGACAATGGGCTGGTGAGATACAACGGACATTCATTCAAGAGCTACACGTCTGAAATAGACAACCCTTCGTCAATATCACATGACTATGTCTCCGAACTGAAGGAAGACCGACATGGCAGAATTTGGGTAGTTGCAGGAGAGTATCTGAATATTCTTTTACCCGAAGAGGAACGCATCTTGCACATACCTTTCATAACCGGCACTGATACATTGTACAGGAACCGCATCGTATCACTATGCTATGATGAAGAAAAAGACAGGATGTGGATCAGTACTAACCGAGGTCTTTTCTATCATGAAGAAAACTTTTCTGACCTCAAGAGATATTCTCTCCCTGGATTTCCTGAAGGTATGTATCCAGGGGTATTGGTAAAGGATGGAGTGGAAAATCTCTGGCTTGCGAATACGTATGGACTCTTCCACATCAATTACAAGTCCCATACTTTCCAGTTGATGCATCGCCCAGGCGAAGATCCCTTGCAACCCGATGATGATGGATTCATCACCTTGTACCGGGACGATGATGGAATACTCTGGCTTGGGAATTGGGTTTGGGGACTCTTCCGGTATGATCCTTCATTAAACAAGTGGGATAAATTTCATTATAAACGTAATGGTGAAACTCAAAATACGATATACAGCATCACCGCGATATCTCATCTCCCACAGCAACTTGTGATTGGCACCATGGATGGACTGAGACTCTTCGATAAGACTACTTATCAGTTTACGAACTATTCCACCGAAAATCTCATGGATAGTGGAAATGTGCCAGGTAGTGTCTATCACGTCTCTGTAATTGGTGATGATGAGTTATGGATCGGAAGTTCCATCGGATTCCATAAACTGGATTTTAAAAAACAACTGTTCTTGCGAAAGGATCTTGTCACTGACCGCACGGATGTTTTGCCTATCGCAAACATGCAAATCGAGGAGACTTCGGCTAAAGACAGCATTCTCTGGTTTCATGCACCTTACCTGGGTATCTTCAAATATGATCTGATAAACAATAAGGAAATACCCTCCGATCCTTCTCTCAGACCTTACACCGATCCTTCTGCAGGATCCCATACGATATATCTGGATTCCCGGCACCGTCTTTGGATCTCTTCTGTTCGCTATGGTATCTCGTCTTATGACATTTCAAAGAAGCGCATATTGATTCCATCCATCACCGCTGAGTTATCACATCCTACGATTATGGAGATTACAGGCGATCTCGATGGTAATATCTGGATCTCAGGCTTTGGAGGTATCTGGAAGGTTGATGAAGAAAAACAAGAGTTGATCCCTCTGGAAAGCTTCACAGAGTATATGCGAAACCAGCGCATTTCATCGAATATCCTTAGCATGAGTATTGACACGGCGAATCGTCTCTGGTTTGTCGCCGGATGGAACACTCACATCCCCGAAGCCGTGATCTGTTATACGATCGGTCAAACAACATCTACGGCCTTTAAAAGAATAGAACACTCCGCATTTCAAAAACTCCGTGGTATCAACCACATCAGAGCAACGCAGCAAGGGACCATCTATGTTTCAGGCGACAAAGGGTTTGTTTATTTTAATCCAGGTGCAGCACAGACGCAGGGAGAAGAGGATATTAAATTTGTTCGCACACCTGCCCGCTGTACGCAAGCATTGGAAGATCATCTCGGACGCGTGTGGTTCAGTACGCAGACAGGAATTTACCTGTTTGATCCATTGACTGAGAATCTCTTCTCGTACAGCTATCACAATTCCGGTATCGGCAAGTCACCTACTCCAGCACTCAGTATCTCATCAAATACAAATCAACTTTTTATCGGACATGATGGTTTTCTCAAAACGCTTGATCTCAACCGTGACCTGGTCTATCCATGTGGCCCCCCATTGCTTACGGACCTCATCGTAAATGGCCGCCCGGATATCCGCACAGCACAATCAGGTGAGCATCTTTCTCTCAGGTATGATCAAAATACGATACAACTCGAATTCAGCAATCTGAGTTATACAAATCCAGAGCTCAACAGGTATTGGTATAAACTGAGCGGAGCAATCGACGACTGGCAGGAAGCGAGAGGCAACAACATCAATCTCAATAATCTGGGTCCGGGAAAGTATCCATTACATGTCAGGACGACTAATGCCTTTGGCACCAAAGGTTCTGATGAATTCCTCCTCCATATTGCAATTACTCCTCCTTTTTGGCGTACCTGGCTTTTCAATATCCTGATCATACTCATGGCAGTCATTGTGATCTTCCTCTTCTATCGGTACAGACTTGGCCAGTTGGAACGACTGAATAAGATCCGACTCTCCATCTCAAGAGATCTTCATGATGATATGGGCGGCAATTTATCCCAGGTGAAAATCCTCAGCGAAATCGAAGCCACAAAATCAGACAGCAATCCGGTATTTCAGAAAATCAATACAAAGCTTGGGACGATCATGGACAATATGTCTGAGATTGTCTGGAGTATCAATCCGCAGAAAGATGATCTCAGCGAGATTATCCTCCACATTCAGGAATATGCTGTCGAAACACTGGAGCCACAAAACATCAACCTGCATTTCAAAATCGATTCGATCCCTGACCATATTCGTTTTAACATTGAGCAGCGCCGGCATTTTTATCTCATCTTCAAAGAAGCCATCAACAACATCGCGAAATACGGAAAGGCCGGCAACGTCACTTTTAGTTTGCAATTGAAGCAGAGAAAAATGCATGTCTCAATCACAGATGATGGCATCGGATTTGATTCAAGTCTGATCAGTCGTGGCAACGGGTTGAGAAATATGAAAGAAAGAGCCCTCATGCTCAAAGGAGAATTGAAGATTGCCACTTCACCTAAAGGAACCACAGTTGCCTTGACAAAAGTTCCGTGGTGATTATCTTAATGCCCTCTTTTCATCATTCATCATTCATCATTCATCATTCATCATTCATCATCATTCATCATTCATCATTCATTTTCTCAATGCTCATCACAATTCACACTCCCACAAACGCTCTTCAAAACAGCCTCGATTTCTACTCCAAACTTGGCTTCAGGCAGATATCTGAAAACCCCATCATCTTCACAGACGGAAAAGCACTCGTCGAAATCAATCCTGACCGGTACGCCCGTGCTGGAATCAAACTCTACGGAAAAGAATGGGACGATGCTGTTGATAAGCTTAAGGCGCTGACCCTTGTGACGGCAATACCCGGCGGACATCTGTGCGGCGACCTGAGCGGGGCCTATATATATATTATGCGAGACTCTCCTCCAATCCAGTGGGAGCCAGAGGAAAAATGCTTTGGCGTCCCGGGGAATTTTGCTGGCTTATCCCTGGAGACTACAGATATCGAGCGGTCCGCCCCGGTTTACGAGGTACTCGGTTTTGAGAAAACAGGCGGTTCTCCGGAAGGCGGATATATCTCCTACTCTCTAGATAGCTTTACCGTTACTCTCATGCGACCTCTCTCCTGCCCTCATCTCTTTTTCAACCCTTCAATGACGTATTTCAACGGCGGGAAGAATCTTCCGGTGATTGAAAAGATCCGGGCGCTGAGTATTCCGATAGCAGAAGAGATTACATATTTCAATAAGGAAGGCATTGTGGATAATGTCATTGTCAGGGATCCAGGTGGGTATGGTTTTTTTATATTTAATGATTAGTTGCTGGTGAGCGGGCTAAAGCCCGCATAGACTATGTGTCGTGTTTTACCCCGAGCTAAAGCACGGGGTAATCTATAGCGTCAACCTGGCGCGAAAGTTTGAAAAATTCGCACCAAGAATAGCGCTGATTTGAAGTTTCTTGTCTTCGGCCTTGCTCTGCCGAAGCGGCTACGCGAAGGCGATGCAGACATGTGCAACTTCCAGAATCAGCCTCGGTAAAAAATTTTTGGCGCGAAAATTGCCAAATGTGTTTATGTTTGCCGTACTGAATATGAAACACAATCTGTCAAATACCTGCTGGTGGCGCTTCATGCACTCTGATGCCGTGAAGAGCACGACTGCAGTTTGATAGCATAATGAATATATCAAATCTCGAAAGGTCTGCCCCGCGGCAGGCCTTTTTTGTTTATGTCAAAATCTGAGTGAAATGCAGAAATGGATACTCCGGACTTCATGCCTCAAAATACTGGCAGACACAATCACACCGGTGAGCGTATATCTCCGGCTTCGTGATCACTTTGCCAATAGCCTGCTCCTCGAAAGCAGCGAATACCAAAGCCGGGAAAACTGTTTCAGCTATATCTGCTGTAAACCTCTTGCTACTATCAAAGAGGAACAAGGAAATGTCATAATGAATTTTCCAGATGGCAATACGCTGCGCAACGCGATAGATCCCGGTCATACTGTCCCTGCATTGCTTCAATCTTTCCTCGAAAGCTTTCAAGTGGAATATACTTCAGAGGAAGCAGCCAACCTGCGTGACTCGAGTCATATCACAAGCGGCATCTTCGGCTATCTCTGTTATGATTGCATCGAGTATTTCGAAGACATTCATCTCACTGCAACTCCACGCGAAGAGACAACGATACCAGCTTTCCAATACAGTGTCTTCCAGTATGTACTGGTGTTCGATCATTTCAAATGCGAAATGTATCTCTATGAACATCTTCCGGAACACAAAACTGCCGATACCTCATCACTCGACGACATCCTTTCACTAATCAATAATCAAAACACGACTACTTATCCATTTCAATCTGAAGGCACCGTGCAAAGCAATCATTCTGATGCAGAGTACCTGGAAATGGTGAACCGTGCGATCAGGCATTGTCATCGTGGTGATATCTTCCAGATCGTATTGTCCCGCGCGTTCAGCCAACGATTCAAAGGAGATGAATTCAATGTGTACCGAGCGCTGCGTACGATAAATCCGAGTCCGTATCTCTATTATTTCGATTACGGCGCATTCAGGATTTTTGGCTCTTCACCCGAAGCTCAACTTACTGTGCGGAATGGTGAGGCCTCACTGCATCCGATAGCAGGAACTTATCGTCGCACGGGTGATCCTGCACAGGATGCAAACCTCGCAGAAAAACTTAAAAAGGATCCAAAAGAAAATGCAGAACATGTAATGCTTGTGGATCTCGCACGCAATGATCTGAGTCGTCATGCTTCAGATGTGAAAGTCGCGAGCTATTGTGAAATTCAATATTACTCACACGTGATTCACATGGTCAGCAAAGTGACAGGTACAATCGCACCGGATTCTGTGATACAACTCCTTGCTGATACATTTCCAGCAGGCACTTTGAGTGGAGCACCAAAACATATGGCTATGCAGCTCATTGACAAATTTGAACGGCAGAGACGGAGTTTCTATGGTGGCGCTATCGGATTTATTGGATTCGATGGTACTCTTAATCACGCAATCATGATTCGCACCTTCTGCTGCAAAAACAATACGCTGACATTTCAGGCCGGTGCTGGTATTGTCGAAAGCAGTATCCCTGCGAATGAACTTGCAGAAATCAACAATAAAACCGCAGCCCTTCGACAGGCTATCCAAAAAGCAACTGAACTATGAAGATCCTGATCGTCGACAACTACGACAGCTTTACGTACAACCTTGTACAGATCGTACGCGACATAGCGAGAGTAAGGGGCGATATCCAGTTTGAGGTGCTTCGAAATGATAAATTTCATCTTGAGGCATGTGACGAATTCGATAAGTTTATTTTATCACCCGGCCCGGGTATTCCATCAGAAGCAGGGTTACTCATGCCATTAATAGCACGTTTCGCATCCACAAAAAGTATCCTGGGTGTATGTCTCGGCCACCAGGCAATTGGAGAAGTATCGGGAGGATCGCTGATCAATCTCACAAAGGTCTATCACGGTGTTGCTACCGAAGTGTTTCGTGTGAAGACACACCATATTCTGAGCAGTCTTCCGGAGAAATTTATGGCAGGACGTTATCACAGTTGGGCTGTGGATACTACTACCCTTCCCGAAGAATTAGAAGTGACAGCAGTCGATGACAAGCAGGGGATTATGGCGATGCGGCATAAAACCTATGATCTGCATGGTGTGCAGTTTCATCCGGAAAGTATCCTGACACCTCTCGGTGCTTCAATCATTGCTAATTTTTTATCACCCTCATAAATACTTTCAAGCTTATGCAGGCCATGAAATCTATCCTTCTTCACCTCTATGATCACAAGACCCTATCGCGAGGTGAGGCGAAAGATATTCTGTTAGACATTGGCGCAGGAGCATATTCACCGGTGCAGATCAGTGCATTTCTGAGTGTGTTTCAAATGCGCCATATCACAGTCGATGAACTTACCGGATTCAGAGATGCGCTCCTGAATCTGTGCTTACCTGTAGATCTGCAGGCCTACTCTCCTATGGATCTTTGCGGTACGGGTGGAGATGCAAGGGATACGTTCAATATTTCAACACTATCGAGTTTCGTCGTGGCTGGTGCAGGTATCAAAGTCGCAAAACATGGCAACTATGGCGTGAGTTCCATTTGTGGCTCGTCGAATGTGATGGAACATTTCGGATATGCCTTTACGAATGATGTGGTCAAATTGGAACGACAGATTGCTGAGTGTGGAATCTGCTTTCTGCACGCACCGTTCTTTCATCCGGCGATGAAGTATGTCGCTCCGGTGCGCAAAGAGTTGGGAATAAAAACATTTTTTAACATGTTGGGTCCACTTGTCAATCCATCGCAGCCCAGGCTTCAACTTGTTGGCGTGTACTCACTTGAACTGGCACGCATGTACAACTATCTGTACCAGCAGGAACACAAATCTTATGTGATCTTGCATGCCCTTGATGGTTATGATGAAATTAGTCTTACAGGTCCATTTAAGATGATCTCAAATGCTGGAGAAGACATTCTCTCGCCTGCTGATTTGGGATTACCAGTGATCGCTGCGGCCAAATTGCATGGAGGAACCACCATCGCAGAAGCAGCCTCCATTTTCGAACGTGTGTTACATCATCAGGGAACTCCGGAACAACATGACGTCGTCTGTGCGAATGCCGGAATGGCTATCCAATGTGCGCGACCTGAATTGACGCGTGCCGATGCAATTGCAACAGCCAAAGAATCGCTCATAAGTGGCAATGCCTATCGTGTATTTCAAAAACTCCTTGCTGCATGAAAATTCTTCAAGACATCCTGAGTGAAAAACGCAAAGAGATTGCGGAGCTCAAATCGCTTTACCCATTAAAGCTATTGGAGAGAACCATCTACTTCTCTGCACGTCCTGTTTCATTGCGCCAATATCTCCAACGTCCGGATAAAGTTGGCATTATTGCAGAAGTCAAACGCAAATCACCGAGTGCAGGAATTCTGCATTCTTCCGTGGATATTGAAGAGGTGAGTATTGGTTACATGCAGGCGGGAGCATCAGCTCTTTCCATCCTTACCGATACACCTTTTTTTGGAGGGAGTAAAAAAGATCTCACTGTTGCGCGGACATATAATTTTTGTCCAATCCTACGCAAAGATTTCATTATTGATCCTTACCAGATTACAGAGACAAAGAGCATTGGCGCTGATGTCGTCCTGTTGATCGCGGCTATATTGACTCCTGAAGAAGTGAAGAGTTTCACTACTCTCGCGCATGAAATGCAAATGGAAGTCTTACTCGAAGTCCACAATGCGGCAGAGTTTCAAAAATATTATACCCCTGAAATTGACATCGTAGGTGTGAACAACAGGAATCTCGATACGCTTGGAATAGATGTAAATACGAGCCTTCAGCTTATCGATATTATTCCCAGCGAGGTCCTTAAAGTCAGTGAAAGCGGGATCAGTTCACCGCAAACAGTGGCAAATCTCAAGGCGGCAGGATATAATGGTTTTCTCATCGGAGAGCACTTTATGAAACAATCGGAGCCACATCTTGCCTGTGGTGAATTTATTCACGAAGTCAAAAGACTTATTCAACAAACTTAATAGTGGATCACCAGTCGTCTTCTCCATTGAGAATCAAAGTATGTGGTATGCGCGACCCAGAGAATATCGCTGCTATCGCGGCATTGAAGCCGGAGTACATGGGATTTATTTTTTATCAGAAATCACCAAGATGTACAGGAGAAGACACACTTTCATTCCTTATAGAAGATAAAATACCAGACATCCAAAAAGTCGGTGTATTTGTGAATGCCCCGACCGAAGAAGTGATTGGGGCATACCGCACTTATCATCTTGCCTTTGTCCAATTACATGGAGATGAAACTCCCGGTTATTGTCGTGCTTTGAAGAAAAGCGGGCTCCGGATCATCAAGGCATTTGGTATCACACAGCAGTTCAATTTTTCTGAAGTCGAAAAGTATAGCGAGGTCGATTTCTTCTTATTCGATACTGCAACCTCGAGCTACGGAGGGTCGGGTGAAACATTCCCCTGGGATTCCTTGCGGCACTATACAAATGACAAGCCTTATTTTCTCAGCGGTGGTATTTCTCCCGATCATATTCAACAGCTCAAGTCACTTGACGCTTCTATAACCCCATATGCATTGGACATCAATAGTAGATTCGAATCATCACCAGGGTACAAAGACATTGCACACGTTCGTCAGTTTATTCAAAACATCAGATCATGATCACGCATCCGGACATTCAAGGATTTTATGGCAAGTATGGCGGGGCTTTCATCCCGGAACTCTTGTATCCCAATGTCGAAGAGTTACGCTCCCGATATCTTGATATTCTCGCTGATTCCGAATTTCAAATTGCCTATCGCAAACTCCTGTCCGACTATGTCGGTCGTCCTACACCATTATATTATGCGGAACGGCTCAGCAATCACTATGAAGCACAGATTTACCTGAAGCGTGAAGATCTCTGTCACACCGGCTCACACAAAATCAATAATACTTGTGGGCAAATTCTGATCGCGGAGCGTCTGGGTAAAACACGGATTATTGCAGAAACAGGAGCCGGGCAGCATGGTGTTGCTACTGCGACCGTATGCGCATTGCGCGGACTTCCATGTACAGTCTATATGGGCAGTGTCGATGTGAAACGACAAGCTCCGAATGTTGCCAGAATGCGTATGCTGGGAGCGGAGGTCATTCCTGTCACAAGTGGAAGTCAGACTCTCAAAGACGCAACGAACGAAGCCATCCGTGATTGGATCAATCATCCTGATGACACACATTACATTATTGGTTCTGTGGTAGGACCCCATCCCTACCCTGATTTGGTCGCGCGTCTGCAATCTGTGATCAGCGAAGAAATCAAAAAACAACTTGACCGGTCACCGGATTATATCATAGCATGTGTTGGAGGCGGATCAAATGCGATGGGTGCGTTCTATCATTTTCTCGATGACGCCGCTGTACACCTGATTGGTATTGAAGCTGCTGGTAAAGGTTTGGATTCAGGTAAAACTGCAGCGACACTTGCTCGCGGCAAGCCAGGAATTCTCCATGCATGCAGAAGTTATCTCATGCAGGACAGCGACGGACAAGTCACAGAACCACACAGCATTTCGGCAGGATTGGACTATCCTGGAATCGGACCTCAGCACGCCTATCTCAATGACACTGGGCGTGTCCAATATCACAGTATCACTGATGCAGAAGCATTAGAAGCCGGTCATTTCTTATCGCGTACCGAGGGTATCATACCGGCACTCGAAAGCGCACATGCGGTCGCACATCTTGTTAAAATGAATTTATCCAAAGACGATGTTGTAGTCATAAATCTCAGTGGACGTGGTGATAAGGATTTGGAGATCTATATGCGAGAATAAAAACGAATGCATAAGAAATATGGCAATGCAAAATCAAAATGTAAAATCATCCATGATCATCGTTGAACTCTCCCCCTGCCCCTCCCTTTTGATAAGGCACTACCGTTGGGTAAATATTCTCGCAAAGGGAGGGGAGTCCTTTCGTGCACAATTTCTTTTAAGAATTGATGAATTGCCAACTTTGTCCAAGACGAATTTTTGGAATAAAGGATTTAGCGCAAAACGAGAGCATTCCCCCTCTCTCAACGAGGCCACAAAAAGTACGTGGAAATTACAAACAGAGAGAGGGGGTCAGGGGGTGAGTTCTACGATGATCACGCGAGATGGCCCTATGACAATTGTCCCACTTATTTATATAAATCAATGAAAGTGATTACACATTCTCCTTTTATCAAAACTCTCTTCAGCCAACCTCAGGATCGGAAGCTACTGAGCATTTATTTTGTTGCTGGCTATCCGGACATAGATAGCACCGGTGAAATCATTCGGCAATTACAGGATTCGGGAGTGGACTTGATAGAAGTCGGTATTCCGTTTAGCGACCCATTGGCGGATGGACCCGTTATCCAGGACAGTAGCATGCAGGCGTTGAAGAATGGCATGTCTTTAGAAAAGCTGTTTGCTCAGTTGGAAGATGTAGAAGTCAAAGTACCCATCTTACTCATGGGCTATCTCAACCCTATTCTTCAGTTTGGCATCGAACACTTTTGTAACCGATGCAAATCCACAGGCGTCTCGGGTGCGATTATTCCGGATCTTCCTATGGAAGTCTATTTAAATGAGTACGCATCCTTCTTTGATGACAACGACCTGAGTATGATTTTCATGATCACTCCTCAAACGAGTGAAGCACGAGTGCGTTTGATCGACGCCAGCACTACGTCATTTATTTATGCGGTAACCAGCGCGAGCACCACAGGCAACAAGAATGTAAACACCGATACGACGAACTATCTCTCGCGTATTGCAAATCTGAAACTGAAACATCCCATTATGACAGGTTTCAATATTCATGACAGGGCGAGTTTCGAATCCGCGTGTCAACATACGCGCGGAGGCATTATTGGAAGTGCATTTATCCGACACATCGCTGCGAACCACGATTTCAATAACAGTATTCCGGAATTTATAAAAAACATTCGGCCATGATCATTCAATTGGAACCAGGAATTGATAAAATCAGACAGGACGCAATTGTACGTGCAATCCATGATATCGGCTATAAGTCAAATCAAGTGAAGACACAGGCTGGGGAATATCTCATTTGTATCGGAAAAAAAGAATTTGATATCCGTACCATCGGACATCTTCCGGGAGTAAGTGATCTGCATCGCGTGAGTGATGACTACAAACTTGTCAGTCGTAAATGGAAAGTCGGCCGATCCGTGATTGACCTCGGCGATGGCGTGAAGATTGGGGGCGGACACTTTGCTGTGATGGCAGGGCCGTGTAGTATAGAAAATGAAATGCAGGTACAACGCACTGTCCGGCACTTAGCAGAATGCGGTGTACGCATCATGCGTGGCGGTGTATACAAACCAAGGAGCAGCCCGTACAGTTTCAGAGGTCTCGGCATGGATGGGCTGAAGATGTTTGCGGAGATCTGTCATGACAATGGGATCAAGATCATTTCAGAAGTCATGCAGGTGAGCCAGGTACAGGAAATGTATCCGTACATAGATGTCTATCAGGTAGGTGCACGCAATTCACAGAACTATAATCTCCTCGATGCCCTGGGAGAAGTCGACAAGCCTGTATTGATCAAACGCGGTATCAGTGGAAGTATCGAAGAGCTCTTGCATTCTGCAGAATATGTCTTCAGTGCAGGGAATGAGAGGATCCTCGTCTGTGAACGTGGAATCAGAAGCTATGAAACAGCGTACCGGAATACACTAGATCTAAACGCAGTTCCCGTACTCCACGAGAAGACACATCTTCCTGTCATCGTTGATCCTTCACATGGCATAGGTATTCGCAGGTTTGTAGAACCGATGGCCTTAGCCGCAGTTGCAGCAGGTGCTGATGGACTACTCATCGAAATGCATGAGACTCCCGATCAGGCCATGAGCGATGGATATCAGTGCCTGAATTTTCCAGGCTTCAAAAAGCTGATGGAGAAGATCAAAGTGATGAGGGATGTTTATCAGGTTTGATCTTATCGGTAAGCGGGTGATCGGTAATCGGTGAAATCGGTAATCGGTGAAATCGGAGAAGCAAAAATGGAACGTAAACGATGCCAACTTGCAATCTTGATTATTCGAGCATCCTCCCTTCTACCGGTTTACCCATTCACCGATTAACTTACTGATTACCTATTCACCGATTACCGATTACCGTTCTCCCTACTGTTTCTCCTTCAATCGTGTGATACGTTCAAGTGAAAGTTTTGTCAGCAATTCTTTTTGATTTCCTGAATACCCGGGTAACGCCAATTTTGCGAGACATTGTTCACTAGCAGAAATTGCCAGCGCTTTTTCTCCTGCTGCTTCATAGGCGTCTGCAAGACCGTCCCATGTGTTGGGAGAAGAAGGGAACAATTCAGTATTCCATTTAAGTACTTCTACGCCAGTATTGACATTACTATTTTGAAGGAACTGATAACCGACAATATTGATATCATCCTCAGTACAGAGACGCCAATCCGGAAATTCTTTCATTGTCTCATGCCAGGTTTCTTTAGCCCACACGACATCACCTGATCCAAGTTTGTCAAGGAAAGTTTGCCTGTCTACCGGTGTCACTTTTCCCATTTTTTTCCAGACGATACCCAGACCGTCGTATAATGACGGATCGCCGTCAGTACTTTTAATCAGCCATTTGAAGATCGCTTCGCTTTCTGAAGGTTTTGTTTCAGTCATTGACATCGCAAAGTTGACGAGTTCACCACGATAGAATTGCGGTTGTATATTGTTCTTATTGATTGGATGTTGTCTCAATGCAGCATGGATACCTTTTTCTCTCACCGTATTCATGAATGGAGACTCAATGACTTTCCCTTCATCCGGCTTCCATTTATCATACTCCATGTATTTCGCTGTGGCTTTTGCAACATCCCTTCCTTTGATCCTGGAAACAACATGCAGTGCGCCGTCAATCCCGGCAGAGACTCCAGCAGTTGTTATCACTTGGCCATTGTCAACAAAGCGTGTATTTGATAAGACAGTAGCTTCCGGTGTCATCTTTTGAAGCTCCGGAATGAAACCATACCAGGTCGTCACTTCTTTCCCTTCCAACAATCCTGCTTCTGACAACAAGGCTGCACCGGTGCAAACCGACATCATGAACTGTGACGATCTGGCTCTTGCTTTAATCCAGTCAATCAAATTTTTCTCTCCTAACAATGTGTTTGTCGCACCTCCGGGAAAGACAAGGATATCCGTCGGAGGACAATTGTCAATCGAAAATTGTGGAGTGACTTTGATGAATCCCTGGCTAGTGACCGGCTGTTCAGTTAGTGCAAACAGAAAAGGTTTGAAGCCATCGGTAGATGCGAAAACTTCCGCCGGGCCGCTGAAATCCAGGATTTCAACTCCTTCATAGATAAAGATGCCTACTGAAAGAGGCTTTGCCGATGATTGGGAATGCATTATCAGGGCCGAAACGAGGCCGACACAGGTCGCAAGACATCTAAATATATTCATCATGAGCACTTTTTAAAATAATGCGTAGAGATGTACACAAGAATCGACGATTTTCGATGAAGATCGAGAATCGTCGATTCTTCCATCAACCGGCATTCAGATACCTCATGACCTCATCCCGCTGAATGGCCTGATCCTTAAACTCTAAATTAGAGAAGATCGTGTGTGTTCAAGTGGAAATAGACGATGCACTCTGATCTATCGATGGAAATGCTCTATGCACTCACAACCGTCGATTCTATATTTGCTCTTTCGCTCTCATATCAGATTGACCGAATGCAATTCGTCTGTGATGCGTACGCAGATCATCAAAATCGTCCGATTCCGCACACGTTTTTAGGTAACGTTATGGTGTCTTCGATGCAATACTCTGATTAACAAGACCCCACGGTTTTGGCACATGTCTGGTGGCATTTGAATCAGATGACGATGTTTGGTATTGAATAAGGGAACCTCTAAAAACTGTTTATTTGGCACTTCACCCCTACCCCTGAAGGGGAATTAATGAGCATCTAGGCTCCCTTTCCGCGAGCGCTGAAGCTACTCTGCGGACTGCGTCCGACAAAGGCAACTACGTCCGCCGACGGCGGAGGCGCTAGGGCGGGGGTAAATTGTAAAAGCCGGTTTTTAGAGGTTCGCATAATTTAAAAAGAGATTGGCAATCACATGTTCAGGCACTACTTTCTCATCGCTTTCAGATCGCTCTTGAGACAAAAGAGCTTTACCGCGATCAATATCCTGGGACTCTCTTTGGGTGTCGCGTGTGCAATTGCCATTTTCCTTTACATTCAGCATGAGCTGAGCTATGACCGGCATCATCGGCAAGCTGATCGCATCTATCGGCTGACTGAAGTGATACTTCCGGCAGAACATTCATCGAGTCAACCATTCTCTGTAGCGCCAACAATCGCAGATGAATACCCTGCTATGATCGAGCATGCGGTAAGATTCTTCAATATGCAGGCACCTACTCTTACGATCGACAGAGGAATCGACCTGAGATTCAATGAACCCAGATTTTTTTTCGTTGACTCGACCGTGTTTGACGTCTTTACACTTCCCCTGATACAAGGTGATCCTGCCACAGCTTTGGATGAACCCTATTCAGTGGTCATCACAAAGCCAATAGCTGAAAAATATTTTGGCGCAGAAGATCCAATGGGTAAGACTCTCAGATTCGAGGGTGCCCATGATTTAAAAGTAACCGGAGTGTTTGCCTCTATGCCAAAGAACTCGCACCTCCAATTTGATTTCCTGGCATCGTTCAGTACAGTTACTGGTATTCAGGACGGACGGAAACCGGAAGGCTGGAATTGGAACCCATGCTGGACCTATCTCCTGTTGACACCAGGCACACAGCCAGATCCCCTCACCGTACGTCTGCCGGAATTTGTGACAAAGTTCTTTCCAGATAATATCCGTGATCGTACGTCATTGCATCTTCAACCCCTGACAGATATCCATCTTCATTCACACCTGGATTATGAAATCCAACCGAACAGCGACATCACCTATATCTACATCTTCGCTGCAATCGCTGCGTTCGTCCTCCTGATTGCATGTATCAACTATATGAACCTCGCTACCGCCAGAGCATCACGCCGGGCAAGAGAAGTCGGCGTGAGAAAAGTCCTGGGTGCAGCACGCGCACTTCTTATCAGGCAATTTTTAGGGGAGTCGTTCATCGTTAGTATGCTAGCTGTTGTATTAGCATTGCCGCTCGTCAATTTTGGACTTCCTGTTCTCAACACTTTCCTCGATAAATCTATTTCGATGGATATCTCAGGGAATCCGTTATTGATAGTGACACTTATTGGAATCACGTTGTTTGTCGGATTTTTCGCAGGACTCTATCCTGCCATTGTACTCACAGCATTTCGGCCCGTACAAACTCTCAGCAACAGAATCGTCCATGATAAGATTGATATCACTGTTTTTGTGCGCAAGGTGCTTGTTGTACTTCAGTTTGTCATTTCCGTAGGATTGATCATTGGCACACTGGTGGTACAAAAGCAATTACGCTATGTACAACAGAGCAATCTCGGTTTTACGAAAGAGCAGGTTGTCATGGTCAACATGTTTCGTACGAATATCGCGTCCCGATATGATGACATAAAAAACCGGTTGCTTGCACATCCGAATGTATTGCAGGTGACAACGTCTGAAGATGTCCTGGGTAGCAAGTGCCAGACGAATCCATTCAAACCTGAAGGATCCACAGAGTTTCAACAATTCCAAAGACTGATGGTTGGATATGACTTCGTGGAGACATTTGAACTGGAGCTGGTTGCTGGCAGGAGTTTTCAAAAAGCGTTTCCAACAGATGACTCTCTGTCTATCGTGATCAATGAATCGATGGTACAACATCTGGGATGGGAAAATCCCCAGGAAGCGTTGGGTAAGGGTTTGTCCGGTTCACGACAAACACAAATGGTAATCGGAGTACTCAAAGACTTTCATTATAACTCCTTGCACGCCCCAGTCGGTCCTTTCGTCCTTGACATTGCAGATACAGAACGACAGCATAATTTCTTTGACCGCTATCTCGCCGTAAGGATTTCTCCAACGGATTTACAGGAGACGATCGCACATCTGAAAAAGGAGTGGGAAACATTTCTTCCCGATAGGTCGTTCGAATACTTTTTCATGGAAGATGAAATCGATAAGTTGTACAGAGCGGAAGTAAGACTGAGCAGGATCGCAGGAGGTTTTACGGCTTTGGCACTGATCGTCGCATGCATTGGCCTCCTCGGCATTGCAGCTTATATGATTGAGACGCGTAAAAAGGAGATTGGGATCCGGAAAATCCTGGGAGCCTCAATCAGTCAGATCTTTTCTCTTCTGACGAAGGAGTTTCTCAAGCCGGTGCTTCTAGCAAATCTGCTGGCATGGCCATTGTCATGGTTTGTACTGACCCAATGGCTTGAACATTTTGCCTATCGCACCACGATACCATGGTGGATATTTCTGGCAGCAGCGTGCGTTGCGACGACGGTTGCTTTCCTCACAATTGGGCTACATATCTTACAAACCGCTTCGGTAAATCCGGTCGATCGACTGCGAGACAGTACGTGATTTTATCACTTTGTGTGATGGCACTCGACATACTTTTTAAACTACCGATTTTGACGCTGCACCGTGCACATGGCATCTCAATTCCATGGATACATGTCGCATTTCGACATATTGCACGGATATCCCGATAGATGATCCATAAATATT
The DNA here is from genome assembly GCA_031400515.1 of Bacteroidota bacterium. Lineage (GTDB taxonomy): Bacteria > Bacteroidota > Bacteroidia > Chitinophagales > Saprospiraceae > DATDQA01. Next base: position 38,506 of record JANNQA010000022.1, read on the forward strand.
TAGGACTGATGCAGATATTCGTGTCAGCATCTCATCTTTAAAGCAGCTTCAAAAAATATCAATGCACGAACTAAGGTTTCTCCGAATCACTGCCATCGCTGCACTGATTACCGCCTTTACTACTATAGGCATCCACTTTATTGAATTTCCTTCAGAAACTTTCGATCAAAGGCTACTGCTTCCTCAGAATCAACTTTATATCGCGCACAAATGGATGATCATCGTGCATTGTCTCATGGTCATCATCTCAATGTGTGGTGTAGCAACATTGGCTTGGCAGCATTCCAAAGGGCTTGCAGCGCTGGGATTTTTGTTTTTCTCGGTATTCGGTATTGCCGAAATCACACGCATGTTTTCAGTCCTCGCATATCTCAATCCGCTCCGTGAAAAATATCTCGAAGCGACAGATACTGGTATCCGCCAACTTTTACAAATGCAAATAGACACCTGGAGTCAACATGGCAGCATGGTGCTCTTTCTTTTATTTATTTCTGCGTTCGCTCTTGGGAATCTTTTCTACGGGCTCTCTTTGTTCAAGACTACCGGACTCGATAAGTGGATGGCGTGGGGCTTTCTGCTTTGTGCGCTTACGACTTCACTTGCATTTGGAAATTCTTTTTGGGATGTCCAGTCAATTGGACATCTCGTAGAAGCGAGCAGCAAATTCTTTCAGCCCCTGATTCGGCTTGCTATTGGTATATGGTTGTGGAGGAAGGCATCAACATTACTCTCTATTGGTTGAGCTTGTAGGTACTACGATGACAAGATATCGTATCCGGCTTGTTACTTTTACTGGGCAAACATTAATTTGCAGAGTACAAGAGATTTGAATATTGAGTAAAGCCATAGCCATGAAACACATCAATACCAAGGCGCCCGTCCAAAGCACAGCCTCAATTTTGATCAATGCGAGTTCCGACAAAGTATGGGAGCTCTTGACAGACATCGATCGCTGGCCCATGTGGTACACCGATATCCGTCGCGCAAAAATCAAGGGACCTTTAGAACCTGGGACGAGCTTCGATTGGCGTACCGGTGGTATGCACATACGGTCTACGCTACACACTGTTGAGCCACACCTCCATTTCGGCTGGTCGGGTAAATCATTCGGTCTCCTTGCGATACACAATTGGACTCTGCGGTCTATCGATGGAAAGACTCAGGTGTCTGTAGCTGAGAGTATGGAAGGCGCGCTTGCATCGCTTCTGAAAAAAACACTTAACAAGTCTTTGGAGAAGCAGATGCATACGTGGCTTGCACGACTTAGAGAAGCGTGTGAAAAATGACGTGGATTACTGTTCGAAATGTAAACGCACGGTAGTGCATCAGTTACTACTAAACTCACGATTGGATATAGGCTGGAACGTATTTCGTTTGAATACGAAATACCAGAAGCTTCACGCGAGGAAAATTTGAATCTCACAGATCATTTATTTTTGAAAAAAAATAACAATGACACACACGATCACCCACATCGAAATTCCGGCACCAGATCTCGCCAAGGCAATGGCGTTTTACGCGAAGATCTTTCTGTGGGAAGTTCAAATCATCACACCGGATAAATACGCATTCTTCAGAATCCTGGAAACTTCCGGGGGCGGCTTTGATTCATCCCTGAAACCAGCAACAGAAGGAACAGGGCCACAACTGACGATTGACGTCGAGGATATCGATCAGACACTCAGGCAGATTCAGACAGAAGGTGGATCGATCATATTACCTAAGACTGAAATCGGTGAGGGTCACGGCTTCTTCGCGGTGTTCCTTGATCCGAATGGTAATTCTATGCAGTTGCATTCAAGGAGATAGCTTCGAGTATGTATCTCAAATGCACAATATGCAGTTAGGCTTTTCTCAAGACGCTCGCAGGTCCTGCGGACGCTTCGAGGTCAGCCTTCCTTTTTTTAGAAGTAAAAAAGTTCGATTTGTGATAAACACAAGCTTCGAGGTCAACGGGGTATTTCCTTACATTGTCTGATGCTTCAACGCAGTATTACGAAATGGGAAATGGTGTTGCTTTTCATCAATGGCGTTATTGGTGCAGGGATATTTGGTCTGCCGTCGAAAGCATTTGCTCAGACAGGTGTGTATAGTATCGGTGCCTTTGTGGTATGTGCCGTGGCTGTATTCGTAATCATCCTGTGTTTCGCAGAAGTCAGCAGCCGATTCGATAAAACCGGAGGTCCATATGTGTATGCGCTAAACTCCTTTGGCCGATTACCAGCGTTTCTTACAGGATGGCTTCTTCTCGTAACGCGATTCATCACCTTCGCAGCTTTGATCAATCTGCTGATTGTCTATCTGTCCGTGTTTTCGGATTGGTTCGAAGAACCTGCTTCCCGCATCCTCATGATTGTTGGTCTGATCCTGTTCCTCGCATGGATCAATCATGTTGGCGTAAAGAGCTCTACCCGGGTCAGCAGTTTTCTGACCATTGGAAAAATGCTGCCATTGTTATTGTTTGTAGCGGTAGGCTTGTTCTTCATTGAGCCCCGTAATTTTGATATTTCACACGTACCCGATTTTTCTTCCTTTTCATCTACAGTCTTGTTGCTTGTCTTTGCCTTTGGCGGCTTTGAATCGGTACTTGTCAATTCCGGTGAAGTCCGAAATCCGGCGCGTAGTCTACCTGTAGCACTTTTATTAGCTACCGCAATCATCGCGTTTATGTATTTGCTGATCCAGATTGTGAGCATCGGAACACTTCCGGGGCTTGCTTCATCAGACAAACCCTTAGCTGAAGCGGCAGGAATCTTTATGGGCAGTCGCGGCAGTACGATTATTGCGATCGGTGCATTGATCTCTATCACAGGGACATTGAATGCGATTATGCTTGTGGGTTCCAGACTTCCTTTTGCTTTCAGCGAAGAAAACCAGTTTCCCAAACTCTTCTCATACGTACATCCTCGCTATCGGACACCGACATGGTCACTTCTCCTTTTTGCTGCAATCACCATCATCATCTCGATCACCAATACATTCATCTACGCCGCTACACTGAGTGCGATCACCAGAGTGATGATATACGGGATCGTGTGCATTGCACTTATTCTCCTACGTAGAAAACAGGATCGTAAAACCTATTTCTATAAAATCCCTTTTGGAAATGTCATCGCAATCCTGGGTCTACTCCTCACTATCTGGCTCGTATCGAGTTCAAAATGGAATGAACTTCGGGATGTTGGAATTGCCATTGGGATTGGGGCACTGATCTATCTTGCCATGGAATTGTACAAAAAGAAACAAAGATCTTCTGATCCATCGTTACTATCAGACAATGACGCTATCTGATATTTCCACTCTCCGACTCATCAACCAATGTGTTTCGTCGGGCAAGTTCAAAAATGCGAAAGACCTTGTATCATGGATGGGCGCTATACAAGCCCAGGACTTTTCGATGTCAAAGTGGGCAATCGGTATTCGCATACCTAAGACAACTGAAAATCAGATCGCTGCTGCGATAAACAACGGCGATATCCTGCGTACGCATGTACTCAGACCAACATGGCATCTCGTCACCTCCACAGATATCCGTTGGATGGTAGAACTCACAGCGCCACGTATACTGTCTTCGATGAGATCCAGACATCATCAATTGGGTCTTACAACCACGATGATCAATAAAAGCAATAAGATCATTGAGAAAGCACTAAGTAATGGGTATCATGCCACGCGTGAAGAGTTGGTAAAATTGCTGGAGAAAGCGAATATTAAAAATGAAGACAACAGGGCGGCGCATCTCTTAGCCCACGCCGAGCTCGAATGTCTTATATGCAGCGGTGCAAGCAAGGGCACAAAACAGACCTACGCGCTATTCTCTGAGCGGGCATCAAATGCAATCTCATTGAGCAAAGAAGATGCCCTGGCCACGCTGGCGAAGCGATATTTTCAAAGCCACAATCCCGCTAACCTGAGTGATTTCGAATGGTGGTCCGGGTTGTCTATCACTGATGCCAGGCACGCCGTCGAAGCAATCAGCTCAGAACTTCACTCAGACGTCATCGAAGGAAAACAGTATTTCTTCATGGGTAACCAAAAAACTGATTCTAAAAAAGCATCTCTTCTTTTACTTCCTGCGTATGATGAGTTTCTGATCAGTTACAAAGATCGCAGTCCATCACTCTCACTTGCAAAACAAGGTGTGACAATATCGAGTAATGGCATTTTTTATCCTTTGATTGTGCTGGATGGTCAGGTGATCGGGACGTGGAAACGAGCAAAGAAATCAAATAAGATTCTTGTGGAAACAAAGTTATTTTCCAATATGAAAAACCAGGTAAAGAGCATGCTCGTGGAAGAAGTAAAACGGTATGAGGTATTTTTAGGACAGCAGGTGACGCTCAAATGAAGAAATCATTGTAAACTATCAGCACATCACTCAGGCAAAACTGCTATCTTGAGATCAGAACATTTCATTGTTACAAGCTTACAATCCTTATTCAAAAACATGCTAGAAAAACACATCAGAATCGTCAAAAAAATAGATGACGACAGCAATTTAGAATTCTGGTTGTCCCTCTCCTATGCAGAGCGAATGGCACGGCTTGAAATCATGAGACAAGAAGTCAACAAAGTAAAATATGGAACTGACACGGGATTACAAAGAGTTTATAGAGTTGTTAAAAAGACATGATGTCAATTACCTGATTGTCGGGGGTTTTGCCGTCAACCTATATGGCTATCCGAGATATACAGACGATCTTGATATCTGGATATGGATTGACAGGTCAAATACTCAAAAACTGCTTTTCGCCCTTAATGAATTTGGCTTCAGTTCTCTGAATTTACAAGTAGAGGACTTTAATTCTCCGGAGAATGTCATCCAATTGGGATACGCACCAAATCGTATAGACTTGCTTGTCGAGATTGAGGGACTGGAGTTTGAAGAATGTTTTGATCGGCGCACAATCATTGAACTGGATCAAGTTCAGATTAATTTCATAGGACTTGACGATTTAATCGAAGCAAAAAAGAATACAGGAAGACTGCAGGACCTCGCCGATGCCGATCAACTTGAAAAAATAAAACGCAAGCAAAATGACAATACCTAAAGTCGCCTAAAACTATACATCTATGAAGGCCTCCAGCAAGAGAGTCACGGCTGTCACGTTACTCGTCTTTTCCGCGAGCACAGAATCTGCCCGGTGTATGTATCAGAGGAATACCAAGAGTTAGAATTAGTACAAGAACGAAGGTATTCACACGATGATATCTTTGTTTCATTCGCTCAGAAAAAACAAGCGGACATAAAAACACGATGCCCAAAAGAAGTGTATTGGCTAAAATCAGAGCCAGGTTACCACGGCTTGGAAAAAAACCTGAGAAGTACCTTATCGGCTTTGATACGATGGCCGACTTTAAGGAGAAGTTGCCATCCTATGAGATGCAAGTGATCTTCGATGTTGGCGCAAACAAAGGACAGTCCGCAATGAAGTTTCGAAAACACTGGCCTAAGGCGCAAATTCATTCCTTCGAACCATTTCAATATGCGTTTCAGAAATTACTTGATAACACGAAAGGATTCAATGTCACGTGTCACAATTTCGCCTTAGGTGCTTCGAACGGACACCTTGATGTACAGATTTCCGATATCAACAAAAACTCAGTAAGGAATTCATTACTACCTGAGAACAATATTCATGATCCCGAACAACTGAAGACGGAAAACATACAACTGATGACGCTCTCTGATTTCTGTCGTGAACATGCTATCACGTTTATTGACTTCCTGAAAATCGATACTGAAGGATATGATCTTGAGGTACTGAAAGGTGCAGTGTCATTATTGAATTCGACCTCCATTCTCTGCATACAGACCGAAGTAGGCATGAATCCCATGAACAACTTTCATGTCGACTTTCAATCCGTGCGTGATTTCCTTGCCAGCTATGGCTATCTTCTCTTCGGCTTCTACGATCAGGCACAGGAATGGAAACCCACAAGGCCGATCCTCCGGCGATGCGATGCCGTATTTATTTCAGATAAACTCACTACGGTTGAACAACTAAAGTCTTATCGAGACCTCTAAACACCCTTTGATTTGAGTTTTACCCCGACCCTAGCGCCTCCGCCGTCGGCGGACGAAGCCTTTGTCGGACGAAGTCCGCTGAGTAGCTTCAGCGCTCGCGGAAAGGGTGATATATTGAGCATCCTAGCTCCCCCGTCCGACGGAGTCATCCGGGCGGGCTTTAGGGCGGGGGGTAAATTATACATAAGAGTTTTTAGAGGGTACCTTATCGAGAAATTGCAATGAAAGGATCGGTCTCTTGATTGGCAAATTCATGATCCGATTGTACTCAAAGTTTATCTTTATCCATATGACAATTGACACTACACTGGCAAAGAGCATTCTGATTTTCAGCTCAGTTCTGATATTCTCTTGTGCAGATGACCGCATGCACGACATCGTTATTCTCAATGGCCGCGTCATGGATCCTGAATCTGGTCTCGACGCAGTCAGAAATATTGGCATCACTGAAGGAACAATTGCAGTAATCACAGACCGCAGCATTCAGGGAAAAGATACTATCGATGCGACCGGGCTTGTTGTCGCACCTGGCTTCATTGATCTTCATGCACATGGACAGGATTCGATCAGCAATAGATTGCAAGCGGCAGATGGAGTCACCACTGCACTTGAACTTGAGCTTGGCGTCTATCCAGTGAAGCCATGGCTGCAGTCACGTGAAGGAAAAGCGATCATCAACTATGGCGCCAGTGTGGGGCATCTCGGAGCCAGAATAAAACATCTTACGGGTTTTGATGCCGGTCATATGCCTTCAAGGCCTCCGGAAGACACAGCATATCAGGCAGCAAGCCATATCTCCCAACAAACAGAGGCAACTGAACAGGAAGTCAGTGATATTGCCAAATTGATCATTGCAGAATTAGACAACGGTGGACTTGGCATTGGATTTGGCATCGCTTATGCGCCGAGTACAAATCGTACGGAAATCTTCAGACTGTTTCAACTTGCCGCAGAACTCAATGTTCCTGTATTCACACACTTGCGTGGAGGAGATACTTTGGATGCACTTGCGCCATTTCAGGAAGTGATTGCGTGTGCCGCAGCCACAGGAGCGTCATTACATATCGTTCACTTGAATAGTACCGCGAGAGAAGATGCACGAGTTGCTCTGGAAATGATCAGGGGTGCTCGTGAGCGTGGATTGGACATCACAACAGAAGCTTATCCTTATACCGCGAGTTCAACAAAAATTGAATCTGCCCTATTTGATGATTGGGAAACTTATGACGACAAGCGGCTCGCGGATTTTCAATGGCCAACGACTGGAGAGCGATTGACAAGAGAGACATTCAGGAAGTATAGAGAACAAGGTGGCTGGGTGATCATCCATGGCGAACGTACTGAAGAAACCAATGCATGGATCGTCGCACAACCAGATGTTGTCACTGCCAGTGATGGTATCCCCTTTCTGTATGGCACTGCACATCCTCGTGGCGCAGGAACATTTTCCCGGGTCCTCGGATATTATGTGCGAGAGCAAAAAGTACTACCACTGATGGAGGCTTTGAAGAAGATGACTCTAATGCCCGCACAACGTCTTGAGCAAATCTGTTCGCAGATGAAGAACAAAGGAAGGATACGTGCTGGGGCAGATGCAGACATTACCATCTTTGATCCGGAGACCATTATCGATAAAGCCAACTTTGCGAATGGTGGCAATGTGCCGTCTTCGGGGGTGATGTTTGTGATTGTGGGTGGAGTTGCAGTCGTTCGGGAAGGAGAGATTCAGGAGGGCGTGTATCCTGGTGTAGGATTGAGGGGGAATTGATTGATTGATTGATTCATTGATTCATTGATTGATTGATTCATTGATTGATTATTTGAATGAGAAGAATTGGGGCCAGCTGAACAATTAAAAATGAAAATAAAGAGTGATCTGTATAACTCGTAACATGTTCCTCGTCTGGAAAACAACATGGAATATCAGTGGGATACGACGCTGGATTCAATCCACCATTGCTATCGCATGATTATTGAGATAAATACACAATGATTTTCACCAGAGTATTTATATGCAGCTCAATCACAAGTAGACTGAGCGCTTAGTAGTGTAAATCCGATTCCGGGCGAAAAAGTCGTACCGGGCGTCACATAGATCGCATTGCCAGCGGCAGACCGGAGAATGGCATCTGCAGTATAAGCGAGATTTGATGAAGCATAGGTAATCACTTGCTTGGCCGTGTGGAAATATTCGCCGGCGGTATAAGTCGCAGTTTGAGTTATAGTCTGATTTTCCGGAGCTAACAGTCCTGACAAGCTGCCATTCAGGAAAGACAACGCACGAAGTCCCTGATCTGTCGTGAAATTCGAATGGCACGAATCCGGGAAGTAAGACATCATATTTGTTTCATCCGGATCGTACTGGTCGCCACAGTTGTCCATCACGATGGTATCAAAGACACAATTTGTCATGTTTTCCCATACTAGCAGATACAAGGTATCTATACCCCAAAACGACGCAAGCTCATGCGGATCCGCAGGTGTATCGCATAGCAAGTCACCTTCTGTCGTGCAGTTTGCACATGTGCCTACCCTTTCGACTTTCTCCCGAACCTGATTCTGATTGCCGGAACCCCAGGTCCAATTGAATGTATGATATAGTCCAAGACAATGCCCCACTTCATGTGCGAGTGTGCCAACGCAACATGTCTCAGACAACGCGCCATCATCAATTGATAAATAGTTATTGGGAATGTTGTAGGCATTTCCTCCTCCAGTAACATTGCCGAACATCAGGACATGATGCACAAAGACATTCAGCATTCCGGGTTTTACATAAGGGATAATCTCACTTTGTTCATTATTACTCGCGCCACTGCCGAAAATGTGATGATCATCCAGGTCTGTGCTTTGAATGATCTGACTGCCCACAAATAAAAAGCAGATGTTATGCGGATAAAAAAATCTTTCATATTCTGAAATCGGGCCATAAAGGTGTCGAGGCTCACGGTCCCCAGTGTTCCTGCATCATTAGTCGTAAAGTGCACAAACACTTCTACGACCTCGGGTAATACAATCGATCTTGTCCTTTCGCGGCGCATTTTATCTACGTCCACAGGGATGCGGGACTCGGGCATTGGTGTGCTACAATGATCTTGTCGCACCTGACCATTCAAGATGATTGGACACATCGATAAAATGACAACTAATCCTCGCATCACGTTTTTCATGGCTTGAGATTATTGTTTTTCTGCAATCCGAGATATTTCATTTGCAAGGAGTGCATTCTCTTTCTTGAGTTCGATCACATAGAGCGTAAGCTCTTCTATTTTCTGCATCACAATGCGCTGCATCTCCCCTACTTCGATACCTTGCATGTGCACTTGCTCTGCAGATGGTACTCCAGGCAAATGTCCGAGTTGTTGAATCTCATTTTCCAGGGCTGCCAATGGTGTGAGCGCATAGTTTTCTGAAAACACATAATCCGGCCAGTTGGCTTCGAGCTGTACTTTGAGCTCTTCACACATCACCTTGCCATCCACAGCAAGCCGATAGGCGACATCGCTAGGAAAATCATTTTGTCCAAGACCGATACCCACGCGACCATTTTCCAGTTCGCAAAGCAGGAGATTTCCTCCATCTCTCTGGATTGAAAGATCAGCCGCAATCCCATTGTTGCGTGCCAGGATTTCGTTGTTGTCGAGTGTCACATTTGTACTCGTTGCCAAACCCAACATCAGATATCCGCTTGAGGCAAAAGATGCATCCAGACCTACAGGAATATTGACCTGCCCATTACCCTTGATCTGCATGCGTGTCCCTGACTCGATATCACCGACATATTGGATCAGGAAGTCTGCGATATCTCCGTCATTTGATGCGAGTGCTTTGATGGACCATTCTGATGGCAATAGTCCAATTTTGAAAGTCATCCTTGCATAGTCCAGGTCGGCTTCCCTCAAGGTGAGATGCGGCACTGAGCTCGAAGAGTTCCGCCAGATGTCTACCCAGCTCAGAGGATCTGTACTGCCGATACCAAGCTTACCATCCGACTTGATGCGCAGTTGTTCTGCCCCATTCGTCCGGAACGTCATCGCATTGTCCCCGGAATATCCAAGCTGACCTGGATAGGTACTGCTACTATTATTAAAGTTGATTGCACCTAGATAGGTTGGAGATGCATTCAGATTTCGCAATTCAATGACTGAACCAAAAGGCGAGGTCGTAGAGAGCAATCGCGCCACACCTTGTGATGCGGAGATATCCAGCGGCCATTCGGGTATTGCCTGCCCGATACCGAGTCTGTTCTGTACATAGACATCACCCGCTCCAAAAAATCCAGCCCAGTTTGTTCCCGAGCCAACAGCATGACCGTAGACTCCTACGTTTGTGCCACTTCCTCCGGTCACTTCGCCGAATACACCATAATAAGAGGATGATCCGTCCGGTATAACCTTGCCATGCACTCCACGCCAGCCCCCTTCAAAAGATCCACCAACACCATAATAATCCTGTGGTCTGCTGTAACCTTTTACTCCAATGACATCTTCCGCGTTGGTCCCGGTGTACTCACCAAGGATGACTGGCGAACCGGACAACAATGCAACTCCGGATGGTTCATTTACAAGCAGAGGATACACTGGTGTCATATTGTTGATACCCACAAAGCCGCCAGATCTGATGCGCATTCGCTCAGTAAACATACCGACACCATCACCTACCGCAAAACGGAGCGGATCACCCTCACGCCACCAGATGAAGGGATAGGGATCTCCTGTCCGACCGCTGAAGAAGCGAATAAAATGGGACAGATCCTGACTAGACAGGTTGAGCACCGCACCGGTGTCGTTGGTTATGCCTCGGACGTCGAGCAGGTATTCGGGACTGGAGATATTGATACCCGTATTTTGAGCCAGGACATGGGTATAAAAAAGGATACACATGCCAACCAGAAATGCATAAGATGTTGATCGCATCAGTTTTTTGTTGAAAGTTGGGCTTATGTTGGTAAGCAAACAATACTTTCCGAACAAATGGACAGCGGACACTGAGTATGCGGGAATAAAATCTGAGTAGCAGGAGAAAATTGCGCCAAGTCTCCTTTCAGACTATTGAGGTTCGGTCACGGAATACGCAATTACAACCGAATTTATCGAAATAGAATCATCCGTCCAGGGATTGTTGTCTACCAAAACCATGTAGTGATAGTTGAGATTATTGACAACCGGATATACAATAGAACTCAAAAGTTCACTGGTACTACCTGGTGTACCGGTACTCGTGAAACTACTCATGATATCATAGCCAAGGCCTCCATGAAAATGGCGCCTCAGGGAGACATCAACATTCTGAGAGGCATTATTGTCGGTGTAATACACCGTAACGGCAGTTATTGTGGCACCATGAGGCAGGATCACAGGCGCCGTGATCCCTACATTTAGTCCTGATGTAATATACACGCCTCCAGTGCCTAATTCTTTCGATATCTCATCTGTACTATTACGTTGAGAAAACGCTGCCGGGGGTATGGACATGTAGTATGTCTTTGGAGTTGCATAAGTGTAACTCGTGGCTTTTATAATTCCGACGACCTCCAATGATTGCGTTGGCGCAATCGTACCTATTCCTACTCTTCCATTCTGATCAACTACCATCCTGATCTGATTGCTATTCGTACGGAATTGCAGTCCACCGGGAGTTGTGCTATTATAAAGGATTGCTCCGTGAAGATTATTGCTGTTCAGTCCGAACAGGATACCACTTTCTTTGCTATCAGGAGCCAGAAAACACATGTAGACATGATCATTGTCCTCTATCGTCAGACGAGATTCAGAGTATGGAGTTACTCCGCCAGCGCTACCATTGGAAATATGAAGTTTACTCAGAGGATTCGTTGTTCCGATACCTAAATTCCCGCTTTGTCTTAAGGTCATTTGAGCTGATTCGTTATTCGTAAAAAACGACAATGGGTGGTTGGAAACGGTACCTAAATAGGCAGCATCTATCAATCCTCCCACAAAGGTGGAAAATCTGATACCGCCTCCTGTGTGAGAAATGCCATAACTGTCGTCTCCTGTAACTATCGTCAGTTTTTCTGTTGGATTTAAGGTGCCTATTCCAACTTTTCCATCACCGGTTAAACTCATTAAATCTCCGTTGACACTATGATAAAAATTCAGCCTGGAATTGGCATCAGTGACATCATCAATGTGTCCTGCCATATGCCAGAATTTGTTTCCACTCGCATTTTGGAATTGAATTCTGGCAAAGCCAAACGGGTTCTCCTCGAAAAGTAATAGTGTAGGGCCCGGATTCCCGCTTGTATATCTGATATCTAGTTTTGCAGCCGGCGCGGTAGTGCCAATACCAACATTTCCATTTTGCAGCAAGGTCATTTGCTGGGTTCCGTCATTGGTATAAAAATGTAAAGGATGATTCGACCTGGTACCGAGCCATGCACCGTTGACATCAATGAATGTTGCCAATTTGGTGCCTTGGGCTTCGTGTGAAACGCCAAAGCCATAATCGGTAACCACACTCAATTTTTCAGAGGGTGTAGCTGTACCGATTCCGACGTTTTGAGAAAAAGAGGTATCACATAGGAAAACAAGACTAACGAACTGAACAATGAACCGATGCGAACTCATGGTTTTTGTTTGAAAGATCGACCCTACTTTCCAGGGAGTCAACAAATCATGGATACCAGTCGGCTATTCCTGAGTAAGCGGGCAGGTATTCTGAGTGTTGTAGAGACGGAATACAATTACATCATTTCCCTGATCATGCATTTTTGAGCAACGCCATAAACTCCTCCTTGCGTCGTTTTGCAATCGGAATCTTGAAGCCGTCGGACATGATCACATATCCACCATCATCTCTCAGATAGCGCTGCACATGCTGCATGTTGATGAGATAAGACTGATGGATACGAAAAAAGGACAAGCCTTCCAGCAGATGTTCGATGTCCTTGAGGGTTTTCGCACATGTGTATTTCTTTCCGTCATGCATTCGGAGATGGGTATAGTTGCTTTCGGCGCAGCAATACAGAATATCCTCCGTATTGACAAAATCCATTCCCCTGCCGGATGGAAGCGCAATCCTTGGAGATTTCAGACCACCACGCAGATTTTGCAGGAATGCATCAAGTTGTCGTGCTTGTTCCCCATGCGGATCACCTTTCGACGGGCTCTGGGCAAGTTGTCCCACTACTCTCGCCACAGCTTCTTTCAACTGATCGCTGACTACAGGCTTGAGCAGATAGTCGAGTGCCGCATATCGAAAAGCCTGAATAGCATATTGATCATATGCAGTGACAAAGATGACCTCGAATGCAATAGGACTCAGCCTGCGCAACAATTCAAAACCGCTCATCCCCGGCATTTCAATATCAAGAAAGACAAGGTCGGGCTTGAGTGTCTGGATCTTCTGCAGCGCATCTTCTCCGGACACTGCATCAGCTATCAGTTCGACATTGGGACAATGCCGTGCCAGTTCATATCGCAGAGTCTGGATGCAATGATTCTCGTCGTCGACTATGACCGCTCTGATGGTGTCCATAACTCTAAAATTACACTTCGTCCTCGTTGATCAACGGAATATTCACAATCACGCGTGTACCTTCTGCTTCTCCTTTCGAATTCATCAGATCGATGATATGGACTTGTGTGTCTATGCCATAGATGCGATTGATGAGTGCTATCCTGTCCCCGGTGATCTGAATGCCTACAGACTTTTTATGACCGGAACCGTTTTGCTGTATTTCCCGCGCTTTCGCTCTTCCGACACCATTGTCTTCGATGATGCATTGTATCTGTGTCCCCAGATCTTTGACTTGAACAAGGAGTTTCCCTCCGGCGGTTTTATGCATCAGCCCATGCCAGATTGCATTTTCTACAAACGGCTGCAGGATCATTGGAGGAATCTGCGCCTGTTCTATGCGTATGCCACTGTCAATATCAATCTGATAAGCAAATTTTCCTTCAAGTCGCAAATGTTCTATTTCTATATAGAGACGCAATGCTTCCAGTTCATCCTTCAGGCTGATGGTATGAGACTTGGAATTATTCAAAATCGTGCGTACAAGGAGAGCAAACTTCGTCAGATATTCCGCGGTAGCATCTTTGTCCTTGCTGAGTGCATAATATTTTATTGAGTTCAGACTATTGAACAGGAAATGCGGATTCATCTGAGCCCGCAAGGCCTGCATTTCAATCTCTGATACTTTTTTATTGAATTCCGCTTTCAGTTGCTCCTCTTTTCTAGTGCGTGAAATAAAGTAGCGAGTGGTACCGATGATCATACTTCCTCCCAGCAGAAAGAGCAGGATCCAAAACGTCACATACTCTGTGAGCGTTTTCTCTATTGAAATCGCTAATCTGGTGATCTCTCCCCATTCGCCATTGCCTTCTTTGCCACGGACAAGAAACGTGTATTCACCTCCATGTAAGCCTGTATACTGTACATGTCGTTGATCGGTAGTAGTCCATTCTTTGTCCCTTCCTTCGAGTTGATAGGTATAGGTGACATTGCGTGTATCCAGTGGATTAGGAAATACGTAACGAATCGATACATCCCGCTGGTCTTTCCGCAATTGCACCATCTCCTGATACAAAAGTGGCTCTATCATGTCTGCACGTGCATTCGAAATTTTTACTTCGGTAATGGCAATGCGTGGTGTAAACGCGGGTTTTCCATTTCCAGCAAAGGCATTCTTAGCATATTGTATTCCCTGCCATGAACTGATCCACAGACGACCATGCCTGTCTTTGAGCATGGCCCGAAAAAATTCATTAGGTAGAAGACCATCTGGTTTCTGCGGATCATAGATCCATGCTTCATACGCTCCTGTTGTGGTATTTAATACTCCAACACTCTTTCGTGTAGATACCCAGAACACCTCTTTTGACATTGCTGGCATAATGCAATAGGCTTCTCCGGGCAATAGCGTATGGCCGCTACTGTCCACGCTGAGTTTATATTCATTCCAACTGTGATCATCCGGGTGATATCGCAATACCTGACCACGTTGTGGAGAAGAACGCGCATCACCGGCAATCCAGATATCACCCTTCTCATCCTGGTGGAGATCCATCACGACTTTTGTTTCTGTTCCTTCATAGGGGTGATATTGATACGCATTCGCATCTATATTATAGCTATACAAACCGGAGATCGTACCCAACCACAGCATGTTTTCATCCTCCCTGTCAACCAATAGATCAATCACTCCTTTTGGTTCAGGCATTCCATCGGCTAATTTTCCCGGTCGCAGGCCCAAAAGAGTATCCGAGCCATTCATCAATTTGCATAATCCGTATGCATTTCCGATCCAGATGCATTCATGCTTTGGGTCCGGTATGATCGGTTCGGTATATAGGGCGATATAGTCTGGTACTTTGCTTCCCTCATCTGCATAGCAGCGCATCGTTCCGGTGACGAGATTCAGTATTGTGATTCCACCATGCGTACCGACATAGAGGTTGCCATCTCCATAACTGAAGACCGTATTGATCATATTGCTGGAAAGAGAGGTGTGCAGTCTGGATGGATCCACGACAAATGTCTTGAGATCGTACCCGTCAAACCTGTACAAGCCACCTCCATGTCTGCTTCCAAACCAGATAAAACCGTATTCATCTTCGGCAAGACAGTGATAGAATGATGACAGCAATCTTTCATCTCGTTTAAGTTGATTGAAGCTGGCGGGCGGAAGCTGTGCAAACAGAGTTTGAAGTGCAATGCAGAACACGCCCATAGGAAGGTACTTCCATATCATGGCAGGTGCAAAACGGAATGAGAGCTTCGCCAGGTTCATTACTCGATCCCAAATTGCGGGTTTTCAACGGATATTGTCTTCCGGATGAGCAGAAGCATGACATTTCTGAGTGGATGGGACAATATATTTTTTCAAATTTCGAAACACGGACTGAAATCTCATACATAACAGTCTATCAAATTCTGCCACAGCGAACTCCCCGGAGCCGTTCAAGTGATTAGGCGAACTTGGAGCCTTTGAGAAACTATCCTCTGTTATACCTGATCCTATTCCGGTAATCTTATTTTTACAGTAAATCAGATCACATGCACAAAATTGCCTCTCTTCTTATTTGCCTTGCAATGTTGGCAGATATCCATTCGCAAATCTCATTGGATCCGTTGTCCGGAACCTATTCCGGTTTTTCCAATGGTGATGCTATTTCTCTCAACCTTCAGCCTCCATCGGGCAACGCATACACTGGCATCATGAAGGACAGTTATCAGACCTATGCTGTAGCGCTTACCCGGAATGGTTCTGCTGTCCAGGGTTCGGCTACTGAATCTTCATTGGGACTTGTATTTCAGATTTCAGGCGTGCTTATTGCAAATCAGCTCAATCTCAATTTTGCAATTGAATTACAGGGAATGAAAACCACTATGGACATTTCATTCACCAAAGAAGATGGTGCAGGACAAGCCGAAAGGTCAATGATGACCAATCAACTGAATCTGAATTTTCCTGCCGGCGCGGAGCACCCAACTGCACTTGTGGGTAGATGGACTAAAGAAGAACTCTATCAATCCGGATCGGGTGATAACTATATGGGTGCAGGGTTTTCACAGAGCACGACATTTCTGTCCAATGGACAAATGGCTGAAGCTGGAAGCAACGCACATATCAGCGGCAGTAATTACAGCGGGCAATCTTCTGGTGGCAATAATGACGTTGTGCCTGGCGTGTTGTGGTATACTCAGGGCAATCAACTCTATCTGCTTGTCACTGAAAACGGAGTCACGCAAACTTTGCACCTCGGAAAATTCTACATCGAAGATCAGAATATGCTTATCACAGGAACAAATGGAGAAAAGATCCTGATGCGCAAAAACTAAGCTCTCGGGGCGCTATGTGGAGGAGCTGGCATGAAGGCCTTCGGGTCGATAATAATTCGTGTATAGTACGCCGACTTTACGATATTCACCAGCAAAACACTAACTATGAATTCAACACCGACAAGCATCCGGGTATTCGGATGGTATCTCATTCTTATCACCGGAGTGGGATTAATGACTATGCCGGGAATGATCCTGGATATGTTCGGACTCAGTTATGGGCCTCAGCTCTGGCTTCCGAGAATGATTGGGCTACTGGCGGCTATCATTGGAGTCATTGACATCGTGATTGCACAACACCAGATCACAGCCTTGTATCCATGGAGTGTACGACTACGACTTTTTGCAGCAGCCTTTATGGTCGGGCTGTGGGCATTCAAGCAAGTGGAGATTGGTATTCTTTTGTTCGCGGCAATTGATGCACTTGGGGCAATGTGGACGTGGTGGACGATGAGGAAATAGAGGATGAGAATTCCTCGACTCAGCTCGGAATGACAAGGAAGCAAGACAGTGAGAAGGCTTGCCCGAACTCGTAGAGGGCGGGTGAGAGAGTGAGAGAAATTGAAATCCAAACTCAAATGCAAGTGCAAGCGCAAGTGCAAAAGAATAGGACACAGATTTTCACAGATGAGACGGATTTACACTGATGCGGTTGTAAAAACTACGTTGGTCCCCGAGAATCAGTTGCATCCCTATTGTCCGCGTTCAATATTCTTCTCTTCAGCCTCTATTTCTCCGCGAAAATCAGTCGCATCCGTATTATCCGTGTTCTATTTTTCAGCCTCGGTTTATCTGCGAGAATCCGTCGCATCCGTACTATCCGTGTTCTATTTTTCAGCCTAGATTTATCTATGAGAATCAGTTGCATCCGTATTATCCGTGTTCAATATTCTTCGGTTCTCCCTCGATTTCTTAGTTTTGATCATTCTGTATTCCAGACATAAAATCTAATCTGTCACATGATGTATCGCGTTCTTCCTTTAGTATGTTACGTTATCAGTAGTTGTCTTATCACACTCCATGCCCAGGATGATGCTACGTATCTCACACCACCGCAGGTCATCACTGACATGCTACTTGCAAAGCCGACACCTGGTGTGAGTTTCAATGATAAGGGTGAATGGATGTTGTTTACAGAAAGTGCAGGATATCCTTCTGTAGAAGAACTTGCGAGACCAGAATTGCGACTTGCGGGTCTACGAATTAATCCGGATAATTATGCCCCGAGCAGACAAACGTTTATCAACAATCTGTATCTGCAAAACATCGGGAATGCCAAAACATACCATATTACAGGATTGCCTTCTCCACTTTTTGCAAGTAGTATTTCATGGAGTCCTGATGATGACAAGATCGCCTTCCTCAATACGACGCGTGAACGAGTCGACTTGTATATAATAGATATTGCCACACTCAGTGCATCGAAGGTGAATAACACCGCATTGAATGTCGTGGCAGGAGGATATCAATGGTTTGACAACAACACTCTGATTTACCGCTGCATTTTGAAAGCTGCAAGTGAAGCACCAAAAAAACCTTTGACGCCGAAAGGTCCGGCTGTCCAGGAAAATTATGGCAAGGCATCACCACGTCCGACATTTCAGGATATGATCAAAGGTCCTTACGATGAAGAATTGTTCGCCTTTTATACCACCACACAATTAATCAAGAATGTCAATGGAACCGAAACGGCGATTGGCATGCCAGCGATCTATAGCAGCGTCAGCGTATCTCCGGATAAAAATTATTTACTCATACGAACGATACAGAAACCCTATTCATATCTCGTTCCGTTCGGTGGCTTTTCATCAAAGCTTGTGATCACTGATATCTATGGTTCATTGATCAGACATGTCATCGATCTTCCTTCTTCCGAAACAGCGCCGAGTGGGAATGACAACGTGCAGAATGTGCCACGTTCATACGAGTGGAGAGATGATGAAGCAGCGTCACTCGTCTGGTGCCATCCTGTAGATAGTGGATTGATCAAGAAAGAGTCGGAGTTCAGAGATGCAGTCTATATGCTACGTGCACCATTTACAGGAGAACCAAAAGAGCTGTTTAAAACGAAAATGCGTTATCGCGGCACAACATGGGGTAATGATCAACTCGCTCTTGTTTCAGAAGGTCTCACTGGTAAATACCTCACACAGACGAATCAATGGAATCCATCCACAGGTGAAATGCAGATCCTCCTCACACGGAATACAACAGATGCATATTCCAATCCTGGATTTCCATTCACCGTCCCAAATCAATACAATCGGTATGTGCTCTGGACTTCTGAAGATGGCAAGAAATTGCTCTATAATAATACTACCGGTAGTTCGCCTAAAGGTGATTTACCATTTCTCTTGTCGTATGATCTTGACTTGCGAAAAGCAGATACGTTATGGAAGTGCAAAGATGGCGGCTTTGAAATGGTCACAAAGATCCTTGATCCACAAAATCTAACAATTGTCACACGTAAGGAAAGCAAAACTGATGTACCGAACTATTGGCTGAAGAATTTAAAATTACGAGTCGCAGATCGACAGCTCACTTCCTTCACAAATCCATATCCTCAACTCACAGGAGTATCCAAAGAAAAAGTCCGCTATAAACGCGCCGATGGCGTAGATCTTACTGGAGAACTCTATCTCCCCGCAGGTTATGATGCGAAACGCGATGGGCCACTACCTGTTTTCATCTGGGCATACCCGGCAGAATATCAATCGGCCGCTGATGCAGCACAGATCCGTGGTAGTGAACATAAGTTCACCATGCTCGGTGGAGGATCACCGGTATATTATGTGACACAAGGCTATGCGGTACTCAACAATGCCGAGATGCCAATCGTCGCTACATCAGAGGACAAAAAACCAAATGATGATTTTATTGCGCAGCTCACGATGAATGCCGAAGCTGCTATCGATAAGCTCGCCGAAATGGGTGTCGGTGACAGTACCCGTGTAGCAGTTGGTGGACACAGTTACGGGGCTTTCATGACCGCAAATTTACTTGCGCATACTAATCTTTTTAAAGGCGGCATTGCACGCAGTGGAGCATACAATCGCACACTCACGCCATTTGGATTTCAGAATGAAGACCGTACCTATTGGGAAGCACCAGAGATCTATCACGATATGAGTCCCTTCTCAAACGCGGATAAAATCAAGACCCCTCTCCTATTGATCCACGGAGACTCAGATAATAATACTGGTACATACCCTTTGCAAAGTGAGCGGATGTTCAATGCCATCAAAGGACATGGCGGTACTGTGAAGTATATCAGCTTGCCGTATGAGAGTCACGGCTATCAGGGGAAGGAGAATTTGCAGCATGTATTGGCTGAGCAGTTGAATTGGATGGAGAAGTATGTGAAGGGGGTGCCGGAAGTGGAGAAGAAGGCAGGGAGATCGTGAGGGGGATGGATGATTGGGTGATTATTGATTGATTGCTGCCTCGGTGAAACCTGCCTGGTTATCATCACACTACTCCCTCGCTAAACCCCGCCCGACCAAAAGGTCGTTCGGGCGGGCAAGCAGGTTTGGCCTACCCATTCCGAGTATGAAGATGAAGCCGAGCTAACCTGCTAGCTCTAACAAGAGCATTGAGCGGGGATGAGCTGGCAGCCCGCCCGAAAGACATCAGTCGGGCGGGGTTTCGCGCAAGGCCCGGCTAAAACCTGCCTGGTTATCCTCCCGCATCATCCGCGCTAAACACAGGCAGGTTAGCCAAGATCAGTAAGACTTGAGTCGAAATTTTACTCACTTTTACACTCTTTGTTCATTTCATCTTATCATCAATGCATCATCATGCCATCCTTCGCAAGCCCGGCCCCAACTTCGCTCATGGCATTACCTCTTCAGGTTTGGGTATACCTGACTTTGAATTGGCACTATATCAACATGCGAAGTATAGTGAAGCCCTGGAAAAATGCGGACTCACTATCACGATTCTCGAAACTGACCCACAGTATCCCGATGGTTGTTTTGTAGAAGACACGGCTATCATTACTGCGCATGGAGCGATCATCACAAAACCGGGACATCCTGCACGAGCAGGTGAAGAGAAAAAAATTGCTGAAATTCTGACTCAACACATGCCTTTAGAATTTATCACCGGCAGCGGCACTGTCGATGGTGGAGATATCCTGCACGCAGATCAACACTTCTATATCGGACGCTCGGATCGAACAAATAGCGAAGGTGCACGTCAGTTAGCTGCAATCCTCTCGAAGTATGGATATACAACCTCTGAGGTTCTCGTCTCAGAAGGCTTGCATCTCAAGAGTAGTGCGACATACATTGGTGAGAATACGATCCTTGCGACACCTGCATACGCGAAGTACTTCGAAGCCCACACCATCATCGATGTGGAAGATGAAGAATATGCAGCGAATAGTGTTCTGGTAAATGGCGTCGTACTCTTCGCAGCGGGTTTTCCGAAAACGAAAGCAAAACTGATCAAAGCTGGATTTGAACTCAATGAGCTTGACATGTCGGAATTCAGGAAGATGGATGGAGGATTGACGTGCTTGTCATTGTTGTACTAATTCACACGAGTAGTGGTAATGAAACCATTAAAGATTGTCATCGCAGGGATCGGAGGCGTTGGTGGATACTTCGGAGGAATGCTGGCAAAACATTACTTCAATAGTACCGAAGCAGAAATTCACTTTATTGCGCGTGGTGCGCATTTAAATCAGATCCGGCAACATGGCCTGCAAGTCATTACGCACAAAGAAACATTTGTTGCTCATCCGCAAAGTGTCACGGATCAGGCAACTGAAATCGGAATCGCCGATGTCATTGTTGTCTGCACAAAAAGCTATGATCTCGAGTCTATGATCAATGTGATCCGTCCATATGTAGGCGTGGACACAATTATTCTTCCCCTGCTCAATGGTGTAAACAGTGTGGCATTGATCCGTAAGCAACTTCCGTCTACGACTATTTGGTCAGGCTTTACCTATATCGTTGCACGTCTGAAGGCACCTGGTGTTGTAGAGAACATTGGGAATATCCAAAAACTCTATTTCGGATTGGATAATACCCATACCGATGCGATGGAACAATTTGAGTCCTTTCTCAGAAACGCAGGTATCGAAGCGACACGCTCCGATAACATCTCCATATTGATGTGGGAGAAATTCATTTTCATTTCACCCCTCGCTTCACTGACTTCCTATCTAGACAAGAACCGCGGTGAGATCATGGAGAACACTGATGACATGCAATTCCTCATAAGACTGATTGATGAAGTTATTGCAGTGGCAATACAATTAAAGGTCAATCTTCCGGAAGATATCCGTGAAAAGACACTGCGAAAACTTGCATCGCTGACACGCGACGCGACCTCATCGATGCACAATGATTTTATCAACAAGAGGCCGACCGAATTGGAGACATTGACGGGTTTTGTTGTGGAACAGGGACGCAGTCTCGGCGTTCTCACACCAGGGTACGAGAAGATCTACAATACACTAAAGGAAAAGTGATAGGCTTTATTTCTCCTGTACATCACAATTCGACACCATTCACTTTCGATCGTTGTATTATGCTAGCGCTAGTCCTGCAACTCCACGTTCTGCTGAACAACCACACCTCCATCCGTTGCATACCAGCCACTTCCCGAATCACTCGCATGATTTCCAGAAAAAGTCACATTGCGTAAAGTCAATGCACCGTTCGCTAAATACAGTCCACCACCTTGTCCGTTCAATCCAGTGCCCGATGCTATGTTTCCGGTGATGAGGCATTCTCTGATGGTCATTACACCAGAAGCATATACTCCGGCGCCCACTTGATGCATAGCATCTGTACCATTTGCAAGTCCACCTGAGATGATCAATCCATCGAATACACCTCCTTCACAAGAAATCACGTGATAAGCATTCGCACCAACTACATGAGCCGGTAACGTTGCGGGAGTCACAACATCATTGCCATCGATATCACCAGAAAGGATGGTTGGATTCAATACTGGATTTCGAACGCCTCCTCCAGATGGATATCCTCCATAAATCACCACACCACTGTCGACAACAAATGCTTCATTTCGATCTGCGTTACTTTGCAATGCGCCGATATCCGGATAGTAATTCCCTTCAGCAACGTGGATCGTGTCTCCTGCATGTGAGATCGCTAGCGCATCTTGTAAAGAAGTAAAAGCATTTGCCCAGGTGGTTCCATTTCCGCTTCCAGATGCAGACATATCAACATACAAATGAGGTCCGCGAAGTGTAAATGCATGCACCAATGGATATGCATCAAATCCATCAATCCTTAATTGTGATACATAGATCATTCCTGTCTCAGGATCATAGGTCGCACCACCGATCTGCTTATTGCCTTCCGTGATTGGAAAATCGAAATTCCATACGGCATACGGTGTCACGTCCCAGGGATCTACCTGTCCGTTCTTTACCGCCAGCAATTCAAGAATATCGTATGCCCATATCTGAAAGACATATGGATATGCATGCGTACCCTGACTGCCATTGACAGGATCATTGCAATCTTCACCTGTGCCGTAGCAAAACTCACCGATACCATGCGAACCAAAAAATAACACACTCCGCCTCTGTTCAGGGATGACGACCCCGGTGATCGATGTGGTACCATTGAACCACGGCCCTGTAGAATTCCAGGGTGATAGTGGTTCTTCGTCCGGGTAGTACACCAATGGTATTACCGGAACCGGGTCTTCTACACCAAGATCTTCCGGATCAAATACAAATGCTGCAGGTCCATATGATGACCTTGAGATAATCGGAATACAACATTGCCCCGTGATAGCGGTACCTCCGAATGCACTCTGCCATTCTGTTGGAACCTTAGTCATGTAGCCAGAGACAAATCCGGCACCAAGCGTACCCAACTGAAACATCCCCTCGACATCACCAACAACGGTAATGTTGGTGTCGGAAGTGCAATGCGAAAGCAACTGGTCCCCATCCGCATCATAATATGTATATGCTGACATGATCAACTTGTCACCGTCATGCAGCAAACCTCCGATTTTTATCGTCCCATCATCTACGGTGTACATCTCTCCTTCTGAAATATCACGGAATGGCTGAAGCATTTCAGCAGTATTGAGATCATCGATATCATCGGAGATCACGAGCGCTGGTATCGATACCTCCGAAACTTTCTGATCCCAATCATGACCTACCATGAAGATGCTATTATTCATAGGATGATACACAGGTGCCGTACCTCCATATCCAAAGCGTGAGCCGCCATCCTGATCTGTGGGAAGACGAAAAGCACCGTGATAAATCAGGTCTCCTTTGTGTACCAATGATTGGGACCAAATACTTGTGACCAAGGGAAAGCTCACTGTCAATGATAGCAAGCAGCAAAAACGCAAGTGTTTCATTTATCACCCAATTATCTGATGAAATCAACAATACCGGGTGAGAGCAATCGGGTATGAAGGTAATGAAGATTCGTTTTTAAAAAACCTGAGCTAGCCTGGTCGCGTGCGCGTGCGCTAAACCTACCTGGTTACCCACCCGCATCATCCGGCTAAACACAGGCAGGTTTGCCTACCGAAGAGTGATGAGCGTGAAGCCGAGCTAACCTGAAAGCTCTAGCACGAGGATTGAGCCGGGCAGATGCTGGCAGGGTTTGCATCCTTAAGGATGAAGTCAAAGTTTGAAGTATAACCTTCATCGAAGTCTGCACCTTTGTATGAAGTAACTGCAAACATTGAACTTCCCACTTACTAACTTCACCGGTCACCGATTACCGATCACCCGATTACCTTCTTCGAATTACAACCTGACCCACTTCAAGGTTTGTGGCAAGTGGCCTGGAGTTTCAAACTGCACGATATAGATACCTGCAGGAACATGTGCTAAATTGATTTGAAACTCCGTCTCATAAATATTTTCCGCAATGTATATCATATGTCCTTCCGGTGAAAACATCTTCATCGAAGACAAGGCTGAAGAGTTTGATTCTGCCTGATGAATTCGCAACATTCCATCTATTGAAGGATTGTTCAGGAGGTACATTGAAGTACTCTTGATAAAATCGCGGACATCGCTTATATCAGTGTCTCTTTCATACACGTATATCGCTCCCCCATCTATGATATCGTTATTTCCGATGGTATCGGCAAGCCAGGCTCCGATGACAATCTGGATACCGCTCATATCCACAGCATCTTCTCCAAACAAGTCACCAATACCCCGTTGTGTTCCGATAATTTTTTGTACAGGCATCCATTGATTGTTCCCTTGCAGTTCATAAACGTAAGCCGCTCCCGCACCGTTTACTGTGTGTTGTCCATTGGCATCTTCGCTTTCTGTCCCGGCACCTATCACACAAACAGGCCCGTCCATAGAGACTGCTCGTCCAAAGCGGGCAAAGGAACTGAAATCAGGTGCGTACACTTTTTGCTTTGCAACCCATTGTCCGTTTTCCCAATGAAAAAAATACGCGGCTCCTGTACCGCTGCCACTGCCGCCACCAGGCTGATCTGATTCGCTGCTCTTACCGACGAGAACCCAATTGCCTGAAATCGCGACGTCCCATCCAAAGTGTTCAAAATTGTTCTGATCCGGGGCCGTGAATTTTACCAGATCAGCAGAAGTGATATTGTCAAAGTCACAAACGGCGTCATTGCAACTTATTCCATACACCGCACCTGCTTCAAAAAGTCCAATTCCCTGGTCTTGATGGAATGCACCAATGACGAGTCCCTGGTTGTCAATATCCAGATACTTTCCAAACTGGTCATTTGGTGTACGGACTGAAGCGACCAACTTCCGAATCAATGAATACGAATTATCGGACTGTCGCTTATAGAGAAATGCTGCCCCCGCCTCATTGACCGGATTTGCATTTGCTTCGTCAAGGTCATGGCCATGAGCGCCGATCAACGCATACTCGCCTGCCAGAGCCAGATTAGTACCGAAATAGTCATTGTTACCTGGGTTAGCAATTGACAGGTTGTCATCCAATATCCATTGATCGCTGATATTGCGATGGTAGGCATATACTCTTCCGGCATTTGGTGCACCGGAATCTTCATTGAAGGCACCTACTAAAGCATAGTCACCTTCTATATCCACATAAAAACCAAAGTAACCCAGAGCTTCAACATTGGGAGAAATCAGCTTTTGCGTTTCGACCCACGTTCCATTGGCTTGCCGTTTATAGATATATGCAGCACCGGCACTCGTCATCCCCTGACCGCCACCAACTTGTCCTTCTTCCCACCAAGCCCCTGCGATCATATACGCTCCTGATATTCCCACCGAGATACCAAGATTATCTCCCGGCTCGTGATCCGAACTACCTAATTTTTGTTTGAGATCCCACATTTGCGCCTGTAGCTGAGATAAACCACAAAGCTGAATGACAATAGCAAGGAGTAAAATGTGTGTCCGATTTGTAAATGACTGATCCATGGTTGCAAGCGTTTTATTGCAGGTGCAAGTTGCTCGAACCATAAATTGTCTAGCTCATCCTTTTGGATGAATTTTGAATGGTGTCTCGTTTCCTTCGCATTGCGCACTTTCTTCTCTGCGTTCTTTTTTCAATCGCTGAAGCCTCGGCGAAGTGCGGTGCGCCATTGCCTGCAAACGCAAGCTCAGTGTCCGTAATTTCATTGACCACTTCTCTTCTCCGCGTTCTTCGCGCCTTTGCGTGAGAAATCTTTGCGTGAACTACTCACGCTTTTACCACCTTTAGATAATGTACTTGCAGTTCGTTGATCCTGATTGTCACCCAATAATGCCCTGCGGGAAGATCTTGTATATCATGCCAGGATGCAGTATACTTCTGAGGACTCATCTCCTGATCGACAAGACGTGCGACCATCACCCCACGTTGATCAAAGGCTTCGATGCGTACTCTTGCATGTTGGAATACGCCGTAGAATATTTCAAGGTGATCCAAGAAAGGATTCGGTGTTGCAGAATAAATGATGCCTTTATCAAGATGCAGATCGCTTACACCTGTAATACCATCACCGTCGACAATAATGTCCCAGGTACCTTCAAGCACTCCAGCATTTTCAGTGAGTTCAACAATCCGATGAGATGCATCGAATTGTCCGCTAGTCAATGATGCAGCGGCATCACCAGGGATGTGTGTATCACCTTCGAAATACAATTGTGTTGTCAGGGTTGGAAATCCGGGTGGCGTGATCTTAAAGTGAATATGACTTGGACGAAAGGTTCCTCCATTCAGATATTTTCCCGGCAGAATTGTCTCGAAGAGATAAAACCCCTGTGCATTCGAAGTGGTCTTTCCACGAAGATGGAAACCTTGAGTGTCATATGCGCCGTCATGATCTGCATGCCAGATATCAATCAATGTTCCTGGAATTAATTCTGCGCAATCAAGTGTACGCACAACTCCGCTAAGGACAAGCCTGGTACCTGGTTCGTCTTCAGCGGCAAGAAGATTGTTCTCTATCGTCGGTGCATTTGCCGTATAGAATGGACCTTGCCCATAAAAATCTCTTGTTGTTTCAAAGCAGTCATCGCCTACAGGAGGACTTGATTCAGCCGATCTTACTACAGAAGGAAGACCGAGTGCGAGAGGAGCTAAAGCTGCTTTTTGAATAAAACTTCTCCGTGAAGGGTTGTTTTTCTTTTGCATAATAGATGTTGTAGGTGACCAGGATACACTGAACAAAAGACGGCAACTTCGATGAAGAAGGTTGGGTGAGTGCATCAGTTCACGCAGGGCCATCTCACGCAAAGGCGCACCGCACTTCGCCGAGGCTTCAGCGGTTTAAAAAAAGGACGCGAAGAAATTGATACAAAGTCTATTAAAGTGATCCGCTATTGAAGGTTGGGGTATTAAACGTGTGTTTGAAATGGCATTATCCTTAGCCAGCCCTACGAAATGTAAGTTTTTGAGATTTCTGCGCCACCGCTAAAGCTGAAGGCGGCACGCGGTCGACTCCTCGGCTTTAAGGCCTCCCTTCGGCAAACTCAGGGCAAGCTTAGCTCGAAATTTGTTCATGTTGACACTCCCAATTCCTCACTCGTCGCTACACTCCTTATTCGGAATGACAAAAAACCCACTTTAAAGTAGATGATCAAATTAAATCATTGAATCTGAAAATGGCATTCTCCAAAGCCGGGCCTACATCTTCAAAATAGGACAATGCTGGAGTATGCTACCCCGACGGTCTTAGGGCTTTCTTGTCGTATCATTGTGACAGGAGTAAAATGGAAACCGCAGTAGTCATCATACTCATAGGCGTGTTTATCTTTTTCGGGCACTATCTCAGTGGTGTGTTCGAGCGAAGGGGTATTCCTGACGTCCTCGGTCTGATCACGATAGGTATTCTGCTTGGCCCGGTTTTGCATCTGGTGGATCCCTCATCCTTCGGAATGTTCGGGCCATTGTTCAGCAACCTGGTACTGATTTTCATTTTATTCGAGAGTGGTACTGACCTGAAGTTTTCGGAGGTCAAAGAATCGTTCAGAGAATCTGCGGGGATCACCATTATTGGATTTTTGACGACAAGCATTACGATCTTTTGTTTTTGCTTTTTCCTCATCGATTTGCCTTTGCTTGCTAGTGCGTTTATTGGAACTACGCTTGGCGGAACATCATCTGCGGTCGTCGTCGGACTGGTCAAGAAAATTGCGATTCAGTCGAAGACATCGACAACGTTGATTATCGAATCCGCAGAAACAGATGTCTTCACCTTTGCGATTCCGTTGAGTATCCTTGGAATCATGGTGACAGGTGATATGTCTCCCGGTACTGTGATTTCCCAGTTTATTGCATCGCTCGTCATCGCGTTGGTCATCGGTATCGGTGGCGCGATCCTTTGGTCATTCATCCTGACTAAACTCCCGACGCTGAAGAGTACAAAATTTTCAACCCCTGCTTTCCTGTTCATTCTCTATGGTATTGCGGAGTATTTACAGTTTAGCGGGCCACTGACGGCACTGTCTTTCGGTATCGCAATCGGGAATCTGTTTTATTTCGAGCCAAAGTTTATAGAGCGCATTGCGCCGAATCCGAGTATTGTACTGCCGAAGAGTGAAAAAGATTTTTTCAGTGAGATCATCTTTCTCTTGCGTATTTTCTTCTTTGTCTTCATCGGCATCAATCTCAAACTCAACCGTCCGGAATGGTTGATGTGGGGTGCAATTATCACGTTTGCACTCGTGCTTGTGAGGATCATCATGGTGAAATTCGTCATTGCACGGGATACCCCTGTACTCGACAAAGCCGTGATATCGGTCATGATACCTAAGGGACTTGGTGCTGCTGTTATGGCTACGCTTCCTTTATATCAAGGTGTTGCAAATGGCGACATCATTCAGGCCATATGTTATTCGATCATCTTGTTCAGTACGCTGTATTGTGTGCTCTTGTTTTATCTGATCCATGCGAACGCTTCGATGCCTTTTTACAATCTCATTTATCGAAACCCGAATGTCATCAAAACCCAGGAGCATGAAGCATAATTTCCTGCTGGTTTTTCTGGTGGCTTTTACTTTGCAATGTTGCAAATTGGGATCATCTGAGACGTTGAGGAATGCGCACATTGACAAGAATACAAAAGAACAAATCAAGATATTGACTGACCGATTGTTTAGCGCCATCACAACTGATGATGCCTCGACGACAAGCACAATCCTTTCTCAGAGATTGCGCGAGGACAATATTGAATTCAGGAAAACCTTTGCACTGGCACACGCATCATTCAGTGCGCAGAGCTATAGAATGCTCGATGAATATCATATCAAAGTACCATCCACAAACAATGATCTTAGTCTTACTTCGGGAAAGTCTGGTGATGATGACTACTCCATAGACTATGCCTTTCAACAGGAAACTTATGTTGCTCTATTTCTGCCGAATGGACTCAACAACGACTTTTTGATTACAGCTATCTATACTAAAAATGATGATCAATGGCTGCTGGAAGCACTTGAATTCGGGCAATACGGCCTATTTGGCAAAACTGCGCCAGAGTACTACAATGCTGCCACAGTCTTTTATGCCAAAGGTTATTTGGTCGATGCACTCAGCAATATGGAACTTGCCAATCTATGTCTTCAACCTGCGAACAATCTGTGGAAATACAATAAAGAAACAGAGATACTTGAGTTTTCCGACAAACTCAAAAATGAGATGAATACTAAGTATCCATTTCCCTATTCACTCGACAACGTTGAGGGTAAGCCACAAATCTTCAGAATCCATGCAGGCCTACTGGATGATGGCTTTTATCCCATTGTGTACTATCTC
This sequence comes from Bacteroidota bacterium, assembly GCA_031400515.1. Taxonomy (GTDB): domain Bacteria; phylum Bacteroidota; class Bacteroidia; order Chitinophagales; family Saprospiraceae; genus DATDQA01. Next base: position 68,569 of record JANNQA010000022.1, read on the forward strand.
ACCGGAATCAGTTTAGAAGACACTCCTGCCTTAGAAATTGAATATAAAAACGTAAAGACAGAAGTCAATCGCATTTTTACCGGCATTAACAAAGACAAGAAATATATTTTTTACAGGGCCTACAATGAAATTCCTGACGGAGAAAGGCAAGTAGAACATGTGGGGTTTGTAGATGAGGGTGTGAAGTCAGAGAATAATTGATGATTGATTGATTCGTGTTAGGTCAACGTTACTTTATCGCATAGACATCCGTGATTTTGCGTCCCTGTTCATCGACAAACTGATATAGTTCATCAATGCTGATATCATTATGGATACTACGGTAATAGACAATTGTATCCCGCTGCTCATTTAAATCACCCACCGGACCCGATAGCGGAAAGTCTGGTCCGATAATCCGATACGCGACAATTCGGTTTGGGAAGACGATGATCGTATCAACACCTCTTTCGACAGGACGAAGAAATCTTTGCTCCGGATACAGGCGGATATACTCTGCTTCCTGAGCTTCAAATGCTCTGAAATCCCGCATTGTGCTATAGGATTGAAATGATAACAACAAGAAACCTCCAACGCCAACTATGATAAATATCAATCCGATCCGTACTGAGCGAACATAATTTCCTCTTGAATACGCTCGCCATGCAAAAATCAATACGGCGACAAGAAACAATATTGGCAAGAACATCAGCAAGCGCAACCACCAGGCTTTGATGTCAGATTCAGAGCCCGGTGCATCAAAAGACATCGCAAATACTAGCAGATACATAAAGCCCATGCCACCAATAAGTAAAATACCCAGGAGCATAAGAAGGATGGCAGTGACTTTCATGATTTCGAATTGTATATGAGTAAAAGGCAATTGTAATGCCAGAAGTGACTGAAAAAGATACTTTCAAAACATTGGTAGTACCTTGCGCGTCAATTAAACCAAATTAAACTTACAATCATGAAACAGGATCAGAAACAATACGCTGGTGTATGGATGGATCACCGTAACTCGATCATAATTGCATCCGATAGTGAAAAAGGAGATTTTACGATACAAGACAAAGTAAAGTCTGATGAATACAAGGGCGACAAAGGTGAACATGCGAAGAATAATGCAGATGTGGCCGATGCACGCAAATACTACAAAACGGTAGCAGGTAAACTCCTGGACTTTGATGAAATCCTGGTTTTTGGCCCGGGTAAATCGCAGGAAGAATTTCAGAACTTCCTGGCTAAAGACTCGCACTTCAAAAACAAAAAGATTACGCTTGGCACTGCTGACCAACTTACTGATGGTCAGATGGTGGCAAAAGTCCGGGACTTCTTTAAGTAGGACCCACCCCCGTACCCCCTCCCTTTTGTCCTGTAGTAGTACAAGCAAATAAAGCTTGATTTAAGGGAGGGGGCTGACCCATCCCTCATCTCTACCTTTGATTATGGCGTAGACAACCAAATAAACTACGTTGAAGGGAGATGGCTAAAGGTGAAATATTATCTCCACCTTTCGAACAACATCATATTCAGCAATACGAGCAGAAAGCCATATGCGGTGTCTTCGATAGGAATTGTATTTAATCTGATGCCGAGATTCTCAGCATTATTATACCATACGACTTCTTCGGGTATCCATGAGCCAGTGAGTACCCCGTTGCTGATAAAGAAGAAGGGCAGGATGACGACATAAGTAAGTACCGCCCTCGGAAGCCATGTCGGCTTTTCCACTAATGACAGATATCCGAGTACCATGCCACTGAGAAGAAATGCAAGAAATGTATATGCCCTGTCATAGTTCACGATTGCCAGAATGACTAGCAACGCGCTGATCAGCGCAAATAGATAGTTCCAGAGTTTATGACTCCTGATTCCCCGAATTAATCCGAAACAATAGAAGGTAAACACACAGGCATACGGAATACATACAAAGAAGAGCCACTCCTCAATTGGCAAACGAACCAAACCAATGCCAGTCAGGTATCGCGGATTAAATCCCCATACTCCTGCTTGTGTGAAGGCAATATCCCAGATGACAAATGGCATCAATGTGATAAGGCACGCTATCGCGAATGCACGCCAATGGAGATAAAAGCGGATACGTGGATGAAAGGAAAATAAAAACGGAAAGAGCAATACACCCGCATCAATTGCCAGGTACAGGAATATCTCAGGCATCAAACTTGTGTTGTTGAACCTTTGACTCGCGATCACGTAAATATTTCAACGGCACAAGCAACATCCCAAAACATTCGCCATCCTCTTTGGTGAGATGTTTATGATGTACTTTATGCGCACGACGAATTGCTTTGAAATAACGATTCTCTGCATTCCTGAAAATCCTGAAGCGCTGATGAATAAAGATATCATGCACCAGAAAGTATGCAAATCCATACATCGTGATACCAAGTCCAATCCAAAGGAGAATACTCTCCCACCCTTGCTGCCATCCGAAGAAGATCAGCACAATTCCAGGCAATGCAAAAATGAGAAAGAAGAAATCGTTTTTCTCAAAAAAACCGGTGTTTTCATGCGTATGATGATCCCTATGGAAATACCAAAGAGGTCCATGCATCACATGTTTATGCGTAAACCATGCAACAAATTCCATTGCAAGGAATGCGCCGCAAAGTGTGAATATTTGTAGTATCAACTGATTAGAATGTTTGTCAAAGTAATCGCACAATCCCGCCTTTCGCTTTTCGCTTTTCGCCTTTCGCCTTTCTCCCTATGCTCTTCGCTCCATACCCTCCCGATTTCGCTTGGCTCATCGGGATGTCCGCTACGCTCCCATCTGCTCTATGCTCTCTGCTCTATGCCCTTTGCTCCACACTCCTTATGACAGGTTGAAATAAAAACTGAATCTTCCTGGCGCGAAAGTCAAAGATATACTCCAGTTTTTTTCTGATAAATAGCTTGTGTAAGAACCGGCCAAACCATCCGTATGGCATCTGATACTCAACGATATCTCTCATCTCAACACCTCCTGTGACCGGTTCGAACTCATGACGATGCAACCACATTGCATATGGACCTACGAGCTGAACATCGTGAAAGTGCTTCTTCTCTTCCACATTCCTGATCTCTGAAACCCAACGAAACGGTATTCCTGCAAACGGCCTTACCACATATTCTATCAGCATCCCTGGATAAAACTCTCCGGGCTTTAATTTTGTCTTGATCTGAAACTCCATCTCCTCTGGTGTGATATAGTTAAGATTGCGCGGATCTGCAAAGAAATTCCACGCTTTGTCCATTGTAGTCGGTAAGACAGTGGTTCGTTCGAGGGTATACATAAATTTAAGTGGCTTGTAAGTTGCTTGTAAGTGGCTGTTAAGTTGCTGCTAAGTGGCTTGTAAGTTGCTTGTAAGTTGCTGTTAAGTTGCTTTGTAAGTGGCTGCTAAGTTGCTTGTAAGTGGCTTGGTTCTCTAATTGAGTTTGGACTTGCACTTGTGTTTGTATTTTTTCTTCTCACCTTCTCACCTCTCACCCGCCCTCTGCGAGTTCGGGCAAGC
>JANNQA010000051.1:0-38604 GCA_031400515.1 Bacteroidota bacterium
TTTTTTTAAAAATTGCCTCAAGGAAAACTATCAGTGTTTGATTGAAAGCACTTTGGAGTTCCTCACCAAGTCTCAGATATGTGTAAGCTTTGAGGTTGCTAAAAATACCGTCGGCTCTGAATTGTCCCCTGCTGTAAATAATTCCTCCTGTACTCAGATAAGCGCCATTTCCATTTCCTCCTGTCGTGGTTCCTACCTGAAGAGCTTTCCCGGCATCATTGCTGCTTCTGGCCAACGACCATGTCAGTGTATTTGCATCACCAAATGCCATCCCGTTGCTGCTCGCAATGACTGTATTGCTACCAATTGCCGCCGCATTATAGATTCCGGCATTCGCGACATCCGTATAGGCGCCCAGGGCGGTGTTAGAATTCTGACCTGCATTGGTGTACAAGCTGTTTTGTCCTACCGCAGTATTGTAGCTGCCGGTGCTATTGACCAATGCATTGGCTCCTACCGCTGTATTGACTTGTCCGGTGATATTTGACTTCAAACTGGCCCATCCGAAAGCAGTATTCCATGCACCTTCAACATTTGCAAGTAATGCTTCATTTCCAACAGCAGTATTGCTCCAGCCAAACGTATTGACTTTCAGAGAATTGAATCCCACGGCAGTGTTTTCAGAACCAGTGGTATTGCTGTAAAGAGACTTCGAGCCCACAGCAGTATTTTTTGTAGCATGGACAGTCTCTGTGACATTGAGTCCATTATTGTACAACGCAGAATCACCTATTGCTACCAGATAGCTTCGTGTAGTATTGTTGTAAAGTGCTTTAGTGCCTATAGCTGTATTGCTTCGTCCGGTTGTATTGGAAAGCAGCGTCTGGTATCCAGTAGCAGAATTATCATTTCCGGTTGTGTTAAACTGCAGCGCATTATACCCGACAGATACGTTACGTGTACCTGAACTATTCTGATACAATGAAGCAGCTCCAATTGCGGTATTGTTGCTTGCGGCATTGACGTATAAGGCGGCCCAGCCAAGTGCAACGTTTCCTGAACCAGTCGAATTAAAAAATGATGCATAGGTGCCAAGCGCAGTATTGCTACTTCCGGTAGTGTTGGCGGCGGCAGCTTTGTATCCTAGCGCAACATTGTCCCATCCAATTGAATTGAGATAGAGAGACTGAAAGCCGATGGCGATGTTCTGTGTTGCCTGCCACGATAAAGGTGAGCCCAGGCCATTGTTGTATAACGCAGAATCACCGATCGCGATAAGATAAGATCTGGCCGTGTTTTTATACAATGCCTCCTTTCCTAAAGCAACATTGTTAGTCCCTGTGGTATTATCATACAGCGCGCGATATCCGGCTGCCAGATTATTTCTTCCCGATGCATTGCTTTCCAATGATTCAAATCCGAGTGCTGTATTAAAACTTCCGGTACCGTTGTTGAACAAGGAATGAAATCCAAGCGCGGTATTGTTTGTCCCACTGGTATTCCAATACAATGCAGAAGCACCTACGGCAGTCGAAGAACTCACTGTGGTATTCGAGTACAAAGCACCCCAGCCGAGAGCGACATTCGCAGAACCGGAAATGTTCGAATGCAGTGAGATGTTTCCGATGGCAGTATTATTATTTCCAATCGCATTATTCAGCATCGAGTTGGTGCCGATGGCTGTGTTTGAATATCCGGAGGTATTGGAATAGAGTGATCTGTATCCAACGGTCGTGTTTTCATCACCAGTATTGATCTGTCCAGCACCATCACCGATGAAGGTATTTTCCTCTACGCTAAGGATTTCCAATCTCGGATCATTGTTGGCATTCTTCTTCAACCTGACATCCTGGGCAAGGGCATCATTGCCGAGAATGAGAATGAAGAAGGTATATAGGAATTGAAATTTCATCATGCATTTTGCCCAAAGCGACCCAAACCGTGCACCGCATGGAGTTTCCTTCGGGCCATTTAAAGTAAGGGGTTATCCCAAGCGACCGGGACCTTTTTCACGAACGGTGAAGTTCATCGCGTCTGCGGTATAAATGATTCTATCGATTGTCATTACGACAATTGTGTAAACGGCAGATATTCCACGACTAACGGTAGCATTCAATGTGTGATGGAAATCTTCGACTTCATACAATTTTGCTTGCTTGTTTTATTCCGGATTATAGAACTAACTTGGTGAGATATGAGCGAAAGTTTATAATGCGCGACGGACCTCTTTTAAAGTTTTCTTTCTTACTCTTCATCTTATTCGGCATGGCCCGGGCTTATGCACAGTATGATGAAAAGGACTTCGTTCGCTATACAGTTAAAGACGGATTGAGTGATAATCAAATCACAGGGATCACACAAGACAACCGTGGTTACCTCTGGATCGGAACAGACTATGGTTTGAATCGATTCGATGGAAATCAATTCAAGAACTTTTATCAGGGCTTCCCGGAATATTTTCAAGTATCCTCAACGATCCGCAGATTGAGATCTCTTCAGAATGATCGTTTGGCAATCATCACGCGAAGTGGATTCCAGGTCATGAACACTTCCGATGGTACCGTTCAGAATTATTTCATCAATGATAGCACGGCGATAGGTACTCTGAGAAACATGGTGTGGGATGTCGCTGAACTTTCAGATGGATCTTTTGCGGCTACGACTTCGTCCGGATTCTACGTCATGAGGGCTGATGGTGCGCTTTCTTTTCGTCATGATGCGTATGGTCTTGAAGACATTGGAAAGAAGAGAATATTTTATGGACGCGATATTTTTGCACTGTCAGATAATGAACTTCTGGTCTATGCAGAGGAATCTGAGCAGGCTCATTATCAGGTAAACCCATCAGTGTTTCGGCAAATCCTGCCCACTGAAATTGCATGGAAGATATTTTCACATCCTACGCCGGAAGAAGGTGGACATTGGGTTTTTAAGACGCAGATCAGTGACCATGAGTATGTTTTTCTTCCGCAAAAGGATAGCATCGTGTATTACAATCACGTGACAAAAAAACGTGTGGTTTCTCCGATTCCCTTTTACTGGCTTGATGAATTCACGTGGGAAAGCAGGGTGACAATGCTTGATGATTCCACATTTGTCATCAATGGTGGCTATTCAGGGTTTCATTTCTACCACCTGAATCGCCGTTCAGGTGAGATTACCTGCAATCCCCGCAAAATTCTTCCTGACTATAAAGTCAATTGTTTATTCCAGGATAGAGATCAGCGATTGTGGGCGGGAACATCTGCAGGCCTACTGCGTCAAACTCTAGCTCCATCACGAATCGAAAGGCTGCGCTGGCCGATAGAGGAGGTCCAGAATTTTGGATATGTGGATGCACTGAGTTACGACGGTCTCTTATATGCGGCACGGTATGCACGGAATACCGGGCTGTCGATTATTGATTTGGCAACAGGGGAACATAAAGAGGAAATTGCATTTTACGGCAACAACAGTTCATGGAATGAAATCTCATCGATAAATATGTACCATCCCGATACGCTTTGGATTGGGACATCCTTAGGTCTCCTGTGGTTTGATATCCGGTCACACAACTATGGCCAGATCCTTGACCCGGACAATGATCCTCCTGAAGCGTACGAATTGAATACGTTGGCATCGCCTCAACCAGATGGGAATGCATGGTTGTTGGATTGGTTGGGTGGAAAAGTTGCACGCTATCATATACCGACCAGGACGTTTACGATGATGACCACGCAGTCGCAGCCTCCATTGCCCTTCACCAAAGTGAAAAGCATCGCCTATGATGCATATGGCGATGTGTGGATTGGCGGGCATTCACTCGCAAGATGGAACCATCTGAAAATGGAATTTGATACGTTGATCACGGTATATGGGGGACCAAATAAATTCGACGACGACATCTTGTCGATGACTGCGGATGCAGATGGATCACTCTGGTTGCACAATGCTCAAAATGGTTTATTGGAGTATAAAATCAGGGAGAAACAATTTGTTGCTTATGGACTGCGCGAAGGATTGCCATCAATGGTTATCACTGCCCTGAGTCCTGTGTATGATCATACATTGTTTATCATGAGCCCGCACCATCTTACCCGTTTTGATACCAGGACGCATGAATTCGAAATCTATGGTGACGAAGATGATCTTCCGGAACTCCTTTCGCCCGGCAGGATGATGTACTTTGATACAGTAAATCAGCGCGGATATGCGTTGTACAAAAATGAGGTCGTCCGGTTTCCACTGCATCATACACCTCCGCCGTATCACATCAGCGAATTGTTCATTCAGGAACTTGTCGTCAATAATGATCAGGTCATCGTCTTCCCAAAGGAGGGAATGCGATTTCAGACGAAGGAGAATAATCTGACATTGTATTATACTGTCATCGATCTCGAAGGTGAAAACAACTATCAGTTCGCATATCAGATAAATCAAGACGACAACTGGACAAGTGCAGGCGAGCAACGGGCACTCAATCTGACGAGTCTGCCCCCCGGTTCATATACACTGAGATTGCGCGCGACAGGCAATGCAGGTGAGCAAAAGATCACGTCGTTTTCTTTTTCTATTGCCCCGCCGTTCTGGAAGTCTGGCTGGTTTATTCTCCTGTGTATTGTCGTGTTCGCAGGAATCGTATATCTGATCTCCAGGTTCCGTATCGCACAAATCAGACAAAAGGCAAACCTCGACAAACTTTTATCGCAGGCTGAGATGAAAGCACTGCACGCGCAGATGAATCCGCACTTTGTTTTCAATAGCCTGAACAGCATACGTGAGATGATCCTGAATAATGAAAATGCTGAAGCTTCACGTTACCTGAGCAAATTCGCGCACCTGATCAGAGTCACCCTGGATCAATCAAATGATGCGTTCATTTCACTCAGACATACGATGGATTATTTGAATAGATATATCGAAATGGAGAAAATCCGGAATGCCCATTTTAGATTCGAAATGCTTGCTGATCCTGGTTTAGATCTGGATGAGACCATTCTCCCGCCGATGTTGATTCAGCCTTTCATCGAGAATGCAATTTGGCATGGTGTGAATGACAACGGCAAAGGAATCGATATCCATGTAGAATTCAGAAAACAACAGGATCATCTTGTTTGTACTATTGATGACAACGGAATCGGTATCCACAGAGCCCTTGCTATTAAAAAGACTTCTGAGCACAACGGACATCAGTCAGTGGGAATTTCTAACATTCAAAATCGGATTGATCTGTTGAATAAAAAGTATAACCAGCAAAGCAGTGTGACAATTCAGGATAAGGACTCTATTGCCGGGAGGCATGAGACTGGTACGTTGATTACAATTACACTTCCATTGGATATGAATACCGAATGATGGCCAGAATCACTTCAATACTCGTAGACGACGAACCCCGTGGCCTTTCATCTCTGCAGAAGTTGCTCGAACTCAACTGTCCTGATGTAGATGTACAACGACAATGCGCAAGTGCTGATGAAGCGGCCAGGGCAATTGATGAGATCTCTCCAGAGTTAGTATTCCTTGATATTGCGATGCCTGGCAAGAGTGGTCTTGAGATGCTGCGTGAACTCCCGGAAATCCACTTCGAAACGATCTTCGTCACGGCGCACAATAACTATGCAATGCAGGCTTTGCAACTCAGTGCGGTGGATTACCTGTTAAAGCCTGTGGATGAAGATCTGCTCATCGCTGCTGTAAATAAAGTAAAGCGAAAAATAGAAGATAAGAGCGGACATCAACACGTCGATACTTTTCTGCACAATATTCAACAGAGTGTTCCACAGAAAATGAAATTGTGCATTCCCTCAATGAAAGGGTTCCAGGTCGTGGAAATTCCGGAGATCATTTATTGTGAAGCGAGCAGCAACTATACCAATTTTCATTTCATCAATCGTCCGATGATCTGTGCATCAAAACCGATTCATGAATACGAGACACTGCTCGAAGATTCCAATTTTGTGCGTGTCCATAAATCGTATGTCGTCAATCTCGATCATGTCAAGGAATACTTGCGTGGTGAAGGAGGCAGCGTCATTCTCACAGGAGGTCAGGAAGTGGAAGTGTCGAGGAGAAAAAAGGAACTGCTGATGCGCAGGATGAAAGAGCACTTTAAATTTTGAAGAAGGGTGAAACCGGGAAGCCGGAAAAAGGTAGTCGGTATTCGGTGAAGTAGGTAAGTTTTACAGTCTGCAGTCCACAGTCCCCAATCCCCAATCCCAATCTAATGTCCTCGCTACTAGAAACAACTTAGCGGCTTTTTAGCGGTTAGCTTAAATCAGTAAGGTCGACAGGTTCTATCTTGCCGTTTCACCGGTTTCACCCATTTCACCTGTTTTACCCCTGTCTTCTTGAGTAGCGGATAGGCAACAGGCAAAGCATGATCGGGATATATACCACGACCTGCTTCGCCTGTTACTCCCTTCTGATTATGGCTTTACTTTGACATTTGCACGGACAATGGGTCCGAAGTAGACGAAGGTGCCAAGTCCTTCCGCACAATGATCATCGGCAAGCACGCCTTCAAATCCATAGGCGATCTCAGTCGCTTCATCAGGATCTGCATTGCCGCCCTGACCATTGTCGACAACAGTCCAATAGGCTTCGGCTCCAACAAGACTCACACTATCTACCATCCCTCGCTCGATGACACCACCGACCCATGCAGTGATACCATCTTCCTGGATCGTAAAGCACTCTACATCGCCGTGAATGACGACAGTCGTACTGTCATTCAGAATGTCGAAGAGTTGAAACTCTCCTTTTACGGTCCCGTTTTTGTGCTGTACCGCGGTAAAACTATATCGTTGCATGCGTCCCCCTACTGAATCGAGTTCGACATGTCCGGATACTGATGCATTCCGTGCTCTTTCTTCCAATGTCACATCACTTGTACCACTGAGTTGGGGATCCAGTGCTTCATCCTTGTTACATGAGGACAGCAAGGCCAGGCCAAACAGGACTGCCACTGCGCTGTTAAATAACTTTGTCATAATCTACATTACATTAAATGATGAAAAAAAATAAGGTTGCTACACGCGAGGGGCGAGCGCTTACTATTTTTTCAAGAAGGTGTGACTAAAGGTCAAATCCATGCACGTGGCACGATGAGCTGATCATGTTCCATTCCATAAGGGGTGGTACGGACATAGCTCTACTTTTCCATCAATGTGTATTGATAGAAAACAGAAATCTCAATCTACAGGGGCAGGTAATCTTAAGAGGAGGGACTTGCGGATGGCTGTTTCCTGTGATCTTGCCTGAGAAAACATTCTGAAGCATCAATCATGGAAGCGAATGTATTTCATTCTCTCCTGCAAACCAAGTCCGCATAAAATTTTAACATGAGCATCCGGTTAAGAACATGCCTACTGGAGGTCTTATTGCCGCAATCGAAAAAATTAATTCAGCCATCTCCTATATAGCCGGAGAATCAACGCTTGCCTGGTCGAAATCGAGAAAGCCCGGAAATCCTGGTCAGGACTGAGAGAAATACAGCGAATTTCCAGTGTTGGAGTATGCTGAGGAGGAGATAAGGTAACACAGAGTTTCATTGTTCATGGAAATAAGTTTGCTAACTTTCTGAGGATGAGCTTCGTGCTCCGAAAAGCACCCAGCAGGATATTCAGTTGCATAACAAAATATCTCCGCTATGACAAGATTCACGTCTCAGGGACAGTTTGTCCCATCGTTCCATTCACGGAATGTGCTATTGTTTACTTTGTTTTTCATGTGCATTTCGGTGCAAACCATTCATGGCCAGATGACGTCAGTCGTCAATAGCCTGGCGGATGATGAATTTGCCCATGTATATGATTTTCAGGTTACATCGGATATTGATGAAAGCATGGATGGCATTTGTGAAGATTCACTTCACCGGTGCACCTTACGGGCGGCGCTGGAGGAGGCATCCCTTCTTGAGCTGCCTGCCCGTGTGACGTTTTCTGTGATCGGAAACCTGGTCATGGATCCGTTACAAGGGGCTTTTTATCCTCCGGATGACTCGCAGATCCTTGGTACGGAACAATACGTCACGATCGTTGGTGCCGGCATCACAACGCCGATCATTTTTGCGGTTGGTAATTTTACCCTGATTCAAGGGATACATTTGAGCAATGCGCTGATTGGAATTCAGATCTCTGGAAACCGCAATCGGATTGGATCCAATTATCCGGAGGCTGCAAATTATATCGAAGACATGGCTCAGAATGGAATCCTGATCACCGGTGATAGCAACCTGATCACCGGAAACGTGATCGGACTTGATTTGACTGGCGCCCCATCCGGAAGTCCGTTTGGGATCTTTGTGTTAGGACATGAAAATACAATCGGAGGGATCGGAGTTGGTGAGGGCAACGTCATTTCCGGAAACGATAAAGGCGTTTCAGTCTATACCTTTGATTTCGGCACTGCACATATTATCGGCAACAGTATTGGAACTGATCTCAGTGGTACCTCAGCGAGAGGAAACAAAGTTGGTGTTGAGGTCCTTGGGTTCAACACAGTGATTGGTGGCAGTGCGCCAGAAGCAATGAATGTAATCAGTGGCAATACAGAATCCGGCATCTTAGCAGGACTTCAGTCGACCGATATATACATCCAGGGAAATCATATTGGGGTAGACAAATCCGGGACTGTCCTGATTCCAAACAGGGATGGTATTGTCCTGGGGCCCGGATCAAAACTCTGTCATGTCGAAGAAAATCTCATCAAAAGCAATACCCAGTTTGGAATTTTTATCTCAGGCCTTCAGGATTCTGCGCTTGAATCTTCGTTTCATGAGATCTTCGGAAATGAGATTCTGATGAATGCTCAGGCAGGTATTGGGATTGCCAACAATACATATGATGTGGTCGTTGGTCACGCCTTAAATAATACCGGAGCGGCAAACACAATTCAGTTCAATGGAAACGGAGGTGTGGTCTTTTCTCAGACATTTGGCACACCACAAAACAATACCATCAGAAGGAATAGTTTTAAGCAGAACAATCTCAAGGGTATCGATATTAAAACCTTTGGACCTAATGCACAGGACAACGTCCTGCCTCCCGAAGTGGTAGAAGTCACGAGAGTAGGTGGTGCAATGTTTGAAGTCGTTGGCACGCATGCCCGGCCCGGCTCGGTGATCGACCTCTATTCCGGAGACCTCAATGGATCAAACAACTGGGAGGGCTTGCACTGGCTTGGATCAGGCGTCGTAGCTCCAGACAATATCTTCCAGTTTAATGTAGATGATTGCGGTTGTGATCTTGTAGTTGCCACTGCTACAGATCCTCAGGGAAATACCTCTGAGTTTTCTATCGGTACATTGGTGATGATGACAGCAGTGCGTGATCAACAAAAATCGGATCACTCTGTCACAGTATTTCCAAATCCCTTTCATGATGCCACGACAATTGAGATAGAGTTAAATCAACCGGATGAAATAGATCTCAGCGTGTTTGATACACATGGAAAGAAAGTAGCTACGCTATGCAATGATCATCTATTCGCTGGAACCCATCGATGGAGCTGGAAACACGCAAGTGCATCTGATGGTATCTATTATTTCAGACTTGCCTCAGGGAATGGAAGTGCAGTCACAGGAAAGTTGATTTTGATTGAGTGATGTACGTGAGGCAGAGACCTGCATCGCCTTCGCGTAGCTTCGGCAGAGCAAGGCCAGATAGCGGGGTTTAGGGAGGTCTGGCGTCAGGTTGAACCTGCAAGGTTTAGGGAGAGAATCCTTCTCCCTAGAATTAGCGATTGACCAGCGCATTGCTTTCATATAGTTTTACCCGCAGACAGATAACTGTCCAATTCCCGTAGTCTGATGAGACGGGATTCTACAGCACGCCTGATGATCAGACAGATTTGCATGCGTGTAACATCATTGCTTATCACAGATGAAGGTCTTAATTGCATGAAAATGAGAAAAGCTGTTTTATTCACATCGATCCTTTCATTGATAAGCATCAGTGCTTCGTCACAAAAAGTAGGTATTGGCACAACGTCACCTATCGCCAGACTTGAGGTAAAGGGAGAAGGGAGCACAAGCATGACCAATACGTTTGTTTTGAAAAATTCCAGCAATGACACGTTGCTGAGAGTGCGCAATGATGGCAAAATGAGTATCGGCTACAATGGAACTAGTCTGGGCCGCACCTTAAATCTTGGCGGCACTGGACTCAATATCTATGGTAACGGTGACATTTTCAGTGGAGCTATTCATCCCACAGACACGTCACTTGTGATTTGGTCTGAAGTGGGTGCAAACCATTATGTCATCCTTCAGCCTCAATGGGGTAAAGTTGGCATAGGCACATATTTCCCAAGGGCGAAACTGCATGTCAGGGATGGGAGTTCTGGGAATGTGCCTGTGTCTACTGCCGTCCTGGTTGTCGAAAGTGACTCAAATAGTGTGATCAATTTGCTGACTCCGAATGCCTATTCAAGTGGCATTCAATTTGGTAATGGCGCATTCTCCGCCCATAGCAGTATTCTTTATAATCATAGCAGCGTGTCAAATGGATTGTCCCTGCGCACCAACGGGATTACACGAATGGTGGTCGCTGAGAATGGTAATGTAGGTATTGGCCAGGTGAACCCTCAAAAAAAGCTTCATGTCAGTGGAGGATCTACGGGAGTAACGGCAACTTCAAGTGCAGTCGCCGTTTTTGAATCCAATTTTGATGTATCCATTAACCTGATAACGCCGAATGCAGAATCCAGTGCGATCCATTTTGGTAATGCAACCAGTTCAATCCATGGTGGTATCGTCTACAATCCCAGCACTGTTCTAAATGGCCTGGCATTTCGTACCAATGGAAATAATACGAGAATGGTGATTGCTGGTAGTGGTAATGTAGGTGTAGGCACACTTGCTCCAGGCTACAGATTACATGTTGTGAGTACTAATTCAAACGACGGTGGATGGAGTCAGGGTGTCGTCATAGAGAACACTGCCACCACGGGTGAAGCCGCTGTCTCTTTCATAAATACCACAATTCCCTCAGGCAGACAATGGAATATTGGGTTGAATCAAAGTCCAATCCTCGCTTTCAATTATGGTGGTGCGTTTGCAGGGTCATCTACTAAAATGGCAATAGATACATTGGGTAATACAGGTATTGGCACTATCACGCCTTTGCAAAAATTACATGTGGTCGGTAATGGCTTTTTCGAGGGAGTAGTTATCGCCAGTTGTGGCATCCTATCCTGTTCTGATATACGCTACAAGAATCGACTTTCACCATTGACGAATACACTGACTAGCCTGATGTCCCTGCATGGGATATATTATTATTGGGATAAAGAAAAATTTACGGATAAAGCTTTTAACGATACGCGTCAAATTGGATTTTCAGCGCAAGAGGTTGAATTGGTTTTTCCTGAAATGGTATACACGGACGCAAGTGGATACAAAATGGTTGACTATAGCAGATTGACTCCCGTACTTGTAGAAGCGATCAAAGAACAACAATACATCATTGAATCTCAACAATTACAACTGGAAGCTCAAGCATTGAAACTTGAGTCATTTGAAAAAGAACTGCGGGAACTGAAATCGCTTGTATTACAAATGCGTTCAACTCAATGAAAACACATAAGGGAATTTATGTAGCAGTCTGTTCGCTAATATTTACGGTACATGCGGTTGCTCAGATCGGCAGGGTGGGTATCAACACGACAGCACCGGCAGCAATGCTGCATGTCAAAGACAGTAGTGTATTGTTTACCGGTATTCATCCACCACCCGGAAATGGAAATCCACCAGTAAGCGGAGTGGGAACTCGTATGATGTGGTATCCGAATAAAGCCGCATTTAGAGCAGGAAACGTTTCAGGAACTGAATGGAATAAGGATAGTATAGGCCTTTATTCAATAGCCCTTGGACAGAATACTAAAGCGAAGGGTGTCGCCGCTTCAGCGCTGGGAAATGGAACAAAAGCCAGCGGGAATAGATCCACAGCGATGGGATCTTTAACAACTGCCAGCGGTTTTGGATCCACAGCAATGGGAGATCTATCAAAGGCTATCGGTTCATTATCTTTTGCGATGGGACAAACAACAACAGCCAGCGGTCATGCATCCATAGCAATGGGATCTTTAACAACTGCCAGTGGCTATGCTTCTACAGCAATGGGGGCTGATGCAGAGGCTAGTGGTTTTTACTCCACAGCGATGGGAGATCAAACATTGGCCAGCGGTGAGTCCTCCACAGCGATGGGCAGGACAACATTGGCCAGCGGTGAGACATCTACGGCGATGGGAGTTTCTACCAAATCTAAACCATATGCCTCTTTGGTTTTAGGTCAGTTTAATGATACAAGTTCTATCTCTTCCACTAACTGGAATTTGGATGATCCTGTCTTCATCATCGGCAATGGTAGTTCGAACAGTGAACGATCAAATGCATTCACTGTGTTAAAGGATGCCAAAACAGGAATCAATATTGAAAATCCTCTGGCAGGACTTCACATCAAAGGAATTGAGGCAACTTACGACGCTCATATCAGGCTGGAAACCGCCGGAGCCGGTACAGATTATGCCAATATATTGTATGACGGAAATATGAAGTTCAGAACCTTTACTGCAGGTGATGAATACCAATGGCGTAATAGTGCCAACAATACAAGGATGACCCTGCAAGATGATGGTGATCTCTTCGTCGATGGAACAGTCACTGCCAGTTGCGGCATATTGGTTTGTTCAGATATTCGGTACAAGAAAAATATCTGCCGTCTCACAAACTCATTGAGCAATGTTCTTTCTCTTCATGGCATGTATTACGATTGGGACAAAGAAAAATTTCCAGATAAAGCATTCGGAGATGAAAGACAAATCGGTTTTTCTGCACAGGAATTGGAATTGATTTTTCCTGAAATGGTGCACACCGATAAGGATGGATATAGATCCGTTGATTACAGCCGATTGACTCCTGTCCTGGTAGAGGCTATAAAAGAACAACAAAATATCATTTCATCTCTTCAAACCAAAATTGAATCATTCGCAAAAGAAATGCAGGAACTCAGATCACTTGTTCTTCAAATGGCTTCAGTCAAATGAACGCACAGCAAAGAATTTTTGTGGCAGTATGGTTTCTCATGTTCACAGTACATGCAACTGCACAAATCGGCAAAGTGGGAATCAACACCACAGCACCTGCTGCGATGCTACATGTCAAAGACAGCAGTGTAGTATTTACGGGAACTGGTTCCATACCTGGTCCATCTAATCCACCTGTAAGCGAAGCGGGTACCAGAATGATGTGGTATCCAGATAAAGCTGCATTCAGAGTAGGAAATGTTTCGGGTTCACAATGGAACAAAGATAGTATTGGGCTTTATTCAACAGCCCTTGGCCAGAATACTAAAGCTAAAGGTGTCTCTGCTTTGGCGATGGGAAATGGAACAACTGCCAGCGGGAACAGATCCACAGCAATGGGATCCTTAACAACCGCCAGCGGTTTTGGATCCACAGCAATGGGAGATCTATCAAAGGCTATCGGTCTTTACTCTATTGCCATGGGACAAACAACAACAGCCAGCGGTCATGCATCCATAGCGATGGGACAACAAACAACGGCCAGCGGGATAACCTCAACAGCGATGGGATATTTAACTAATGCCTCAGGTGATTATTCCACATCGATAGGCAGGGGAACATTGGCTAGCGGTGAGAGGTCCACGGCGATGGGCGGGGGAACATTTGCAAGCGGTTTTGCCTCCACAGCGATGGGATATTTCACTAATGCCTCAGGTGATTATTCCACTACGGTCGGACATTTTACCAAAGCTAAATCATATGCTTCTGTTAGCTTAGGTCAGTTTAATGATACAAGTTCGATTTCTTCCACTTTGTGGAATTTGGATGATCCTGTCTTCATCATTGGCAATGGAACTTCTAGTGGTAACCTTACAAATGCATTTACCGTATTAAAGAATGCCAAAACAGGAATCAGTATCGCAAGTCCTCTTGCCGGACTTCATATCAAAGGGGTTGAAGCAACCTTTGATGCGCATATCAGGCTGGAAACCGCCGGAGCCGGTACAGATTATGCCAATATATTGTATGACGGCAATATGAAATTCAGAACTTTTGCTATCGGTGATGAATACCAATGGCGAAATAGTGCCAACAACACAAGGATGACCCTGCAAGATGATGGTGATCTCCTCGTCGATGGAACAGTCACTGCCAGTTGCGGTGTATTGGTTTGCTCAGATATTCGGTACAAGAAAAATATATGCCCTCTCACAAACTCATTGAGCAATGTTCTTTCTCTTCATGGCATGTATTACGATTGGGACAAAGAAAAATTTCCAGCTAAGGCATTCGGAGATGAAAGACAAATAGGTTTTTCTGCGCAGGAAATTGAATCTGTATTTCCGGAGATGGTACAGACGGATGAAAGTGGATACAAATCTGTTGACTACAGCCGATTGACACCTGTTTTGGTAGAAGCAATTAAAGAGCAACAGGAAATGATATCGTCTCAACAAGTGAAACTCGATTCCCAGCAGTTAAGGCTTGAAACACTAGAGAAAGAAATGCAATTATTGAAATCACTTAGCGTGAACCGTTGAGCCGCTATTAGAATGTCGAAATTCTGCCCCTGACCTGAGAGCTTTGCCTTCTAGGCGCGCGTTTGTCGACCGCGTGCCGCCATCCGAAATATTTCATGCTGATGCAATAGCAATTTTAGAAAGCAACCTGCATTCTTATATCCAGTTTTCGCAAACCAACGATACTGAATCTGGAATTCTTTCCGGTAATAACTTAACGGCCATCCGCAGTGCCTTGATCTTTAGACAGGATAGTTCTGTCCATATTAGAGCAGGTGGGAACGCAACCCGACTTACTGTATTGAAAAACGGCAAAACAGGAATCAACATTGAAAATCCCCTTGCAGCACTTCACATCAAAGGGATTGAATCAACCTTTGACTCCCATATCAGGCTGGAAACCGCCGGCGGTGGTACAGACTATGCCAACATACTCTATGACGGAAATATGAAGTTCAGGACATTTACGGCAGGCGATGAATATCAATGGCGTAATAGTGCCAACAATACCAACATGACTCTGCAGGATGATGGCGATCTTTTCGTCGATGGAACAATTACCGCGAGTTGCGGTGTATTGGTCTGCTCAGATATCCGCTATAAGAAAAATATACGCCCTCTGACAAACTCATTGAGCAATGTCCTTGCTCTTCATGGCATTTATTATGATTGGGAAAAAGAAAAATTTTCAGATAAAGCATTTGGCGATAAAAGGCATTCGGTTTTTCAGCGCAGGCATTAGAATTGATTTTCCCTTAAATGGTCCACACCAATAAGGATGGATATAGATCTGTTGATTACAGCCGGATGACTCCTGTTTTGGTAGAAGCGATCAGAGAGCAACAGAATATCATTTCATCTCAACAATCGAGACTTGAATCCCTGGAAAAAGAAATGCAGGAACTCAAATCACTTGTTCTTCAAATGTCATCTGCAAATTGAAACGACCGATTACCGATCACCATTTGACCGATTACTGATCACCGATCACCGTTTACCGATTAGTACGTATTTCCGTTTGCATCCAGCTTAAACACCCAGTAGTCATCTGCTCCATTATTTATAAGTCCCAGGAGTGTCCCTGTATTGCTGGAACTCGAGTACGCAGCGATAATAAATCCATCATCGCTGGTTTGTTGTATACTTCTGCCATAATCATCAATACTTCCGCCCAGCAATTTTTGCCAGGTAATAGTGCCCGTACTATTCAGTTTTAGCACCCAGGTATCAGTGTTTCCATTATTTATGAATCCAAGGAGCGTTCCGGTATTGGAAGAACTGGAATGGCCTGCTACAATATATCCGCCTTCACTGGTTTGTTTTATGCTAAACGCCTGATCAACCAAACTCCCTCCGAGCAATTTTTGCCATACGAGATTGCCACTGTCATCCAACTTTAGTATCCAATAATCGGAAGCTCCATTATTCGTGAGTCCCATGAGCGTTCCTGTACCGTTTGAAATGGCATGTCCTGCTACGATATATCCCCCATCGCTGGTTTGTTGAATACTACGGCCGATATCAGAATGAAGTCCTCCGTATAATTTTTGCCAGATGATATCACCGATGGCATTCAATTTAAGTATCCAATAATCACTGTTACCATTACCCGTTAATCCCATGAGTGTCCCTGTATATATAGGTCCTGCATTGCCAGCCACAATAAAGCCACCGTCAGTAGTTTCCTGTACGCTGCGAGCTTCATCTAAGCTGCCTCCACCCAGTAATTTTTGCCAGAGAAGATTGCCATCACTATTCAGCTTAAGTATCCAGTAGTCAGCACTTCCATTATTTGTGAGCCCCATGAGTGTTCCTGTATTGGATGAATAGGAATATCCGACGACAATAAATCCTTCATCACTTGTCTGTTGTATACTATAGGCCTCATCATAATTACTCCCACCGAGTAATTTTTGCCATACCACTTCACCGCTACTATCCAGCCTGAGTATCCAGTAATCATTTAGCCCATTATTATTGAATCCCATGAGTGTCCCGGTATTGCTTGAATATGAAGAACCTGCTACAATAAATCCTCCGTCGCTGGTTTGTTGTATGCTATAGGCGTCATCATTATTACTTCCACCCAGCAGTTTTTGCCATATCACTTCACCATTATTACTAAGTTTCACTATCCAGTAATCATTTTGCCCATTATTAGTGAGCCCCATGAGTGTTCCTGTATTGGAAGACGCGGAATGCCCTGCTACAATAAAACCTCCGTCACTTGTTTGTTGGATACTATTGACAAACTCAGAAGCACTTCCTCCATGCAACCTTCTCACATCTGGCGCTGAAAAACAGATATCGCCCCAACCAGTAGTATATATTTCAAGGTTCTGCGTCGTAGTATTAAAAATCATCATGCCCGGGATTGGAGCGGCAATGGCATTCCGCTGCTGTGTGGTCATGCGCGGAGGCAGGAAGGCTTGTGTGGTACTACTTAAATCCAGAATAGCACTTGCTGCCGGCGAGGTAGTGCCGATACCCACAGATGCTTCGTCAGGTATCTGAGAATAATGGATTGTAATATTCCAGGAGTTATTATCCACTTTGTTATAGGTGATATTACATCCTGATCCAAGAGCCATTCTCCATGCCCGCATTTCGAAATGCAAAATGGTATTGCCTGGATAAGACCCATTAGCGATACCGACACCGGTACGATTATAGGTTTGAATACCACCCACGTCACCACTCCCCATATAGATGGTACTTTCTGAAGTCAGCGTATTCTGACATCTGATATAAGAGCGCTGATGAGATTTGAATCCTCCGGCTTGTGCAGTCATACTATAGGAGATATCAATTCCATTGACAGTCCATGGTCCTCCCGTAGGAAGTGTAAGGGATAGTTTTGTGACAGGGCCATTACACGTCGGACTAAAGGATCCAAGATTTGTTGGAATGTCAGATGAAGTAAACGTGCCTGAAATCGTTTGGCCAGTGAGAGGTGTTGTCAAGAAAAGAATTGTAAATACTAAAGTGACCCCGGCAAATCAATGCTGGAATTTTAACCGTAGGAACCCTATGACGCAGGGATCGAGTCTCATGGAAACCGAAAAAAATCCGGAACACATGTGAATAGTTTTTATAAAACGCCCTCCTAATATATAGAACCTTACTGAGTTCGTATAACTTCAGAAGGAAGATGCAATTACGTTTAGTTGAATGGCTCAACAGAGTATACTTACAAGGTCATACCAAAGACCCAATTATCCGATTTTACCGATTTCACCGGCTTGACCCACTTCCTCTGATTTTTCTTCTTTGTCGTTTGCCGTTTGCCCTTTACCGTTGACCTAGAAAAAATAGTACATCAATCCCGCTCCCGCTAACCCTGTGATCCCAACCAACATCGTCATCACAGTCCATGATCGAAATGTCTGCTTCTCTGTCAATCCGAGATATTGACTCACAAGCCAGAAGCCACTATCATTGACATGTGACCCGAATGTAGCGCCGCTTGCAATGGCGATGACAATGCACGATAGTTGCACTGGTGTCAATCCTGCCTGTGTAAGCAATGGTGCGGTCAATCCCGCTGCAGTGATCATCGCTACAGTAGCCGAGCCCTGAAGTATACGTATCAATGCCGCAGCAATGAAGGCAAACAAAAACATAGGTATACCTGCTGCCGTCATCGATGAAGCGATCATCTCGCCACTTCCTGTATCTACAAGAATTTGTTTGAACACACCACCTGCGCCAGTGAGCAGGATGATTGTGCCTGCTGGCGCGAGAGAGCGTGTCGTAATCGACAGGAGTTTGTCACGACTCAATCCTCGGCGGATACCAAGGAGATACCAAGCCAGAAGGTTTGCAATGATAAGCGCTGCGAATGGATGACCTATAAGGTTGAAGGTGCTTTTGAGTAATGAGAAATCACCTGATGCATTTCCTGCTATCCGTTGCACGAGTGTATTGGAAACAATGAGTAGTAAAGGAACAATAATCAAGCTCAGGAGCAACCAGACTGGCGGCAGGTTGATCTCAGGAACCTCTTCTTTCAATTCCGGAGCTTTTGCAAAAATCTTCGAAGAAATATATCTCCCCCAAATAATGCCTCCGACGATGGCAGCAGGAAATCCGGCTATGATTCCAATCAGGATTACCATGCCCATATCGGCACCGAGAATATCTGCAACCGCCACAGGCCCCGGAGTCGGTGGAACAAATGCATGTGTGACTGCAAGTCCAGCCAATAATGGAATTGCAAAAGTCAATATAGATTTTCCGCTACTACGCTGAAGTCCATAGATCACTGGGATGAGAATAATAAACCCGACATCAAAAAACACAGGAATGGATACGATAAAACCTGTAATCATCATCGCCCATGGTGCGCGTTGAAGATGTCTTTGGGACAACAATGACTTTGCAATCGCTTGCGCTCCACCAGATGCCTCAAGGATTGCACCAAACATCGCTCCGAGTCCGACTACTGTGGCGACAAAACCAAGTGTACTCGCCATGCCTTGTTGGATCGTCTCGGCGATCTGTGCACCATCCATTCCAGCAAGCAAGCCCACAGTCACACTCGCAATCAGCAACGCAATAAATGCATGCAAACGCACTGCGAGGATGAGGATAAGCAGGAGGGCAATACCGGCGAGGACGGAGAGGAGGAGCTCTGTGTTCATCGATAGTGTATTAACCGATAAGGTCTGATTTAATTCTCAATTTCCTATTCTCAATTCTTGGGAGAGAGAAAGTTTCTGACTACCTCAATTTTCACGCTGGTTTTTAAGAATCGGGAATCGACAATTGAGAATTTATAAGTGGTGAATATTCCCGGATGGATCGTCTACTCTCTGAAATCCATGTGCTCCAAAAAAATCACGCTGGGCCTGGATCAGGTTGCCAGTCGGCTGATTGATTGTAAAACCATTCAAAAAATTGAGCGCCGCGCTATGACAAGGCAAATGAATTTGATGGGAAGTACCACTCACGATCAGATCTATTAGTGCACCGTGCTTCCCTTTGGCTTGTGGGTACACAGACGAATGCATCAGAAGCGAAGTGGGAAGGATATCGCGGAGTGTTTCCATCAATGAAGATCGGATGATACAACCATTGGTCCATATCCGGGCGATCTCCTGCAGATCAAGATTCCAGTGATAAGCCTTCGAGGCTTCGCGCAACAATTCGAAGCCAAGATGATGATTGATGAGGCGTGCGAGGTAGAAGGCGTCTCCCAATCTGTCTTCGTCCAAAGGTGTTACATGTCTTCCCAGGTCGTGGTAAAGTTTTGACGCCTCTGCACGCCCACCAATATTTCCTGAAAGGAAACGTGCATGTACGGCAGCAGCAATCACAGGTGAAGCAACACCAAGTTCATTTGCCGACTGAAGTGCCCATGCTCCTGTACCCTTGCTCTGTGACGCATCGGAAATCTTATCCAATAACCAGTTATCATCTTCTCTCGCCCGAAGGATTTGAACAGTGATATCGAGCAGGAAACTCTGATGAATACCTGTCAGCCATTGGTCAAAGAGCTTTGCAATACCATCTGGATTGAATCCATATCCATACCGCAAGGTGCCATACAATTCCGCAATCAACTGCATCTCGGCATACTCGATACCATTATGTATCATTTTCACAAAATGGCCGGCCCCCTCATCACCGAGATAATTACAACACGGACGATTCTGTTTGTCACAGGCCGCAATGCTCTCCAACAGATGCTGAAACAATTGATAACCTTCATGGCTTCCGCCAGCCATGATAGAAGGTCCGTATCGCGCGCCTTTTTCACCGCCTGAGACGCCAACTCCAAGAAAATGCAACTGTTGTTTTGCGAGCTGATTGATTCTTCGCTTCGTATCGGCGTAATGAGAGTTGCCACAATCTGCAATCACATCACCGGGAGATAACAACGGAGTCAGACTTTCTATCACTGCATCAACAGGACTACCAGCTTCTACCATGAGCAGGATCTTTCGCGGAGTCTGCAGCGAAACCACAAAGGAGGCAAGCTCATCAAAGCCTTTTGCGTTTTGAAGTTCAGCATGCGAAGCGATGAAATTCCGTGCAACATATTCTTCCTTACCTGCAACATGTCTGTTGTAAAGGGAGACAGAAAATCCCTTTGTAGCGAAATTGAGTGCAAGACCGCGTCCCATCACCCCAAGACCGACGATACCGATTTCTGATTTTGTAAGAGAATTCATGATATGCTCTGTGATTGTTTCCGGACTGTTATCGATAGAAATTCTGATTGCATAAGACGGAATCTCAAGAATTGCGAATTGTGAGTTAAGCAGATCCGCCGACATGTAATGCCCGGTGCGTGCCTCCATGCGCTCTTTGATAAGATCGTATTCACCCTCTAAAAGTATCCATTTGACATCTTTTGCTACACCATCTATCAGAAGTTTGCGATAGGATTCCTTCAACGCCGAGCAGGCGATGACGCCACCATTCTGTTTCAGCAGATCGATGGCCAACAGATGTAATCGCATAAGCCATGCATATCTGTCTTCATCCTGTAGAGGAATACCAGCCTGCATCTTTGCAACATTCTCTGCAGGATGATAGTCGTCGCCATCAAAGAAAGGAAGATCCAGTGCTTCTGCAAGCATTCGTCCGATCGTGCTCTTGCCGGAACCAGAGACGCCCATGACGAAGATGATTCTCGATTCTCGATTATTTATTCTCAATCAATTTTCCTTGAATTTTATTAATTCCAGCAACGCGATAAATGGTTCTTACCGTTCCGCCTTTCTGCCGTTCCGCCTTTCATCCGGTTATTGTAGGTATTCTGAAGGCACCTTATACCCCAGCGACTTCGCTTTCTGTGCATCCTGCAACGACTCATTTGCTCTTCCCAAAGAACGTAGCGTCTGTGCCCTTGCAAAATAATACATCCCGGTATTCGGACTCAGTGCGATGGCCTGGTTAAAATCATTGAGCGCTTCAGCATTATTTCCTATGCTGCGCAACGCCACTCCGCGGAAATATCGCGCCTGCACATTGGTTGGATCTAACTGCAGTGCTTTTTCATAATCCAAAATTGCAAGATCATATTTTCTGACATCAGCATTGATATACAGAGCGGCCCGGTTGATGTATCCGTTGACATAGTCAGGATCGAGTTCCAGTACTTTATTGAAATCCGCGAGAGCAGCATCATACATCCCTTTCTTAAGGAATGCCGCACCACGGTTATTGAGTGCTTTG
The DNA here is from genome assembly GCA_031400515.1 of Bacteroidota bacterium. GTDB lineage: Bacteria > Bacteroidota > Bacteroidia > Chitinophagales > Saprospiraceae > DATDQA01. The sequence continues at coordinate 21,648 of JANNQA010000051.1, forward strand.
TCAAATTTCTTATTGATTTTCAAAGCTTCATTGTAGTCGGCAATAGCGAAATCATTCTGACCCAGGTCGCGATAGGCATTTCCCCTGTTGACCCATGCTTTTTCGTAGTTCGGATTGAGCTCGAGCGTTTTTGTCATATCAGCGATAGCCTCGTTGTACTTCAAAAGCTTCAGATACAACGTGCCTCTTGCAAACCAGGGACGATAGCGTTTCGGATCAAGCTCAATACTTTTTGAGTAGTCTGCAATCGCCGCATCAGTATTGATATCTTCATTGGCACCACCGCGATAGTGCAGAGCTACCCAGTTGTCTTTATAATTATTTACTGCCTGATCATAGAGTTCAAAACTGCTGCCCCATTTTCTGGCCTGGAAGAATGTTGCAACGGCAAGGATGCCACACAGAAGACTCAACGACACGATTCCCACTGTATATTTTCCGACAGGCCTTTTCAGGTAATGAATGAAAAACGTTGTAATCAACAGAAACAACCCTATCGATGGGATATAGGTATAGCGATCTGATCCGAAATTCGTACCGGGCCCTTCCTCGATCAGAATCGGTGCAAGCCCTAAAGTAAAAAACACAATTCCGGTCAACAGGAGATCCCGATGCTTGCGGAAGATCCATGGTAGCGCCGCGATCAAACCCGCGATCAGGAACACGGCATGAATCATTTTGCCGGGCCATGCAAGCATAGGTTCTCGCGGATAAACCAAAGCAAGTTTTGCCGGTATTAGCGTATGAAAGAAGAAAAAGAAGTAACGGTAGATTGCAATCAGAATTTGCTGATAGATGCCGGGTGTAGCAGAAATGTTATCAGGTGGTTCAACTGCACCTTCTCCTAAACCGGAAATTGCAGAATCAATGTTTGCGGAATTGACTTTGCGGGGAAAATAAATGAATCCATAGAGATACAATGAAATGATGAAAGGAATATACAAGGGCCATTTTTCAAACACCATTTTTTTCCAATCCCGTCGACCACTAGCCCAATCGATGAGGAATGTCATAGCAATTAATGTGATCCCCATTGATTTTGATAACAAACTCAACATGTAGAGGGCTGCAGTGAAATAGAGAAATTTGCGCTGACCTTCCTGCACAAATTTCAGATAGCAAAGCATTCCGCCCAGATAGAACATGCTGAAGAGAACATCCTTCCTTTCAATCGCCCATGCGACAGATTCGACATGCAAGGGATGAATTCCAAACAACAATGCCGTGAAAAATGCAATCGATACGTCATGTGTTTTTGTCACAGGCCAGAATTGCGCCATCCGCCTGATGCAGAAGAAGACAAGCACTGTGCTGATCAAATGCAGCAACAAGTTGTTTGTATGCATGACATAGGGATTGCTTCCGAAAACCCGGACCTCAGCAATCCATCCGAGATAGACCAGAGGCTTGTAGTGTGGAGAATACAACTGCGCTTTGATCGCATTCTTCACTTTAAGGTCCTGTACAATCGAATTCTCTGTGATAAACTGCGTGTCATCCAGAGAAATAAAATCATTGAAAGCTACGGGCCCCATTGAAACCGCAGTAATCGCAACAAGAACTATCAACAGGAGGTGCCTTCTGAAAAACGTCTCTTGTTTTGGTGACTTCCCTTTGCTGGATTCGGTGGACTTTATCCGCGGTGCGGTATTCTGAGATGATTTTGCATCACGTCCAGTAGTTGTCTTTTGCTTAAGCTTTTTCTTCGCCATCGTACTGCATTTCCTTTGTGGGCGGCGCTAAGGTAAAGAAGTCTTCAGTCCACAGTCCTTCAGTCCGCAGTCCACTCTTCGACAGGTTCAGAGGACCGGTCGTTGAGTTCGGTTTACCCTGAGCTGGTCGAAGGGTCGAAACGCAGTCTTCAGTCATCAATCTCCAATCAATCAAAATCAAAATTGCAATCAAAATTGCAATGAAAGACAGTCGATCAGATCAAAATTTGAATATGATCGATTCAATATGGTTCCTGCTCATCTTTGATATTTTTATCAGAAATTGATCTATTCTCTTTCATTGCAATTGCAATTTTGATTGGCATTTTGATTATTCTTTAAGCTCTTTGAAGCCCTCTTCAATCATCTATAATTCTATAATTAATCATCCATCACCCATCATCCATCACCCATGACTAAGGAATCAATTCAACACACACTCTGCGACGACAGGGTAATGGTCAGAGTAGGGAAGCTTGAGGACTTCATGATGTGTGATAGGGATGCGCTTATCTGTGAGGACGTAGTCAATTCTTAGCCCGGGAATGCTGCCTGCATATGTCGTACCGATTCCGGCACCACGCATCACAAAACTATCATGGAGGTCATCGCCCCGGATGGTCGCATACGCATATGACTGCGGCGTATCGTTGAAATCACCCATCACGATCACCGGGTGCGGGCAGGTATCGATGTGTTTCCTTACGACATCTGCCTGTTGAGCACGTCGCGCACTTGCAGCACTATACTTGCCCAGAAGACTTCCGGCCGTAATCCATGTTCTTCCTTCCTGGAGTTTTCCTTCTTCAAATAGTTGCTCCGACTCTTCTGTGATCCTGTTGCTGGACAGATGGAGGACATAGACGCGCACCGTGTCTTCTTTCATTGCAATATCTGCCCAGCCAGAGAGTGAGGCGAGTCCTTCAAAGACAATTTGTCCACTACGGATGATCGGATGCCGACTGAGCAGAAGCGTGCCGGATTTGGGTACCAGATAGCTATATGCATACTTACCGATCGCGTGATCTGTGCGTCCGACATTCACAGACTCCTGTAGCGCCAGGATGTCAGGATCTCCGAGATCCTTGACCATTTGCAGAACCACCTGCTCGGCGTTTTCTTCAGTGGGATTGACTTTATTAAAGCTGAAAATGTTGTAAGTCGCGAGGCGAATGGTTTTTTCTTCAGATGACTTCGCATGAATACCAGGTTGAATAAAATTTCCAATACGTGGGTAGCCGAGTCCGAGAGCGACAAGCGATATCAAGGCATACCATTTGCCGAAAGAAAGCCAGAAGAGGATTGTGAACAAATTCAGAAAAAACAACACAGGAAAAAACAAGCTCAGCATACCCGGAATGCGACTTACCTGTGGACGAACTGACGGTGAAGCATATGCGATGAAAGTACAGAGGACCAGAAGGACATTTAGTACCAGGAAGCTGACTTTGATCTTGCGTCTCACCTGCTATTTTTTACTTGCAAGGAAGAGAAATTCTTTTTCTTCATCAGAAAGGCTGTCATAACCCTTGTCTTTGATCTTATCGAGAATGGTATCAAGACGTGCCTGAAAGTCTTTTGATCGCGGAGGACGCTCTGGAGATTTCTTTTCTGCTCCTGATGATTTGTGCCTCACATAAACCGGAGACTTAGGACGCTCAGCTCTCCCTGATGTACTTCGGTATGACCGGGGAATCGCGCGCTTGCGTCCAGAGAAAAGGCGCTGTATTGTATCGAACAGACGATTGACAGGAGCTGATAAATCTGTTCCTTGCCGTAGCATTGCGATGAAGATCCACCCAAACATGACACCACCAAGATGCGCAAATCGGCCTCCAGTATTGTCAAGACCCGCGATACCAAACAAATCCAACAGGATCAGTACAATGACGATGTATTTGAGTTTCACATCGCCGATGAGGAGAAGTCTCATATTATAATCTGGTGCCAATATGCCTGAGGCCATCACAAAACCCATGACTGAAGCGCTCGCGCCATAAGCATAACTTTCGCCCGCATTGATCAACGGTGCACTGATCACATAGATAAGTCCACCGAAGAGTCCGGACATCAGATATAATGGTACCACCCGCTGATCCCCAATGAAATCACCAACAATTCTTCCAAACCAATGTAGAAACAACATATTGAACAGAAAATGCCAGAATCCCACATGAAGGAACATGTGTGTAATCAGTACCCACGGATGTGTCGCATTGTAAAGCAAATCACCGGAAAGCGAGAAGAAGCGCGTGACGTCCTCAAACCTCTCATCATACTGGAATCCCGCCGTGATAGTGAACCCCAGACTCACCAGATTGATGAGAATAAAAACAACAGTATTGATGATGATCAGACGCGTGATCTTATTGCCATAGTCAAGTTGCTGGCGGAGATCGGCGGCGATGGATTTCAGCATATGCGTTTTTGTAATGCGGATGCAAATTTGCGGATTGATAAGAATATCAACATCTGGGTGATAATTCGTATGTAAATCGGGTTGAACACATAGGTTCAACCCTACGTGCAGGGCAGGACCCTCGTGTCCGCATTGAATCTCCAAACGGATGAATGATACACTGCATCTGCATTGACGGCTATATCATCCAAATCATTTATTAAAATGCGTTTTCTTCCAGAACAAGATTGTCAAAAAACCAAACAACGCTCCACCGATATGTGCAAAGTGAGCAATTCCGGTTCCCCTTCCACTAATGCCTGAAAAGAGGTCAAAAGCGATGAGTGCAGCAACAAGGTATTTTGCCTTCACCGGAATAGGCGGAAATAACAACATCAGTCTGGTATTCGGAAAGAGAAATGCGAACGCCGCCAGGACACCATACACAGCACCCGAAGCACCGACTACGCCGTACTCACGTTCCTGCATCAATGCCGCAAAGTCCATGGGTGGTATCGCCGAAAGTTCAAAATACCAGATCAACACATGCAATCCAAGCGCACCAAATCCAGACACCAGATACAACGTGAGAAAACGTTTTGCCCCTAGAAAGGCCTCTACATACGGCCCCAGCATCGCGAGTGCCAGCATGTTGAAAAACAAATGCGCTACCCCTCCGTGCATAAACATATGAGAGACAATCTGATAGGGTCTGAAATATACCGACTCGGGATAGTGAAATACGAGTAATGCCTGATCAAAGACTCCTGTTTCCTGCATGATCATAGCCCCGAAAAAGACGATCAGGTTGATAATGAGCAGGTGCTTTATGACTTCTGTGATTTGAAACATATGCCCAAAGAACGCAAAGAAACGAATCAGGTTTTGGACAATCGACTAAGAAGCTCTTCAACAGATAGAATGACAAAGCAACGGCGGCCCGAAGGGCTTGTATATGGATTTGCACAACTAAATAATGTCTCGATCAGATGGATCCTTTCGGCAGCCATCATCCGTACGCCAGACTTCAATGCCGAACTCAGGCTCATCGCTCGCGCCACTGCTTCCTGAAGTCCCATCCCTTCACTTGTACCGGGAGCAGTCACGGGATCTTCGAGATACTCGGCAATAAGCCGGTGCAGGATCTCAACCGGATTTTGACCTTTCAACAAAACCGGCGCTCCGTGGATCACAAAACTGTGGCCACCAAACTCCTGGATATCAAAACCCATTTTGTTCACTTCCGGAATAATAGCTGCAAATACTCTTGATTCCACCGGACTAAGGTCCAGCGTCTCCGGGAATAAGGTTTTTTGTACATCGCCTGATCCACTTTGCATCGCGGCGAGATACCGTTCATAAAGAATGCGTTGATGAGCTGCCTGCTGATCGACCACAAGCATTCCACTTTTTGTTTGCGCGACAATGAACGTGCCATGTATCTGGAGAGTCTCCATCGGCACTGGGTTTTCACTTTCCTCTGTATCCGGCAAGAGAGCGCTTTGCGTAACTCGCATTGGCTGGGATTGAGAAAGCCCTTCATACAGCAATTGCCAGTTGCGCAGATTTTCCGGATGTGCGTCAGCAATCCTGCTGGCTGAAGGATGATCTGAGGGGGCACTGTGTTGATTACTTGCGCCACCATTAAATGCTTGCTCCTGTTCGAAGTCCAGACTGGGTGTGATGCTATACTTACCCAAAGCATGACGGATAGTTACACGCAGGTAATTATATATCAGACGCTCATCTTCGAATTTGATCTCCTGTTTCGTCGGGTGTACATTGATGTCGATACGTGCCGGATTGACTTCGAGATAAATCACATACATCGGGTGAGCATCTTCAGGAATCATTTCTTCAAAAGCTGCGAGTACAGCATGATGCAGATAAGGACTTCGGATATATCTGCGATTCACAAAAAGAAATTGATCACCACGCGCTTTTTTTGCCGACTCAGGTTTTCCGACAAATCCGGTGATCTCAACATAATCTGTTTCTTCCGATACTGGTACAAGCTGCTCATTATACTTCTTGCCCAAAAGATTCACGATGCGTTGTCGCGCGTTGGATTTCTGCAGGATGACTACTTCACTATCATTGTGAAAGAGTGAAAACGCAATTTCAGGGTATGCAAGAGCGATCCGTGTAAATTCATCCATCATGTGTTTGAATTCCGCCGGATCTGATTTCAGAAATTTCCTTCTTGCGGGAACGTTGAAAAACAAATTCTTTACACCAAGACTTGTGCCTTGAGCTGTCTGACAAGCTTCGTGTGTAATCAATGTACTACCATCGATAACAATGCGGGTACCTATTGCATCCGATTCTTGTCTTGTTTTGAGTTCTATTTGTGCAATCGCTGCAATGGAAGCCAATGCTTCTCCACGGAATCCCATAGAACGAATTGAAAAGAGATCATCTGCGCGACGAATCTTCGATGTAGCATGTCTCTCAAAACTCATCCTTGCATCCGTCTCAGACATCCCCTGGCCATTGTCTACTACCTGGATGAGTGTCTTTCCGGCATCTTTCACGATCACCTGGATTTGATCCGCCCCTGCATCCAACGCATTCTCCATCAGTTCCTTCACGACAGACGCCGGTCGCTGGATGACTTCACCCGCTGCGATTTGATTCGCAATGGAGTCGGGGAGGAGTTTGATAATATCGGGCATCTAAATCAGTATGGTTTATGATTAAAGGTGCGAAAATAAGTAGTCTTCAGTCTCCAGTCCTTCAGTCCGCAGTCCGCAATCCACAGTCCACAATTTGAAGACTGTGGACTGAAGACTGAAGACTGAAGACTATTTTTGTATTCAATATTCATCATTCAATAATTCTACATTCATTCCTCCATGCCTCGCCTCAAACACTTTCTCCTTCGCAACCGTCTTGAAGCGGGCTGTGATGAAGCTGGTCGTGGATGTCTGGCCGGACCGGTGTTTGCAGCCGCGGTGATCCTGCCTCCGAAATTCCGGCATAAGTTGTTGAATGATTCAAAGCAGGTGTCAGAGGAAGATCGCTATATACTTCGTGAGTACATTCAGGAGCGAGCGCTTGCATGGGCTGTTGGGATGATGGATGCGCAAGAGATAGATCGGATCAATATCCTGAATGCTTCGTTTGGTGCGATGCATCGCGCTATCAATCTTCTGACTCTTCGTCCGGATCACTTACTCATCGATGGCAATAGATTTAATCCCTTTCCGGGGTTACCACATTCATGTGTCGTCCAGGGCGATGCAAAATATAAATCCATAGCGGCGGCATCGATTCTCGCAAAGACGTATCGTGATGACTACATGCGTGCGCTTCATGAAGAGTTTCCAGTCTATCGATGGAATGAAAACAAAGGTTATCCTACTCAAGGTCATCGCGAAGGAATTGTTGCGATCGGGTTGAGTCCCTATCACCGATTGACATTTCAACAGTTACCGGATGGACAGTTGGAATTGTTTGAGGAAGAGGAAACGGCAGAACGGCGGAACGGCAGAACGGCGGAACGGATCAATGGATTGGGGCTTTGATTTCCTCGTAACTCGTACCCCCCTTCGACTGCGCTCAGGGCAAGCTCCCCCGCATCTCGTACCCCGTAACTCGTAACACGTACCCCGAACCGTTCTAAGCAAGATCAAAAATCTACGGCGGTAACATCCAGAAACTGCACAGCCTCTTCACCTTCTATGATACGCATGTATTTTTTCAACGTGACATTTTGAAATACCTGCTTGGTGCGTTCCTTATTCGGCCAGATGATTTCTATCTCTTGTATGTTTGTTGCATCATCGAGTCCGATTTCAAGTTGCAGACTTGAAGAACCAAAACTGCCGCCGGTAGAAACGGTACGATAAAAACTCCTTGTCCCTTCAGGTGAATCAATTGTGATTTTTACTCTGGCACCAACAGCCATCCGATTCGAACTCACTCCCTGGAGCTGAAGCACAATCCAGCTTTTGTCCTGGCCAATGGAATTTTCAAACAAGATGTCTTCATACACGTCTCCATCGAATGCGCCTCCGAGCGATTCAAAAATATCTTCATCTCCATCGCGATCCAAATCACCGAAAGCGACCGCATGCCCTTTCTGGATATGCCCGAAGCCACCGGAAGCAGTGATATCATCAAATTTCTTACCAGCATTATTCCGATACATTTTATTCGGCACTACAGATGAGTACTCCGGAGCGCCAGTACCTAAATAGAAATCGAGAAATCCATCCGCATCCAAATCACCATAGTTGCATCCCATCGTGTAGATATTTTCCATCATCCCCATTTCTTTAGTCACATTCGTGAATGTATTGTTGGCATTGTTGCGATAGACCCGTGGATTTCCATTCAGCTTCTGCCCTCTTGCATTCAAGACAAAATCACGCGCTGATGTGAGAGCGCCTTCTCCATAAGCAGAGACGAAGATGTCTTCCCAGCCATCATTATTGAAATCCCATATCCATGTCGGAAAGCTAAAGAGAGGGTCTTCTACACCTGCCTGCTTTCCGATATTTTCGAACTGCGGAATGCCTTCAGCATTGAGTCCCTTATTCAATAGCAGCATGTTTGCTCCGGGGAACAATGAGATGTAGAGATCAGGCCAACCATCATTATTGATATCTCCAGCTGCACACCCTTTGATAAAACCGTCCGTAGGTACGCCGATCATTGAGATCACATTTCGAAACGTGTTGTTTTTATTATTGAGATAAAATTCATTTGGATAAGGATAATTGGGGCCTGCTTCATTTCCGACAAAGAAATCAATCCAGCCATCCAGATTGAAATCTGCAAACGTGGCGGTTTGGGTAGCAGCAAATGTCAATACTCCCGCTTCTTCTGTGATATCTGCAAATTTTCCTCCACCAAGGTTGAGTAAGAGTGAGTTTGGGATCTTGCCCTGGTCTCGTAGCCAGGCGCCCCGTAGTACGAAGACTTCTGCCAGGCCATCATTATTTATGTCTGCGTGAACCAGATTTAGTCCACCATTGATGCCTTTGAGTCCCATTCCAGCCGAGATATCTTCAAATGTTCCATTGCCGGTATTTTTCCAAAAGACCAGCGGATCACCTTTGCCCCATGAAGAAGTAATAATGTCGAGCCATCCATCGCCGTCAAAATCTTCAATGCAGGATCCACCTGCCAATGTAGTACCTGCAATACCCACTTTGTGTGAGATATCATAAAATCTTGTGAAGCGCTCGCCGCTCTTAATACTTTCTTCAGGCACGCGCCATTTAGCCGGAACACCAGAGGGATACTTACCGATGGTCATAGCCGCCAGATTCAGAATATAAATTGTCTCGCCGTCATCTGGATACTTCCCAAGAATCTCAATACATTTCTGCATGGCTGCTTCCGATCCTTTGGTCATTTTATATTGTCCTTCAGCAGTGATAGGAAGGATACACGATGCATGATTGCGCACATTAATACAATTGGCTTCTTCACCGAGACGTAAATATGCAATCGCGAGAAGCTTATGAAATTGCAGTTTTGTTTCGTCACCAACGTTGTGTTTTTGGTATTCCTTCAGGAGTGTTTCCAGTTCACCTATTGCCTGCTCAGTATTACCGGCGTTGAGAAGCTCATAGGAATAATGAGACCATGCGACGAGGCGGGTCTGGATATCCGAACTTTCCATTTGCTTCTTGAAAAGATTGACACGTGCATCGCCAACAAGGAAAGTCGCCTTTGTAGGATCCATATTTGCAAACGCACGGGCAATGATAGTCGCCATTTTTGCAGTCGAGTGAGTGTAATCAACCTGAGCCGGGGTCACTGTCACTTCCTTCTGCGCATTCTTTTCTTCACTATCACTACCTGTAGTCTGCGAACAGCGCTCAAGCAAACACACACAACCAAAACACAACAGCAACGCTTTTAGCATAGGACAAAAAATTAGTGTGACATTTTTAATTTCACGGCGCGACGAAATTACTGTAATAGGCTTTAGGGGTAGTATTAAAAAAAACTTATCCTGCTGCAAACCTTATTGGACTCACATCTGGATATTGTACAATATCCTTTCCTTCAGTGATACGCAGGTATTTATTGAGCTGCACATCATGAAATACTTGTTTTGTACGCGATCTCACGGGCCACGTAATTTCGATTTCTTCAATGCGCTCAGCATCACCGAGTCCGATTTCAAGTTGTAAGCTCGAAGATCCAAAACTACTTCCAGTAGAAACGGTACGATGAAAAGTATGAAATCCATCCTTTGACTTCACTGTGACTTTCACTCTGGCACCGATAGCCATACGATTCGATTGCACACCTTCGAGTTGTAACACGATCCAATTGTTGTCCTGGCCAATGGGATTTTCAAAAAGAATGTCCTCATAGATGTCTCCCTGGAATGCCCCACCAAGGGTCTCAAAAATATCTTCATCTCCATCACGATCAAGATCACCAAATGCAACGGCGTGCCCTTTCTGAATATGTCCGAAACCACCAGCAGCAGTGATATCATCGAATGTTTTTCCGGCGTTGTTGCGATACATCTTGTTTGGCACGACCGATGAATATTCCGGATTACCCGTGCCGAGATAAAAATCCAAAAACCCGTCCGCATCCAGATCGCCATAGTTGCATCCCATTGTGAAGACATTATCTTTCATACCCATACGCTGTGAGACATCAGTAAATGTCAGATCACCATTATTGCGATAGACGCGTGGTTGTCCGCCAAGAGATTGTCCTTGTGCATTGCGCACATAGTCACGTGCAACAGCGAGCGTACCATCACCATATTGAGAGACGAAAATATCTTCCCATCCGTCATTATTATAGTCCCACATCCAGCATGGGAAACTGATCAACGGTTCTTCAACACCTGCCTGTCTTGCAATATTTTCGAAGCGCACGATACCGTCAGCGTTTACTCCTTTATTCAATAGAAGCATATTTGGTCCACTATAATTGGAGATATAGAGATCAGGCCAGCCATCGTTGTTGACATCTCCTGCGACACTGCCTTTGATAAAGCCTTCCGTCCTGACTCCAATCAGATCAATCACATTACGGAACGTGCCGTCTTTATTGTTGAGATAAAATTCATTCGGGAAAACAGCCTGAGAAGAAGATTCGTTGCCAATGAAAACATCGATCCACCCATCAAGATTGAAATCAGCAAAGGCCGCATTTTGCGTAGGAGCATAGGATAACATGCCGGCTTCTTCAGTGATATCAATAAAATATCCGTTTCCCTTGTTCAATAACAATGAATTTGGAATATTCCCTTCTGCAAAAAGCCATGCGCCTCTGAGTACAAGGATATCAGCGAGGCCATCATTGTTGATATCCGAATGTGCGAGGTTCAATCCTCCGGTAATACCTTCAAGTCCCATGAATGCTGAAGCATTATTGAAACCACCCTTGCCATCATTCTTCCAAAAGGTGAGTGGATCAGCGATACCCCATGATGAACAAATAATATCCAGCCAGCCGTCGCCATCAAAATCTTCAATACAAGCCCCTCCTGCTGTTCCAGCCCCTTTGATGCCAACTGCATTTGAGACATCTTTAAACCTTGAGAATGCCGCGCTTTTGGTGAAAAACGATTCTGAGATCCGCCATTGAGCCGGAATGCCATCAGGGTATTTGCCAATGGTCATGGCTGCAAGGTTGAGTAGCCAGATGGTTTCTTCATCTCGCGGATACGTTGCCAATATCTCAAGGCACACACGCATTGCGGCTTCCGATCCTTTTGTCATTTGATATTGTCCTTCTGCTGAGATTGGAACTATGCAGGATTCAGGATTCCGTGTATTGATGCAATTCGCCTGCTCAGCTAAACGCAAATATGCCGTTGCAAGGATTCTGCGAAAACGGAGCATTGTATCTGGCGGCAGCGGATATTTTTGGATTTCCAGCAACAAAGCTTCAAGTTGCACAATGGCCTGTTCGATGTTTCCCGCACTCAGTAATTCATAAGCGTAAAAAGACCATGCATTGATCCGCGATGGAATATCTCCTTGCTGAGATTTGGCTTTGAATATTTCTACACGCACGTCATTGACAAGATATGCGGCCTTCATGGGATCGATATTACGATACGCGGCCGCAAGTGTTTCTGCCATTTTCTGCGTTGATGCCGACGGTGGCTTTTCTGAAGAACCAGCATCATCTTGAGTTGAGAGTTGCTCGTTGTGTGAATTTGAATTTTCAGAACACATTGTGAAAATCAGCAAACAACAAATGCCACTCACGAACACTTTAACCATGCAATAAAAGTAGAGGAATTAGCTCACTAGAATCAAGAGCGCTCCCAATGCTGTGAGTACAATGACGACTTTTCGATAACGCAAATCCTGCAATCTGGAGACAAGCGCAACACCACACAACAATCCGACTGCGACTGCCGGCAACAACCAGAGATCTACAAGAAGAGACTTCGCTGTAATCGTATGCCAGACGAAAATATGAAAGGGTAGTTTGAAGAGATTCACAATAAAAAACAACCAGGCCGCCGTACCGATGAAATGATTTTTGGGAAGCTGCATTGCCAGAAAATAGAGATCTGCAAAAGGACCCGCGAGATTTCCGATCATCGTAGCCAGTCCTGCCAACAAACCCATGATTGCTCCGAAGGCACCATGCCTGGGGACGTTGAGATTCTTGCTGAATTCGCCCCAGAGCATAAGAGCCGTAGAACTCAAAATGAGGATCGCCATCCATTGTTTGAAACGCGCCTCATCAAGTTCATTGCCAAACCATACTCCAATGAGGACACCCACCAGCATCCATGGAAGCAACCGTCGCAAGTGTATCCATTGAGTATGCCTGTGATAAAAGATGACTGCAAAAATGTCTCCTGCGATAAGCAGGGGCATCATGATTCCGGTCGATGCTTTGCTTTCAAATGCCAGTGCCAGCAGAAGGACAATGATCACGCCGATACCTTTGATGCCGCCCTTTGCCAATCCTAAAATGAATGCTGACGCAATGGCAAGTGTCCAACCGATCACAGGGATATCTGAAATCACAAGTCCAAAGTCAGCATTCTGAACGACTTTAACGGTTAATGTTTAATGGTTTAATGTTTAAGTGAACCTCAAAAAACTCTGTCGACAATGCTTTCGCCCCTTTCCGCGAGCGCAGATCCCGATAGCTATCGGGACTGCGGACTGCCTCCGACAAAGGCGACTTCGTCCGCCGACGGCGGAGGCGCTAGGGGAGGAGGCAAAAAGGGAAAAAATAGAAGTTTTAGAGGTTCCGGTTATCTTTTTTAGTATTAATTGCAAGAGAAATGAACATTGATTGTCATTGAAGACCAGACTGATGATCATCCTTTCAAAATGGTTGCAAATCCGGTGCTACATAAAAGTCTTTCGCTTGTACATTCTTGAAAATGTCATTGACATAGTGCTGAGCAATGATCTCTTTGAAGTGCGTGCGCAAGCGAGGGAACTCTATCATGAAGTCGTTGAATGCTTGTGAATAGGATTTACAGATGAAATGATCCATGATGTATACCGAGGCAATGGTGACTGTCACATGATACTTTGTGCCATCGCCAAACACCTTGTCATATGTTTGAATCTGAGCGCAGATATTGTCGATGGCGCTGGCAGGCCCATATTTAGTTACATGTATCCACGCTAATCTCAGATGCGCTTGATGCGTGAAAAGTGACGGGTCGAGCGTACAAGCGACAAACTGTTGCTCAAATTCGGAATCACTCAAATGCATCATAAATCAATCGAAGTGAATGCGTGGCTCATTTGTTTCCAGTTCCCTTCGGTGTTAGAAATTCCCGTGCTTTAGCCAACGCTTCATTGATGTGACTAAAGACAAGTTCTCTGTCGATAACTTCGTAGACATTGGATTTCTCAAAATCATCCAGGATAGAACTTCGCACACCAGAGAGAATCACCAGCACTCCTCTTTTACGAAAATCTTTGATGACTGCCATAAGTCCTTTGATGCCTGTAGCGTCTACAAAAGGTACGTTGCGCATACGCAGGATGATGACTTTGGGCTTCAGATGAATATTACCCAATGCATCCTGGAATTCCTGTGAAGCGCCAAAGAAAAGCGGACCATTGATTTCATAAAGCACAACCCCTTTCGGGAGATTTTTGATCTCTTCATCAAAGAGCATTTCTCCATCATCGGCCTTTCGTATTTCAGGAGAAACAGATTGCACTGATACTGATTCACTCATGCGTTTCATAAAAAGAAAACACGCCAGTACCATTCCGATTTCAATCGCAATAACAAGATCAAAGATGATGGTGAGGAAAAATGTCGTGAGGAGGACAATGATATCCATCCTGTTCCCTTTGAGCATTCCTAGAAAATGTCTCCATTCGCTCATGTTGTAAGCCACAACGACCAGGATGCCGGCGAGACAGGCCATAGGTATGAGCTTTGCAAAAGGCGCGAGAAAGAGCATGATAAGTAGTAGTACCAACGCATGTACAATCCCTGCAATTGGTGTGCGACCACCGTTTTTCACATTCGTCGCTGTGCGTGCAATGGCCCCTGTGGCAGGTATTCCACCGAACAATGAAGAGAATACATTCGCTATTCCCTGAGCTACAAGTTCCATATTCGACCGATGCCTGCCACCGATCATTCCATCCGCGACGACCGCAGAGAGTAGCGATTCAATACTTCCCAACAAGGCTATCGCAAATGCAGGTTGCACCAATGCTTTTACCGTTTGGAAATCTATCTGAGGAATCTGTGGCATACCAAAATGATTTGGTATCTCTCCGAATCTGCTCTCGATCGTCTCTACAGGGATATGGAGAAAATAGACAGCCAGAGTGCTCAACACAATCGCTACGATAGCACCGGGGATGCGGGTGGTAATACGATGAAATTGAAGCGCAATCAATACAGTAACACCAGCAATCAGGATCGCATACCAATTTACATGTCCGACATGCTTTGCATAAGCAATCCATTTAGCAATAAAATCTGCGGGCACATCGTCCATTTGTAAACCCAAAAAATCTTTGACCTGTGCTGAGAAAATGATCAATGCAATACCCGTCGTAAATCCGACAATCAACGGATGTGGGATATATCGGAGCCAATTGCCCAAACGTGCAAGCCCCATGCCGATGATGAGAAAGCCCGCCATAAATGTGGCAATGGTGAGGCCACTGACACCATGCTCTTGCACAATGCCATAGACAATAACAATAAAAGCACCTGTAGGTCCGCCAATCTGTACCCTGCTACCGCCAAATACAGAAATGATGACCCCTGCGATGATTGCTGTGACAAGGCCTTTGTCAGGAGGAACACCCGACGCAATTGCGAATGCAATCGCAAGTGGCAATGCAACGATCCCAACTCCAGTCCCGGCCAGGATGTCGGTAAAGACTTGTTTCCTTGGGATACCCTGACGCAGGAGTGTGAATAGTTTTGGAACAAACTCGGTGCTCATCAGGATTTGTATCTGATTATACGCGTTGTGAAATGAGTCCGTTTTTCACCCGAGGCTCGAACCACGTACTTTTTGGAGGTAACGTCTTGCCGGCATCAGCGACTACGACCAGATCTGAGATTTTAATTGGATAAAGACAGAAACCTATGCGGAACGCACTCTTACCGGCTTTCTCAGTGAGTCCTTCAATTCCCGAGATACCGTCGACATAGGACAGCCTGGTATCGTTGCGGACATCTTCAATGCCCAGGATTTTTTCAAGTACTTCTTTGTTCAGGATTTCCGCATCAATCACTACAAGTTCATCCTGATATTTCTTCAACACTTTTTTGTTCCAACGTACACGATACCATTCATGATTGAGGTAGAGGGTCATTTCATGTTTCTTGTGTGGCTTCACAGGTTCTTTGATGAGCTTAATATCACAAAGCGAAGCAAGGGCGGCGATGAAAGCAGTGGGACTTATCTCACCTCCCAAATCTACAACGCGATTGTATTCGTGGATCACAAGTTGATCAAAAGGAAAAAACGCACAGAGCAAATACCGGTAGTTTTTCGCTGTCTTACGGTTTTTTTTCATGGCCTGATAAAGGGTTGCACTTGTACTACACCGGTGATGACCATCTGCAATGTATGCCTTCGCCGTATGTACTGACAAGGCTTTTTCAAATGCGAGGATCAAATCAGGGTCCGAGATTTTATAATAAATATGATCCTGTTGTTCCTGTTCAAAAGACACACTAAAAAACGGATCAGCGCTTTTTGATTTCTTGATCAGCTTATTGATTTTGTCATTAGGTTTATAAGTGAGGAGTACCGGCTTGATCATTGCTTTTCTCTGTACAAGCAGGTCGGTGAGATTTTCTTCAGTGGATGTGAGCGTTTTTTCATGCTTCAGAATGCGATTATTCAGATATTCTTCGATATCCACGCTTGCGACAAACCCAGTATGTACCGAGGAAGGAGTATGAATCTCGCAGATGTAAAATGCATCTTCAGTGGCTTCGTGGAAATAGTCTTTTTTGAAATACTCGGCAAAATCAAATTTCACAGTGGCGAAAAACGTATCGGGTGCAGGGATCTTGTCCAGGTTAGGGTAATACGCACGAAAAGGGTGAATTTTCATTGGCGAAAGATAGAAAAGCCAACGGCTAACGGTGAAAAGGATCAAGGGATCAAAGGCAGAAAGGCGGAAGGGCGGAAAGGCAGAAAGGCGGAAAGATCCCTTCGACTCATTGCATTCACTCAGGGCAGGCTGGATCAAGGAGGAGTAATTTCGGAATTCGGAATTCGGATTGCGGAATGGCAAGAGAAACTTGCCGCTTTTACAGAACCCCTCCCAAAGTGTCTCACTGGGAGCCTTTGAACTGAAGTAATGGCAAATACCTAACTGCCAAAAGCGAAAGGCGAATAGCTAAGGGCCAACAGCGAAAAATCTCTATTTTGGGC
>JANNQA010000156.1:0-13014 GCA_031400515.1 Bacteroidota bacterium
GGCCGACCGATCCTGTAGTCTGGTATACATTTCAGACGGATAATGTCGCAAACATCCTCAATTTGACAATCACCAGTGACGAAATGGATGCGCCTTCAGTGCAATTGTTCCTTGCTTCTACGACACCACATTGCGATAATCTGATTCAACAAGGCCTTACCCCTAACAACTTTGGCTGCATGACAGGATCTAACGGACTGTTGGTTGCAAACTCTACATCTGTTGGGGCAAGTTCTACATATTATATAGCGGTTGGAGGTGTGAATACTCTTGGTGGAGAATTTGAAATGTGTATAAGCACACTGGAAGCCTCTGCGACTTGCGTGACTTCTGCGGAAATTGAAGTTGTCAGTCGGAGTAATTCAGGCCCACTGGAGGGACCTTACTTCCCTGGAGAAACCTTAGAGATCTGTATGAACGTGGACAATTTTCAGGTGGCTCTGGGAGCACAGAATTGTCAGTGGTTTCAGGGCATTGTACCCGTATTTGGAAATGGGTGGGACCCAACTTCCTTCGATGGCACAGGAATGCCCTTAAATGCTACATTGAATGGCCAGTCATTTCCTGATGTACCCAACGTCGAAAATTCCGGAACATGGAACTGGTGGACAGATGTGCACTATCATCACCCACATTGTTTCTATAATGTCGGTGATTTTGATGGCAATGGATCGCTCGATATATGTAACGGACTCTATGATATTGACTGTATCGGTCCTGGCCTTACCGGAGGATGCTGTGGTCCTTGCTGGCAGGTAGATCAAGGTGATCTCCTTCCGCCAGGATGGTTTACTGCTGGAGTAGATGGCTCTTGTGGTGGTCTCGTAGGCTGGCCAAGTGTTGACTGGGGAGATGGCAATACATGCAGTGGTCCGACAGGGCCATGGCACTTCTGTTTTGAAATTACCATAAGACCCTACCCGGATTGTGATCTTGATGAATCCACGATGGATTTGTCATTGGGTTTTGTGACGTTCGCGGATGGTGAAGTCGGCTCCTGGACAGGTGGTCCAAGCGTATGTGGACAGGATGAACCTCTCTTTGTTGTACTTCCAGGTTGTTGTACTGAACTTGTCGGCCTGGAAGATGAACATGATCCATTTTGTTCTGGAGGAGTCTTTCAATGGGAATTAACACCTACAGATCCAGATGCGATTGCAACATTCTGGACATGGACTGTGGAGGCGCCTCCCACCGTGAGCGGCCAAAGTGGAGGTAGTGGACCTCCAGGTACCCTCGTCATTGATAATCTTACGAATAGTGGAACGGATATGGAGACGGTGATCTATCATTTCCTGGGATTTGATGGTGGAGAATGTCCATCTGTCATTTGGGATGTCTCTGTTGACGTATTCGCACCGATCACTGTAGACATGGATCCATTCACCGTGTGTGGAACTCCAACATCGCCATACACAATTATTCCTATCGTTGAAGGTGGTGATCCAAGTACATACAACTTTGTATGGCACGATATGAGCACGAATCCAACATTTCAGGTAGACATGCCGGTCGCTGGTCAGCAGTATAGTGTGACAGTAACCGATGCAGTTGGCTGCTCTGGTACGCAATCTGTAACCCTCAATGTTTATACTACGTTTCCTGTTGATATTACTCCATCAGAGTTAGAGAAATGTTTGGTCGATGGTCCGATTACTCTGGAGGCAGATGCCACTGGAGGAACAGGCACATTTACATATAATTGGGAAGGCCCGTCAGGTCAAATGCTTAGTGGACCAAGCATCTCGGCCAACGAATCAGGAGAATGGCTTGTGATCGCAGAAGATAGTGATGGTTGTCGTGGTAAAGACTCTATTGTGATTACGTTTCATGAATCACCAGAAATCGATGTGTTTCCTGATGATGTTGCTGTGTGTCCAGACAATGCAAACCCTGCGCAAATTCATGCCCTCGTAACGGGTGGAGAAAATCCATACCTTTTTGAATGGGATACACCCAATGGTACTTTGACAACACCATTTATTCTGGTAGTTGAAGCGGGTGATTATGGTATTACTGTCACAGATAATAATGGCTGTACAAATGAATTGCAATTTGAGGTATTCGAACAGGAATCACCAGAACCAATCCTGGATGAGCATGATCCTTATTGTCCTGATGCTTTGTTCGAAGGTGTCGTCATTGAAGTAGATGACGATCCCGACTATGTGCATTATGCATGGTCTGATGGAGGTCCACAAGGGCCGAATGCAACAGCAACTATTGTCACAGAGCCGGGATACTATCAGGTTACGATCACAAACATTTATGGCTGCAGAGGTATAGCTGAAGTGGAGATCATAGAGAATCCTGAAGTAGTTTTTGATATGCCAGACACAATTCCATTCTGTGAAGGAGCCTTCCTCGAAGTGGATGCAACGATAGGCTGGATGGGAGATGAGCCCAACAATCCTGATTACGAGTGGGATGGACCAGGAACAACCGATGGCGATCCCGAGCAACTCCTTTTTGCAGAAGGTCTGTACTTCCTTACAGTGACAGATGACAATGGATGTACTGCGATGTCGGAGTTTTATGCATTGCCGGAAGACTTTATTACAATTGATATCATCGGCGACTCAGTGATCTGCAATGGCGTACCTGCTGTCATTTCTGCCAACCTCGGGTTTGACTCTTATTCATGGTCCGCTACTCTTGGTGGTCCTGAAATCGGTGATGATCCGGATGTCACCGTGACTACCGGTGATCAGTTTTATTATGTAGCAGTTTCTGACGGTAATGGTTGCTTCGGAGTGGATTCCGTATATGTTGCTGCATCCGCTCCAGCACCGGGTATTCAGGGCGAAAACGTGTGCGAAGGTGATGCGGCTATGTTGGATGTTGGGTCATGGAATCAAATTCTTTGGAGTACAGGACAAACATCACCCACGATTTCAACAGATACTTCAGGGACTTTCACAGTGACTGTCACAGATCAACTGGGTTGTACAAATACTGCGAGCTATACAGTGAATGTCGCCATCAAACCTGTTCCCGCGATCCAGGGAGTCACTAGTTTCTGTAGCGGCACTTCCACTACATTGAATGCCGGTGGAGTATTCGAAACCTATGATTGGTCGACTGGAGAGTCTACTTCTGAAATCACTGTGAATGCAAGCACGACTGTAATGGTAACAGTGACACAAGGCGGATGCCAGGCTGCAGACACTATCACAGTGACAGCAACACCTCTGCCACTTCCTGCGATCACTGGTGATACATCGATTTGTAATAATGTACCAACCACCTTGAGCGCTGCTGGAGCTGGAATTACCGGATATGCATGGACTGGCGGAGGGGGCGGACCAACTCTTGATGTAACCACGCCTGGCACATATTTCGTGACTGTAACGGATGCGAACAATTGCACAGCTGTAGATCAAATTGTTGTTGTAGCTAGTGCCCCTGCACCTGTCATCAATGGTATTCCTGCAGTTTGCCAGGGAGGTAGTGCAGTGCTTTCTGCAACACCTGGCTTTACCTATTCATGGAGTGGTGGTGGTTCAGGTCAGACAATTAATGTCAATAGCTCGGGTACTTATATCGTCACCGTGACTGATCAATATGGATGCCAGGGAACAGCATCGCATACATTCACTGTAAATCCGAATCCAACACCAGCCATCAATGGTTCTTCAACGTTCTGTCCTGGAACCGATACGGAATTAGATGCAGGAGTTTATGCAGGCTATCAATGGTCCGGAGGTGGAGGAAGCACTCAGTTCAACACGGTAAACACAAGTGGCATAGTCAGTGTGACCGTCACGGATGTAAATGGCTGTACTGGTGTTGCGTCACTAAATGTTCAGGAATCGAATGAACTCACTCTCAATCCGCAAAACCAGACGATTTGTCAAGGAGATGTCGCGACACTTACTGTCGGTGTATTTGACACATACATCTGGTCTACTACTGCAACATCACAAACTATTGATGTGACATTACCTGGTACTTATAGCGTCACGGTGACAGATGGCGGCTGTAGTGGAACGGCAAATATTGTTGTCAGTGTCAATCAAACACCATCAGCAACAGTGGCTTCAACTGCGCAAGCATGTGATGATGCTGCAAATGGATCCACGATCAACTTTGCCACTCTCATCTCAGGTGGGGATACGGGCGGTACATGGGTAGATGTTGACAACTCTGGCGCTTCAGGAAATTTCCCCCTCTTGAATTTTGATGGAGTGGCATATGGTATTTATACGTTTGAATACACAACCAACAGTGCAGTGACTCCATGTGTAGATGTGAGTTATCTCGTTGAAATATCGATCGGGACAAGCCCGGAAATTACTGCTGCGCCTGATCTATGTAATGACGGAGACCAATTGAATCTCTCTACACTTGTAGTGCCTGGTGGACCTGCTGGTCAATGGACCATCGTGAGTTCTCCTCCTGGCGGTAATCCTGCAACCATAGTTGGAGGCACTTTCAATGCTTCAAATGCAGATCCAGGAACATACACGGTACAATACGAGATAAGTGGAATCCCTGGTAGCTGTCCTGATTCAGATACACAGGTGATCAGGGTCAATCAAGAACCAGATGCAGGTTTCGCTGCGTCCGCTGCGCAAATCTGCGTCGGAGAAGACGAGTTAGTGGCTTTGACACAGTTGTTACAAGGTGCAGATGCTGGAGGAATATGGATGGAGACATCATTGAATCCGAGTACAGGAACTGCATTCAATAGTGCAACAGCAACTTTCCTTACGACGACTCAGGCTCCCGGTGTATACACATTCGAATATGTATTGAATGGCTCGGCGCCTTGTCCGAATGCATCGACGACGGTTGAAGTGATGATTGAGAATGTACCTGTGGCAGATGCCGGGGTAGACGGATCGATTACTTGTGATATCACGTCAGTGGTACTCGGTGGTACTGGCAGCAGTACTGGTGCTGAGTTTGACTATATCTGGACTACAACAGACGGCGTGATTGTGACACCTGATGTACTAAACACTGCAGTGACTCAGTCTGGAACCTATACGCTTACAGTAATCAATACTTTGACAGGTTGTGAAAGCAGTGACGATGCCCTTGTAAGTCTGGTAGGTGATATACCTAGTGATCTGAACATGATTGTATTCAGTCCTGATTGCGTTGGTGATCCTCCGGGATCAGCTCAGGTGCAAGCAGTGGTAGGAGGAACTCCGCCTTACACTTATTCACTCAATGGCGCTGCGGGTACATCAACTGCAAATTGGTCCAATCTGCCAGCCGGAGATTATACCCTCGTGGTGACTGACAACCTTGGATGTAAGTATGAAAGACAGTTTACGATTGGTACAGCAAATGACCTCGCAGGTGTGTTGACTGGCGAGTTGCTCATTGAAAGTGGTGATGATGCCGTATTGTCATATGACCTTAGTGTTGGAGTAGCTGATTCTACTGTATGGTTCGTCAATGACGTTGCGACTTGTTTGAAATGTGATTCACTGGTATTCAAACCAATTGGGCAGACACAAGTGAAACTCACTATTTATGATGACAGGGATTGTGAGATTACACTTTCCACGACAATACAGGTGCATGTGACCCGGAATGTCTATATACCGAACATCTTTAGTCCGAATGGTGACGGTGTCAATGACTTCTTTACGTTGTTTGCTTCAAACACGGTGATTACAAATATTGATTACCTGCAAATCTTTACAAGGTGGGGAGATAAGGTATACGAAGGGACTAACATTTCTCCTGCTGTAGAATCTCTTGGATGGGATGGCACCTTTGCCGGCGAAGAGCTCATGTCAGGTGTTTATGTCTTCCACGCAAAAGTGAAGTATGCTGATAATGTAGAGGAGATTTTTAAAGGTGATATTACTTTGATCAGATAGAGGCATATCCTCTTGAACAAATAAAAATCCCGGCTTCCGCAAAGGAATCCGGGATTTTTTTTTTGTTGGCCAGAGCAGTGGATTTTTTCCCGATGCTCCTAAGCGAAGTTTCAGCAGTGCATTGCATCGCTTTAATCGATTTTGTATCAATTTCTTCGCGTCCTTTGCGCCTTTGCGTGAGAAGGCCCTGCGTGAACTGATGCACTACCGAAATTTCTACAAATTTGGTTGCGGGGTAATTCGGAGATAAGGCTTCACTCGTGTATGTCCTTTAGGGAATTTACCTGCCACATCTGCATCAGGCACTGAAGGGAGAATCACCACATCGTCACCATTCTTCCAGTCTACAGGAGTTGCCACGCTGTGATAAGCTGTCAGTTGCAATGAATCCAGGACACGCAGGATCTCATCAAAGTTTCTTCCGGTTGAAGGAGGATACGTGATTGTCAGTTTTATCTTCTTGTCTGGTGCGATGATGAAGACACTACGCACAGTGGTTTTTTCTGCCGCCCCTGGATGGATCATATCGTAGAGCTCTGCAATCTTTCGATCTCCATCAGCGATGAGGGGGTAATTGACATGAGTATGCTGTGTCTCATTGATATCTTTCACCCACTCGCGATGAGACTCCAGGGGATCCACACTGATTGCGATCACTTTGGTGTTTCGTTTTGTAAACTCGTCTTTTAGCTTTGACATCCGTCCCAGCTCGGTCGTACATACTGGAGTAAAGTCAGCAGGGTGTGAAAACAAGATCCCCCATCCCTTTCCGAGATACTCGTAAAAGTCAAGTGGGCCTTCAGTAGTTTCTGCCTGAAAATTTGGAGCAATATCTCCAAGTCTTAATACTGCCATTTTTAATGATTATTTATTGATTATTGAATAATGACTTAAGTAAATTCCTTGTAGTTCTGGCTTTGCCTTTGCGCTGAAAGATATCGAACAATCAAGCTATTTCAATCACCCATCACCCATCACCCATGCTCAATATACCGGCAGCGACTGATCGATCTCTTTTGCCCATGCGAGAATACCTCCTTTCAGGTTGTAGAGATTCTCAAAGCCATATTTATCCTGAAGATCCCGAATGACATCAGCGCTACGCTTTCCACTTCTGCAATATACAACGACTTGTTTTTGACGATTGATTTCATCTACATGTTCTTTGATGACGCCTTTGGGAATAAGCTTACCATGAATGTTTACAATATCATATTCATACGGCTCCCGGACGTCGATCAGTTCAAAGTCAGCATTGTTTTTCATCAACTCTGACAATTGTTGGACGCTGAGCTCGCGTACGCCATTTTGCCCGGATTGTGAGAGCGCTTCATCGATAGCAACCTGCTGGGGAATGCCGCAGAACTGCTCGTAATCAATAAGTTGAGTGGGTGTCTCATTTGCAGGATCTTTTGCAATGCGCAACGTTCGGGTCGTGAATGATGCTGCATCAAAAAGAAACAAACGTCCGGACAAGGTCTCACCGACACCAGTGATCACTTTGATGACTTCATTCGCCTGCAGGCTCCCGAGGATACCAGGTAAAACACCGAGCACGCCACCTTCTGCACAACTTGGTACAAGTCCGGGCGGCGGCGGAGCTGGAAATAAATCCCTGTAATTCGGTCCCCGCGATCCATCCGGAAGGAGATAATTAAATACACTGGCCTGACCTTCAAATCGAAAAATCGATGCATAGACATTTACCTTTCCAAGAATTACGCAGGCATCATTGACAAGGTATCGAGTAGGAAAATTATCCGTCCCATCGGCGACCACATCATAGTCTTTGATAATCTCAAGCGCATTGGTTGAATTGAGATGTACGTTGTAAGTATGAAAGGTAAGATGAGGATTAAGTTTTTCGAGCCGTTGCTTTGCAACTTCCACTTTTGGCTTACCTACGTCGTCAACAGTAAATAAGACCTGGCGTTGAAGATTGCTTTCTTCCACGATATCGAAATCTAAAATGCCGATTGTACCTACACCAGCAGCGGTGAGATATTGAAGTAATGGAGCGCCTAATCCACCGGTACCTACAACAAGGACTTTGGCAGTCTTGAGTTTGCGCTGACCTTCGATGTTGAACTCCGGTATGATCAGATGACGGCTGTACCGCTCGAGTTCTTTTTTTGAAAAGGTGATTTCTGACATGGATAAGTTGCTTGTATGTAGCTTGTATGTTGCTTGTTTGTTGCTGCTAAGTTGTTTCTAAGTTGGCTTCTGGCTTCTGGCTGGAGAAATGCCGTTTGCTTTTCGCTGTTCGCCGTTAGCGTTGAGGACTGAAGACTGAGGACTTTTCCCTCCTGCAATTGCCGGAATGATACTGATCTCATCACCTGCCTTCAGCGGTGTCTCAGCGCCATTGAGCTGTTGAATATCCTGGTCTCCCAGAAATATGCGCACAAACTTCCGAATGTTTCTGTCTGAATCGAAAAGATGTTGATCGAGTTCCGGGAATGACTTTGCCAAACTCTCGATAGCTTCTGCCACTGTACTTGCCTGCACTTCTACAATAGATTTGTCTGAAGTAAACTTTCGTAGCGGTGTTGGGATAAAAATGCGAATCATGTATGGTGATTGATTAATGATGATTGAAGATGAACTAACAATGATTGTGGGATTTAAGGTTGCACTTGCGGTTGTATTTGCTCTTCCTCAAACTTCTCTTCTTTCAATTGATAGCTCCGTGTATCCGCAATCTCTCCATTGATCACTGATACGATTGTGTAGGAGAAAAATGGATATGCCGCGGCAAGATCATGCTCGGAAGGAATCGCCGGATGATCCGGATGTGAATGATAAACGCCCAATAAACTGAGTCCTTCTGCTGCAGCTTTTTTCTCGGCATGTAAATAGTCGATAGGGTCGACAATGAAACGTCGTTTTCTGTTCTCTGCACTGACGTTCGTAGCTGGCCATGTTTCGGTTATTGTACGAAGGTCTCCGTGCTCATGTCCCAAAAGAAAGCCACATGCTTCTTCGGGATAATATTTAACCAACCACTGATGCATGGCATTCAACGCCCCTTCTTCAAAAATTACTCTCATGAAATATTTCTCCAAAAACCAATTGCGAAACTTCATCATAGCGCTCCAATGTGTCAGCGAGAACAGTCACAATCAAACCTGACTTTAAATTCTTTGATACCTGCTTTGCACCGATGAGGTTGGCGGCAGAAGATGGCGAAATCAGATAGCCTTCATGTTCCCTGATATACCGGATCATTTCATAGGCTTCTTCAGAATCGATTTCAATCACCGAGTCAGCCAGAGAGGCGTCATAGATCCGGGGCACACTTGCCGTTGCAAGATGCTTCCAGCCCTCAAGTCCATGCATGGGACTGTTAGGTTGTAAAGCAATTACTTCAATGGCGGGATTGTATTCTTTAAGTCTCTTTGATGTACCAGTGAACGTACCTGTGGTGCCAAGTCCGGCGACAAAATGGGTCACCTTGCCCTTGGTCTGTGTGATGATTTCAGTCGCAGTCCCATGATAGTGTGCCTGCCAGTTTGCCGGATTACTGTACTGATCAGCATAGAAGTATTTATCAGGTTGTGCTGCGAAGATTTTCTTTGCTTCCACCTGGGCGCCTTCAGTGCCTTCTGATGGAGAAGTCAGAACAAGTTCTGCTCCCAGTGCCCGCAAAGTCTCTATACGCTTTGCGGACGCATTGGCAGGCAGACAAATGATCGCGTGCAGATGCAGCCTTTTGAGCAGGGTTGCGTAAGCAATAGCAGTATTCCCACTCGAAGCGTCAAGGAGGGCAACATCATTTGTCAATTCTCCCCGTTTTTGGGCTGTTCGGATGATTTGATTGGCAGCTCGTGCTTTCACACTTCCTCCTGCTTGTTCCCATTCTAACTTGGCCCATATCTGTACATTATCCGTAGATAAACTGCGAATCTGCACCAGTGGGGTATCACCGATATTTACGCGTCCCTGCAGATAGGCATGACGTGGTTGGAGTTGTGCTTTAGTTTGCATATCTCTGATTATCAGTTATCTATTACTTAATTCATCATTTACTTTCCGACCAAAAACAAAAAAGCCTTTCAATTCCGGCAGAACTGAAAGGCCTATTATAATATATACCTCTTCCAGATCTAGCCCGGTGGCTGTGTACAACAGCAACAACATGCACTAAAATGGAAGAATGATAATTTCACGTCTCAGAAATTTTTACAAATATATCTTGCACTTTTGATTTCCACAAGTGCTATGGATATTAGCTCAGACAAACCTTCAAACACGATCACGAGGGGTTTGTTGTTCAAAAGGGGTCAAAATTTATGCCAAAAGACAAAATAGCTGACAATTTGGAGAAACAGTATGAATTTCCCGGACAAACCGGGTATTACAGGGGCAAGGTCCGTGATGTCTATTTCTTCGGTGACAAAGTGGTCATGGTTGCTTCTGATCGAATCAGTGCCTTTGACCATATCCTTCCCAGGCCGATTCCCTATAAAGGTCAGGTACTAAACCAGATGGCGGCCTATTTTCTCCAGGCGACATCTTCTGAAGTACCAAATTGGCTTTTAGCTATGCCGGATCCCTGTGTTTCCGCTGGAATACTTTGTGAACCGATCCGGGTGGAAATGGTGATCCGTGGTTATCTGGCAGGACATGCCTGGCGAGAATATTCTGATGGCGAACGGGTTCTCTGTGGAGTACGGATGCCGGATGGAATGCAGGAGGGGGATGCGTTTCCAGAACCGATCATCACACCTGCAACTAAAGCTGAATCCGGCCATGATGAAGATATTAGCCCAGCGGATATTGTCTCAAAAGGGATACTCAGTGCTGCGGATTATGCAATTCTCGAAGGTTATACTCGCAGACTATTTGCAATAGGGTCACGTATGGCAAATGAAAATGGGCTGATCCTCGTCGATACCAAGTATGAATTTGGCAGACACGAAGGAAAGATCTATCTCATCGATGAAGTCCATACACCAGATAGCTCGAGGTATTACTATCTCGACGGGTATGCCGACCGTCAAGAGCGCGAAGAGCGCCAGCCACAACTCAGCAAAGAGTTTGTCCGTGAATGGCTCATGTCAAAAGGTTTCCAGGGTTTAGATGGACAGAAGATGCCCGAGATGCCGGGTGATTTTGTGAGCTTGATTTCTGAACGATATATTGAACTCTATGAGCGAATGACAGCGAAGGCATTTATTCCAATGACCACGCCAAATCCGGATGAAAGAATTCAGACCAACGTGATGAGGTGGCTGCTAAAGGCTGGTATTATTAAGGAATAGGAGTGACAATGGGTTTTCCTTTTGAGATATCGAATGCTTTCATGCTTGATGCAACCGATGGATGTCTGAGAAGCTCATTTACATCAACCGCGGGTAATATATCCGGTGCAAGAGATTCTTTCACAAAAATGAAATTGAACCCAAGTTGATTTGTTCCAACGAGTTTGTATCCTTTCTGATTTCCGAGTTTCATCATCGCCACCGGGCTTGCTCCATGATGCGTACTAAAGTCTGAAGCACCTCTTCTGCCATAGGGTACGACGATATTGTGAAATCCAAATCTCACATGTGTTTCAATGACGACGACTTTCGGTTGGATCACTTCTATTGCTGTCCAGATCCAATAGTCATCACCATCGATATCGATCGACAGCAATTCAATTTCACCTGAAATGCCGTTACCTGTCAGAAGCTGGTTCACATTGTCAGGTGAAATATCTGCGCAGAGAAACAGAGGTTGGTACATCCAGGGATGAGGGTATTTGCTATAAAAGCGCTTTCCTCGTCGGATGCTCTCTGAATTACTATCAATGAACAAACCGCGCCATCCGAAATTGAATGCCAGGTTCGCGCAATTACTATTGATACCGTCATCAGAACCAATTTCAACAAATGTCTTTGACCCCATCCCAAGGACTGCGAATATGTAAAGCAGTATCCCATCTTCTTCAAATTGTGAGAAGACACGAAATCCCGTTTCTGAAATGGGAACTGGTCTTCCAGAATTGATGCGATCCTGATAATAATGAAATAAACTGCGTTGCGCAATTTGCACCGTGGCCGAAAATCTGTTCCGCACTTTCAGAATCAGGAAGTACTTTTTTATCAAATTTTTTAGGAACATGTCAATCTTCTTAGCATTTATTTGGAATCAAACCAGAACTAATTCATTTTTCTGAGGATCCACGTATCCTGTTCAATATAGTTTTCACGTTGCTTTCCAGGAATGTGCTTAAGGATTTCAAATCCGGAATCTCCAAACAATTGGTTTAGGTATGAAGGCGGATGAAACGCCCCATACATCCTCTGACCTTCTTTCGCTTTGCTCCGGATCACCAATTGGCCGGAGTCAAAAGAAACTCGCTCAGCGTGTGTCAGTTTTTCCTTAAAGGCCTCTCCGTGTGTGGTGAGCAGAAGAATTCCCTGGGGACGTAATATTCTATAAAGTTCTCGCGACCATTGCGTGTGATTGTCCTCAGATAGGTGCGTGAAAATCGAAATTCCATAAGCTGCGTTAAAAAAATCACGCTCATAAGGTAATGGAGGCATAAGGCCATTCAATAAGAATGAAATTTTCGGAACATGCTTCTGACACCATGCAATTGTGGCAGGATTGTAGTCACACCCGAAGTAGTCATGTTTTGTACCGAGCATTTGAGGCAGATGCCGTATCACTCGTGCCGGACCACAGCCCCAATCCAGGATACGTTGCCCGGAAGATTTTAGATAGGGTGTTAAATGATCCGCAATCCATTTCGCAGTATCTCTGCCACCGAGATAGTATTTAGCATAGTCCATCTGGAAGGACTCATAGACGAGATATGCAGGTGGCAAAGGAACCTTTGCATGTTGATTTCTGAATTCTCGATTCTTACGAAACTTCAGAGTACGCATCACAAGATACTGGCCGTAGTCTGCAACTGATGCCCCTCCCAGCGAGCGTATGATTGACATCAACTGAGACTTCAAATTCAAATTTCTTTGTTTTAAATATCAACTCAGATGCGAAGGTAATCATGTAAGTTTCGGGTGCAAGCTATAGATTTGAAGACTTTTCAAATGGTTCTAAAATCTCGGTATTACGGTTTATGAAAAAAGTTCGTTGGGGGATCTTATCAACTGCGCGTATCAATCGGCGTATCATTCCTGAGTTGCACGCTTCTAAACGCTGCGAGTTGGTGGCTGTAGCG
>JANNQA010000164.1:0-104130 GCA_031400515.1 Bacteroidota bacterium
ATATCCTCCCGCTTGCGGAAGAGATCATGTACTGATGCCACGACGTCATTCAGGAGCACTTTTTCATTTTCAGCCTGAGGCATTTTCGCGAAGTTGGAAAACTCAGAAGCGATGTTTGCGAGGTTATCGATTTGCTCAATAAGCGTATGACTCACGCGTCCAACAAGTTGTTTCAATTTGTCAGGATTGGTGTTCACACCATTTTGCAGATACTGAATACTGAGTTTCATGGGCGTCAGAGGGTTCTTGATCTCATGTGCTACCTGCTTCGCCATCTCCCGCCAGGCGAGATCCCGCTCTGTAAGTGCGAGAATCTGAGCACTATCGTCGAGCTTTTCGATCATGCCATTATAGTCATTTATCAATGCGCCGATCTCATCATTGATACCCCATTGGATAGGTTCGTTCTTTTTCCCAATGCTTAATTTTTTGAGTTTTTCTCCCAGCTCTGAAAGCGGACGTGTGATGGAATTTGCCACTGCGATGGCAAGCGCTACTGCAATCAGGAAGAGAAAGACATACGCATTGAGGAGAGTACCAAAGAACTTTGACCCCGGGTCCGAAGCCGATTGCACCATAGATGTGCCAGGAAATTCTACATAACCTAATCGACTGTTGTTTTGATCCCTCAATGCCAGGACACCCCGATAGCTTTCACGGCCAGATGATTCAAGATCCTCTATCGTATATGTACGACTACTCTGATCCATCATAAACTTACTCAGGTAGGACATCTTCACAGCCAATCGTTGAGGCATGGTCTTCTTTTCATCCGTTTGCAAAACCAGATTGCCATGTCTGTCATAAATCTTAGCCTGGCGATTGTATACATATGCGATGGCTGCAACCCGCGGAATGAGTGTCTGAGGTTGGTCAATGCTATCTGCTGCAGGAATGGCCTGGAGAATTGATGATGCTACCGTCCGCAGGCGATCTTCGAAGTAGCGTTTGTCCCGATCTTCATTCGTGTTCCGCAAATAGAATACTGTGACAAATCCAATAATGACAAAAGCCAGAATGATCAGAAATACAATTGCTACCTGGATCCGATTGCGCAGGGTTGGTTTTGATGAAAAAGACAAACTCAGACTTTGCGGCAGAAACGGGAGCATGGAGTTAGCAAGAGTGACAAAGAACAGCATGATGCTGAAGATGGTGAACACATAAGAGAATGTAGAAACTACCTGTATCAAGCCTGCATCACGTTTGCCAATCAGGACAGTGAGATCATTACGATGTGCGCCTATATCATTACGTCCTTCTGCCTGAAACAGATTGTCGTGTGTCCCCTGTAATGTGCTTTCGGGAAGGATAAGTGGATAGTCATAGTTATAACTGTATGCAAGCCGACGATCCTTGAATACCCCAATACTGCTTTGCGGTGGTACGTCAGGTAACCAGGGAAAAATTTGCTCCTCAATGACATGCGTATCATCAATATCTGCTACGATGCGTGTCGCGATCTCAAGACGATCAGCGCTGTCCTTGTCTTTTTGATAAGCATAGAGCATACTTGCTTCAAAGCCAGCAATAAACAGAGTCCAACTCACGACCCAGATGACTGAGGGATTACTGTGTTCGGTATACAAGTCGAAGAGTATCAGCAAACTCAGGACGGCCAGGTAGAAACCGAAAAAAGACAAATTCAGGTCAAGCATATGTACCATGCTGAGGCTGATCAACGCAGCAATCAATAAATCGCCCATGCGTCGATAAATTGAGGGCTGTATCTCAGCAACAGAATGCAGTAAGCGTTGTCCAATGACAAAGAGTCCGAACAGACAGACTCCCATCGAAGCAAATACCACCGCTGTAGAGGTATTTAGAAAAGAAATTTCTTCCAGCTCTAGTGGCAGGGCATTTGTGAGTATGAGTGTTTTCTGAATCCATGCAAGTAATCCCATGCACAGAATCATAATGAGGTAAGTGCCGATACTGATTACAGATTTCTCCAGCCGTGTTGTCTGTTGTCGCAAAGGAAGGGCCTGACCTTTCACCGCTATGACAGCAATCCATAGAAAGAGAAGGCTATCAATGAAAAGATCACCACGGCTATATCCTACATCACCCAGATAGACAAATGGGTCAAAGAGAGCAAGTTGATCTAGAGTATCATGATAATCAGTCAGCAAAAGAAGTCCTCTTGTCATGACAATAAAACCAATCGCCATCCAACCTTCAGCTATTGAGTATAAAGTTTGATATCGTGCCCTGATAACATCCAATACCACTACAATCGTTGAGAGTAATCCCATGACGACGAAAAACAAAAGTGCAACCTGATGCCAGAAACTGAGTTTCGCACGCACTTGTTGAAGGACACACACAGGAGTTCCTTCCTCTGTCCTGAGTATTTCCCAGCTTTCAAATGTTGTAGTATCGATAAACTCGCCGTCCTGCTTTAGCGGGATCACCTGAGTCATATGTCTGTGCGCGGCATCATTGAGGATAGGGATCTTGGCATATACGTGGTAGCTCGTGACATGATATAAGTCGTACTCCTTGATGAGGAAGTCTTCGTAGTGATCACTTGCTACAATCGGTATGAGTCCATGACGGATCAGGCTTGCATCAATGACAGGACCAGGTTTACTCCAATAAATCAGCGAATCTCTTTTATAGAGGTAGAGTGAGTACGATTTTTCAGAAAGCAACCGCATCTTATCAATAAGTGCATTCGTCACAGTGGCTTGTCCATTTGTGACCTCGATCAGCGACCTAAAGAAACTCCGATCAAGAAGGGTTGCACTTACGCTGCTTTCCTGAGCGCGGAGATATGCCTGTACATCCTCCACCATCGCTTTGTCTCGCGGAGTATGTGTAGGGCGTACTTGAAGTACCAGGATTCCAAGAATACAGGCGATCAGCGAGGCGATCCATGCTGCCCTTCTGGACATAAGATGTCTTCTAATCAATCCTGTAGACATTATACCAAAAAACTATATGTAATGATCGCGAAATTAGGCTTTTTATAGATACCACATACCTCTTATATTATGCAGTGTGAATGATCAAAAAGGGGATGACCGCTATAAATGAGCTATGACGAAAATTTTTCGGCCCGCCCTCCTCATGCTGGCTTCATTGTACAGGCAGGCTCGAGTTTATCTGAATGCTCCGATGTCCGGCTACCGCATTAAAGACCTGAAAACCATTGCAAATGGCTTTTCGGAACAATTAGGTTTCTGTTACCGTTCTTTGCGCTGTATCTGCTGGTCTATCGCTGTCCTGATTTAAAGTCAGGATAGAGGAAAGTCCGGACAACATAGAGCACCGTACCATTTGAAAGGGTGGGTCCCGCCTTAAAACGGGAACGGATCAGTGTCACAGAAAATATACCGCCTGAATAACACGGTCTTTCAAGGCCGTGATTGAAGGTAAGGGTGAAAACGTGCGGTAAGAGCGCACGTCCATGCTGAGTAATCAGTATGGAGATAAACCCTGCGGGTTGAAATGTCACGTATATCCTGGATGGAGTTGCTCGCTCTTGTTCAGCCTTAGACCGATGAAGCGTTTGCGAAGTCGGTTTTACTGAGCACCAGGAGGGGTAGGCAGAATAGATAAATGATAGGCATCACTGCTCTTTACTGAGTATGTGAAACAGAATCCGGCTTACAGGCAGATACAAATGAAAAAGGCTGCATCGTCACGATCGCAGCCTTTTTCATTTATTTCAAAAGGATTTATTACCCATTGTCAGTTGGTGCTTCGTCAGGTACTGGTTCAAAGTTGAAGAGCAATGAAAATCTCAGTGTATTGTCTAGTGGACTACGCTGATTCGAAGTAGGTACAAGGTATGAGACATTCAAGCCAAATACGTTGTATTTCAAACCAAGGCCTGCTGTCAGAAACTGTCGGTTTCCTTTAATGGGATTTTCATAATAGTATCCGGCACGAACAGCGAACTGTTTGCCATACCAATATTCAGCGCCGATAGAAAATGCAAATTCTTTCCATTCCTCACCCTTACTCGGGGCATCACTGAACGAGCCGAAGATCCCACTGAACAACGATTTTTCACGATGATCAGGAATTCCATTTGCATTCTTGTCATAGTCCGCATCAGTATCATGCAGAGGTGTTGGCACAAGGAGTTTATTGATATCAAATGTGAATGTGAGGCGATTGAAATCGTCAAAATCCATATCAAGTGCTCCTCCAATACCCAGGTTGCCAGGGAGAAAATCCCGATATTCATTCCGAGTGTATGAAATCTTTGATCCAATGTTTGTGATTGCTCCACCGATTCTCAATGTTGCCGGAATCGTACCGAGAGTGATATCATTTTCATAAGTCACTGAAAGATCCACAGCACCTGCCGTTCCAGCGGTAATGTCTATTCCGCCTACCTGTTCACCGGCTGCGAGATTAGAGTAGATAAATTTTCCAGTGAGGGCAGCAGAAAAATTGTCTGAGAGCTTTCTTGCATAGGCCAGAGATATTTCGAATTCATTTGGCTTGCCGAAACCTGTATTTGTACCCTGATCATCACGGAAGTCAATTTGACCGAGCGAGAAATATCTGAGCCCAAGTCCAATAGCCTGAAATTCGTCAAGCTTCTTGTAGCCGGTCAAATAAGCCAGGTACACATCTGACAACCCCAGAGAACGCAGCCAAGGTGAATATGTGGCTGAGACGCCAATATCCTCAGTCGCAAAAGCAAGTTTTGATGCATTAAAATGAATCGCATTGGCATCAGGTGAGATCGCTACACCAGCATCTCCCATAGCAGCAGAGCGAGCATCGGGTACGATCCGGAGAAATGGTACTGAGGTAATCAATGTATTGACACAGGGGAGTCCACTGGCAGTAAGCCATTCACCTTTTATGGGGTCGTATTCACAATTTTGGGCTGAAATAAATCCCGTCGCACAGATGAGTAACGCCAGGGTGAGTGTAATTTTCCTCATGGGAATAATCTGGAAGTTTTATAAAAGTTCGCAAATATAATGCTTTAATCTGCCGGATATTGTCCTGTAAGCCGTTATTAATCCACCATAATCAGCTTCTCAAACGGGCTTTCGTAAAGGTGTTCCGAGGCGGTTCCCGGTCTGCTCACTACACGCACACGATATAAGTATGCACCTGGCAAAATCCGCCCCCCTTGAAGGCCAGATCCATTCCAATCCAAGTCGCCGATTGTCCCTCCGGTGGATACTGCATTTTGTGCAATCAATCGCTGCACAAGTCGACCTGCCACAGTAAAAATCTCAACCTCAACATTCACCGGACCATCGCCCAAACGATGTTCAAAAGCGAAACTCGTCGATGTCGTGAAAGGATTAGGAAGATTCCTGAGATTGAAAAAAACATTATCAAGATTCCCAACTACCTTGAACTCAATAGATTCTTCTGAGAAGTTATTGGCAATATCCCATGCAACTACTTTAAAAGTATGAACGCCTTCACTCAATTCTGACAGAGGCAAGATGACCTCTCCTCGAGTATGATCATCGATGGTTGCCACATACCGGTCATTCAAAATAAAGGATGTACGTGAGTCATCATCAAGGATGCCCTCGAGATCATGGCCAATACTAGTTCCCGAAATATTAATTCCGCTGGCGTCACTGAGTTTGATAAGCATGGTTGGATTCGGCCCAGTTTCATCCCCGGATTTGAAGCTCTCATTGTCTGCAAAAATCTGAATCTCCGGGCCTTCATTGTCACTCAGCCCAGTTGCACTACCTCCAATGATCAAATCCTGATACATTCCAGCAGCATCGTTTGCGCTTTGATCAGTAGCATACATACTCACTTTACCCTTGCCATGTTTAAAACTGATGTCCTGAGGAATGACAAATGACAATGTGAACTCACCATTGATCACACTTGCAGATCCCTTAAAAAGTACTTTGGTTTGATTCTCAAATTCCTTTTCATAACTTTTTGGGTCGTTCGCGAGTGTTTTTTGTTTAGTTGGTTTGTCAAAGATGGTCGCGGTCAACACACCATTGAACTGGGATAATTTTATACCGTCGCTGTTTCGAATTTCTCCATTAAGCCTTACTTCGTCTAGTGCGCGTGCAGTGTCCTGAGTACCCGTTCCGGTCGGATGGCCATTGATTTTGGTGACAACAATATCATGCTCGGGTATCGCAAGTTTCATTGACGGGTCCCCGATAATCGCAAACTTTCTTGCATTGATATCTACTGTATCCTGGTGGTTACTATTCTTTGCAAGAACCATGACTTCACCAATAGTCAATTGATCCGTATTTTCTTCAAGTAGTATACGTTCAAACACCTCTGAGGTCAGTCTTTTGTTGGAGGATGAATACACAGCCCGAACTGTTGTCAGTAATCCTACCGCACCACCAGAAGGATTCAATATGACCATCTCTCCAGCTGATTCCAGACTTGGTTCATCATAAGGTGTAAAAGAACAAGTAGCAGTCACAAATAAGGGCAGTCTGTTATAATTATTCCATGATTGGATATCCTGAATTCCAAGTACACGTTCTTGAGTCCAGCCACTTGGCCCTCCATGTCCAAAATAATTCAGTATCAGCATCCCTTGCTGCATAGCGGCGTTGATTGCTGCATTCGCATCAGGATAGCGATCTCCTCCTGGAGAATTCATTTGCTGAAATGCATCCAGATATATTTTCTTGAGATTGTATTCCGGATGTGTATTCTGTTGTGTGGTGGCAACATCCTCAGTCTGCAGCAGGTGTTGATTGCTGTCTTCATCATCTGAAACATACGTGATTCCCAGACGCCAATCTCCATGAGTTGCCGGATTTGTGTCATATTGAATCAGTTTATTGACAACAATATTTGCTTCCTCAACTGAACTCACAGGGATGCGACCAACTGCTATTTCTATTGCACCTTTTAGATCATTCCCTTCATCATCGCTCAGCAGGGCAAAGTAATCGTCCGATGGGAATGCGCGGATCGGATTCATTGACTCTAATGTTTCAAAAACCGGGATAAAATTTTCGTCGCTCTGATCCTGATTGATATGACGCATATCGTACGATCCATCACCAAAAAATAACAAAAACCGGAATCGCGACGAACGCGATTTGAGCATCCGTGCGAAATCACGAATTGCCGTAGGATCTTGTCCACCACCTGCAAACTCATTCATGAGCACATCAATGGCAATTGTTTCTACGAGATATCCATTATGCTCCAGGCGATGATGTGCAAGTCGTTGTGCAGCCTCAGCAAAATCAGAATGATATAAGATCACCAAATCTGCGTCTTGAATTCCGTGTAGATCTTGGTTTGCAACTGGACCAACCGAAGTCGGTGCCGGGAAACTGCCTGTAGTTGAAAAAACTACAAATTCCCTGATCTCATTGTCATTCAGCACGGTATATCTCGCCTCACCACCACTTGAAGTATACTCTTGTACCACTGGGCGTTGGAGGTCTGTAATGTCCCAAATAACGTTAGCGACAGAAATTCCAGAGATGACATATTCTGCTGCCGCTACAGTGTTGGATGCGATAGATCTGTATTGTAGTGGAGTACCCTGATAATGCAAATGACGTTTGGTTTGCAGCTCAATAAAATCCAACCAGCCAGATGATGTTGCAGATACCTGTGGATAGGAGATATGGATGGTTTGTTGATCTGTGGTTGTGGTATATGTACCTGTAGGACGAATGATTCTTGCAAAATCAGCCTCAACATCACCGGTTGCTACGCCACTTATTGAGTTATTGATCTTATTTCCATTGAATTCTATAGACACCTGGGTTGTGACATCGCAACGACCTGCAAATTCGACTGACCAGTATATGTCAGTTCCAGTCACAATATTCGGGAATGTCGCCTCATAGTCTCGCTGACGTGTAGTAGAAAACTCATCGCCAAACCAGCGCTGACCAGACCCCGGTGGACGAAATTTGCCCAAAAGATTGAGCCGGTCTTCTTCAATGCTATGATAGTCATCAAATTGGGAAATCGTCATCTCACCTTGTGGCAAAGTAGGCCTTGAGGTCATTGGAACGGCAATGCGATCAGAAACACAAATGAAATAGTAGTTCTTCGTGTCATAGATGTTTTTAGTCTTGTGATACCTGCCATCGGCCTGGTTAAAAGTCCAACGATCCGGACCTTCCGCGTAAAATAAAAAATAGTCACCATCATCGACTTTGCCATCGGCCATTCCTACACCGTGCATAGCCACCTCCCTCAAATCATCAATTCTAGGTGCATTCGTGAGTTGGGGCAGGACGCCGCCACCATTCGTCCACAGAGTAATATGCTTCGCTTGCGTCTGGGAAAGATTAATGCCGGCACTTCCACTTAAGAATGACGCATCCAGTTTGTATATGCCTTGTTCTGAGACCGCGATTTTATGAAACTGGCCGTTTCTAAGAACAGAGGTGAATGTTTGAGTCTTTACCGATGCGGGTATGAGTAGAAGTAAAAACACAGAAATACGAATTGAGTAGAGCAGGCGTTTCTTCATCGTACAATGGTCGGTTATTCAAATATTATCGGTTGAACGTCGGATAAAAGCGTGTATTGTCACAAGGTAGGGTTTTAAGACAGTAAAAAAAGCCGCGAACACGACATTCACTGACCTTTGCTACTTTGCCTCCGTTATAAATGAAAGTATTTCGCCTTATCCGAAGCATGACCATTATTCAATATGGGTTTCATCACCCGTTCAATGCAATTTTGATATCGGGGTTATTCATGGTTTCTGTAATGACCGGTTATGCACAGGATCCTGTATTCAGTCAATTTTATTCTGCTCCATTGCAGTTGAACCCCGGTTTAGCTGGCATTGCATATAAGCCCAATTTCGCGATCAATTACAGGAATCAATGGCCTTCACTGAATAAGGCGTACCAAACTTATGCTCTCTCTTATGACCAATACTTTGAGGACTACAACAGTGGCTTTGGAGTATACCTGCAGGCGGATAATGCAGGGAATGGCATCCTTAAGACTAACAAGGCTGCAGCTATCTACTCGTACAGGCTACGTTTAAATAGAGAGTGGCAGATTAAATGGGGAGTCGAACTAGGAATAGTCCAATCTCGCTTGAACTGGGAAAAGCTTGTGTTTAGTGATCAGATAGACCCTGAATTTGGACCTATTTCGCCTGGAGGGACACCTATCCCGGGTGATGAGATTCAGCCCGAAGATCTTAGCCTTACCTATCTGGATATTGGAACAGGTGGAGTAATCTACAGCAAGAAGCTTTATGCCGGACTCAGTATAAAGCATTTAAACAGCCCAAGACAATCCTATCTTGGCAATAACGAGAATCTCACAGGCGGTTTGCCACTTCGATGGAATATTCACATAGGCACTGAACTCACGCTTAATACAGGCAATAAGAACCGATGGAAGGCGTTTATCTCACCAGGCATGATGTATGTCCGACAAGGACCTTTTCAGCAGTTGAATCTTGGTACGTTTGTTGGATTGGGTGACATCTTTGGTGGTCTTTGGTACAGGCATGCAGGATCAGAGCCCGACGCGGTCATTGGAGCAGTAGGGTTGCGTAAAGGGTACCTAAGATTTACTTATAGCTATGATGTGACGATTTCTTCCTTGTCCTATAAGTCTGGAGGCAGTCACGAGTTGGGTATCATGATCAACCTGGACGATGGGAAGGGAGAGTCAACATACAATGACTGTCTAAGTCTCTTTAGGTGAGAATAGTATAGCATATTGAAAATATTATCTTTGGCCTCATTTCTTGAAAAACTGGTTTTCTAAGATGAAAAATGTATCGATAATTCTGACTGGTTTCTGCCTGATTTTGGGATCTGCCTGTGGCAATAAAGGTGAACGGTCGGCGACCACTGGCTGGAAGTACAACGATCAAGCCTGGGGTGGCTTTGAAAAGTTGGATTATGAAGGTCAAGCGACTGGACCGAACCTGGTACCTATCGAAGGCGGCACTTTCTTAATGGGTCAGACCGATGAAGACGTCACTTATGAATGGAATAATGATCCACGTCGTGTGACTGTATCATCTTTCTATATGGACGAAACTGAAGTCGCAAATATCGACTACAGGTGGTTTGTGTATTGGACGAAACAAGCATATGGTGCCAGCTATCCACAGACCGTGATGGATATTCTTCCAGATACCCTTGTATGGCGGGAGGAACTGGCATACAACGAGCCGCTGGTGGAAACCTATTTCCGTCATCCTGGTTTCGATGACTATCCGGTTGTTGGGGTGAATTGGTATCAGGCCCGCAAGTATGCAGATTGGCGTACTGACCGGGTAAATGAGATGATTTTGATTGAGCGCGGAATCCTGAACCCAAATCCTGAACAGGTCGATTCTGACGTATTTGCGACTGATGCATACTTAGCTCGTCAATATGAAGGAAGTGTGCGTGAAAATCTTCCTGATATTGCTACAGGAGGTGAACGTCCAGTAAGGTTTGAAGATGGAATCTTACTTCCCAAGTATCGTCTGCCCACTGAAGCTGAATGGGAATATGCAGCTCTGGCGCTCATTGGAAATCAGGTTACTGAAAAGGACGAGTTGATTACAGATAGAAGAAACTATCCCTGGGATGGGAATACTGCCCGTTATAAGAGGAATGATAAATACCAGGGCCAAATGTTGGCGAACTTCAAACGTAGCCGTGGTGACTATATGGGTATCGCGGGTAAACTGAATGATAATGCACCTTTCCCGGTCTCAGTAATTAGTTTCTTCCCGAATGATTTTGGTCTTTATAACATGGCGGGAAATGTGAGTGAATGGACCGAAGATCTGTATCGCCCTATGACAGGTACAACACTGCGTGATGTCGAAAATCATGATTTGAATCCTTTCCGCGGAAATAAATTCCAAAGTGTTGTCGTAGATGAAACAGGCAAACCGGTTGAAAAGGACAGTCTGGGTCATTTGCGCTATAGAATGGTGACCGATGAAGAAGCAGCAGAACGTGAAAACTATAATCGTGGCGATGTCTCTGATTTTTGGGATGGGGATAGCCTCAGCACGGTTGAGTATTCCTATGGTGTGCATACTTTGATCAACGACAGTGTTCGTGTAATTAAAGGTGGATCATGGGCAGACAGATTGTTTTGGTTGTCTCCGGGAACAAGAAGATTTATGAGTGAAAAAACTGCGTCGCGCACTGTCGGATTCCGTTGTGCCATGACACGTACTGGTGGTGCTTCGATGGATGAAGTCACTGGAGGCCTGCAATTTGGAGGTCAAAACAAAAAAGAAATCAAGCGCAGATATAAATAATAAAATAACTGAAGGACATCAGTTGTCAAAATCCTCTCATTGGGAATCCGGTGTGAGGATTTTTTTTATGTAACATGCATTGAATATTTTCATGGAGGCATTAATCGATCGACTATATGATCTGTTCATAAAGTGCCCGATTATTTGTACTGATTCGCGCAAAATTGTTCCAGGATGCCTGTTCTTTGGTTTGCTCGGTGATCATGTGGACGGATCTGTCTTCGGTACTTCTGCGATTAATCTGGGTGCGAGTTGTGCTGTAGTACGGGTTGGGACTTGCGAAGAGCGGCCAGGGATCTTTTATGTCAACGACCCACTGGAGGTTTTGCAAAATCTCGCCGAACGTCATCGAAAGGAGCTGACGATTCCAGTCATAGGTATCACGGGCTCGAACGGCAAGACAACTACAAAAGAACTTATCTGCCGTGTGCTTTCTTCTGCCTACTCAGTAGGGGCTACACACGGAAATCTGAATAATCATATCGGCGTTCCATTGACAGTGTTATCTATCTCATCTACAGATCAGATAGCAATTGTTGAGATGGGGGCCAATCATTCGGGAGAAATAAAATTATTGTGTCAGATCGCTCGCCCTACTCATGGGATTGTCACAAATATTGGGAAAGCGCATTTGGAGGGCTTTGGAAGTTTGGAAGGCGTTAAGCGGGCAAAGTCAGAACTGTATGAGAGTCTCTCACAGTCAGGTGGGATTGCTTTTGTCAATTTGAACGAGGACTTCTTGATGGAGTTGTCTGCTAGAGTTTCTCATCGCGTCTATTATCGGATCAACGATCACGTTGAATTTGGTTCAGACCGCTATAGCTTCGTTACAGAACAATCATCATTTGCGTGCACGATTGGATTTGTTGATGCCCGGAATATTCAATGGAAAGTCACAAGTTCGTTATTCGGTGCTTTTAATCTTGCCAATATTGCCACTGCTGTGGCAGTCGGACTGTATTTTGAAATCTCAGGAGATAAGATCTGTGATGCCTTGGCAACATATAGCCCCGACAACAACCGTGCTCAACGCGTGGAAATTGCTTCCAATACGTTTATTCTTGATGCCTACAATGCGAACCCTACCAGCATGACGTCATCAATAAATAGCTTCGCTTCTATCGCTCATCCATGCAAATTCATGATACTGGGTTCGATGATGGAATTAGGTGAATATTCTGTGGCAGAACATTTGGAAATTGCAAAACGCGCTTCAAGCCTTACAAACACAACCACGATTTTTGTGGGTGAACTATTCAGGGATGCTGCCGATAAATACTACAAACAGTGGTACCCAGATGTAGAATTATTAACCAAAGCCTTTTCTAAACAACTACTACAAAATGCACTCATCTTAATTAAAGGCTCACGTGCAATGCGTTTAGAGAGACTGCTTACTGGGTTCCAATGAAGCCTTTGTGCATGCAATAAGTCTATCGGACACCTGGCCATTCGTGGCATTTTGATAGTCACCATAAGTGCAGGGGAAAATCGGTTCTTGATTTCCGGTCAGCATTTGCACCCACCATCTGCCAGTCCGTTCACTTTTATAGAATTTGTATCCAGTGTCATAGAAATCCAGATGTACTGAGTAGGAAGTAAAGTTTGTCCCTTTTATCGGATCTTCTGTCATACATTGATTAAATGCTTCCAGAAAATACCAGATCAATTGGGCCGTAGTGTTTGCACTTCGATCAAGCTCGAGCGACATTGAATCATGACCTGTAGTCATAACTAATTTGATATCCGGATGCAGGCCAGCAAAACGCATGAGCATACAGGCCTCCTCAGTACAAAAGCCACTTGATGAATGGGATTTTTGTGCTGGCAAGTCGATCACTGACATCGCTGTGAGATCAAATACAATTCCATTTGAATCACGAATCATGGTTTCTGCATCGCTCATAGCATTTCGTACATGACTTAGGTGCATGGTTTGAATCTGACTTGGGACACTCCTTGGGATGAGATGTTGCTGTACTCCAATTATTCTGGATTGCTCAGGCGAGGTTTTGAAAAATTCTGGAATACCTTCATGAACTACGACTGGGCGAAGTGGTGTGCGAAGATGTGCGTAGGCTTGCCGCACTACTTTCAGAGTGCTCAAATGAGCGCCAATCAAGATAGGACAGATACCCGAAGAAATCAATTCAAATAAGGGGCCGATTACGAAATCCGGCTCTAGCCGACGCAAATCGCCAAGATCGTAAAGACGCGTATCTGATATCCGGTGAGTAAACTGATATAAATGACGGCGTACATGTTTAGTCCAACGTGGATCAGCTCCGATGAGTGCTACCTCACGAAATCCAGCTGATTTGCCCTGACCATCAAGTGTGGCCAGATTTTTGCCTATTCGGTCGTTGTCGAGGTATTCTTTGAGGACTGAAGAATCATCGACAGGCTGAATCCAGTGCGTTAACATGACATTTTTGCGGCAAAATACATATTAATTTAATTATTCATATGAATAAATCAAGAGATAATCAGCAACAAGACAAGAATTTTTGTCATATTTGGAGCAGATTTACCCAAACTTCTCCCCAAATTCTCCAGCTTTTGGCTGACACTTTTTCAGTAAATCGTAACTTCCAGCGTGAGAATTCACGTTTTTTAAAATTTGAAGTAAGTTTGTAGCTTAATAATTAGTCACTAAATTGAAACTAAAAATGTGCCATATGACTCAGAGACTTGTCGTTCTTGCAGTGGGAATATTTCTCTTTTCAGGACAAGCAGTTGCCCAGGAGACAGATCCTTTCAATGCGCCGATCATCAGCGATGAAATGACTGTCGATCCGGAACAAAATCAACAATGGCGCATGGGTCAGAGTAAATACCCCGCGAAACCAAAGAACATGTGGGAACTTGGTATCAACGCAGGACATGCTTTTATCTCAGGAGATGTTGAATCTGTCGGACCAAGTGGATTTGGCGTTGGTCTCTCAATTCGCAAAGCAATCAACTATGTGCTTTCCGTTCGCGTAGGTGCACAATACACCACATCAAAAGGAGCTGATTCTAGACCGACCTCATATGAGACTTTCCA
Organism: Bacteroidota bacterium; assembly: GCA_031400515.1. GTDB lineage: Bacteria > Bacteroidota > Bacteroidia > Chitinophagales > Saprospiraceae > DATDQA01. Next base: position 14,247 of record JANNQA010000164.1, read on the forward strand.
GTCAGAGCGAACCTTTGGGCAGAATGGTGGTCAAGCCACGTTCGGAGCTTATGAAGGCTCTGTAATCCATAGGAACTATAAAACTTCTACCATTTCAGGAAATTTGGAGGCCATTGTAAATGTCGGTAATATCCTGTTTCATCAGGCACGAAATAAGTGGAATGGGTACGTAGGATTTGGGATCGGATTGAATGCCCCTGACGTGAATGTCAATTTGTTTGATGGCGAAACTGCTTACAATTTCGAATCAGTAACCGCTGGGCTTGACCTCTCTAAACTGTCTGATAGAAAAGACGCTAGAAGTAATCTCAAGGATTTACTTGATGATGACTATGAGACAGAGGCCGGGGTAGAGAACACTATTGCGAAATTTAGTGATGACAGAAAAGTGCTCTACCACTTCGTTTTTTCCCTCGGGGTAAGCAGAAAACTATCAGAGAGACTCAATTTAGGTTTAGAGCATCAGATTATGTGGGTTGATTCAGATTTGTGGGATGGATATGATAGGCAGTCAAACGTCGATGAATCTACCAGTAATGATCTCGGACACTACACCAGTGTACGTCTCGGTATTAATCTTGGGAGTTTTGAAAAAGCCACTGAGCCTCTGTATTGGCTTAATCCTTTGGATGCGCCATATAGCGATGTTGCAGAGCTCAAACAGCGACCAAAGTTTGATCTCACAGATAGTGATGGCGATGGTGTGATTGATATGGTGGACGCGGAAAAGAGCACGCCGGCAGGCAGTCCAGTTGATACGCGTGGTGTGACAATGGATAGTGATGGTGACGGCATTGCCGATTACAAAGACAAAGAAAGATATTCACCTCCCGGATATACAACAAATAGTGACGGCGTAGCTGAGGTTCCGAGTTACCTGACTGAAGAAGAAGTAGTCGATCTCATTAACTCAAGACCGACATCAAAAGCTGATTGGTTCCTGCCAATGATTCATTTCGATCTCGACAAGTATTTTGTCAGACCTGAGTTCTATGGCCAGTTGCATCACGTTGCCACTGTCATGAAGACACACCCGAATCTAAAGGTGGTTGCTCAAGGCTACGCTGATAATAGAAACCCGGACGAATACAACAAAGTGCTTTCATACAACAGAGCAAATGAAGCGGTCAATTTCCTTGTGAGTCGTTATGGATTACCGCGTGATCGGTTTGTTTTAAAGTATAGTGGTGAGTTAGAAGTTCTGGTTCCAGATTTGCCTGACCATCATACGACTACCAGAAATGAAGAAATGCAGCACTATATGAATCGGAGGGTTGAGTTTAGCGTCGCTGGTGCAGGTGATCAGGACATGGCTAAACCTACGGGACCTGATGCAGGCGAGAAAACTCCAGAGTCATCGCGCGCTGGTTCGAAATACAGTGGAAATCGCAATTCAGGTTACTAATTTTCTGAAATAAGAGATAATGAAAATGGCGGTCATTTTAGACCGCCATTTTCATTTGTAGCTATGCTTAATTCGGCATATCTGATATCAAGCGAGCATACTTACAGGACTCTCCAGATACTGTTTCACAGTTTTTAGGAATTGTGCCCCAGTGGCTCCATCGACAACCCGATGATCACATGAGAGCGTTACTTTCATGAGATGCGCAATCGTGATTACACCATTTCTCACAACAGGTTTCTCGACTATCGCACCGACAGCAAGGATACATGCGTCGGGTGGATTGATGATAGCAGTAAATTCTTCAATACCGAACATTCCCAGGTTTGAGATAGTAAACGTATTACCCTGCATTTCTTCGGGTTGAAGACGTTTCACACGTGCCCTTTCTGCGAGCTCAACGACTTCAGTATGAATTTCAGTCAGGGATTTGAGATTTGCATTACGTATGACAGGTACAAGCAGGCCATCTTCTACTGCCACCGCTACACCAATATGTACATCATGGTGCATACGGATTGCGTTTTCCATCCAGGATGAATTCACTTTTGGATGACGAAGCAGAGCAAGTGAACATGCCTTAATCACTAAATCGTTAAAGGAAATGCGTCCTGATTCATCTAATATGCCATTGATGCGTTTTCGGTCCTCTACCGCCTGTGTCATGTCGATTTCCATGGTGAGGTAGAAGTGAGGAGCTGAGAACTTACTCTCTACAAGGCGTCTCGCTATCGTTTTACGCATTTGTGACAAGGAGATATCCTCATGGCCTCCTGCCGTTATTTGGCGGGCGCCTGGTTTAGGTTGCACTTGTTTAGCAGCCGCGCCTTCTACATCACGCTTCACAATTCTGCCCTGATCTCCACTTCCAGAGATCTTAGTTAGATCCACACCTGTTTCGCGAGCAATCGACTTCGCAAGAGGGGAGGCTTTGACTCGCTCATCACCAGCGGTTTGTTGAACTGGCTCAGAAGATTTTTCGGTGGCTTCAAGAGTTTTTTCTGACGACTTAGGAGACTTTTCTTTGGTTTCCGGAACAATTTCTTCCTTTACGCTAACCTCGTTACCTTTCTTGCCATTGACGGCTGTTTGAGCTGATTCCAAAGCGGCTTTATAATCTTCGCCTTGTTTGCCTATGACAGCAAGGACTCCATCAACGGCTACAGGGCCTTCCTTTACACCGATATACAGGAGGAATCCCTCATGGAAACTCTCAAGGTCCATCGTTGCTTTGTCCGTTTCTACCTCTGCAAGTACATCGCCAGGAACTACCTTATCGCCGACCTTTTTATGCCAGGCGACAATGACCCCTTCTTCCATTGTGTCACTTAAGCGAGGCATGCGAATTACTTCTGCCATGTGTATAATTTATTTTTGATTCGCATGGGCGAAAATAACATATATTCCATGCGTGCGCCAGATGTTGAATTTCCAGGCATGGTGTCTTGAAGGGATCAATCACTCGATATTTCTAATTTTGGAGCATGAAATTCTCTTCTGCATTGCTTTCTTCCACTGTAGATAATTTTGCTCGACTTCCTGGTATTGGCAAAAAAACCGCATTGCGCCTTGCCCTGCATCTGGTGCAAAAAGATCCCGGGCTTGCTAAAGCATTGTCATTAAGTATTACAAATGCAGTCGAAGGTATCCTTGAATGCAAACAATGTCACAACCTCTCAGACGGACCTGTTTGCCATATTTGTATTGATCCGAAGCGGGATCATAATGTGCTTTGCCTTGTAGAAGGTGTGCGTGATGTCATGGCAATCGAGGATACAAGCCATTATCGAGGTATGTATCATGTCCTTGGCGGTGTGATTTCTCCAATAGATGGAGTTGGTCCTGATAAATTGAATATTTCATCTCTCCTCTCAAGAATTTGCCAGAACGGGATAACGGAGATTATCATGGCAATCAACCCCACGATAGAAGGAGAGACAACAATGTATTTTATATCGCAGCAACTTGCTTCTATCGATATTAAAATATCGGTTATTGCAAGAGGTGTTGCATTTGGCGGAGAGCTCGAATATGCGGATGAACAGACCCTTGGCAAATCTATTTTGTCACGCAGACCATATGCATTGGATGCTCATCTCGTCCATTCTGTTTGAGATGAGATAGCAACACATGAAGTTATCTGTTGTTATCGTAAGCTACAACGTCAGGTATTTCCTCGAGAAATGCATTGTCTCTGTCTTAAAAGCTCTGGAGGGTATCGATAGCGAAGTGATTGTGATAGACAATCACTCAGCCGACAAATCTGCAGAAATGGTGCGATCGGTTTTTCCTCATGTGCACGTTATTGCCAATGGAGAAAATGGGGGTTTTGCAAAAGCATGCAATCAAGGCTTGAGCATATGTACCGGTGAATATGCATTGTTACTTAATCCGGATACGCTTGTAAGTGAGGATACATTTAAGCGCTGTATTGAGTTCATGGATGCGCACAAGGAAGCGTCTGCATGCGGTGTGAGAATGGTCGATGGTACCGGCAGATTTTTGCCTGAGTCGATGCGGGGACTGCCCACCCCATTGTCAGCATTTTTTAAAATGACTGGTCTCGGAGCGTTGTTTCCTCATTCAATGTTCTTCAATGGATATTATATGGGTGGTCTTGATCCTGAACAGATTCACAAGACACCAGTACTCACTGGAGCATTTATGTTTCTGCGGCTGGCTGTAATCAGGGAGGTCGGGATGCTGGATGAAGATTACTTTATGTATGGTGAGGACATTGATCTATGTTATCGGATGATCAAGGCAGGTTATCATAACTATTATCTTCCCGAACCTTCGATTATTCACTACAAGGGAGAAAGCACGCAAAGAGGAAGTATCACTTATATCCTCCATTTCTACAAAGCGATGTTGATCTATGTTTCAAAGCATGTACATGGCGTCGGTGGTCGATTATTTCAGCTTATGATCATGCTTGGAGTATTTGTCCGGGGTCTTGTAGGAGGTGTCAGGCGAGTTGTGATCAGGATAATTCCAGTGATCATTGATGCTGGAATCGTTGTTACCATATTACTTATCATAAAAAAGTATTGGTCTCAAGGATATTTTCACAATGTCGATCACTTTGATGAGGGATTTTACCAAGTCAATCTTCCGCTCTATTGTATCGTGTGGCTTCTTTTTCTTTTCCTTATGGGCGCTCATGATGTACAACGCAATGCAAGGCGAATTTTTTATGGAATGTGCCTTGGGACACTTGCGATCCTGGTTATCTATGCTGTATTACCCTTGCAGTATCGATCTTCACGTGCAGTCATTTTGATTTCTGCTTTTCTCATTACTTTCTTGATGATACTTTGGACAAGCATAAGCAGATATGTGCTCCAAAAGGTGAGTTCACCAAAGCGCATAGCTATCGTTGGAAGAGGAGATGAGGTAAGTCGCATCATGGAACTCATGAATCGAGTGGAGTCAAAACGGATCCTTGCTGGTTGGATAGCTACGGATCGCAGTGACAACGGACCATCGTTAATAGGTCATATCTCTCAAATAGAGGATGTTGTTCGTCAGCATCGTATTGGTGAATTGATCTTCTCTACACAGGATCTGACATTCGGGGAAATTAACTCATGGATGTCAAAACTCGGTCCTGCCATTGCATATCGCATCTCGAGCAGTGGGAGTGGCCAGATTGTGGGGAGCGATTCCAGGAAAGAACAGGGTATTCTTTATACTGCGGATGTAGAATTTGCTCTTTCATACCCTAGTCATATTCGGGCAAAACGTATCCTGGATTGTCTCGTAGCTATTCTACTTTTTTGCGTCTGGCCTTTCATCGCATTGTTTAAGAAGGGATCAATCAGGCTCTTACAGAATATCGTGTCAGTATTAAAAGGGGATAAAACATGGATTGGGTATCATCAGGAAGATTCAGCGATTTCCGAATTGCCGGCACTCCGTACAGGAGTAATCGCTGTAGGCACCAAACCTAGTCTCCTACTCAGCATCTCTGAAGTACACATGATCAACTACATTTACGCAAGGGAGTATTCTGTCTGGAAAGATATTGATCTGCTCATGAGAAATTTCTCACAACTTATTTAGGTTAAGAAATAAAGAACCGTTTGTAGATATGTTGCGCGACGTCATTCAGGGATTAGCTAAGAAGTATCATGGTCAGGTCGTTGAGATGCGAAGGCATCTGCATATGCATCCGGAACTCTCCTTTAAAGAGGAACAAACGAGTAAGTATGTGCAGGCAACCCTGAAGAGACTCGGGATTCCGTTCACATCTGAGTGGGCGGGTCATGGGGTAGTCGCAATACTTGAATGTCAAAAACCAGATCAAGATGTCATTGCATTGCGTGCCGATTTGGATGCACTTCCGATCATGGAGAAGAATGAGGTGCCTTACAAATCACAGAATCCTGGTGTGATGCATGCCTGTGGCCATGATGTACACACTTCGTCGTTGCTCGGTGTTGCAATGATCTTATCAGAAATTCGGTCACAGATAAATGGGACGATCAAATTTATTTTTCAGCCAGCTGAAGAAAGACTCCCGGGTGGGGCATCAATGATGATTTCGGATGGCGTGCTACGAGATCCTGCTCCTACAGCGATACTAGGTCAACATGTTCATCCGCAGTTACCAGTAGGGACCGTCGGTTTTCGGATTGGACAGGCCATGGCATCATCAGATGAGATTACAATTCGTATCAAAGGCAATGGTGGGCACGGTGCAATGCCTCATCTTGCAATAGATCCGGTTCTGATTTCTGCGCATGTGATTTCCGCTCTGCAGTCTGTTGTCAGCAGAGCTTCTGATCCGACAATTCCTACTGTACTCTCGTTTGGAATGATCAATTCTGAAGGCGGGGCGTTCAATGTTATTCCGGACTCTGTAGTCATTTTGGGGACTTTCAGGACATTCGATGAGACATGGCGACTAGCCGCCCATGAAAAGATCAAAGCGATAGCTCAAGGGGTTACATCCGGTATGGGAGGTACATGTGATGTAGATATTCAAAAGGGCTATCCGGTTCTTATCAATAATGAAGAACTCACGTTAAGATGTCGTGAAGCTGCTCGCGAATATTTGGGCATCACTCAGGTATACGACATACCCCAGCGTCTTACATCCGAGGACTTTGCCCATTACACGCACCATATTCCGGGTTGCTTTTACCGGTTAGGAGTGGCCAATCAAAGCAGGGGGATAGTCTCAGCAGTACATACACCCACTTTCAATATCGATGAAGATGCCCTTGAGACTAGCACTGGGCTGATGGCATGGCTTACAGTCTCCAGGCTTGGCGACGGGCGGGAATAGTCTTTTCAGGTCCAAATCCAGACATTACATTTTTTTATCATTTGTATATATATGTCACACATATTTTTATCTTTGATGATTAATTGTAATATATTTCCTTATGGCTTCAGCAAAGGTCCTGATCGTAGATGACGAGAAAAGTATCCGCAAAACACTACGGGATATACTGGAATTTGAAAACTATTCAGTAGACGAAGCAACAGATGGCCTTGAGTGTGTTGTCAAAATCAAACAAGACACCTATGATGTCATCATCCTGGATATTAAAATGCCAAAGATGGATGGCATGGATGCCCTCGAACGAATACAAGAGCTTGCAGTTGAGACACCGGTTGTAATGATCTCAGGTCATGCAACCATTGACACCGCAGTGGACGCAGTGAAGAAAGGTGCCTTTGATTTCATTGCCAAACCACCTGATCTCAACAGGCTTTTAATCACAATTCGGAATGCGATCGACAAATCAAGTTTGATCACTGAGAAAAAGGTGTTGCAGAAACGCATTTTACGTAGCAATACGCAGGAAATTATAGGTGGATCAAAGGTGATTGAGCTTATCAAGAGTACGATCGAAAGAGTTGCCCCGACAGATGCACGAGTACTCATCACCGGTGCCAATGGTACGGGTAAAGAATTAGTCGCTCGCTGGATTCATGAGAAGAGCCAGCGGAATGATAAAGCACTTGTTGAAGTGAATTGCGCCGCCATTCCTTCAGAGCTCATTGAAAGCGAGCTTTTCGGGCATGAAAAAGGGTCGTTTACCAGTGCAGTGAAGCAACGGATTGGAAAATTCGAGCTGGCGAATGGTGGAACGATTTTTCTGGATGAGGTAGGAGATATGAGTCTGTCGGCACAGGCAAAAGTGCTTAGGGCATTGCAGGAGAACCGCATCACCCGAGTGGGTGGAGAAAAAGAGATAAACGTAAATGTGAGAGTTGTTGCAGCTACGAACAAAGATCTGTTGAAAGAAATTGCTACTGGTAAGTTCAGAGAAGATCTCTATCATCGACTTGCTGTAATCATCATTGATGTCCCTCCGTTGAAGGATAGGCCGGATGATATTCCAGTGCTGGTAGAGTATTTCACAGACGAGATCTGTCAGGACTATGGTGTACAAAAAAAGACCTTCACTCCTCGTGCTCTGAAGAAACTTCAGGCATTGAATTGGACTGGAAATATCCGTGAACTCCGAAATGTGATCGAACGCCTCATTATCTTAAGCGGTGATACAATTACAGATAAAGACATCGATCAGTTTGTAGCGCCAACCTCTCCTGTACAAGGACAGTTTCGGAATATTTTCAAGGAATTTCAGAGCGTCGATGAGGTGCATCGCTACATTGACAAAGAATATGAGACTTTTCGCAATTCCTGAAACAGACCATTTCATCGCTTATATAGTTGATACCTTTCAACATACATACGCATGATCAGAGCATTTATTCATGTACATGTGGTCGTATAGATATACCGATACTTCATCACAGGCTTCACTGTTTCAGACTATATTCGGATGAGTATGAGTTTGTGTGAAGTAATAACTTCCAAATGATGAATCAGAAAGATCAACCTGGCGCTCCAATTCGCGCCATGAAACGCTGGAATCAAATCAAGGGTGAAAACTCCTGGACGATATTTAAAGTAATGGCTGAGTTGGTCGATGGGTTTGAATCATTGAATCGAATCGGTCCATGTGTGTCAATTTTCGGCTCAGCACGTACACTACCTGAAGACAAATACTATCAGCTTGCATCTGAGATTGCACAAAAACTCGTGAATGAAGGATTTGGAGTAATTACAGGTGGTGGGCCCGGTATCATGGAAGCAGCAAATAAAGGTGCGACTCTTGGTGGCGGCACATCTGTAGGTCTGAATATCAATTTACCCCACGAACAAACCCACAACAGGTTTATTGACGCTGACAAACTTCTCAATCATCGGTATTTCTTTGTGCGTAAAGTGATGTTTGTAAAATATGCACAAGGGTTGATCGCACTTCCTGGTGGATTTGGCACACTGGATGAACTCTTCGAAGTATTAACTCTAATTCAAACCAAGAGAATTACACGCGTTCCTGTTGTGCTTGTTGGCTCATCCTATTGGACCGGATTGCGCGATTGGATTGTGAATACGATGCTGCGTGAAAATAATATCAGCGCCGACGATCTTGATCTCTTTCCTATCATCGATGATGCTTCCAAAGTTGTGGAATATATCGTCGACTTCTACAGTGGAGAAAGACATCAATTGACACCGAATCTTGAACTCTGAGTTAGATTTCAATCGAATAACTTCATCCATAATCCGAAACGAAAGTATCCTTCGAATTGTGGGTATTCCGCAATTTCAATAAAATGCTCCTCTGAAAAAAACGCGGTGACATTCTCCATTTTGGCAAAGGCCATAAATACATCCTTCACCTGCATACTGAAAAACACATCAACGGCAGGATATTGTGGAATCTCGAAATCATCGCTGAAATAGAATTGCCCTGTCACCGGAAAATAGGACACACCACTGTATGTATCTGTTACCAACACGTCGATACCTGTGCGAACCAGCAAGTTCTTTTTGAACCATCTCCCTGTGTAAAACAACTGCCCATTAAATATCAAGTGCGGCAATGCCACTTCATTGACATCATACTCCTGCAGCATCAGATGTCCTAAGACACCAATTGGTCCCAACTGCAATTCCTTTGATACTGATAGCTGCAAGAGCTCAACAGTTTCATCCAACTGCCGGGGTTGGCGCTCAGAATCAAAATATATCATATTGGACACCAGATGAGCTGCTCCATGTATTTGGAGTCGAATTGATGGATGGACATAATAGAATTGAAGACTGGACTTTGAAACATTCTTGAAATCCATGGACCACACCGGAATCTGATTGATAAATAACCGAGTCTCTATGAGTGAAGGCTTTCGCTGGTAGAGATTCAATTGCGCCCAAGTCTTTGCATCCTTGAAAAGGTTCAACCTGGCATTGGCATCAAGTCTGTACTCTCCTGAGGCATCAAGAAATCCGAGGTACACACGGCCATCCACGGAGACACGTTTAGAAATACCAAGCTGACCAGATGCATTTAGAAAGAGCTCATCCACATTAGATTCTACTGGCTCATAATTCAGTTTTAAATTCCTGAGTTGTAGCCCTACCCGAAGGAGATGAGAAGGCACCTGAGGTTCTTTGTTCAGATAACGAAACTGAAAATCCAAAGAATTTTCAAATGTCTCAGTTGCGAGAAAATTGCGCATGCCTCTATCATCCGTTACAAACGCTGAGTAGTAAGAAGCTTCTTCTACTAATAATTCCGGATCCGAAAATTTAACATGCCCTGAGCCTACTTTGAGTGTATGAATGATGTCCAGATCTGCTTTTTTTCGGATACTATCGCTAGACGAAGCGAAGACATGAAAGTGATGTTGAATTGTAAGTTCACGGTTTCGATGCGTTGTCATTGCACTTAGAATACGCACGGGTACATTTACAATCAGATCCGTTGAATCAATTTCTGCTTTGTCTACACCGCCATTATCTTCATGGACAATAGAATTTGAGAGATAATGATAAATGCCATCAAGTTTACCCTTTGGAGACCGATATAAGATGCCAACCCCAAATGCAGTATTCTTTGCACGTTGAGATTGAAATTGACCTTTCTGGTTGATGCGCTGATAGTTTAAACTGAAGTTGATACCCTTATCAAAATTTCGTCCAAACTCTGCACGTATGATTCCATCCTCCTGACTAAGACCCTGTGAGTATTCAAGGCGGGACAACGCAACGTTTGTATCATAAAACCTAAAATTGTCAAAATTCGCTTTGTAAAGGTCAAACGCATGATGGCCCGGGTTCAAACCTTTGGGCATTGGCATTGAATAGTATAAACTTCTTGCAGGCGAACCCAGATTCCCCAGAGTAGCATGAGGGTAGACCGCGCGCCGCGCCGGACTATACCTGGGATAGTTATAATTCAATGTATCATGGACCTGGTTTGTTGGTGCATAGAACTCCACAGGAGTCAGGTAGGTTTTTGAGGCAGTCGTATCTGCCAATTTTGGAAGTGCTTTCGGCGTCCTGGCAACAGGAGGTTCAGTTCGGGGAGTTTGGCCAAAAGCTTGCGTTGTCACAAGGAGACAACATACGATTACACTATGAGTTAGAATATGTGTTATCATTCTATAATGACTTCGCCACTAGCGAATACTCACTTACCAAGGATCGCAGGATTGATGCCCATGCTTGAAAAACCACCATCATGGAACAGATTCTGCATGGTGACTTTCTTCGTATAATCGGAAAATAAGACAACACAATAGCGGGCACAATCATCCGCGTCTGCATTTCCCAGAGGTGACATATTCTGAGCATACTTGAAGAAATCCTCAAAGCCCTGCACACCGCTGCCGGCTGTTGTCCATGTCGGCGATTGAGATATCGTATTCACGCGTACTTTTTTTGCCACCCCTAGATGATAGCCAAAGCTCCGCGCAAAAGACTCAAGCAGAGCTTTCGAATCGGCCATTTCACTGTAATCAGGAAATACCCGTTGTGCAGCGATATAAGTAAGGGCTACAATTGATGCGCCTTCAGATAATACATCAAGTTGATATGCTGCCTGCATCAGCTTGTGAAAAGAAACCGCTGAGATATCGAACGTCTTTAGCATCCACTCATGATTGATATCGGTATAAGCTTTTTTCTTACGTACGTTGATACTCATACCAATAGAGTGCAGGATGAAATCCAGTTTTCCTCCAAGGGCTTCCACCGATTTTGTCAGCAGGCCCTCAAGATCCTCCATAAGTGTTGCATCTGCCGCTATCACTGGTGCACCCAGTCGTTCACTCAGCTCCTGAATTTTGCCAAAGCGCATAGCAACAGGTGCATTTGTGAGTACAAGTTGTGCTCCCTCGGCATGGCATTGTTCGGCCACATGCCAGGCGATAGATTGCTCATCGAGCGCGCCGAAAATTATTCCGCGCTTTCCTTTTAACAGATCATGTCCCATATTGACTCTCTTGATTAGGTATTAATTAGTGTTTTCGCATTCATCACCGCGGCTTTAGTTGGAGGATCGCCACTGAGCATCTTCGCGATTTCAGTGATTCGCTCTTCTGGAAGTAACGTATGAATCCGCGCAATACTACGACCACTTGTATCCGATTTCGTCACTTGCAAATGATGTCCTGCCTGGGCGGCAATCTGAGGACTATGTGTGATCATGATCACCTGATGATCTTTTGACAAGGTCTTTAACTTTTGCCCCATCTGCAGGGCAACTTCTCCAGATACTCCAGCATCAATCTCATCAAACACGAGCGTAGGCAATTGCATTTGATCAGAAACAGCAGACTTCAGGCAAAGATTCAAACGAGACAGTTCTCCTCCAGAAGCGACTTTTTTGACGGGCTTTGGCTCACTACCGAGATTAGGTGCAAACAAGAACTCCACATTGTCTTTGCCATAGCTATGCAATTCTTCTGAGTCCGAAACCTCAATGTGTAATACAGCATGTTTCATCGACAGTTCATGCAGACCTTTTGACACAAGCTGCGCAAGCTTAGGAGCCCAATTGCGACGAGATGACGAAATCACCTTAGCTTGATTTTCCAAAGACTGACGCATAGAACTCAATTCTTTTTCGCAGGTATGAATTTCTGTGTCCAGATTTGCCCACTTTTCCAATTGATTTATGATTCCCTTGTGCTTCTCTATGAGTTCATTGGCATCTCGTGCTCCATGCTTCAGCATGATCCGATTCAGGATATTAAGTTTTTCTTCGAGTTGCAACCGACGTTTTGGATCAGGTTCGAGTTTTTCTTCAAAAATGGTCATGTCTTTAGCAAGGTCAAGGTATTCATCCAAAAGTACTTGGAGCTTTTGTACAAAACCAGTAAGTTGTGTATTTCCCTGGGCTTGCTTATTCATTGCACGAATATGTGTGCGGATCTGATCGGACAACCCACGTTCTCCGGTAAGTGATTCTATGGCTGCAGCCAGTATCGATTTAATTTCTTCTGCGCCTGACTGCAACTGATACTCCTCTTCCATTGCAGCGATTCCAACCGGATCAAGTTGTATTGTATCAAATTCATTGAGTTGAAAAGTGAGATAGTCTTTCTCTTTCATTGCTGAGACTTGTCGATCTCTGAGCGAAGCCAGTTGAGCCAACAGTTGTGTGTATCGATCAAAATCATGTTGATATTGAATTCTTTGTGGTTGCAGGCCACTATACGCATCAAGAACGTGATATTGCTCCCGGGTTTGCTGGATCTCAAGTGTTTCAAACTGCTGATGGATATCCATGAGCGCTGTGCCGACTTCCGACATCGTGTCCAAAGTCACCGGCGTATCATTCACAAAAGCACGTGATCTCCCATTGGGTGTAATCTCACGCCGCAAGACAACCTCGGGGCCTTCTTCAAGATCAAACGCCTTAAGTATTGAGGATACTCTGGATTCAGTATCGTGAAAGACGGCCTCGACGATTGCTTTAATGGTTGGGTCAAAAAGCACTTGAGTGTCAGCCCGTCTTCCCAGGATGAGGCCAATTGCTCCAAGCAAAATTGACTTGCCAGCCCCAGTCTCACCAGTGATCATATTCAATCCGGGGGCAAAGTGGATCTCCGAATTGTCGATTATCACGTAGTTCGATATGCTAAGTGTTGTGAGCATGCGTGGAGGTAAGTTAAGGCTTTGACGGGTTGCCAGAAAAGTAGGATGGATTATTGAAACTGTGATCTGGTCTGGGCATCTATCGCTACTCCCATTTGTTCAGCTGTCTGGAGATCTTGCCTGGCTTGTGTTTTGTTTCCTAATACAAGGTTTGATTTTGCGCGTTCCAGGAAAAACACCCCCTTTTGTGCGAGCGAAATTGCACGGTCAAAGGCCGCTAATGCTTGTTGTTCTTTATTGGCCATGCGATAGAGACGTCCACTTTCATACCAAATGTCAGGATCATATGGATTGAGTTCCAGGTATTTCAATAAATCCTGCTGCGCATTGTCAATTTGTCCGAGTGCCTGGTAGACGAGGGACCTGTTCTTATATCCATTTGAAAATTCCGGATCTAATCTCACACCTTCGGTCATATCACTCAGTGCACTCTGCATGTTTCCCAGCATCGCGTATGCCGCTCCACGATTGATATAGAATTCACCTGTAGGCTTGACCTCTATCGCAAGATTATAATCTGCAATTGCTTCGCTCCATTTCTGTTGATCAAAATACATCCGAGCTCTGCTGTTGATTACATCTCCATCTTTCTTGAGTGCAATGGAGCGATCATAATCCGCTAATGCGCGATCATATTGCTTCAAATCACGATAATATTGCGCTCTGTTACGAAACGGTAAAGCTGTGTTCTGATAGTATTTCAAAACATGTGTCCAAAGTGTGCCACTATTCTGCCACATAGGTACGTGGATCCATGTCTGTACCAACAATGCACAAGCCCATATTGCCGCGACAGGTACTATATATTTTGACATCCTTTTGTTTTCCAGTCGTAATTGGTTACCATAGAATATCAGAGAAAATATCAGTCCGGCATATGGGATATACGTAAATCGATCAGCCAGAAAGCCCTGTCCCGCTCCCACAACCTGAAGCACGAAAGCGATATTCACTGTAAAGAATGCAAGACCGAAAACGAGCGGCCTCCATCTATTCTGCCATGCCTTCCAAAACAACCAGACAACTCCGCCTACCACAACAGGGCTGGTATACACATACCATGGTAATATAGCAGGGTATGGGTAGAGCGGTGAAATGCGAAACGGAACCAGGAATTTGATAAGGTAAATCACAAATGAATACATACCTACTACAAGCCTCTGAAGAAAGTTGTAATTCGACGTGCTGTCCAGTGATCCTTGTTGCGATAGAAAATAAACTCCAAGCAAACCGAATGCAAGAGACAAGACGAAGTATGGAATCTTCTCAACAATGAGTTTCCATTGAATTTTCCTTGCCAGCAAAAAGTCAATCGCAAGCATTGACAGGGGAAGCGCCACGGCCTGGATTTTTGAGAGGAGTGACAGGGAGAACAGCACCAGGATCCATATAAAATATTTGCGTTGATACCCGGATTTATACCACTTCACATATTGTACCAGTGCTGCAAGGTAAAAGATGCCGAAGAGCACATCTTTCCGTTCTGTAATCCATGCCACAGATTCTACCCGCATAGGATGAATACCAAAAATCAACGCCGCAAATATTGCAGGCCACAGAGACAGCCCAAGCAACCGTACCAACCTGTAAAAGAAAAAGACACACCCTGCATGAAGAATCACATTTGTCGCGTGAAATGCACCTGGATCAAGACCAAATAAGTGTTTCTCGACAGCAAAGGTGAAAATGGTGAGCGGGTTATAGTTTCCAATGACATGACTGGTAAAGATGCCTTTGATATTGGCCAGGTCGAAATACCTGAGGTTAGGATTCTCAGCGATATTGAAGTCATCATCCCAGTTTACGAAGTCATAACCCACGCTACGTATAAAACAAATACCGGTAAGAGCAATAACGCCCAGGATAGGCAGCCACTCCGATCTCCCAATTCCAAATTCTGAATGAGATGGTCTTTTTTTAGCGGGCGCTTTTTTTGATTGTACTTTTTTCTTTGCCATTGAAGGAGGCAAAAATAGGTTTTTCAGTCTCTCAAAGCTGGAAATTCGGTTCGGTTTTATAATTTTGAAAACCACTTATTAAAATGACTATTCCTCCGTTGCGATTCCTGGGACTCATTTTATTCACGAGCTCTGAATTCTTGGTGTATTACATTGGCGCAGACAGCGATGTTCGATGAAGGAGGTATTGTACATGACACCATTTTGATTCCATTTGATTCTGTCAATATGTGTACGCCTCTTAGACTTCCTGTTGTCTCTGAACATCCACTTGCTCCAAATCCAACTTCCTGTCTTCTCAATGGTACAATGATGAGATCTCGTCGGTAATCAATACTGGACATGAGATAGAAGTGACAGCAGCTATGGGGAACATTGAATGTGCCGAAATAGAACTGAAACCTGGCACAATATTGAATGTCGACGGGGAAGTATGGGTCAAAGGAGGATGTCAGTAGAGATTCTCGCAATTGGCTCTCCGGCATTCTTCCACAGTTTTGGTGAGGTGGAAGGTGTGCCACGAGCCAACCGGTTCATATAGATCGTACGAAAGGCCCCGGAGTTGGCTGTATGTAAGGGTTTGACTCTTTCAAAGCATATTGGAGAGATACTCGTCAAAAAACCATGTACTTTTGCGCCCATGCAATTGACAGCCCGGCAATTATGCCAGATCGTGCAAGGTGAACTCGAGGGCAATCCCGACGTCATAGTAGAGCGCCCAAGCAAAATTGAAGAAGCAAGGAAAGGCTCCATCAGTTTTCTGGCAAATCCGAAGTATGAGGCACATCTGTATAGCACGGAAGCCTCTGTCATCCTTGTGGATAAAACCTTCAAACCTGCGAATCCAGTGAAGGCCACACTCATCAGAGTAGAAAATGTCTATGCGTCCCTTGGTGTCTTGCTGAGTAAGTATGAGGACAACGAAAGACCAACTGGGGTGTCATCTCTGGCAAGTATTCACCCTGAAGCTATTGTAGAAGAGGATGTGTATGTCGGCCATTTCGCGATTATTTCAAAAGGTGCGAAAGTTGGCCGAGGGACAAGAATTTATCCACATGTGTATATCGGCGACCATTGTGAAATCGGGGAAAATGTGAATTTATATCCCGGCGTGATCGTCTATCATCACTGTGTCATCGGCGATCATTGTACGATACATGCAAATACAGTCATTGGGAGTGATGGTTTTGGTTTCTCAAAAGGAGAGAACGGACTATTTACCAAGATCGCACAAGTCGGAAATGTTGTAATAGAAGAGAATGTAGAGATCGGTGCTAATACAGTTATTGATCGGGCCACGATGGGATCCACGTTGATTTGCAAGGGAGTGAAACTAGATAATCTGATTCAGGTAGCACACAATGTGGAAATAGGGCAAAATACTGCTGTTGCTGCTCAGGCAGGAATTGCCGGGTCGACAAAAATTGGCCGTAATGTCCTTGTTGGTGGCCAGGCTGGATTTGTTGGACATATTGAGATTGCTGATCAGGTACAGGTACAAGCCCAGAGCGGAGTGGCCGCCTCAGTGACCGAACTTGGAGAAAAGCTCTATGGCTCTCCGGCATTACCTTATCGAAACTACCTGCAATCCTATACCATATTCCGTGAACTCCCTGCCTTACTACGCCGTATTGAAGCACTTGAACAGGAGATCACAGTTCTGAAAGAAACTCAGCCACACTGAACTACGAGAGCGATTTTTTTGATTTGATCAAATGAAGCAAAAGACAATTCATACTCCGGTATCCCTGAAAGGTGTTGGACTGCATAGCGGCAAGGAAGTGAAAATGACATTTCACCCGGCACCGGCAAATCACGGTATCCGGTTTCAACGGATTGACCTTAAAGATGCGCCTATACTCAGTGCGGATGTCGGCAATGTTTCTTCTACCAATCGTGGGACTACGCTCAAATTCGGGCATGCTGTCGTAAGTACTGTCGAACACGTCCTGGCTGCTTTGATGGGTATGAAAATAGACAATGCGTTGATCGAAATCGATGGGCCGGAAGTGCCTATTATGGATGGCAGTGCGCAGCCATTCGTGGAGCGGCTGGAAGAAGCAGGAATCGTCGACCTTGATGAAGACCGGGAGTATTTTGTCATCACTGAACCTATTCGTTATGTTGATGAATCAACCGGTACCGAACTGATCGCATTGCCCGCCGACAATTTTGAAGTCACGACACTCATTGATTTCAATTCTCCAATGCTTGGACATCAATATGCAAGCATGAAATGCATCGATGAATTCAAAAAAGAAATCGCTCCTTGCAGAACATTTGTTTTCCTGCGTGAACTGGACCTGCTATTGAGTCAGAATCTGATCAAAGGCGGTGATCTGGCCAATGCAATTGTCATCGTAGACCGGTTGATGGATCAGGAGGAACTGGAAAAGCTGGCAAGAAAACTCAACAAACCCAGTGTGAAGGTCGAGAAGGAGGGGATTCTGAATACCACTGATTTAATCTTCGAGAATGAACCTGCACGTCACAAGTTGCTTGATGTCATGGGGGACCTTGCCCTATTAGGCCGACCCATCAAAGGCAAGATTATGGCTACCAAGCCGGGACATACAGCGAATGTCCAGTTTGCCAAAGTCCTCAAGCGGAAGTACATGGAGCAACGCAAGCTCCGTGGCAAACCAAAGATCGATCCTGATGTCCCACCAATTTATGACGTCGTCGCGATACACCGTCTATTGCCACATCGATATCCTTTTTTGCTGGTGGATAAAATTGTAGAACTGAGTGATGTGCATGTGGTTGGGATAAAGAATGTCACATTCAATGAGACTTTCTTTCAGGGTCACTTCCCGAACAATCCCGTCTTTCCTGGCGTATTACAAATGGAAGCGTTAGCTCAAGTCGGCGGGGTATTTGTGTTGGCACAGAAACCAGACCCGGAGAATTGGGACACCTATTTTCTCAAGATCGATCAGGCGAAATTTAAGTTTAAAGTGGTGCCAGGCGACGTGCTGATATTGAAAATGGAGCTCCTTTCTCCCATCCGTCGCGGAATATGCCATATGTTTGGGACAGCATATGTGGGAAACAAGATCGTTTCAGAAGGAGAATTGACAGCTCAGATCGTAAAAAGAACGGAGAACAAAACAGATCATGAAGATCATTCATCCTGAGGCACAGATTGGTGAAGGGGTCGAGGTAGGGCCATTCACCACGATTGCCCGAGACGTCGTCATTGGAGATGGCACTTGGATTGGACCAAATGTCTCGATCATGGATGGCACCAGGATTGGGCGCAATTGTCGCATTTTTCCTGGCGCTGTCGTTGGCGCAATTCCTCAGGATCTCAAGTTTGGCGGAGAACAATCTCTCCTCGAAATCGGTGATAGCGTCACCATCAGGGAATACTGTACACTCAATCGAGGAACCAAAGCTGGTATGGTCACGCGCATTGGTGATGCAAGTCTTCTCATGGCATATGTCCATGTGGCGCACGATTGCATTATTGGCAGTCATTGTATTGTGGCAAATAGCGTTGGTCTTGCAGGTCATATTCATGTCGGCGACTATGCGATTATTGGCGGACTCTCTGCTGTACATCAATTTGTGAAAATTGGTGAACATGCCATGGTGGGTGGAGGATCATTGGTCCGTAAAGATGTACCGCCTTATGTAAAAGCAGCACGGGAACCCTTGTGTTATGTCGGAATTAATTCGATTGGATTACGTCGTCGTGGGTTTACAAATGCGCAGATCAATCATATACAGGATATTTATCGCATCCTGTATGTTCAGGGAAACAACACTACTCAGGCTCTTGAGCTCATCGAATCGACCATAGATTCTTCTGTTGAGCGCGATCGTATATTAGGTTTTGTAAGAGGTGCTGATCGTGGTATCATGAAAGGATTCCGGCACACTACCCATCTCAATGGAAATTCAAATTGACGGACTCGCAAAACGCTATGTGAGTCATTGGGTATTTCGCAAACTGTCAATTGTTATTCCCTCTTTCACACATGTGGCTGTCACAGGGCCCAATGGTTCTGGAAAATCCACATTGCTCAAAATTATTTCTGGGGCGCTCTATCCTTCTGAAGGCCTCATCACCTGTATGAAGGATGGAAAGGAAATCAGTGCTGACACCTTGTATACGCATGTCGCCTTTGCAGCCCCATACACGGAAATGATTGAAGAAATGACACTGGCAGAGGCTGTGCGCTTTCACCTTCACTTTAGATCGTTTTACCCCGATGTGGCTCATTACTCTGCCTTTGTACGACACCTGAGTTTTGAATTCCGTCCTGACCAGCAAATCCAGTTGATGTCCAGCGGTATGAAACAGCGACTCAGACTGGCGTTCGCTCTTTGTACCCAATCACCCTTGCTTTTGCTGGATGAGCCTACTTCCAATCTGGATGAATCCGGTATTCGCTGGTTTCACGATTCTCTGAAACGTTTTGGAACTGACAGGACGGTCATTATTGCTTCAAACATTGTGGAAGACCTGTCTAGCTGTACTTCACATATCACTTTGGGCAATCCGCAGCATTCTTCGTAGTTAAGCTACACTCAGCCAGGAGTAAATACATTTGTTAATTTACATATGTATTTAGAGTTAGACGAATTTTGGAAGAAAATCGAATGCTGAATTTGTTAGAACTCTCAAAGGATCACTGAACTGAATCACCCTAATCCTTGGAGAATTCCAGGAATCTCCTAAATTTGAATTCTTGTTATACATGAAATTGGATTGTATAAAGATTTGATTTACAAGAATCAACTAGTGTGTTATGATCGACATCCACAAACTGGAAAAGCTCTACTACTCAATTGGAGAAGTGGCCTCTATGCTTGGTGTGTCTAAGTCCTTGATCCGATATTGGGAGACGGAGTTTGATTTTCTGAGTCCGCGCAAAAACCAAAAAGGAGATCGCCGATTCACAAAGGAAAACATTGAGCAATTACTGATCATTCATCATTTGCTGAAAGGAAGGGGCTTCACAATCGAGGGTGCAAAGCTCGAGATCAAAGCCCAAAAGAAAAATCTCCTGGCCCGTCAGGAAGTCATTACACGATTGGTAAAAGTGAAAGATGGCCTTCAGCAATTGAAGAAGTCGCTATCGTCTGACGAAGAGGAATAACTTCGCTCAAACACAACTTCTTCTGTCAATTGTAAATCAGTAGAGTTACTAAGGCAGTGAGCCCAATAAACGCGAGCAGAACAAAGAGATAAGTAAAAAGGAATGCCATGTACTTGCCAAGAGTCTTCAGCCAACTCTGTTGATAATAGTACTTCATTGCCAGAAGCAAGTACAAAGTGCAAGCGAGTGGTACACCGATCACGAGCAGCGAAGGCAGATGTTTCAACAAAAGAACATACAATGTCAGGCACACGAATACTGCGGCATGATAGTGAAAGAGAAATACCAGGTGCTCTACATAGTACTTGTCCCGTCGGAGATACAAGAGTTTCAAGACCAATGCAAGTACCGGCATGAGGACGAGAACCATCCAGGAAGTATTCGCAATGATGGACTGAATTGCTTTTCCGGGTTCTTTTTAGCACGAATTAGGTGCTGTGTCAAGAGTCGTCCACTAAAACTTGTAATCTCGTATTTCTTGTAAATGGAGTCGAGTTCAAGTTCATAGAAGTCTTCAAAGGTGAAATGAAAAGAGACCGAATCCTCCTTGTCATGCGCTACATAGGATAGGTCTGAAGACGATCCCAATTTTTGAGTGAGGGAATCTAGGATTGCCCATTGCGTATGTTCCAGAGTATCATACCCCAGCGATTGCTTCAAACTATCTATCATTGCTACCGCTCTCTTCCTGGCGAAATAATTTTGCATTCCCGTCTCCTGATCGATACTGCTTTGCATTTTGCCCAGGTAAATAATCCCCATCACAGCATAGAGAATAAGTAGAGTTGTGAAGAACAATTTCACTGGTCTGAAATAGGAGACATGTTTTCCTTTGAAGAACTCCCTGGTCAGGTATCCCGGAATAAATAGCCGCACCACAGTTCGGAAGAACCTGGAATCTATGTTAAAGAGATTCTCAAGGAATTCAACAAACAATGCTCTTAGTGGAACAAGAGCAGGGCCCGATTTTTGGCCACAGATAGGACAGTATTGTGCCGTCGACGACAGTTCATGTCCGCAATTCGTACAGCGATGTGGGAGATTGTGTTGCGTGAAGCCTTGCTCAGCGTTCATCCCGTGCAGATCTTTGTCCATCCCCGACAATGGTAAGAGTTCTGCCGGATATTCACCTCGCTAATCGAAAGATTGATTGGCAACGGCAGCCTGATCTACAATCGACTTGTATTCCTGAGGAGTCAACCTGTCGAGACAGTAGTGAATTGGATCTACAGGGACACCATTGTAATGAATCTCATAGTGACAATGAGGAGCTGTAGCAGTACCCGTACTTCCAACAGTTCCTATTTGTTGTCCCTTCATGACTTTCTCACCCACTTTTACATGGACATCTGCCATATGACCATAAAGAGTCTGATAGTCGAATCCGTGATCAATGACCACATGCAGCCCATAACCAGAACCACTAGCCTTTATTTCGGTAACGACTCCGTTTCCTGTTGCTTGAATAGCGGTTCCTGCAGGTGCTGTGAAATCAATACCGGTATGCATCTTACGGACTTTGTGAATAGGATGTACCCGCATTCCAAATCCAGAGAGTAAGGTGACATTACGTTTGAGCAGATCCACACGAACTGGTTTAATGGAAGGGATAGAGGCAAGCTTCTCTTCTTTTTGTAAAGCCATAATCTCAACAGAGTCAAGCGAGCTTGCCTGCAACTCCATCTGTCTTGCAAGTTGATCCACTCTGCGTCTTGTCTGAGTCATTAATTCTCCCGCATGGGGAAATTGCATTAGGGATGCATAACGCTCATGACCTCCTACACCCGCAACCCATACTGTGGAGTCAATGGGCTCCATACCAAGCATAAAGCGATGTACTTCACCATCTCGTTCCTGGATTTGATTCAGACGCGTGGCTAATTGATCAAGATGTGTAGAAACGACACCGTACTCATACTTCATTTGATCAATCTCACGCATCAGGGCTCTTTCCTTTTGCGAAGGGAAGAACGCATAAACGGCGACATAAATACCAAATGCGGTCATCAGGATTGCACTTGTCAAGCCAAGAGAGCGATAGAGTCTTTTTTTAAGAGGCAGACGGTACTCCTCAAATTGTAAAGTATGGGAGTTGTAGTAGAATTTCTGACTGCTCATTCGTTTGGCAATGTTCTCAAGTTAGAAACCAAAACGCTTTAAAGAAACCCGCGTTTGGTTAGATCCAAAGTAAATCGTGATACGTCAGGGGACCTGTGAAGGTGCACAAAAATAAAACGCATTTACGAAAAACCAAACATGTTCTCAGAAAATCGCACGGAATTGGCGTCTAACCAGGGATTTATATCTTCCACATGCCTCTATCAGCGCCTTATTTCCCCCTCAAAGGCAGTACAGCAGGGATAAACACTATTTTTGACCCCTCATTGTCAATAAGTAGTTAATGCCGTGGACTCAAAGAATGTAAGACAGGCTTTTCTCGATTTTTTTGCTTCGAAGCAACATCGGATCGTTTCCTCCGCACCTATGGTAGTGAAGGATGATCCTACCTTAATGTTCACGAATGCAGGGATGAATCAGTTCAAAGATTTCTTCCTTGGATATCGCCAGCCCACAGCACTGCGTATTGCCGATACACAAAAGTGTCTTCGTGTTTCAGGCAAACATAATGATCTCGAAGAAGTCGGTCGCGATGGCTATCACCATACCATGTTCGAGATGCTTGGCAATTGGTCTTTCGGTGATTACTTCAAAGAAGATGCTATTGCATGGGCATGGGAGCTTCTCACTGATATCTATGGTCTGAAGAAGGATCGATTGTACATCACAGTGTTCGGTGGTGATCCCGATGAAGGATTGAGCGCTGATCTTGAAGCGCGCCAGTTCTGGAAAAAGTGGATTTCAAATGACCGCGTTCTGGATTTTGGAAAGAAGGACAACTTCTGGGAAATGGGTGAATCAGGTCCATGCGGCCCGTGCTCTGAAATACATTACGATCTCAGATCTGATGATGAAAGAGAAAAGCATCCTGGAGATCGATTAGTCAACATCGGACATCCTGAAGTTGTGGAGTTATGGAATCTCGTCTTCATCCAGTTCAACAGGAAAGCTGATGGAAAGCTTGAGCCACTTCCGCAAAAGCATGTAGATACGGGAATGGGATTTGAGCGTGTCACTAGAGCGCTTCAGAATAAGAAGTCGAACTATGATACGGATATCTTCGAACCATATCTGAATTTCATTTCACAGGCGACCGGCATTGAATACACCAGTGACTATTCAGGAAAGTCGCACTCCGATATTGCAATGCGCGTGATTGTGGATCATATCCGTGCGCTGTTCTTTGGTATTGCAGATGGTCAGCTTCCTTCAAACACCGGTGCTGGGTATGTACTTAGACGCATTCTCCGAAGGGCCGTCAGATACTACTATTCATTTCTCAATGTGAAAGCGGCTCTGATGTTTAGACTGGTGCCGTTGCTCGCTGAATATTTTTCAGACATCTTTCCTGATGCATCAGGTCAGGCAGATTTTATTGCAAAAGTGATTCGGGAAGAAGAGCAGTCATTCTTACGCACACTTGAAGCAGGTATTCATCGCTTCAATGCTTTGGAAATCGGCGGCGGACTTATTTCAGGCAGTGATGCATTTGAACTCTATGATACCTATGGATTTCCATTTGACCTCACACAATTGATGGCTTCAGAGCGTGGTTATCAGGTTGATACTCTTGGTTTTGAAAAATCTCTGGCGGACCAGAAAGCGCGCTCGCGTGAGGATGCTCAGCGCACTCTTGGAGATTGGGTCATACTCAATGATGGTGCTACAGAGTTTGTCGGATACGAACAACATCAGGTGGAAGGGGCGAGGATGCTGAAGTATCGTGAAGTGAATGCAAAAGGCACCATACGATATCATGTCGTGCTTGACAAGACACCGTTTTATCCTGAAGGTGGTGGACAAGTAGGGGATACCGGCACACTGATTCTTAATGGCACGAGGATTCCGGTGATAGATACGATCAAGGAAAATGAGCTTCCCTTGTTGGTAGTGGAAACTATTCCTTCAAAAGCAGAGGGAAACTGGATTGCACAGATTGATAGTACTAAGCGTCTGCATACAGAGAATAATCACTCTGCCACACACTTGTTGCATGCTGCTTTGCGTAAAGTCCTTGGAGCGCATGTCCACCAAAAAGGTTCATTGGTCAATGAAAAGCATCTGCGCTTTGATTTTTCCCATTTTCAAAAATTGACTCAGGAAGAACTTCATGCGGTAGAAAAGCTGGTCAATGAAAAAATTCGGGACAATGTCGCGAGGAAAGAAGACAGGCTTCCGATCGATCAAGCGAAAGCTGCCGGCGCGATGATGCTCTTTGGAGAGAAGTATGGCGATGTTGTGCGGATGATCACTTTTGATCCGACATATAGTATAGAATTGTGTGGAGGCTGTCATGTCTCCAGTACTGGAAAGATTGGACTCTTCAGGATCGTTTCAGAATCCACCATTGCTGCAGGGGTAAGGCGTATCGAAGCAGTGACAGCAGATGCTGCTGAAGAGTTTGTGAATGAAAAGCTCCATCGCCTTGAAGAAGTAGCTGCATTACTCAAACATCCACAAGACCTTATTACAAGCGTGAACAATCTCCTGGATGAGAATAAACAACTCAGAAAACAAATTGGAGATTTTCAACACCAACAGGTTGGAGTCATTGAAAAAGAGCTTTCCGGAGGTGTTGAGAAAATTGGAGATATCTCGTTGATTTCAAAAGAAATTTCTCTGAATGATGCGAAAGCAATTAAGGAACTTGTATTCAGGCTTACAACAACAGTCTCCAACGCAGTTGTATTCATTGGATGTATTGAGAATGGTAAGGTGCAACTTCATCTTGGCATCAGCAAATCACTTGTCGATGCAGGTTTGCTCGATGCATCCAAAATGATTCGTGAACTTGCAAAGCATGTGAAAGGTGGGGGAGGAGGTCAGCCTTTTTATGCAAGTGCAGGCGGAAGTGATCCATCTGGCCTTGGTCTGGCTTTTGATCAGATGAAGGCCTTTGTTTCGCAAGTTGCGCACAGCGACGTGAAAAAAACATCAAAGAAATAAAGTGTGGATCCCATCTTTCGCATCCTTGCATTCATGTTTGCCGGATTTTTTATCCTCAATGTCTACTTCAGAATAAAAGTCTTCAGGCATTATCATATCCTGATGCGAAACAAAGTAGAGTTTAATGCAGGTGATATTTTTTCTGATGAACGCCTGCAATCTGTAATATTGAGGCATCCACATATGCGTGACTCCATTACTGTGTTTTGTAGAAATATGCGCTTCACGATGTGGATGGCAACTGTGTTTGTGATACTCGTTATCATCCTGGGATTTGTTCTCCTGAAGTCCAGCTAAAAACTACACTGAAGAAAAATTATGGGAACACCACTCAATATCGGAGTCTTTGGGGTCGGCCATCTCGGTAAGATTCACATCAAATGTCTACGGGAAATTCCGGACTTCAACATTGTCGGATTTCACGATCCCAATCCGGATATGCAACGGCAAGTCAGCGCTGAATTTGGACTGACGCACTTCGATTCATCAGCAGCCATGATTGCTGCATCACAGGTTATTGATATTGTTTCGCCGACATCCACGCATTATCAACTCATCCGGGCCGGATTGGAGGGAGGGTGCCACGTTTTTGCAGAAAAGCCTGTCACCGATTTGCCTTCAGAAGCCAGAGAAGTGAAAGTATTGGCAGCAGCAAGGAATCTGAAAATACAGGTAGGACATGTCGAGCGATATAATCCGGCATTTCAGGCAGCAATGGCCTGGAACCCGCGTCCGATGTTTATAGAAGGTCACCGTTTGGCACAATTCAATCCTCGCGGCACAGATGTGAGCGTGGTGCATGACCTCATGATCCATGATCTGGACATTGTCCGTGAGCTGATACCAGGAGAAATTGTAAGCATTCAGGCAAATGGTGTTTCTGTTGTCAGTGAACAGCACGATATCTGCAATGCAAGGATTACCTTTGACAATGGCGCCGTTGCCAACCTCACAGCCAGCAGAATCAGTCTTAAGAGTATGCGCAAGTTGCGCCTCTTCCAACGCGATGCTTATATGAGCATTGATTTTTTAGAAAAAGAAACTGAGATTGTCAGGATGTACGACGAGCAACCGACCGATACACAAGGATTTATTTTGCCGGTTTCATTTGGTGGCCGTACAAAGTGGATTCAACGAGTAAAGCCGGAGATCCCTGTTGTAAATGCAATCCAAACTGAATTGCAGCGTTTTGCAGATGCGATTATCAATGACAGGACACCTGATGTGACAATTGATGATGGCATTGCTTCGCTCGATGCAGTGCAAAAAATTTTAGAAGCAATTGATGCAAGTACCAGGCAAATTCATCTGTGAACTTACGCTCATCGCGTTGA
The DNA here is from genome assembly GCA_031400515.1 of Bacteroidota bacterium. Classification (GTDB taxonomy): domain Bacteria; phylum Bacteroidota; class Bacteroidia; order Chitinophagales; family Saprospiraceae; genus DATDQA01. The sequence continues at coordinate 41,093 of JANNQA010000164.1, forward strand.
CTATGTTTGTCACTGGCTGCGATTTCATCAATCCCGCAGACCCTGTGCCTTCATACGTAAGGATAGATCAAATCTCAGTAGATCCCATTGCGGGTACAGGAACCTCTCAACAAAAATTTGGCGAGGTATGGGTTTACATCAATGGCAACTTCATTGGGACCTATAGCATTCCGGCCTTGATTCCGCTCATTGCAACAGGACCAACCGAGCTCATGTTTTTTCCTGGCATCCGGGTCAATGGTATTCAGTCAGCAGCAGATTTCTATCCGTTTTTCGAACCCCATACGATCAATGCCTCTCTTGTTCCGGAGGCTACGCTTACAGTAGACATGCATACGCGATACAGATCAAATGTAACCATAGCATATCTCGAGGACTTCGAATCTTCACACCGTCTTACCGATGATCTTGATGAGGACCCTGCCACATCCGTAGAGCGTATCACTACAGGTACTTTTGAAGGGAATGGCTCAGGAAAAATTGTGTTGTGGGAGGATGCGGATTTTATCCAGGTTGCTTCAATACCACTCCTCACGGAGCTTCCGGTAAATGGCACGTCCGTGTACCTCGAGTTGCACTATAAAAATAATGTCGCCTTCAGCATTGGTCTGGTAGGTCATGCTGCAGGTATTGAACCTGCGTCTGTATCGATTCTGGTATTAAGGCCGCAAGAAGACTGGAATAAGATATATGTAGAGCTAAGTGCTGCCCTCTATGCATCTCAGCTGCAGGCATATCAGGTATTATTTACAGCTGCTCACGATACGGCCCTGGTACAGTCCGAAATCTTTCTTGATAATATGAAGCTTGTACATATTACCCAATGAAGAGACGCCGCATGTTCCATATGTTTCTGTATGCCTGCGCAGATTTTCTCGCGGCCATGTTCGCATGGGTCGCCTTCTATGTGTATCGCGCGTCCCGTGAAGGCAAATCCGTAGAAGAAGGGTTGTGGCAGGATGCGAATTTCTGGTACAGCGTTTTTATCGTGCCACTTGGTTGGATTCTGTTTTATTGGGTGTTTGACAGATACAGGGATATCTATCGTCTGTCTCGATTTACTACGCTGGCCCGCACATTTTTCCTTTCCTTCTGTGGAGTCTTGTTTTTGTTTTTTACGTTGATTCTGGATGACTTTGTGATGGGACGCGCCGACTATTATGCGTCTTTGCTTGTATTATTTTTATTGCACTTCAGTTTTACGGCGCTCAGCCGAATGATTATCCTCTCATGGGCTAGCAACAGGCTTAAGAGTGGAAGAATATCATACAACACAATCATTATTGGTGGAAATCAGAAGGCAGTAGAGCTCTACGAAGAAATCATCTCACGCAAGAGAAGTCTCGGAAATCATTTCATCGGATTCATTGATGCGAATGGCAGCAGTGGGAATGCACTGGAAAAGAAGTTGCCAAAACTTGGAATGGTGAACACACTGAACGCCGTCATCGACACGCATAATGTAGAAGAAGCAATCATTGCCATCGAGACTTCAGAGCACGGCAAACTTTCAGGCATTCTCAACACCCTGTTTGACTACGACGATCGTGTACTCACAAAGATCATCCCGGATATGTACGATATCATGCTCGGTACTGTGAAGATGAATTATCCATACGGTGCGGTGCTCATAGAGATCAAGCACGGACTTATGCCGTTGTGGGAAATCCTATTGAAGCGGTTGATCGATGTCATCGTAAGCGCAGTATTGATTGTCGTATTGCTTCCTGTGCTTATTTATATCGTATTGCGTGTAAGACTTTCTTCTCCGGGCCCGGTGATCTATTCTCAGGAACGTATTGGCTTAAATGGGAAACCCTTCAGGATACACAAGTTTCGTTCTATGCAAAACAACGCCGAGACAAACGGTCCGCAGCTTTCGCACGAAGAAGATGAGCGCTGCACACCCTGGGGAGCGAAGATGCGCAAGTGGAGACTCGATGAGATCCCACAATTCTGGAATGTGCTGAAAGGCGAAATGTCGCTCGTGGGACCAAGGCCTGAACGTGCATACTATATCGAGCAAATCATGCAACGTGCGCCGCATTACAAACACTTGTTGAAAGTGCGGCCTGGTATTACTTCCTGGGGCCAGGTGAAATACGGCTATGCATCCACTGTAGATCAAATGATACAAAGGCTCAAATTTGATATCCTGTATATCGAAAACATGTCCCTCGGTCTGGACATCAAGATTCTCTTTTATACTGTGTTGGTATTGTTTCAGGGAAAGGGGAAGTAAGAAGAAAGGCTAAGGAGAAGGCTAAGGCTGAGAAAATCCATTCCGATCTAAAACAAAAGGCACCGGATTCCCGATGCCTTTTTCTTGTAGCGGAGGCAGGACTTGAACCTGCGACCTTCGGGTTATGAGCCCGACGAGCTACCAACTGCTCCACTCCGCGGTATTACCCTTTTAAAGAAGGGACGGCAAATATAGTATAATTCGGCGGCTGATTCAAAGAGGCTCATCCTCAAACGCTCCCAGGTCCGTCTACGGGTCAAGCCATACCTCCCCTGCCAAAGGAAACCCAACGGGAATAATTATCATGCCTTTTTTATTTGTGCATTCTGACGTTATTGTGATTAACGTCGTTATAAGGAAAATTCGCCTTGATGAAAAATATCCTCCTCATCTTCTTCACTACCTCGTTTTTCTTCTCCTGTCAAAAAACTTCTACTACAGCAATTCTTTCAGGCAAAATTGAAGGTTCAGAGTCGGAGTTCCTCATACTCTACAAAGCCGATGACCGCTATAGCTACCGGAGCTGGCTTTCGGCAGTTGATACCACTTCGATCGCTGCGGATGGTGAATTCCGTTTTGAGTTTCCGATTGCAAAGGCGGATTATTACCAGATCTGTGATGATAAAGGCTTCACACAAACAATGGACTTGTATTTAGCGCCCGGAGATAGTTTGAGAGTAACAAGGCGATTGGTGGACAATAGGAATGTGTTTGATTATGCTGGATCCCGTGCAGGGGCATTCTCCTATTATTCACGTCGAGATAGTCTGCGTAATACTAATCCATTGTTCAAAGGAAACAATAGGGATCTCTACTATGTCTCGACGGATTCGCTGAAGAACGTATTGAGTAAAAGATTGCAGTGGGAAAAAGATCTGATTCATGAACACTTTGATGAGAATCCAGATTGGCAACCGATCGCTGAAGTTGTACAAAATCTACGTTCTTATGAAAGTTATAATGAATACTTCCGATATCTCTACTATCACAACTACTACGTGAACGACACATTCGTATACCTGTTTCCCGATACGTCATTTTATGATTTCATGAAGGACGTCGACCTGACATCCGCGCCGGATGACTATATGTGGGAGTACCAGGCGTTTTTGAGTTCTTATGTGCAGGATCGGGTTGAACATGTACATAAGGATCTTGCTGATTCTGTGAAATGGCAAAATAGCCTTGAGTTGAAATTCGGAATTATTAAAGAGCATCTTCAGGGTGAGCCACGTGATGCAGCGCTCTTTGCACTGACGGATGAATTTTCGCATGCGATGGCGAACGAAAACTTTTATGATGTCCTGGCAACAATCGAAGAGTACTTTCAGGAAAACCACACCGCTGAACATTACTTTAAGAAATTCCTGCACGTTGCTCAGGAATTCAAATCCCTAAAGCCCGGCAGTCCTGCGCCGGATATCGCATTACCGGATATCAACGGAGATACTGTGAGGTTTTCTGATTTGAAAGGTAAAGTCGTGTATGTGGATTTTTGGGGCACATGGTGTTATCCATGTCTTCAGGAGCTGCCGCATAGTCTTACTCTTCAGGAAAAGCTGAAAAATGAAAATGTAGAGTTTGTATACATCGCGCTTGAAGGTGGTGAAGAGCAGGTTACAGAGTGGAAAGAATTTGTCACGGGTAAGCGGTCGTTTTCTTATGCACCTTTCCTTGAACAACGGATATATCCCGGAGTTCAACTGCTTTCGATTGGTCAGTTTAACAATCCGGAACTGAAACCATACAAGATAAATTCTGCACCTACTTATATGCTCATCGATGCAGCGGGCAACATCGCTCAGGCAAGAGCGCCAAGGCCAAGCGATCCTGATATTGAAACCACGATCAGAGAGGTGATCAACAGAAAATAGGTCATTGTTCAGTTACCTGAGATTACTTTATCAATCCCAATCCCTGCGCACGTTCTGTATTGTTTCATCAATCCAATGCTGTGAGTTGCGCAACAATGTCCAGGGATTATCCGAACGCATCGGTTCTCCGAATACGATCCGAATCGGCGTTGTCCGTTTTCCGAAGCGTTTGATGAAATACATGGCAAAGCCATCAGTGTGATCCCAATAGTCTTCTTTGTCCTTGTATTCGATCACATGCGGAACTACACGAAATCCTACAGTCGCTGCTTGCGCAAATGATCCATTTTGAAATGTCGATGTGGTTGTGGCGACATTGGTTCGCCCTTCAGGGTATATCAGGATACTATGGCCATTCTGTAGTTCTTTTAAAAGAATCAGCCGTGTTTGAGCACGAGACTCTTTGTTGCCTTTGTCAACGAAAATAATTCCAGTCATCTGTCCGCCTTTGCCTACCAAAGGCCAGTTGCGCACTTCTGCACGTGATACAGGATATGCTTTGAGTTTACTCAACATCACAATGGGGTCAAGTGCGGAGCGGTGATTCGATACAAACAGACATGGCTCGTCTTCTGGATATTCGCCACTAAACGTAATCTTGAATCCAAGAATCTTCATCATTCCTTTTGCCCATCGTTGGCGTATTCTGAACATTTTTTCTTCTGGAGCACTGAGCTTTGTATGAAAGATCACAAGTATCAGCGTGTGAGATGTATGTGCGAATAGTCCAATCAATCGCAATACCGCACGTGGATAATTGATGACGTTTGTTGAGAGTTGTCTTAGTGTCACGATGATCGAATCTATGACTATTTCATAATGTTGAGTCCCGAGAAGTATACTTTGGATTGACCATCCAGAAATCGTTTGTTAAACAATGAGTCAAAACACATTCTTTGAGAATCATTCAGGAATGTATCTTCACGGTCCGAAATTTTTGGGGATATAGCTCAGTTGGCTAGAGTGCTTGCATGGCATGCAAGAAGTCGGGGGTTCGAATCCCCCTATCTCCACTGAAGAATTAAAGTCAAAATGTAAAATGTAAAAGTCAAACGTGCATCCACTTTTACATTTTGCCTTTTACATTTTACATTTTGCCTTCTTGTTTTTCCCTCACCCAGGATCCACATCAATATTCACTCGTATTGTCGTCATTCCTTTCTGTCTTTTGAGGATCATGATTTCCTCCAGCAGGATCTCTTTTAATTGACTACTCCGTCCCGTCACGCGTCCAATTTTTAGTCCAAGATTCATGATGTACTGATTGCGCACTTTACCGATTCGCGGCTCTGCAGGTCCGAGCACACCTTTCGTGATTCGTAGGCGAAGACGTTTCGCGAGTTCTATTGCGGCAAATCTCACGGTGTGTCTGTCTGGATGCTTGACCGTGATCTTAATGAGATGGACAAAAGGCGGATAGGCCCAGCGTTCGCGTTCGGCAATCTCCCGATTGTAGAAAGAGAGATAATCATTGAATCCAACATCTGCAAAGACAGCATGAGTTGGATTGTATGTCTGAACGATGACATTGCCGGGAGTTTCTTTACGACCTGCCCGACCACTCACTTGCACAAGGAGCTGAAATGTGCGTTCCAATGCGCGGAAGTGTGGGAAATATAATTGTTGATCAGCATGCACGACACCCACCAGTCCAACATGATCAAAGTCCAATCCTTTTGTCACCATTTGCGTGCCTACAAGAATGTCGACTGCCTTATGTTCAAAGTCATCGATGATTTTTTGATATGAAAACTTACTGCGCGTACTGTCAAAATCCAGTCTGGCCACACGTGCGTCAGGAAATATCTCTTTGAGCTCATCTTCTATCTTCTGTGTTCCAAATCCCTCGAGAATAATATCCGTAGATCCGCATGCAGGACATTGGATCGGGACAGGTCGTTGTGTTCCACAAAGATGACAATGAAGATTATTGTTGTATTTGTGATATGTCATACTCACGTCACATTGATCACAGATGGCATGCCACCCACAAAGCTGACATTTGACGAGCGGAGCATAACCTCTTCTGTTTTTGAAAATGATCACCTGCTGATGTGCATCAAGTGTCTTGCGGATGCCATCTACCAGGATCTGCGAGAATTGTGAATTTTTGGCGAGTCGATTTTTTCTCAGATCAACTAAATGCATGTCAGGCATCCTCACATCCTGGTACCGCGTGCGCATCTCCACATAGCCGTACTTTCCTTTGGAAGCATTGAAAAACGTTTCTACTGAGGGTGTCGCACTGCCGAGTAAGACGCGAGCATCCCATAATGTCGCCAGATAGATAGCAGCATCTCTCCCATGATATCTCGGTGCGGGATCAGCTTGTTTGAAAGAGCTATCATGTTCTTCATCGACCACGATCACACCAAGATCTTTGAAAGGTAAAAACACACTTGATCGGACACCAAGGATGAATGGTGCTCCTTCCATGACACGCTTCCAGAGGTCTACCCGTTCATTGTTGCTCAATGCTGAATGCGCGATGACAATTTGGTTTCCAAAAATTCTACGCAGTCGCTGTACAACCTGTACAGTGAGAGCAATTTCCGGTAGCAGGTAAAGTGTCTGTTGACCGCGTTGTTGTGCCTCTTGCAGAAGTTTCTGATATACCCAGGTTTTGCCACTGCCTGTGACTCCGTGGAGTAGGACAACGTGTTTGTCAGTCCACATGCTGCGGATTTGTTCACAGGCCTGTTCCTGATCTGCATTGAGCACAATTTGAGGTATAGCATCTTCCTCATCAAGAGAAATACGATTCTCTTCATGGAGAGTGATTTCCAGGATTCCTTTTTTTTCAAGTGCTTTAATCACAGTGTTATCGATATCAGCCGCATCCGTGATTGTCTTTTGCAATATTTCCGGCGAATTTTTTGTGAGACGGAATAAATGCAGGAGAGCTTGTGTTTGTTTCTCCGACCGTTGTGTCATGTTCAGAGCCTCATGCATTGCCTTGTCGTCGTTGCGAAGATGTGCAGCCAACCGCAGATACTTTTCAATTTTTGGCTTGTAAGCATCAATAAGTTCCTCTTTGACCGCAACGTGTCCACGAGCAAAGAGTAGATGTATAACCGGCAACACCGATTGGATCCCAAGCAGCTTACGGATTTCATCAAGGGTGAGTTCGGTTCGATGTCTCAGCGCTTCAATTACCGTGTGTGCATGTTCAGGAAGTTCGATGAGTTCTTCTTGTTCTGGTTCATGGATCAGGTAGACGCGCGTTTCACTCGAAAGTTTCATGCTGGATGGAAGTGCAGCGTTCATGACTTCACCAATCATACAGCAATAGTATTCGCTCATCCATTGCCAGAAAGCATATTGCACGCGTGTGATGATTGGGACATCGTCTATCACATCGATGATGCTTTTGGTTTTATAAGCAGGAGCCTCACTTCCAGTTGCCACGACAATTGCTGCATAGCGTTTTGATTTCCCAAACTGTACTTCTACCCGAATCCCATATTGAATACGAGATTGAAATCCTGCTGGCACATGATATGTATACGGCTTTGGTAAGGCAACCGGTATGATCACATCAATGTAAAGTGGCGCTTGATTCTTCTTTTCCAATGGAGCACGTGTGACGGGAAGCCGAAAATAGCGTAATTGTTGATGTTCACGCGGAGAGATCAGTTCACGCCAAGCCGCAAAGGACGCTAAGGAAGAAATTATTCTCGCAAAGCGCGCTAAGGCTTGGAAAAAATCCAACAACACCGCGGATAGACAGTTTTAGACTGAAGAGAGCAATTTTCGATACTGCCCTCTGCCAGAGTACGTAAAGATTCTTTGCGTTCTTCTCTTCTCCGCGCTCTTTGCGGCTTTGCGTGAGAAATCTTGGCGTGAATACCCCCTTAACGTGCCCTTCGTATTTTAGCGCCCTTTACGGGAAAACAAAGCATGAAACTATCAGAACAGGAAATTGTCCGGCGTGAGAATCTGAAGCATATCATAGAAATGGGTATCGATCCCTTTCCTGCTGTCCTTTATGAAGTGACACATCATGCAGATGAGATAAAAAAGACATTTGCATCAAATCCCGAAGCACTTGGAGAGGTAAGGATTGCCGGGCGTCTGATGATGACGCGCGTAATGGGGAAAGCGGCATTTGCAGAAATACAGGATACCACTGGTCGCATTCAGATCTATGTTGTTCGGGATGAAATTTGCCCTGGCGAAGACAAGGCCTTTTACAATGACTTTTTCAAGCGTTTTCTTGACTTGGGAGATATCGTTGGTATTACCGGTACTGTGTTTCTGACAAAGACAGAAGAAATTTCTGTCCGCGTAAAGGAGTTAAAACTTCTGTGCAAAGCGTTACGCCCATTGCCGGTGGTCAAAGTTGATGCGGAGGGTGTGACTCATGATGCGTTTACTGATCCTGAATTGCGGTATCGTCAAAGGTATGTGGATCTCACAGTAAACCCACACTTGCGTGAGATCTTCGTGAAACGCAACACGATTTATAATGTGATGCGCGAATACCTCAATGCGAAAGGCTACCTCGAAGTAGAAACACCGATCCTTCAGCCATTGTATGGAGGAGCCGCGGCACGTCCGTTTAAGACCCATCACAATACGCTGGACATGACGCTTTACCTGCGTATTGCAAATGAGTTGTATTTAAAACGACTTATCGTCGCAGGATTCGATGGCGTATATGAATTTTCAAAAGATTTTAGGAATGAAGGAATGGACCGCTCACACAACCCGGAGTTCACACAGATTGAATTGTATGTTGCATACAAGGATTATCTCTGGATGATGGAACTGGTAGAAGAGATGATCGAGAAGTGCGTAATTGCTATTCATGGTACAACAGCTATTTCCGTCGGCGACAATACGATTGATTTCAAGCGGCCGTGGACGCGAATGACCATGTTTGAATCCATCCGGCATTATACCGGTAAGGATGTCAGCCACATGGACGAGGCTCAACTGCGTGAGGTGGCAAAAGAATTGAAGATCCATCTCGAGCCTACGATCGGGAAAGGAAAAATCATCGACGAGATCTTCAGTGAAATGTGTCAACCACATCTTGTGCAACCAACCTTTATTACTGACTATCCTGTGGAAATGTCACCACTCGCCAAGAAACATCGTGTCCATGAAGGACTCGTAGAGCGGTTCGAAGCATTTTGTAATTGTACCGAAATCGCAAATGCTTTTTCAGAGCTCAATGATCCTATCGATCAACGCTCCCGTTTTGAAGAACAACTGGAACTTGGAAAGCGTGGTGATGAAGAAGCAATGACACTTGATGAAGATTTTCTGAGAGCACTTGAATATGGTATGCCGCCGACCGCTGGGTTAGGTATTGGTATGGACAGACTCACGATGATTATCACCAATCAGCCTTCAATACAGGAGGTGTTGTTTTTTCCGCAGATGAGACCTGAAGTTTGAAGAAAGGCGAAGGCTAAGGCTTGAGGCGAAGGAAATCCGATTCACGGTCACAAACAGTCTTGGAGTCTACCCGTTTGTTTTTTCGCCGGCTTCACCGACTTTCCCGGCTTCGCCGGTTTTACCTATCTGCGCGATCACATCGATATTCCCGTAAACCTTCTGGCCAATTTTCACATTGATCTTTGCATTCAATGGTAGAAAGAGGTCGACGCGCGAACCAAATTTGATAAAGCCAAGTTCTTCTCCTTGCTGAAACTGTTCTCCCTGCTGAGCATAACAACTGATTCGACGAGCAAGTGCGCCTGCGATTTGTCTTAGCAGTACCTCATATCGACCCTGATCGATTACGACAGTGTTCCTTTCATTTTCTGTCGAAGATTTCGGATGCCATGCGACCAGATATTTTCCCGCATGATATTTTTGATAGGCGATCTTACCTGAGACAGGAATACGGTTCACATGTACATTCAATGGAGACATGAAGATGGAAACCTGGATGCGACGATCTTTGAAATACTCGTCTTCGGTGGTTTCTTCAATCGCAACAACTTTGCCATCACAAGGAGAATAAATAAGTGAGTCATTCTTTTGTGCGATGTGGCGCTGCGGATTTCTAAAGAAGTTGAGCAGGAAGGCGTAGAGAATTGCAATTAACACAAGGAATATCGATGTACTGATCGTAAATCCTATAAAGAAGATCAATGCAAGGACAATCGAACACAGGATACCTGCGAAATAGAATAAGGTCACACGGCCTTCACGATGTAATCTCATAATTCCTTCTGTCTTAGATTATGTCTGTTCATAAAACAACATCAGATAAGCGCCTACCCATGGGGCACAACCGAGAAACGAATCGAACCTGTCCCAGAAGCCCCCATGTCCGGGTAAAATGTTTCCGGAGTCCTTCACACCCGCAGCTCTTTTCACCGCACTTTGCATCAGGTCTCCTATAGTGCCAAATATAACAACGAGCATCCCGATTACGATCCAATGTCTGAGGGCTATTTCCGGAAACAGATAACTCATTCCCCAGGCAGCCACGCTCGCCATGATCAATCCGGAGAAGACACCTTCCCACGTTTTCTTCGGGCTCACCGACGGCATCAGCTTGTGTCTTCCAAAAGCTTTGCCTCCAAAGTACGCAAACACATCACTGCTCCACAGCATGATGAACATTCCAAGCAATAGCCTTGGTGACATAAGACCAATGCAAATCGCGAACATTCCTGGTAATATGATAAGCAATAAGGCCAGACATAACCTGCTGAAAGATTTCGCATTGAATTTCTTTCCGCTGATAAGCTGGAGAATAACATACAGTCCAAATGCCCCGATTATTGCAACTAGCATTTCGCGCCATAGCGTAAGAGGTAATTGATCCGCATTAATCATCGCAATGGATACGGATAAAGCCGGAGTAATGGAGAATATCGAAGGCCACATCCCTAACTGATGTTCCTCTGCCTGCATTCTGAAGAACTCAATGGAGCTCATGACGATAATCACCAGCACCAGAATGTATGAGCCAATGATCCCGGATAATGTTGCCCCAATGATCACAGCGCCAATGCAAACGCCAGTGATCAGACGACGTCGCAGTTCGGTATCAGCCATCTTTTTGACGCGATTTGGTGATCATATTGTAGCAGAGATATAATACGAACACCGACCCAACAATAATCCAGGCATTGAGAGGCATTGTTGTCTCTTGTTCTACATCACTGAGATCAACTCCGGTAAAGTACAGTATCGCAACCTGCATCCCATTGTTTACTGCGTGGACTATGATTGGTACCCAAAGATTGTTTGACCAGAGGTACACAAACCCAAGGAGTGCTCCAAGTGCGACTCTTGGCAGAAACCCTTCGAATTGCATGTGGATAGCGCTGAATATGATCGCTGTAATCCATACCGACAGGACGGGTTTCATTGTCCATGCCTGAATTTGTCTTTGCAGAATACCACGGAATACTAACTCTTCTCCGATTCCGGGTAAAATCGCTACCAACAATAATGTGATAAGAAAGCTTCCGACGCTGTCCATCGCAAGAATGTCGCCCAGAATCTCTGCCGCATTATCTTCCATCACCGTCATCCATTCGGGCAAAGGCAGCGCCGCATTGACCTCATAGGACAGTTGCACAAGGGGATACGCTGCAAATAGGGCTATAATTGCAAATACACAAATAGTCAGGCTTGGTATTTTGGCCAAACCGAAATGCGACAACCAATTCTTTCGGTAAAAAATCCAGGCGAACATAAAAGCCGGCAGTATGAATCCTGCAATAGCCTGGACCCATAGCATCCCTCGCAGCAATTCTTTCGGAAAATCGCCCTCACCTTCCAAAAGTACAGCCATCAAGCTCTGTATATCGATACCTTGTACTATGGCAATAATTACTATGCCTAAAGAGGCGAGGAGGGTTCCAGCTCCCAGCAAAGCAATCATCGTCAATATTTTGAAAAAAGGATGCATAGTGTGTCAGCTGGCCGAATGAAGAATGCCAACTGCTTTCGTGCAAGTAAAGAATTAATCCTGATTTTTAAGCCATGACTCGACTCAGTGTGAACATCAATAAAGTGGCACTGCTACGCAATAGCAGAGGTGGCAATCTCCCCGATGTCATTAAAGTAGCATTGGACTGTGAAGCATTCGGGGCCCAGGGTATCACAGTACACCCTCGTCCTGATGAGAGGCATATTCGGTACCAGGATGTTCGGGATCTGAAACCGATCATAAATACTGAGCTCAATGTAGAAGGGTATCCTGACAAGCATTTTATGGATTTAGTCCTGGAAGTGTGCCCCGCACAATGCACACTTGTACCGGATCCTCCGGGTGTTCTTACATCAAGTGAAGGCTGGAATACTTTGGCACATAGGTCGTTTCTTAAGGATATCATCGATGCATTAAACAGCAAAGGCATTCGCGTTTCACTGTTTGTAAATCCTGAAGTACTCATGATTGAGGGTGCCGCAGACACAGGAACGCAGCGCGTTGAACTCTATACTGGGAAGTATGCCAGTGATTATTTAAAAAACCCTGAGCTGGCAATTCAAAGCCACATTCAGGCAGCCGAAACCGCCATTGCGCTGGGTGTGGGATTAAATGCTGGTCATGATCTGAACCTACTTAACCTCTCTTTTTACAGGCGTCAGATACCATCTCTTCTGGAGGTCTCCATTGGACATGCGTTGATATCCGATGCCCTCTATTATGGTCTCCGCAATGTAATACCAATGTATCGCAGATGTCTTCAGGCAATCGATAATTGATAGGTGACAACCTCTTCAAAATGTCTTGTTTTGGCGACCAAAAGACACCGGGGAACGGCGGACAACTGAAAAAAGAGGTCAAAGTTTTTCACATCAGGGCATCGAAATCATTTACACGACGTTTAGGATTCAGTAAGGATTCCTTAAGGTTATTTGTTAAGGAAATGTAAAAGTGGTGGTTGTGTATTGGTTAGAAAATATTAGTTTTGGCGCGACCAGATAGGATTTAGATCGGATTTAGGGCTGGAAAGTGGTGTAGGCTTTGGTGAAGAATTAGCCCAAAGGAATTGGTATTCAATTCATTAGATAACAAAACCAGATTTGTATGAAAAGACTCTCACTGTTAGTAGTAACAGTATTTTGCGCGTTTGGCATGTCCATTGCGCAAAGAACTGTTTCCGGTCAGATCGTCGACGACGAAGGCGTTCCATTGATCGGTGCAAACGTTGTCGTGAAAGGCACGACAGTAGGAACCGTCACAGACTTTGATGGGAACTACGCGCTCAGCTTGCCGGATGGGGGGACCACCCTCGTAGTCACTTACACCGGTTATTCCACACAAGAACTTGAGGTCGGCGTCCAAAGCGTAGTCAACGTGACTATGTTCGAAGGGGTCGAGCTCGGCGAGGTCGTTGTGACCGGACTTGGTATCAAGCGAGAAAAGAAAGCGCTTGGATATGCCGTGACGACGATCAGCGATTCGGACCTTGAGCTAAGACCTGAAGCTGATGTTGCCCGCGTCCTGCGAGGCAAAGTACCTGGAGTAGACATCGTTGCTTCCAGCGGATTGGCAGGGAGCGGTACCAACATCACGATTCGGGGTATGTCTACCATATCCGGATCTGACCAGCCACTATTCGTTGTCGATGGCGTTCCTTTCGGAAGTGGAACCGATGCAGACCGCAATGCGAATGAAGGAAATGCTGCAGCATCAAGTCGCTTCCTGGATCTTGACCCAAAAAACATTGCTGAAATCAGTGTCCTGAAAGGTCTCAGCGCTACCGTTCTGTATGGAGAGCAAGGCCGGAATGGGGTCATCCTTATTACGACCAAAACAGGTAGTGGTTTGGATGTGAACAAGAAATTCAACATCTCAGTTGAACAAGGTGTCTATGCAAACGATATAGCCAGCCTTCCGGAAGATCAGGACTTGTACGGGAACGGGTTTGACAACTCTGCATCCGCGGCCTTTTCTAATTGGGGAGCTCCATTTGATCAACCTGGCAAATTTGGAATTGCTGCGGACGGAACAATCGCACATCCATACGACAGACCTGCTCTCCGCGGTATCTATCCAGAGTATATTGGCGCCAGATATCAGTACAAAGCGTATGACAATCTGCAAAACTTCTTCGAAACAGGACTGATCAGTAACACCTCAGTTTCCATTTCGAATAAGATTTCCGATGGTTCTTCGATCAGTGCGAGTTATGCATATCGCGATGAAGGCGGATTTGTGCCATTGAGCAATCTGAAGCGACACAACTTCAGTCTCGGTGTGCATACACAACTGGCAAACAATGTCAAAGTGAGTGCTACTTTCAATTACATCAACATGGACAGGGTAGCACCACCCACCGGTATTAGTACGAGTTCCAACCCTGATGCCGGTGCTGCATCACTCTTTTCAAATGTGTTTTATGTACCTAGAAGCCAGTCGATAGCTGATCTGGCATTTGAAACACCTGATCACCAATCTATCTTCTACCGTGGAGGAAATGATATCCAGCATCCGATCTGGACTTTGAAGAATACATCTGATAAGGAATTCCTGGATCGCTTCTTTGGTACAATCAGGCTGGGTTATGCGATCACTGATAATCTTAGCCTCAATTATCAGGTCGGTATTGATCAGTACAATCAGCGCTATAGATATGAAAACAATCGGGGTGGCCCGCAAATACCCGATGGTCAGCTTCAAACATCTCTCAGACAGAATTTTATTCAGTCTCATAACCTCAACTTGGCATTTATCACGGATCTTACCAGTAAGATTGATCTGGACGTATTGGTCGGCGGGAACTTTGTAGGTACCAACAGGGATGAAACCTTTACGAATAGTTCAAATCAATTTGTCTACGGCCTGTTTGAACACAGCAACTTTATCACGCACGAGAACTCTTCACGTATCGAGGATCAAAGGCAACTCGGTGCTTATGCAGCCTTGACGTTTGGCTTTGGTGATTTTCTATACCTGAACCTCCAAGGCAGGAATGACTGGACTTCTACACTTGAAGAAGAAAACAGATCCATTTTCTATCCGAGTGTAAGTCTCTCGTTTGTACCGACAGATGCCTTTGAAGGTCTTCAGGGGAATGCACTCAACTATTTGAAATTTCGGATTGGCTATGGCACATCTGCAGGATATCCGAACCCCTATTCGACCAGAAATGTGTTGGCTACGGTAGCTAAGGAATTTGTGACGGCTGGTGGTACAAATATCAATACGAATTCAGTCAGCAATGTTTTCGGAAATCCTAATCTCGGCCCGGAACTTCATAGTGAAATCGAGTTCGGTATTGAAGCTAAGTTCTTTGACAATCGCGTCGGTTTGGATCTTTCGCTCTATGACAAGAACTCCACAGACCTGATTATTCCATTGGAGTTGGATCCTTCGACCGGTGGAGAGGAGACAACGGTGAATGCGGCTGAGATAAGTAATAAAGGAATAGAGTTGGGATTGAGTGTGACACCTATCAGGAGTGCTTCATTTGTACTTGGCTTGTTTGGAAACTTTACAAAGAATGAGAATACCGTAGATAAAATTATCGAAGGTGTTGACCAGCTTTCTCTGCTCGGACTTTACACCACGCTCGGAAGCTTTATTATTCCTGGCGAACCTTATGGTGTGATCCAGGGTCAGAAGATTCAACGTCATGCGAATGGTGAACTTCTGGTCTCAACAGCGGGCACATATGTCGTTGACAACAGACTCCAGATCCTGGGTGATCCGAATCCCAACTATCAGCTCAACGGTGGTCTCAATATGGAATGGAAAGGGCTGAGTATTTCCGGTTTGATATCATACTCTGATGGTGGTACAATGTATGCAACAACGCCTTCAACATTGATGGGTCGTGGTATTCTCCAAGAGACGGACTTTGATCGCTTCGTTCCTGTAGTTGTTCCAGGGGTACAGGCCGATGGCTCTCCAAACACTGTGCAGATCAACTCTACGTCACACTATTGGACAAATGGTGGGGTATTCATAGACGAAATGCGGACGTATGATGCCAGCTATGTCAAGTTGCGTGAGGTGTCTCTTTCATACAGTCTGCCTGCGAAACTCTTGAACAATTCACCATTTGGTTCCGTCAGCCTGACGCTTTCTGGACAAAATATGTGGTTCAATGCCTTGGGCTTCCCGAAAGGAGCAAACTTTGATCCCGAACTCTCGGGAACAGGTGTTGGAAACGCACGGGGATTTGAGCTCTTGAACGTGCCGACTTCAAAGCAATATGGTGGCAGTTTAAGAGTTACCTTCTAATTTTTTTAAAAGAGGAATAATGAAAAAAATATATAGAATATTCACAATGCTGATGGTCATGGGATTTGTTTCATCCTGTGACCTCGATCTGCTGACGGATCCTAATTCTGTAGGACCTGAAAATGCAAACGTGGCACTTCTCATGAATAATGTTTTCATTGAGATTGGCGATACATGGGTAAATCCGACCTTTCTTGGAGTGACAGATATCACTACACCATTCGTCAGACAGATGACAATGCAAGGAAGCCAGTTTTATGCGTTCGCTGATGGACCTGAGTCATACGATTTCTTGTGGAGCCAGTTATATGCCACGTTGTTACCGGACATCAATCTGGTGATTGAAAAAGCAACGGCTGATGGGATTCCCGGTTATAGCGGTGTGGCAAAAGTCATTAAAGCCTACGTGATGTTTACACTTGTTGACTTGTTTGGTGACGTGCCTTATTCGGATGCGCTCCAGGGCACAGACAAACTTTCTCCTTCACTGGACGATGATGAAGCCGTGTATACTGCAGCCCTTGAGGTATTGAATAGCGGAATTGACGATCTCACCAATACTCCCGCGGCTTATCGTTTGACAAACGACGTATTCTACGGAGGTGTGCCTGCAAAATGGCTCAAGTTGGCAAACACGCTGAAGTTGAGGTATTATCTGAGTACCAGACATGTAAACGGCAACTCGCTGACAGAAATCAACAACATCGTAAGTGCAGGCAACTACATTACTGCCAGCGCAGATGATTTTGAGTTTCACTATGGAGCAAACAGGGAAGCTCCAGACTCAAGACACCCATTCTATGCTGATGGATATGAAGACGGCGGGCCTTCTATATATATGTCAAACTACATGATGTGGACGATGTTCGGTGAAAAAGAGACCGAAGACCCCAGGATCCGCTATTATTTCTATCGCCAGGATGGTGATGAGACCGATGAGAATTTCTTCACTCTGGGTTGCCAGGCACAACCTTATCCATTTCATTGGACAGCAGGATACCCCTATTGTACAGCCTCTTCTGATTGGGGAGATCCTGATCAGGAATACGGCGGATATTGGGGACGTGATCATGGTGATGACAGCGGTATCCCACCGGATGATCTGAAACGGACTACATGGGGTATCTATCCCTTTGGTGGCAAGTTTGACGCTGATAATTTTACCGAGGTTTCGAATCTAGGTGTTGATGGCTTGAAAGGAGTAGGGATTCATCCTTTGATCCTTGCATCATACGTTCACTTTATGATTGCCGAAGCAAAAATTGCAGGTGGTGATGTCGGTGCTGCGCGCACTTCATTGGAAGCAGGTGTCAGAGAATCCATCAACAAGACGATGGCTTTTGGCGCTGCAGATGCCGATGCTGCTTTCATCCCGTCAGCTGATCAAATTGAAGCATACGTGAGCGAAGTATTGGCTTTGTATGATGGTGCTGCTGATAATGATGGCAAACTTAATGTCATCATGAAGGAATACTGGCTCGCTTCTCATGGAAATGGTCTTGAAGCCTTCAATGGCTATCGCCGTACTTGCAAACCTACTGGAATGCAGCTATCGCTCGAAGCCAATCCAGGAGCTTTCCCGCGTTCACTCTGGTATCCGGCTAGCTTCGTAAACAGAAATGAGAATGTGGATCAAAAGGCTAATCTTGAGGGGAAAGTATTCTGGGATGCAAATCCGGCCGGATGCACACTTGACTAATTTTTTCAAATACAATCTGAAATAATACATAGCAATGAAAAAATTCAAATTATACATCGTAATTTTTCTGGGAGCGTTCATGTTTATCACAGGATGTGAACAAGATCGGACCTTTGTAGAATATAAAGATCTGGAACATGGTGCGTTCCCGCGCAGGCTGGGTGCAGTAACCGGGCCTTATGCACCTGCGTTCAACTACAATGATGTAGAGGGTTCATTTCTGTCATTTACTGTGGAATTTTATGATGACACCAACGGACAAAGTGTGGAGTCATATTGCTGGACAGTGAACCATGCTCCAACAGGAACATCTGCTCCAATGGGTTGTAAGACCAGGAGTCAGTTTGGAACGAGCCCTGATGGTCGACCTTCTGCCGACTTTACATTTACATTCCAACAGGCATTGGATGCGTTGGGTCTTACCATCAATGATGTGAATGGAGGAGAGGCCCTTGATTTCTATGCAACACTGACATTGACTGATGGGCGGGTATTTGATCGTATCAATACAAGTACCATCTTGCAAGGTCAGCCGGCATTCAATGCCTTCTTCCAGCACAAAGCAAACCTGATTTGTCCTTCACTGCTTGCAGGAGTATTTGATGCGAGCACTACTGGCAATGGTGGGATTTGGGCATGTAATTCAACTTGGACAGGTCAGGTAGAATGGGTGCTTGATGGCAATGGAATCTACGATGTCAAGAGTACGCATAGTAGTGGTGAGGTATTCACTGACATGTCTATGGGTGGTTATTATGCATGTTACAACTCTGCAGCACAAAGCAGCCTTCCAAACGGCAACCTTCGCATTGCGGATGCATGTGGAAAACTTACTTACACTGGACTTAGTCAATGGAGTGAGGTTTATTCATTCAATAGCATCTCGGTCAATGGCGAAACTCTTGTCATTGACTGGTCGAATGACTACGGTGAGGCCGCCATCACTACACTTGTCAGAACAGACGGTAAAAACTGGCCTTCGAATCTGAGGAAGTAGTTTAGAGTTTTAAGAAACGATGAAATTTCAAGAAGTCCTCTGGCATTGTCAGGGGACTTCTAATTTTTACAGCGTATGAAGTCTATGTGGCCTTCGGTGTGCATATATTCTGTGATCAGTCTTTGTGTACTTCCATCTATACTGTCACAGCCAACCAATACAGTTGGATTGTTGTCCATTCAATCGGAGCTGTCATTCCCGGGGTACAATCTCTACTACCCATACAACCAACCTCACGTCTTCCTTCTCGATGCCTGTGGTGAGATTGTGCATACCTGGCCCGGTGAACCACAAACGCAACCTGGCAATGCCACCCGACTTCTGTCAAATGGTAATCTCGTAAAAGGTGTCCGTCGCAATGCATCCATCGGTGATCCGATCTGGGCAGGTGGCGCAGGTGAGACAATTGAAATCCGATCCTGGGGAAATGAACTGTTGTGGTCACATACTTTGAATAATGCGTCTTTCAGATTGCATCATGATTTTGATGTCTTGCCGAATGGAAATATCCTCTTGATTGCTTGGGAAGCCAAAACAACAGAAGAAGCGATAGTCGCAGGCCGAGATCCGAATGCACTCGTGGAGGATGCATTATGGCCGGATATGATTCTGGAAGTAGATCCGGAAATGGATTCAATTGTTTGGGAATGGCACGCATGGGATCATCTCATTCAGGATTTTGATCCCGTCAAATTAAATTTTGGAGAAGTCGAAGCACATCCCGAATTGATTGATCTCAACTACATCTACTATGGAAGTGTGCGCGACTGGATGCATACCAACAGCATCGATTACAATCCCCAACTTGATGTCATCTTACTCAGTGTGGCAAAGTTTCATGAGGTATGGATCATTGATCACAGCACAACTTCTCAGGAATCAGCAGAGCACAGTGGTGGGCTGTGGGCCAGGGGTGGAGATTTATTGTTTCGCTGGGGCAATCCTGAGGCTTATGACAGTGGAGACTCATCTGATCAAAAGTTGTTTTTTCAGCACGACGCGCAATGGATCGGTGATCCTCTCGATGCCTCGTATCCGTATTTTGGCAGTATCGCTGTGTTTAATAATCGCGTGCCAACATCACAATCCACAATCAATATTCTGACACCTGTGGTCGATACGGTCAGTCGTGAGTTCCGGATTTCAAATGGACAATACCTACCATTGACTTTTGACCGCACGATACTGCATCCGATACCTGAAAAAATGTATTCTCCAGCACAATCCGGTGTTCAGTTTCTTCCTAACCAGAATATCCTCATACTGGCTGGTAACAGTGGATATGCATTTGAACTGACGCCGGATGCTAGCTCTGTGGTGTGGGAATATGTGAACCCCTTGCTAAATGGAAGTCCGGTAAGCCAGGGTTCACCAATCCAAAACAATCTGGTATTTCGGTTCAACAGGTATCCACTGGAATATCCAGCTTTCATAGGTAAAGACCTTTCACCAAAGGGATTTATTGAGCTTAATCCGGATACGGCGTTTTGTATCCTCACCACTCGCATACCGGATATAGTCGAGAATTCTGTTGCAGAAGTTGCACTCTATCCGAATCCTGCTCATGTTTATCAGGAGGTCAACATCATTCTTGACTATCACACAGAAATGGATTGCATGCTGTTTGACATGCTTGGAAATGAAGTGCTGCGTACTCGTGTAGCCCCCGGTGTGAATATCCTGCATCTTTCAACACTCATGCCCGGAGTCTACATCTGCAGGACTTCGCGCTCTGGTGTAGCACTGAAATTGTTACTGTTTTGAATCGCTGATTTAGCGGTCATTGTCTACCATCAGTTTTTTCATGCCGGTACCCTGAGAAGTGATAAACTGAAGCAGATATACCCCGCTTTCAAGATCCGGCAATGTGAGCAGATTTGTCTCCGGAGATCCAAATACTATACGCACACGCCCGTGCATATCAATGAGCAAGATCGATTGCACATGGAGATTGCTGTCATGCAACTGGTAATTAATTGTTTGAGACGCAGGATTGGGAAATACACTGATCAAATCTGTGATTGCCAGGAATGGATATTCTGAAGCAGAGATCAGGGTATCCTCAACGACAGGCAGGATCTGATTGATAGAAGGAGAGTAAAGTGTCTGTATGCGTCTTCCTCCTGTCCAGATAATGCGAATACTATCGACAACACTGATTGTGTCCAATCCGAAATGTACTCTGGTCGAATGATGAGAAGCATGGCTGGCGCCACCCGACACTTCGCGCATGAGGATCTGATCCCCGGCATAGAGATACACTTTTGAGCCATATGCATCCCGGTTTACTGAAACACCTTCAAGCTGCAATTGCATCCAGTGCTTAGTATCATTTGTCATGTTTTGATATAAAACGGTTCTCCAGGTTCCTAGGGCAGGCGGCACATTTAAGACAACAGAGATCACATCAAGATCACCGTCATTGTCATAATCGCAATAAGCCATGCCGCGACTGACGAATGGATTATTGACCCCCCATGCATCAGTCTGATTACTAAACGTGCCATCACTGTCATTGAGATATAATCGATCATTCTGAAAAAACTGGCTTTGGAGAAAATCCGGACTGGGGACATAGCCATTTGAGATGTAGAGATCCAGATCGGTATCATTATCAGCATCAAAAAATGCCGTACCCCATCCAATTGCCATCAAGCTATCCAAGAGGTTGCTCCAGGTATCTTCCACGCCGGCAGCTGTAGTGACATCTTCAAAGAAGACTCCGTTCTGATTCTCCAAAAGCACATTCCTTCCAAAGTTTGTCACATAGTAGTCCAGATCGAGGTCATTGTCATAGTCACCAATGGCGATCCCCATACCATACATGGCTTCATTCGCTTTTGTGGATTCACTGACATTTTGAAACCAATCCCCCCCAATGTTTCGATACAATTTATTTGGTTGGATAAACGGGCCAAAATCATTTGCGATATAGATATCGAGCAGATTGTCATTGTCGTAATCAGTAGCTGTCACCGCGAGTGCACAACCGGTGTCCCCTAATCCACTTTGAGACGTCCATTGTATGAACTGACCACCTCCGAGATTTTTATACAATGCATTTGCAAAGCACTCATGATTGAAGCCGACGATATTGTCGTCCTCATCATAGATAAACTCTGGGCGCTTTACGTAATTAATGACATAGATATCTAGTAACCCATCCAGGTCGAAATCGATAAAAGTCGCTCCCATGGAGAAGGCCAGGTCTTCCGGATTCTGCAGAGCCCAGATTTCGGTGAACGTACCGTCTCCATTGTTATAAAAAAGTAGATTTTTTGCGAATTCTTGTGATGTACTTCCCCAAGTGGACACAAAGAGGTCCTTATATCCGTCATTATCAATATCACCTGCGATGACTCCGGTAGTGTAGTATTGCCCGGTAAGGCTGAATCCGGCAGCAGTATCTCGCCGGAAAGTACCATCGCCGTTATTGACATAAAAATGATCTATGTCCTGGCCGGCGGTGAGGTACAGATCTTCGTCACCATCTCTGTCACAATCGAAGAAAGCAGCTCCGCCTCCCATCAGAGCATTCTGTCTGGAGAAGTGATCTATCCCTACTATTTCATGGGATTCGACAAACTGCGCAATGCCAGATGAAAGGGCTTGGCACAGAATGGCCAAAACGCTGAAAATAGTCTGGATTTTCATGGATCTAAGGTACAAAGTTGTTCTCGCCATAATATCCCCGGTGAGCTTGATTTTACACAGGATTGGGAACGGGATTCTCCCTGAGGACAATTTCAAATTGGATGGCAAAAGTCCGTAATTCTTCTATCTTTGCGCCCCTAAATCAGAATCTAAATGCTCATCGTCGACGTCAAAGACAGTGAATCCATCGATCGCGCCCTGAAGAAGTACAAACGCAAGTTTGAGAAGGCAGGCATCTTAAAGGAACTCAGGAATCGGAAGCACTTTACGAAACCTTCGGTAAAGAGACGTACAGAAGTCCTGAAAGCGGTCTACAAGCAAAAGACTTACGGCACACAGTCTTAAGTTTGCGCGCTATCCGGATGGGCCGTATATTGGTTCGGCAAGACATTCCGGATGAACATACATATAGACACATTCCGCAGATACCTGGAATTCGAGAAACGTTATTCGGCGCATACCGTACACGCTTATATCACGGACATTGCCGCTTTTGCGGTCTTCATGGCTTCTGTGTATGAAACTGACGAGCCGTCCCAGGTACAGCACTTTCATGTTAGATCATGGATGGTCTCACTCCTCGAGTCAGGTAACGTTGGCCGTTCAGTCAATAGAAAGCTATCCTCTCTTAGGACATTCTTCAGGTTCTTACTTAGACGTGAGATTGTCTCGACTAACCCACTCACAAAAATTCAACCACCAAAATCACGGAAAAGCCTTCCTAATGTGATTGATGAGAAGAGCCTGGAAAGGCTTCAGGAAAGTTTGGCTCAGGCAACTGAGTATCCTCTTCTTAGAGATCGGGCTATCATCGAATTGTTATACGGTTTGGGACTCAGACAAGCTGAATTAATCAGCCTCGCAATAGATGATATCGATTTGAATAAAATGCAGGTGCGGGTCACTGGGAAGAGACAGAAACAGCGTCTTATCCCATTTGGAAGAAATCTTGCCACATTCCTAAAACACTTTATTCAACAAAGGGCGATGTTGCCGTCCATTCAATGCGATAAGCTGATTCTCGCAGATAGCGGCAAGGCGGCATATCCCAAGATGATCTATCTCATTGTGCATAAGTATCTGTCGATGGTGAGTACTGTGGGTAAGAGAAGTCCTCATGTTTTACGTCATTCATTTGCCACACATATGCTGGAGGCGGGTGCGAATATCGAAGCGATCAAGGAACTGTTGGGGCATTCCAGCCTTGCTGCGACTCAGATCTATACCCATACTTCCATTGAGCGACTAAAAAAAACATATCGTCAGGCACACCCGAAAGCCTGATTTCATTGTTGTACATGTATAAAACTCATGCGTTATGATGATTCAAACCACGGCTGTTCATTTTACCGCCGACCAAAAATTACTGTCTTATGTGGATCAGAAAGTCGGAAAATTGGTTCATTTCTTTGACCGGATTGTTGATGTTTCGGTGTTTCTCAAACTCGAGAACTCAGGACAGGTCAGAGACAAAATTGTTGAACTTAAGCTCAATGTTCCGGGAGAGACATTGATAGCAAAGGAGACCAGTAAGACATTTGAAGCAGCCGTGGATCTTGTCGTTGATAATATGAAGCGTCAAATCCAACGACACAAGGAACGTTAGGCTTCGTACACATCACGATTGAAAAATAGGCGAAGACCCGGATGCGTTTTGGGTTGTTGTTTATGTCAGTAAGTGGTGGATGTCTTAATTTTCCCAGCGCCATAGTACAGAATTCAAATCGGAAAATACTATCTTTGCGAGCGCTTTTGGGAAAAGTCCTTTTTTGCGTGTTCATTTTTGCGTGGGCGGAATGCAAAATCCAGGAATATTTTTGGCATAATTTTCCTGATAACCAACAGGTTATAGGCTTTACACTATCATATTGCACACTCCATTTGAGCTTCAGACCCAGCTATGCTGGACTTCGTTTTATCATACGAGCACAAAAGCCGGCATAGCTCAGTTGGCCAGAGCAGCTGATTTGTAATCAGCGGGTCGGGGGTTCGAATCCCTCTGCCGGCTCGGATAGTCTGGCCGTTGTTGCTCAGATTTCTGAAGTCGAGGATAAGGGGATTTAGGCAGATGCTGAATCAGGTAGAAAGGCAAAAGATGAAATGTCAGAAGCACAGATTGATACAGATCAATGGGGGTGCGCCGGAGTTGGAGAGCCGGGCTAGACTGTAAATCTAGTGTCTCTGACTGAATAGGTTCGAGTCCTATTACCCCCACAGAAATAATACCAGCACTTTCTAAAAGTCGAGAGTGCAGGGAGTGCGGGTGTAGCTCAGTTGGTAGAGCATCAGCCTTCCAAGCTGAGGGTCGCGAGTTCGAATCTCGTCGCCCGCTCCAGCAGCAAGGCAAAACCGTGCTGCGAATATTTGAAACAGGAAGTGGCGTGTCTACAGGATTTACATCTGCGCATATGCCAATGTAGCTCAGGGGTAGAGCACTTCCATGGTAAGGAAGGGGTCGGGGGTTCGATTCCCTTCATTGGCTCATATAGTAAGTAATCATTAGATCCATTTTTCATACAAACAATAGCATTTTAAAACAGAGTACCAATG
This sequence comes from Bacteroidota bacterium, assembly GCA_031400515.1. GTDB lineage: Bacteria > Bacteroidota > Bacteroidia > Chitinophagales > Saprospiraceae > DATDQA01. Next base: position 66,281 of record JANNQA010000164.1, read on the forward strand.
GCAAAAGAAACTTTCGCACGGACCAAACCACATGTGAATGTGGGAACAATCGGTCACGTAGATCACGGCAAGACGACTCTCACTGCTGCGATCACATATGTATTGGCAGAGGAGGGACTGGCAGAAAAGAAAGACTACGACTCTATCGATGCTGCTCCGGAAGAAAAGGAAAGAGGTATTACTATCAATACCGCGCATGTTGAATATTCGACTGTGAATAGACATTATGCACATGTTGACTGTCCGGGTCACGCGGATTATGTGAAAAACATGGTTACAGGTGCTGCACAAATGGACGGCGCGATTCTTGTTGTTGCTGCTACTGATGGCCCGATGCCTCAGACACGTGAGCACATTCTACTCGCTCGTCAGGTTGGTGTGCCAAAGATTGTTGTCTTTATGAATAAAGTGGATCTCGTGGATGATGAGGAGATGTTGGAGCTTGTTGAAATGGAAGTTCGTGAGCTGTTAGATCAGTATGAATTTGATGGCGCACATGCGAGTGTTATTAAGGGATCAGCTCTTAAAGCATTGGAAGGTGATCCAACAGCACGTCTGGCAATCAAAGAATTGATGGCCGCTGTAGACAAGGACATCCCGAATCCTGTGCGTGCGATAGATCAGCCTTTCCTGATGCCTGTTGAGGATGTATTCTCAATCACAGGTCGTGGAACAGTAGCGACAGGTCGTATCGAACGTGGTGTGGTGAAGACTGGAGAAACTATTGAGATAGTGGGTATGATGGGCGAAGGTGTAAAACCTCTGACATCAGTCGTGACTGGAGTTGAAATGTTCAGAAAGATCCTGGATAGAGGAGAAGCTGGTGATAATGCAGGTCTTTTGTTACGTGGTATTGAAAAGGATCAGATTCGTCGTGGTCAGGTCATCTGTGCTCCGAATAGTGTAAAGCCACATAAGAACTTCAAATGCGAAGTCTATGTGTTGAGTAAAGATGAAGGTGGTCGCCATACGCCTTTCTTCAACGGTTATCGCCCTCAGTTTTATTTCCGTACCACAGACGTCACTGGAGATTGCAAACTTCCTGCAGGTGTTGAGATGGTAATGCCAGGAGATAACGTGACGCTCGAAGTGAATCTGCTGAATACTATCGCGATGGAAAAAGGATTGCGTTTCGCTATTCGTGAAGGTGGTCGTACAGTAGGTGCCGGCCAGGTTACTGAAATTATTGATTAACGCTCAAGACGTTTCAAAAACGGCTGAGTTTTTTATAAAAATTCAAAGAGAAAGCCTGTTGGAATTACACAACGGGCTTCCTGCTTCTGATGAACTACGAAAAAAGTATCGTAGAAATGTGCGGACTCTCTGTTGTAAATATGGATCGACGGTGGGAAGGGATGGAGCGAAAACCGGACAACAGATATACGCTGGTTGAATTCATGTATTTGAAATCACTGAGATACGGGCATAGCTCAATTGGTAGAGCGGCGGTCTCCAAAACCGTAGGCTGGGGGTTCAAGTCCTCCTGCCCGTGCAAAATTGGAGACGTAACAAAACTTAAAATGGGAGGCATTTCGTCCAGAACATTTTGAGAGAAGAAACGCGCTGTGCGAAAGGAGTTGTACGCTGGAAATACAAATTTGGAAGTTCAATGGATCAAATCGTCACATATTTAAAAGAATGCTACAACGAGTTACTTCACAAGGTGACATGGCCGACCATGCCAAACTTGTTGAGTAGCGCAAGACTGGTGGTCGTTGCCTCCTTGTTCATTGCTGTTCTGGTGTTTTTGATGGATTTGGTATCTAAGCAGGTGGTCACTTTTATCTACAATCTGAATGGCTAAAACTGCAGATATCGTGTCGACAAAATCCGACAAACGTTGGTATTCCCTAAGAGTGATCAGTGGGAAGGAACGCAAGATCAAGGAAAGGATTGAGTTGGAAGTCCAGCGATCTGGATGGAGTGAGTTCATTACACAGGTGCTTGTACCATCCGAGAAGGTGTACAAAATTCGGAACGGGAAGAAAGTTGTGATGGAGCGTAATATCCTTCCGGGGTATATCCTTCTCGAAGCGATTCCAGAGAAATTGAGCGGCGAGATTGTCCAGACGATATCGAATATGCCCAATGTGATTCACTTCCTCGGCAGGAACAATCCTGTCCCAATGCAGGAAGCCGAAGCGAATCGCATGTTGGGGAAAGTGGACGAATCACAGGGAGTTGGTGAAGCATTAATTGAGCCTTTTATCGTTGGAGAGACGATTAAGATTATCGATGGTCCTTTCAATGATTTTATCGGCGACATCAAAGAGGTAAATGAAGAGAAAAAGAAACTGAAGGTCATCGTAAAGATATTCGGTAGAGGTACAGAGGTAGAGTTGAATTTTATGCAGGTAGAAAAACAGTCATAAACGAAATACAATAGTCAGCATCATGGCGAAACAGGCAGAAATATTTATCAAACTCCAGGTAAAAGGTGGACAAGCAAATCCGGCGCCTCCTGTTGGTCCGGCACTTGGTGCAAAAGGTGTGAATATCATGGAGTTTTGCAAACGATTCAATGCAAAAACTCAGGATTCGCAAGGAAAGATTTTGCCAGTTGTCATTAGTGTATATAAAGACAAGTCGTTTGACTTTGTGGTAAAAACTCCTCCTGCCGCAGTGCAGTTGATGGAGGCCGCTAAAGCCAAAAAAGGCTCGGCTGAATCCAATCGTCTCAAAGTAGGTTCTGTTACCTGGGAACAGGTAAAGGAAATCGCTGAAAATAAAATGACAGACCTCAATGCATTTACTGTTGAATCAGCGATGAAGATGGTAGCTGGTACTGCAAGGAGCATGGGCATTACTGTCGATGGAACACCACCCTGGAAAAGTGCAGGGAAGTAATTTTTGAGTTTTCTTTTTTATTAAACAATAAGGGAGCCTTGTCCGAAATCCGGTGAGGCGCTATTTACCTAAAATCTCTTTTTACAATGACAAAGTTGTCAAAGAAGATGGCCGCTGCAAAGGCCAAAGTTGATCCGGAGAAATTTTATTCGCTTCCAGAAGCGATGACTCTGATCAAGCAAGTCAACTGTACAAAGTTCGATTCCTCTGTTGATTTGCATATCAGGCTTGGTATTGATCCGCGTAAATCTGATCAGGCCATCCGCGGTACAGTGTCCTTGCCTCATGGTACGGGAAAAACGAAGAGGGTACTCGCTTTGTGTACACCTGATAAAGTCAATGAAGCAACTGAAGCCGGTGCAGATTATGCAGGGCTAGATGAGTTTATCAAGAAAATTCAGGAAGGATGGACGGATATCGACGTCATCGTAGCAATGCCCCAGGTCATGGCCCAGGTTGGAAAGGTTGGCCGGATTCTCGGACCCAGAGGGCTCATGCCAAACCCGAAGACCGGAACAGTGACACAAAACATCGGTGATGCTATTCGTGAAGTGAAAGGTGGAAAAATTTCCTTCAGGATAGACAAGTATGGTATCATTCACTCACCTGTAGGTCGTGTATCGTTTACACATGATAAGCTGGCTCAAAACGCTGAAGAGTTACTCAATACTCTCGTGCGCTTGAAACCACCTACGGCTAAGGGGACATATCTCAAATCGATTTCCGTGGCATCCACCATGAGTCCTGGAATCAAAATCGATGCACGCACATTTAAGTCGCACGAATAATAACTAATTGAACACAGCGAATCTCAATATATCTCGTCATGACAAGAGAACAAAAAGCAGAATCAATAGAAGAACTGAAGCAGAAATTTGCACAGCACGAATTCTTCTATGTTGCAGATTCATCAGATCTTACTGTAGAGCAAGTCAATAAATTCCGCGGCCTTTGTTTTGCCAAAGGGATCGAAATGCGCTTTGTCAAAAATACTCTCGCAATCAAGGCTCTGGAGCAGGCATCATCGGAGAAGGGTTATGCAGATATCCTGGAGGCATTCAAAGGCACATCAGCGGTCCTCTTTACTCCAGTATCGAATGCCCCGGCCAAAGTGATTCAGGAGTTCCGCAAAGAATTTCCGAAACCTGTGTTGAAAGCTGCATATATAGATTCTGCAGTTTACCTGGGCGATGATCAACTCGAAGCGCTCATTAATCTGAAATCCAAAGAAGAGTTGATCGGCGAATTGATTGGCTTGTTGCAATCACCAATGGGCAAGCTGATGTCAGCATTGCAGTCAGGTGGAAATACGATAGCAGGCATTTTAAAAACGCTTGAAGACAGAGTCGAATAGGCTCGCACATTTCATACGGCTTCCAAAGTATTTAGTTATAGTATTAACAGATTTATTCATCATTCGAAAAACATTGAATCCATGGCAGACTTAAAAGCACTTGCGGATCAACTTGTATCTCTGACTGTAAAGCAGGTGAAGGAGTTGGCGGATATCCTTAAAGCAGAGCACGGCATCGAGCCAGCAGTTGCAGCAGTAGCAGTAGCAGCAGCACCCGGCGCTTCTGCCGGCGCAGCAGAAGTAGCGCAGGAAAAAACTGAGTTCGACGTTGTGTTGAAATCAGCCGGAGCCAACAAGCTCGCAGTCGTGAAAGAAGTAAAGAATTTACTGGGTATTGGACTCAAAGAGGCAAAAGACCTCGTCGATGGAGCACCAGGTGTATTGAAACAGGGTGCATCAAAAGACGATGCCGAGTCGCTTAAAAATTCGCTCACAGCAGCGGGTGCTGAAATTGAATTGAAATAATTTATTCAATTCGATATTTCAGTACACACTGCTACGATTGAGATCCATTAAGAAAATACGACTCCAGGTTTAGCTGATCCCGACGTTCTGCGTTAGGATTGGCTAAGCCTTTCGTCGTAATTATTCCAAACGGCTAAAATTTCCTCAAATATGGCCACATTGGCAAAAGTCAAAAAAGACAGACCCGAAAGAATTCATTTCGGGAAAATTGTCCTCAATACCGAGTATCCTGATTTGCTCGATATTCAACTCAAATCGTTTCAGGAATTTTTCCAACTTGAGACGACTCCTGAAAACAGGAGCAATGAAGGGCTCTATCGTGTATTCCAGGAAAACTTCCCGATTACAGACGCCCGTAACATTTTCGTACTGGAGTTTCTCGACTACTTTATTGACCCTCCACGTTATTCCATTGAAGAGTGTATGCAACGTGGTCTCACTTACAGCGTACCACTCAAAGCAAAACTGAGGCTTTCATGCAATGACGAAGAGCACGTGGACTTTCAGACAATTGTGCAGGATGTGTTTTTGGGTACCGTTCCTTATATGACACCCAAAGGAACATTTGTAATCAATGGTGCAGAACGCGTCATCGTTTCACAATTGCACAGGTCACCGGGTGTATTCTTTAGCCAAAGTTTCCATCCGAATGGAACGAAGATCTATAGTGCACGGGTCATCCCTTTTAAAGGTGCATGGATGGAATTTGCCACTGACATCAACAATGTCATGCACGCGTACATCGACCGGAAAAAGAAATTTCCTGTTACCACCTTGCTCCGGGCAATCGGATATGACTCAGATAAGACAATCCTCAATCTCTTTGACCTTGCTGAAGAAATTGAAGTCAATAAAAAGAACCTCAAAAAACTTGTCGGCCGTAAGCTTGCAGCCCGCGTATTACGGAAATGGACTGAAGACTTTGTCGATGAGGATACCGGTGAAGTAGTCACAATCGAGAGAAATGAAATTATCCTCGAACGTGACGTCATCCTGGATGAAGAAAATATTGAACTCATCCTCAACACTGGCGAACCCACCATCACAGTGCAACGTGAAGATGTTGCAGAGGACTATTCAATTATCTATAACACGCTCCAGAAAGATCCATCAAGTTCTGAAATGGAGGCAGTGCAGTATATCTATCGCCAGCTTCGTGGAACTGAAGCACCTGATGAAGAGACAGCAAGAGGCATTATTGACAAACTCTTTTTCTCTGACAAACGGTACAATCTGGGTGAAGTCGGCCGCTATAAAATCAATCGTAAGCTGAACCTGTCTATCGATCTCACGACACTCGTACTCACGAAAGAAGATATCATTCATATCGTGAAGTATCTCGTGAGTCTGATCAACCAGAAGGCAGAACTCGATGATATTGATCATTTGTCAAATCGTCGCGTGCGTACCGTTGGTGAACAGCTCTATGCACAGTTTGGTGTAGGACTTTCAAGAATGGCGAGGACGATTCGTGAACGGATGAACGTGCGCGACAATGAAGTCTTCACACCCACCGACCTGATCAATGCAAGAACATTGAGTTCAGTGATCAATTCGTTCTTCGGGACGAGCCAGTTGTCACAGTTTCTCGATCAAACGAATCCCCTTTCTGAAATCACGCACAAAAGACGTATTTCAGCTTTAGGACCAGGTGGTTTATCTCGTGAACGTGCAGGCTTTGAGGTTCGTGACGTACATTATTCGCATTACGGCCGTCTCTGCACAATTGAAACTCCGGAAGGTCCGAATATCGGACTGATCAGTACGCTTTGTGTGCATGCAAAGGTCAATAAGATGGGATTCCTTGAGACGCCTTATCGTACTGTGAAAGCTGGTAAGGTGAATATGCGCGATGCAGAATATTTGTCAGCGGAAGGAGAAGACTATAAGAGAATTGCACAGGCAAATTCACAAGTTGACGCAAAAGGGAACTTCATCTACGATCGTATCAAGTGTCGTGAACATGGCGACTTCCCGGTACTCTCCCCTGAGGAAATCGAATACATGGACGTAGCGCCGAATCAGATCGTCGGTGTTTCCGCTTCTTTGATTCCCTTCCTTGAAAATGATGACGCCAACCGTGCACTTATGGGATCGAACATGCAACGTCAGGCAGTGCCTCTCGTGCGTCCGCATTCCCCAATCGTTGGTACGGGTATCGAGCAGCGTGTAGCACTTGACTCTCGGATGTTGATCAATGCTGAAGGGGAAGGTGTCGTAGAATATGTCGATGCAACGAAGATTGTCATTCGCTATGATCGTTCTGAAGAAGATCGTCTTGTCTCTTTTGAGAATGACACAGTGGAATATCCGTTGTTGAAATTCATCCGTACAAATCAGGGCACTTGCATCAATCTCAAACCGATTGTGCGCAAAGGAGACAGAGTACATCCGGGTACTATTCTTTGCGATGGGTATGCTACTGAAAAGGGAGAGCTCGCACTTGGTCAGAACCTCCGCGTTGCATTCATGCCATGGAAGGGTTACAACTTTGAAGATGCGATCGTACTCTCAGAACGTGTAGTACGTGATGACGTATTTACTTCTATCCATGTCGAGAGTTTTGAGATGGATGTACGCGATACAAAACTCGGAGAAGAAGAACTCACGAGTGATATTCCAAACGTAAGTGAAGATGCTACCAAGGATCTTGATGAAAATGGAATTATTCGAGTTGGAGCCTGGGTCAACGAAGGTGATATTCTCATTGGTAAAATCACACCGAAGGGAGAAACTGATCCGACACCTGAAGAGAAACTCTTGCGTGCAATCTTTGGTGACAAAGCTGGTGATGTGAAAGATGCATCATTGAAAGCACCTCCATCGACAGAAGGTATTGTCATTGACAAACAACTTTTTGCACGGGCTAAGAAGGATAAATTCCAGAAGACACAAGAGAAAAAATTGTTGTCTCAACTGGATGATAAGCATGCCATTGTATTGAATGAGCTCAAGACCGTACTCATCGATAAAGTCAATAGACTTGTAAAGGGTGGTGTGTCTCAGGGAGTGAAGAGTATCTACAATGAAATGATGATTGCCAAGGGCACCAAGTTCACACCAAAAGTGCTTAAGGCTTTGGACTTCGCTCAGGTAGACTACTCAAACTGGACTGGTGATCCTGAGATAGATAAGTTGGTTGCTCGTCTGTTGCATAACTATAGTATTAAGCTTAACGAAGAAATCGGGAAATACAAACGTGAGAAATTCAATATCAGCATCGGTGATGAGTTGCCTGCTGGTGTATTGAAACTGGCGAAAGTATACCTGGCTAAAAAACGGAAGTTGAAGGTAGGTGACAAACTCGCGGGACGCCATGGTAATAAAGGTATCGTGTCCCGTATCGTACGTCAGGAGGATATGCCATTCCTCGAAGACGGTACACCGGTAGACATCGTACTGAATCCACTCGGGGTACCTTCCCGGATGAACATTGGCCAGATTTTCGAAACAGTTCTAGGTTGGGCTGGTCAGAAACTCGGATTGAAATTCGGAAGCCCGATTTTCGATGGTGCTTCCCAAGCTGAAATCGAAGAGTATATCGAGAAGGCAGGATTACCGCAGTTGGGTCAAACCTTCCTCTATGATGGTGAGACAGGAGATCGGTTCCATCAGCAGGCGACTGTCGGTGTCATCTACATGCTTAAGCTATCACACATGGTAGACGATAAGATGCACGCACGGTCGATTGGACCATACTCTCTCATTACGCAGCAGCCGCTCGGTGGTAAAGCACAGTTTGGTGGTCAGCGTTTTGGTGAAATGGAAGTGTGGGCACTCGAAGCATTTGGTGCTGCGAATATTCTGCAAGAGCTTCTTACAGTGAAATCCGATGATATCGTCGGCCGTGCAAAGACATACGAAGCGATTGTCAAGGGCGATCTGTTGCCTGAGCCGAATATTCCTGAGTCCTTTAACGTGTTGATTCACGAGCTCAGAGGACTGGCGTTAGATATTAGATTCGAATAGTTTTCAAACTCTACAAACAACTAGTAATATGTTGAAAAAATTATCAGGTCCGGATTCAGTATTTACCAGTATCACTTTGAGTTTGAGTTCGCCAGATGAAATCCTGGAGCGCTCATATGGTGAAGTACTAAAGCCGGAGACCATCAATTACCGTTCTTACAAACCGGAACGCGATGGGTTGTTTTGTGAACGCATCTTTGGTCCGGTTAAAGACTACGAATGTTATTGCGGCAAGTACAAGCGTATCCGTTACAAAGGAATTGTGTGTGATCGTTGCGGTGTGGAAGTAACAGAAAAGAAAGTACGTCGCGAGCGTATGGGCCATATCAGATTGGTTGTGCCGGTGGTACATATCTGGTTCTTCAAGTCTTTGCCAAATAAAATCGGCTATCTGCTTGGGTTGTCTTCCAAGAAGCTTGAATCGATTGTTTACTACGAGCGCTATGTTGTGATCCAACCAGGTTTGAAAGAAGCCGATGGGATTTCAAGATTGGATCTCTATACAGAAGAAGAATACTTCGAAATACTTGACACGCTGCCTGCTGACAATCAACTCCTCGACGATCACGATCCGAATAAGTTCGTGGCAAAGATGGGTGCAGAAGCAGTAAGGGTATTGCTTGAACGTCTGGAACTGGAGTCTCTCTCCAATGAGCTCCGCTATCAGGCTGCAACAGATACATCACAGCAGCGTAAGTCAGAAGCTCTGAAACGTCTGCGTGTTGTAGAAGCATTCCGTGATGGACAAAAAACAAAGGACAACAAACCTGAGTGGACGATTATTCAATACCTGCCGGTGATCCCACCTGAACTCAGGCCATTGGTGCCTCTCGATGGTGGTCGTTTTGCAAGTTCAGACCTCAACGACCTTTATCGTAGAGTGATCATTCGTAATAACCGTCTAAAGCGTCTTCTTGAAATCAAAGCACCTGAAGTCATTCTTCGGAATGAGAAACGGATGTTGCAGGAGGCGGTCGATTCACTATTCGACAATTCAAGAAAATCTAATGCGGTAAAAGCTGAAGGTGGTCGTGCGCTAAAATCACTGAGTGATATCCTGAAAGGCAAACAAGGACGCTTCCGTCAAAACCTTCTTGGAAAACGGGTTGACTATTCTGGTCGTTCGGTCATCGTTGTTGGTCCTACCCTGAAGTTGCATGAATGTGGTCTTCCAAAAGGAATGGCCGCAGAACTCTTCAAGCCCTTCGTGATCCGTAAGCTTATCGAGCGTGGGATCGTGAAGACCGTGAAGTCTGCAAAGAAACTTGTGGATCGTAAGGACCCGGTGATCTGGGAAATCCTTGAAAATATACTTGCCGGTCATCCGGTATTATTGAATCGTGCTCCGACTTTGCACCGTCTTTCAATCCAGGCTTTCCAACCAAAACTGGTAGAAGGCAAAGCAATTCAATTGCATCCCCTGGTATGCGGTGCATTCAACGCCGACTTCGACGGTGACCAGATGGCCGTACACGTTCCATTGGGTCAGGCTGCTATTCTGGAAGCACAACTTCTGATGTTGGCTTCACACAATATGCTCAATCCCCAGGATGGTTCTCCAGTGACCCTGCCATCGCAGGACATGGTACTTGGATTATATTATCTGACAAAAGAACGTAGATCTAAAGGCAAAGAAAAAGCTTCCGGTGAGGGCAGGATTTTCTATGCTCCCGAAGAAGTCGTGATTGCACACAATGAAGGCAAACTCGATCTGCATACGTTGATTCATGTTCGTGTAGATGTTGAGAATGAAGGTGGCGGATTGAAAAAGGCCCGTATCGAAACTACCGCCGGACGAGTGATATTCAACAAGGCTGTTCCGCAAGGGCTGCCTTATATCAATGAGCTTCTGACAAAGAAGAATCTGAAAATCATCATCGGCGATATCATCCGTCGTACAGACTTTCCAAGAACAGCAAAGTTTCTCGATGAGATCAAAGACCTTGGATTCCTATGGTCGTTCCGTGGTGGTCTATCCTTCAATCTTGGAGACCTTATCACTCCAACGATCAAAGAAGCGACGCTCAAAGAAGCACAGGATGAAGTGGATGAAGTATGGGAGAACTACAACGTAGGTCTGATCACAAACAATGAGCGCTATAACCAGATCATCGACAAGTGGACATATGCAGATAATCGGATTACCGATAGTCTGATGAAGGAATTGTCTGAGCATAAAGGGGGATTCAACTCAGTATACATGATGTTGCACTCCGGTGCACGGGGATCAAAAGCACAGATCAAACAGCTTTGTGGTCTTCGGGGACTGATGGCAAAACCAAGAAAGTCTGGTGACACAGGTCGTGCGATTATTGAAAATCCGATCCTGTCAAACTTCCTTGACGGTTTGTCCGTACAGGAATATTTCATCTCCACACACGGTGCGCGTAAAGGTCTTGCAGATACAGCGTTGAAGACTGCTGATGCGGGTTACCTCACACGCCGTCTTGTAGACGTTGCACAGGATGTTGTCATCATGGAGGAAGATTGCGATACTTTGAGAGGTATTGATACTACTGCATTGAAGGATAACGAAAAGATCATCGAGACTTTGAGCTCACGGATCATGGGTCGTTACACATTGCACAATATCTATCACCCTGTCACAGATGAACTGATCCTTGACGCTGGAGAGTATATCAATGAGAAGACAGCGGACTATATCGATGATGTCGGTATCGAAACTGTGACGATCCGTTCTGTGCTCACATGTGAGACAGAGCGCGGAGTATGTAACAAATGTTATGGTAAAAACCTTGCGACAGGACGAATTGCGGAAAGAGGAGATGCTGTAGGGATTATTGCTGCACAGAGTATTGGTGAGCCGGGTACACAGCTTACGTTGCGTACATTCCACGTGGGTGGTATTGCATCGGTATCCAAGCAGGAATCAGAGCTTACATCGAAGTTCGATGGTATTATTGAATTCGATGAAGGTATGCGTGCCACAATACCTGCCAAAGGTGAAACAGCGGTTGTGATCTCGCGTTCAGGAGAGCTGCGTATTGTGGATCCTGTAACAAAGAAATTGTTTATCAATCATCATATTCCGTATGGTGCGAAGTTTTATGTAAAAGACGGTCAACAGATTTCGCGAGGTGATGTGATCTGCGAATGGGATCCGTTCAATGCGGTCATTGTTTCCGAGTTTCCGGGTATCGCAAAATTCGATAGTATCGAAGAAGGTTCTACATTCCGGGTCGAGCGTGATGATCAGACGGGATATGCCGAAAAGGTAATCGTCGAAGCGAAGAACAAGAAGAAGATTCCATTCATTCATGTAGTTGACAAGGATGGAGAGGTTCTCAAGAATTATAAACTTCCCGTAGGATCATACCTGTCTATTGAAGATGGTGCTACACTGAACTCAGGAGATATTATTGCAAAGATTCCGCGGAGCATGGGTAAGATCCAGGATATCACGGGAGGTCTGCCACGGGTTACGGAATTGTTTGAAGCAAGAAATCCATCCAATCCTGCCGACGTCTCTGAGATTGACGGGATTGTATCATTCGGGAAAATCAAACGGGGTAACCTGGAAGTGTTTGTTGAAGATGAAAAAACAGGTCAGAATAGAAAGTACCTGATTGGCTTGTCGAAACATATGCTTGTACAGGAAGGTGACTTCGTGCGCGCAGGTACACCGCTATCTGATGGTTCTATATCACCAAGGGATATCCTGAATATCAAGGGCCCGTTTGCGGTACAGTACTACCTCGTAAATGGTGTACAGGAAGTCTATCGCTCACAGGGTATCAATATCAATGATAAACACATCGAAGTCATCGTGCGTCAGATGATGCGCAGGGTGCAAATAGAGGATCCAGGTGATACCAGCTTCCTCGAAGGAGAAGCAGTGGAGAAATATGATTTCCTCACTCAGAACGACTGGATCTTCGACAAAAAATTTGTCATTGATGCCGGAGACTCAGAGAAGATGAAACCTGGTCAATTGGTCACCTTGCGCCAGTTGCGTGAGGAGAATTCACTTCTCAAGCGGACGGACAAGAAACTGGTAGAGTATCGGGATGCGATAGCTGCGACTTCAAGCTCTATGCTTCAGGGGATCACACGGTCATCTCTTGGTACACCGAGTTGGATTTCAGCGGCATCATTCCAGGAGACTACGAAAGTGCTAAGTACTGCAGCAATCGGTGCACGTCGGGACGAGCTGCTCGGATTGAAGGAGAATGTCATCGTAGGAAAGAGAATCCCTGCTGGTACCGGGTTAGCTGAGTTTAATAAGTATCTCGTTCAGCCAAAAAATGCTGACGGCGACGAGGACTAATTTTCAAATTGCTCTAATTAAGTTTTGATATAAGGGTGTGTCCTGTGGGATACGCCCTTTTTTGTTTGGTGCTAAGCGAAACCGCGCACTTCGATCATCCTTGTAAGATGCTTAGCCAGTATGTCAAATTCCAGATTCACAACTGTACTAGGTGTCATGCTTTTGAAATTCGTATGTGCCAATGTATGTGGAATAATTGCAACGCCAAAAGTGTTATCTGTGAGTGTTGCAACTGTCAGGCTGATGCCGTTCACACAAATAGAGCCTTTCTGCGTCATCAGCTTTGCATAGACCTGAGGATAGGAAAATGTATAGAGGCCATTTTCAACAGAGATCAAATGACCAACACCATCCACATGACCTTGTACGATATGTCCTTCGAATCTGCCGTTTGCCGGCATTGATCTTTCGAGATTGATCTCATCACCGATCCTGATGCTTTTGAAATTTGTCCTGTGCAATGTTTCCTTCACAAGCTGAACTTTGTGAGTGTCATCTACCACGTTGACCACAGTGAGACATACACCATCATGGGCGACGCTTTGATCTACCCTCAGTTCAGATGAAATCCCTGAGTGAACGATGAGATTAAGGATGTCGTCTGTGTTTTCTATCCCGATTACTTCTCCAATGGTCTCAATGATGCCTGTAAACATATGGCCAAAGATGGTCAGTAATTCAGAATTGAGATGATGGGGTAGAATCTGGTGCCCTGGTGTGTATCACAAAATGCACAGAGAACTTGGATTTTTGTCATTCCGAGGGAGGAGTGTAATCGACGAGTCGAGGAATGTGGGATATGAGATGTCGTTCGCATTCCTCGACTCACTGGGTTCGCTCGGAATGACAAAAGATCGATTTGTGCAATTTGTGATACACACGGTGGCCTGTACAGTCAATTAACCTCTGTTGTCTTCACTACCTTGTCGACTGATAGATGAAAATGAGTTTACCACGTAGATTATATTATAGCCTTTCACCGAAACTGCGTCTGTATGTCAGACGGATGTACTATTTACCTGGTGATGTGTTGCATAAGCTTTTCAGGAGAAAAAGTATTGTGCCTCCCAAGGGATTGATTTTTACGGGATCAGGCGACTATCTCGCGGTGGGTAATAAATTTCTGGAGTACTTTATTCAATATGCCGGATTGATGCCGCATCATCGTGTTCTTGACGTCGGCTGTGGTATTGGGCGGATGGCTGTACCATTGACAGGATATCTGCATCCCGAAGCACAGTATGGTGGCTTTGACATTGTGAGGCAGGGAATCCGATGGTGTCAGAAAAATATCACAGTCGCCTATCCCAATTTTCATTTCAAATATGTTGATGTCACAAATGACCTTTATAGATTATCTGGGAGAGATGCTCGTCAATTTTCATTTCCTTATACCAATAGTGAGTATGATGTTGCTCTGGTGATTTCAGTCTTTACGCACATGGTGCACAAGGAAGTGGAAAACTACTTAGTTGAGATTCATCGGACTTTGCATCAGCATGGCGTACTCTTCGCGACGTTTTTTATACTCAATGATATTTCGCGAAGCAAGATGAAGGAACGAAGTTTTCGTTTTGACTATGCAGACGAAAATTGCTACCTGATGGATCCCGAGGTAAAGTCTGCGAATGTCGCTTATGATGAATCAATAATAGAAGATCTTATCTATAGGACCGGGTTTACAATCAGGCACAGACTCTATGGCACCTGGTCAGGGAGAAGTGAATCAACTCTGGATTTTCAGGATATCCTGGTACTTGAAAAGTTGAGATAGTATTTCAGCGGGTCGGTAATGTTATCGACGTCCTCTGAGCAACTCAATAAATCCATCGAGTTGTCTTACATTCTGCGTGCCTCCTGTGAGCGGCTGTTCGTAGACATAACAGACATAGTGATAGACGCCATCAGCAAGTTCATTGCCATTCAGGTTTGTACCATCCCAAAGAATGTCGGGATTTGTTGTTTTAAAGACAAGTTGGCCCCATCTGTTGAATACCTTAAGATCTATACGATCCACAAAACGATAGGGGAAAGGCTCAAAGAGATCATTGCCTCCGTCACCGTTTGGCGTAAATGCATTAGGTAGCTCATAGAGAGGACAATTCTCAACACAAATTTGATTGCTGAAAATACTTTCGTTGCCGACTTCATCAATGGCTGTGACGATATAACAGCCCGCAATACCCTGCTCTGGTTGATGAATGAATGTATTCGGAGCTGATGCATCAACTGTCCCGACGAGCTCAAACTCAACAGAGGTATTTGAAGCAAAGTAGATGTTGTAACTCACAATATCCAGGTTGTTACAGCCGGAATCATCATTCCAGATCACTGTATTACGGAATGCATCTTCCGGAGTAGTATTGCCTGCTTCCGCACAAATATTCCTCACTTCGATACGAGGCGGGCATGGTGCGACATTATCCACTGGTATCACACATGCTTCCTGAGAAAGATTGAACAGCGGATCCGGAATTCCCATAATCCCATACGAACCAATGCTGCGCACATAGTAACAATACTCGCTGCCATTGTCCAATCCGTCATCGCGGTACTCAATATCGGCAGTGGTCGCTACGAATTCAAACGTACCGGCTGAATTGCTTCGGTAGATTTCAAAGGCATGATTATTCCATGGTGTCAGATATTCCCATGTGAGCAATGCGGCGTTGTCTGTAGGATCAATTTTTAGAAAGACTGACGATGCATCCGGTGATGCGTCATGGAATCCTGAGCCTGCAAGAAAGTCCACATGATAATTATGTCCTGTGCTCTGTGTATTAATGGGTACATGAACGACCATGGTATCACTCACTTCTTTGTATGTCTGATTTACGATAGTGCCTCCTGGAACAGGTGAGAAGTTGCTCCCTGCAATACCCGGACTGTGCATCAATTGAAATCTATAAGGTCCGGGATTTGCTATAGTATCCAGAGCTTCCGCAAGTGGCTTTACCCAACGTACTGTGATTTCACCATTGGTCTCAGATGTTTCATCTACAGTGACATTCACAATGAGCGGAACATCTCTGTTCAGTTGCACACAGTCTTCGTCAGAATGCAGACCCACAACCCGGTTGAATGGTTGGCCAGAGTTGGTAAGTTTTGAGAATTCTGCAAGAACCCGATAACAATATGTGCGACCGCGATCTACATCCATGTCATCGAAAAAATATCTGCCGCCCGTCTGGGATTTTATATCAGCGCCGATTTTGAGATATCCTTTTCCTTCCAGTCCAGGATTGCATGTGTCAGGTTCGATGACTTTGCTTCCTTCCCGTCGCCAGACTGAAAAGCCTCTGAAATAGTCGTCGCCGGGGTTTTCACAGAAATATGGACTCGTCCAGGATATCCTCAAAGCCTGATCGCTGCTCCGTGCATCAATATCCTGCGGAGGTGGACCTACAACTTTTATCCTGACCGTTTTTAAATCAGCGAGTCCTGTAGTATCATTCCCACCTAGTGAGTTGTCGACGGCCCGGAAGATGATCGTGTAGTATTGATCCGAAATCTCATTGCACGCAGTCACCCAGCGAAATGTCGCATTGAACGGAGGTGTCATGAAGCTGGGACTGACGGACAACGTAATCTGATCTGAGATTTGCAAAGGTCCACCAAGCATGGATAGTGAGACCAGTTGCCCCTCATCGGGATCAAAAACTCCAACATTAAACTCGAGAGTCTGACCCGCCACCACGCAATACTCTTCTTTGGCAGTTATCGTAGGAGGTTCATTGTCACAAACCAGGACAATGATCTGCATGTCCCGAATCATGGAGTTGATGCGGATCCCATTGCGAAACTCATGGATACGTATCGCAATGTTATATGTCCCTGCAACGACAGGAGCATTCCAGATAAAATCTCCATTTACAGGATCGAGGGTGGCAATATTTGTCGGCCCTGGCGCTATCTGATCCGGGAAAATATAGTTGGGTACCAGCATACCTGAATCCTGAAGAGGAACTATGAGTTCATACGACAAGCTATCTCCATCCGGGTCAAAGGCATTAGGATTGTGGATATAGCGTTTGTTGACGCATGCGAAATCAAGAGGTGGCTGAAGTAAGACCGGCGAGCTATTGTAACCCTGGAATTGAGAGTTGAGGAACGTAAAGGTGGTTTCTAAGTAGAAAGGCACGCCATCTGAATTTGGTGGATTTACATTGGAGATGCCGGCGATGCGATTTGGATCCATCATCGAAAGCGTATACGTAGCTCTTCCCGGATATGTGTGTTCAGCGACATAGTAGTTGATCTTGATGTCGTTCGATTGAGGATCACCATTGCCATTACTGCGTCCGACCATTGTGCTGCTTCCGTCGCCCCAAAACAACTCAAGAGTATCACGGTCTGCCGGGATACTGCTTGTCTTGGTATAGGTCGTGATTGTGACACGGATCGTGAGGTCGCCAATTTGGGCATAGGTAATTTCCCCCGCTCTGTTATGTGTAGCCCGGGCTATCACGCCAAACGCCATAATCAGTAGGATGCTGAGGAAAAATCTTTTCATCATGAACATAACGTACGAATGGAAGTCAAGATACGTGGAAAGAAGAAAAAAGGAGGAAAACGACCGAAACAGGTGAAGCCGGTTAAATAGGTGAACTCGGTCAGGGAAAAGGAAGCCGAGGAAATTGGAAATTGAAGAGATAATATAACCCATCGGGAATCGCCGATTCCATGTTTGAGTTCGTAGTGTATTGATTCACAGACATCTGCGAGAATTGTCAATTCTCAATGAAGATCAAGAAGAGCCAATTCTTAAAACATAGTCGCCCGGATTCACAAGTCGTTAGTGACTAACTAAAGGAGGAAGCTGCTAAGTGTATCCCACTTTGATTATTGACTCCAGTATGACCCATTGTGAATTGCCGATTCTATGTTTGAGTTCGTAGTTAATTGATTCACAGACATCTGCGTGAATTGTCAATCCTTAATGCAGATCAAGAAGAGCCAATTCTTAAATCACTAGGTGCCAAGGAATTGCTCGATGGTCATGTGGAGGATAAGGCCAGATTCAACACCGCACTGTTCTCGATTTCACTATAGCTTCTGCAACACATCTTTCAATCTTTCACGCCAGTGAGGAGTCTTTACCTGATATCGTTCCCTGATCTTCGTTGTATCCAGGACACTATATGGAGGTCGCGCAGCAACAGCGCCATACTCTTCAGTACTAACAGGAGTAATGTCAGCTTTGATTCCTAACATCCTGGCAATCTCACGGGCAAAATCATACCAGGTAATCTGCCCTTCATTGCAATAGTTGAAGATCCCATAGAGTTCGTCACGATTATCTGATTGAAGCGTTGTGATGATCTTCAGGATAGCTTGAGCAAGATCTCCGGCATAAGTAGGACAACCAATCTGATCATTGACAATGCGAAGCGGCGTTCTGGCATTGATCAATCGTGCCATGGTCTTCACGAAGTTGTGACCGTATTCGGAGAAAAGCCATGACGTCCGCACGATCACAGTACGTGGATTGGCATCAAAAGCGAATCGTTCTCCCTGTAGCTTCAGGAGTGCGTAAGCTGATTTAGGAGATGTTGGATCATCTTCTTTCAACGGTCGTGTCAATCCGTTGTGATAGACATAGTCGCTTGAAATATGAATCAGTGTACCACCGTCGTTTTTGCATAACCCAGCGAGAATTGCCGGAGCAATGCTATTGGCAGATGCGGCCTGTTCACTTTCCTGTTCGGCCAGATCAACTTTGGTATACGCAGCGGTGTTGACGCAAAAATCAAAGTGCTTTGATGAAAAAAACTTTACTACCGATGCAACATCAGCGATATCCATATCGCGACGTGAAGCGAATACAAAATCCGCGTTGATAGTTGGAGCCAACTTTTGCAGAGATTGTCCCAGTTGACTGTCTGCTCCGGTGACAAGAATGCATGGTCTGCTCATGGCTTAAGATGTGCACCGAATCCCGGCAATCCCAGATCTCTCTCAGAGACGAGTGGTGTCATTCCATTTAGTTGCCAATCAATACCAATCAGTGGATCGTCATATCGAATGCCTCCTTCATGTGCCCGAGAGTAAAAGTTGTCGCATTTATAGCTAAAGATCGTCCCTTCTTCCATTGCTATATATCCATGTGCGAAACCGCGAGGGATATACAATTGCTTCTTATTCTCAGCCGATAGTTTCACACCAATCCATTTCCCATATGTTGCTGAACCTTCCCTGATATCGACAGCAACATCGTACACAGAGCCTTTGATCACACGCACAAGTTTGCTTTGCGCAAGTTTCGCTACCTGATAATGTAATCCTCGTAAAACACCTTTCTTCGATTGTGCTTCATTGTCCTGAACAAACGCATCTTGAATTCCTGCTTCGAGAAAGGAGGAATAGTTGTACGCTTCGAAAAAATACCCACGATCATCTCCGAAAATATCCGGTTCAAGGATAAGCAGGCCCTCTATTGTTGTTTTATGGATTTTCAAAATGTTCTAAGTTCTAAGTTGCTTCTAAGTAGCATGTAAGTTGCTGTTAAGTAGCTTGTAAGTAGCTTGGTTTAGATTCTGTTTGTAAATTCTATTTATCTGTGATCTTTAGCATTAGCTGAGTACTGCCCTGCGACCCTTGCGCCACCGCTGGAGCCATGGCGGCACGCGGTCGACTAGCTCAGGGTAAACCGAGCTCAGGGACAGTTCCAGACTGAAGACTGCGGACTGAAGACTCTTTTCTTCTCTCACCTTCTCACTATCACACCTTCTCACATCATTTCTGCCTAAAATACAATGACACCGGTGAGCCGGTAAATTTAAAATTTTTCCGAAGCTGGTTTTCGAGGTATTGCTTGTAGTTCGCTTTGATATGCAAGGGATGGTTGCAGAAAAAGACGAAGGCGGGGTAAGCGACCGGAAGCTGAGTGACAAATTTGATTTTGATAAACGCACCGCGATATGAAGACGGTGGATGCTCTTCGATCGCTTTCATCATCACTTCATTGAGATCCGAGATTTTGACTTTTTGTTTCCTGTTTTCGTACACCTGTAGCGCCATTTCGACAGCCTGATAGATGCGCTGTTTCTCCAAAACAGATGTGAATAGCACAGGTACATCATCAAATGGCGCCATCTTGAGTTTCAATTTCTGCTCGTAGTCACGGGCGGAATTCGTTTCTTTCTCTTTCACCAGGTCCCATTTGTTCACGATGATGACAACGCCCTTTTTGCGTTTTTGTGCAAGACCAAGGATGCTGAGATCCTGTGCTTCGATTCCAAGTACAGCATCGAGCATGATGATACAGACATCTGCTTCTTCTACTGCATGGATCGCCCGTAGTACTGAATAGAATTCAAGGTTTTCTTTCACCGAAGCTTTCTTCCTGATCCCTGCCGTATCTATCAATGTAAACTGCTTACCAAATTTTGTATAGACAGAGTGAATAGAATCTCTTGTCGTACCTGCAATGTCTGTCACGATGTTTCTATCCTCTCCTAACAATGCATTTACGAATGATGACTTGCCCACATTTGGCTGGCCGACGACTGCAATAGCTGGAAGTTCTGAAGGTTCCGTTTGTTCATCTTCGAGATATTCAGTGATCGCATCGAGTACTTCTCCACTGCCGCTCCCTGTAATGGATGATATAAAGAAGGTCTGTTCGAACCCGAGGCTCCAGAATTCATTCGCTTCCATACTTCGCTGATGGTTGTCGACTTTGTTCACAGCGAGAAGTACAGGTTTCTTTGTCTTACGCAAGATTTCGGCAATCTCTCCATCCAGGTCAGTAATCCCCGTGGTGACATCGACCATGAAAATGATCACGCGAGCTTCATCTATAGCAATGCGTACTTGCTCACGGATCGCGGATTCAAAGACATCTTTTGAGGATTGAACAAAGCCTCCGGTATCGATCACCGTCATTGACTTGCCATTCCATTCGCACAATCCATAGAGGCGATCACGTGTCACGCCGCTGACATTATCTACAATTGCTTTCTTTTCACCGATCAGACGATTGTATAATGTGGATTTACCCACATTTGGTCGACCGACGATTGCTACAATATTTGCCATTTGTTTTATGAGTTGTGAGTTACGGGTTTCGTGTTACGTGTCAAATCCAATAAACCTTGTTCCTCTGTGCTATTAAACTTTCAATTTTTATATCCGAATTCCTTTAATGCGCGTTCATCATCGCGCCAATTCTCCCGCACTTTCACGAAGAGTTCCAGGTGAACCCGCGTACCGATGAATTGTTCTATTGACTTCCGTGCCGAGATGCCAAGCTGTTTGATCGCTTCTCCTCCTTTACCAATAAGAATTGGTTTCTGCGTTTTCCGATTGACATAAATTGTTGCGCGAATGGTCGTTACATCACCATCACGGCCTTCCCCTTCTTTGTATTCATCAATACCCACTTCACACGAATAAGGGATCTCCTGATGATAGAGTTCAAGAATTTTTTCACGGATAATCTCTGTGACAAAAAAGCGCTCGGGTCTGTCTGTGAACTGATCTTTCGGAAAATACTCCGGCCCTTCAGGCAAGGCTTCATGAATCGCAGTCATCAATATCTCAATACCTGTTTGTTCTTTTGCAGAGATCGCGAAATACTGTTGGAAAATATCCGTCTTGCGATACATATCCAACCGTAATGCGATTGTTTCCGTGTCAAGCAGATCAGCTTTATTCAACACCAGAAACTTCGGGACATCGACGGCTACAACTCTGACAAAAGTGTCCTTATGAACTTCAGGTGTTTCATCCGGTGTCACAAGAAAGAGCAGGACATCGGCATCTTCGAATGTCTGGTGGATGAAACTCGACATCGCTTCCTGCATCTTATAAGCAGGCTTTTCGATCACACCAGGTGTATCCGAGAATACAATCTGATAGTCATCCGTATTGAGAATGCCCAGGATGCGATGCCTTGTCGTCTGTGGTTTTGGTGACACGATCACCATCTTCTCACCAAGTAGTGCATTCAGCAACGTCGACTTGCCTGCATTGGGTCTGCCAAGAATATTTACAAAGCCGGATTTGTGCATGTGTGGGGCGAAGATAGACATAAGGCGGAACGGCGGAAGCATGCACTGAGCGGAGTCGAAGTGGGCAGAACGGCGGAAGGGGGTGTATGACAAATTGCAGATTCCTTATTAAAAAGGGGTAGCATGACCTCGGAAAGTCCGACGTCTTCGGGCGCCGAAGCTATAGCGAAGGTGACAGGAGTACTTACGAGCGTCTGCTGTGCCGCAACGACTGACAGAAAGTGGAAGTCAAGGAATTCTCAACCTTAATGCTTGGTTTCAATCGAGAATTGAGAATCGAAAATTCTACGGCAACGCCCGCACAGGCTTGCTATGTAACCGATCTATCATCTTCACTACGGCTTTTGGCTTGCAACTCCGCCAATTGATATCATTGAACGGTCCACCGAGGTCGACGAAATAATCCAGACGGGTATCCCGGATTTCATTTTCAACATGCTGGAGGGTATTGACGAGGGCGATCCAGCCGTGATTCTCGGAGACCTCTTCGTACCACTCTTCATAGTAGCAGTCGTCGGAGCCATGAAAGTTCAATACGTTTTCACAAATGAGAACAAAGCGTGAGATACCTTCCTCCATCATGAGGTCAGCAACGTTGCGTTTCAGATGCATGATGTCATTCTGGATGCAGTCATTCCATTCGCCGATAAGTTCGATCACCGCGTAGCCATCATCATAGTCTACATCAAGTAATTTCATGTACATCGTCTGACTGCCGAAATCATCCCACTGTGGATGGATCAGGTAATTGTAGATCCGCTGAGTATATTCAAACTCATTATACTGACGCCCATAGAACGGTGATCGTTCATCTTCCGCGGCAATATATCTGTCGCGCCAGTGATAATATGGTTCGATGTTGTGCATAAAAAAAGTTAACCACGAAGGACACGAAGGACACGAAGAAAGCAAGAACACGAAAGAAGACTATTCAACACTCATGTCTTCATCCTCGTGCACATTCGTCTCACAAGTGGAATAAAGACAACGGACAAAGTTCAGGCCACAATATGCAGATAAGAGAAACAAATGTCAATCTTGTGTTTTTGCTAGTTTTTTCTTATAAGGCCACTTCGTTACTCGAAAGTCGTGCTTTAAAGAAACTGGCACGAGGTACGGGTTACGAGTTTCGTGTCAGAATGATCGTGCGTCACTTTAGTTTTAGTAATCAACCCGCTACCGCGCACCCCTTCGGTTTGCTAGCCAGTTTATAACCGATTTTGATGCTTGGCGTTCGCGCTCTTCACCAGTGCCTATAATTATATCATGTGGCACTTTGCTCTCAATGATTGCAGACAGGTAGATTTCGAAGAGAAGTTCACGATCATATGGATTCTCGCGCAATGGATCATTCTCCCATACGAGATCCGGAGTGCATAAAACATAAAAATCAGGTATTTGTTCGCGATACATTGTTTCAAGCATTTCAGGTATGACGCCATACTTATACTCTGCCCAGGTGCGCAGTTCCAGCATCCATGTGTCGATTATCATAAACGGTTGTTCACAAGATGACGCTTCGATAGATTCTGCCAATGCAAGCTGACCAATGGCAATATTTATGATGTCTGACAGTTCATAGTTCGTGCCTTTTAGGTCAAGATAGCTCCGTGCATACTCAGGAACATACAATGCATTAAACTCCTCCACAAGCTTTTTCGCCAGTGTTGTTTTGCCGCTTGATTCAGGGCCGGTGATGACGATGCGCTGCATGGAAGGTAAAATTATAATCTATTCTTTGGTGCAATGACTTGATTTCATAGGTGACCTCGTAACACGCAACTCGTACCCCGTAACTCGTACCCCGTACCACGTATCTCGTACCCTTGATCCAGTCCCCAGCACCATTTTACCTACATTCACACCGGAAATCAGGGGTGCCCTAAAAATTGCGGGCTGAGATCAAACCCTTCGAACCTGCCCGGGTAATACCGGGAAGGGACAGCTAAACGTTAGCAACATAAAACTCTTTTGAAATCATGAAACTTCTCGTGGTGTTGACTTTCTTTCTTTTGACATCTCATATTTCGTGGGCACAGTATCGCATTCTTGGTTTTGTCTATGATTCCGAAGAAGTGCCTTATGGCAATATCGAAGTTCGCCTGCGCGGTGAAGGGCTGAAGCGTGACACGGTTACAGATGAGACGGGACGTTTTGAGTTTGTTGATGTACCTCGTGGTGTCCATAAGGTTGTCGTCATCACTGCTTATGGTTTGATAGAAAGGGAAGTTAACCTGCGAACGAGTATCGAAATGCATCTGCAACGTCCACGGAATATCAGAGTAGATGAAGTCGTTGTCAGCGCAGTGCGTGCTCCGGAAGACGCACCACTCACATTTACGAATGTGAGCAAGGAGGAAATAGCAATGCGAAATCTTGGACTTGATGTGCCATACGTACTGGGATCAACACCTTCTGTCGTTGAGACTTCTGATGCTGGTACTGGATTTGGATATACCGGCATTCGGATACGAGGCACTGATCCTACGCGAATCAATGTCACCATCAATGGCGTACCTCTCAATGATGCAGAGTCCCAGTCAGTGTATTGGGTAGACCTTCCGGATTTGCTAAGTTCGACACAAAGTATACAGATACAACGTGGTGTTGGATCGTCTACGTTCGGTTCGGGTGCATTTGGTGCGTCAATCAATCTGAATACTTCAAGTACTGCCACTGATCCTCATGCACAGGTATCGCTCTCTGGCGGCTCGTTCGGAACATACCGTGCGAATGTCATCCTCGGTACAGGCTTACTCAAGAATCATTTCACCATTGATGGCAGAGCAAGTATCATCAGATCGGACGGCTTTATCGACCGCGCTACCGCAGATCTTAATTCAGGCTATCTGACTGCTGCCTATGTCGGTGCGAATCAATCACTCCGATTCAATGTGATCCACGGAAATGAAAGGACGTATCAGGCATGGAATGGTGTACCCGTGCAATACATCAACGATCCTGTATTGCGCACCTTCAACACTGCGGGAACGGAAAAGTCTAATGATCCTTATAAAGATGAAGTCGACGATTATACACAGACGCATTATCAGTTTCTTTGGAATGCATCAGTGTTTACACAATTGCAGTTCTACGCAACCGCGCACTATACACGAGGCAAAGGATATTATGAACAGTATAAATCCTCATCCGGATTCGAAGGCGCCTTCGGAGACTTCCTTGCAGTACATGGCCTCGACGCGGGAGATGCAGTACGCAGACGTTGGCTTGACAATGATTTCTATGGGATCATCGGTGGAGTGCATTATTTTGATCCGACAGATAAGTATTCGTTGCAGCTTGGTGGAGCATGGCATAGATATATCGGCGATCATTTCGGAGAAGTCATCTGGTCTGCGGCTGGTAACATAGAAGGACTACCGGATTATTATCGAAATGATGCAGTGAAGTCAGACAAGAGTGGTTTTGTCAAACTCAACTATCATTTCAGTGATGCACTTTCGATGATTGCAGATGTGCAGGTCAGAGGCGTGAACTATGAATATGAAGGATTGGATCCTGAAGGTATTCCACTGCAACAGGATGTAAAGCATACATTCCTGAATCCTAAACTAGGTTTTTCAATGAAAACAGGTAAGAAGACGCGCGGATATTATTTCTTTGGTGTCGCTCACCGTGAACCAAATCGAGACGACTATATCACATCGAGCGAGCAGAGCAGGCCAAATCCTGAAAAGCTTTACAATTCAGAGCTAGGTTGGGAATATGATGGCGAGATCTTGGACCTGGGCATCAATGGATACCATATGTATTATGTAGATCAGTTGGTTCTTACGGGAAGGATCAATGATGTAGGAGAATATGCGCGGCAAAATATCGACAAGAGTTCACGTCTTGGTTTAGAAGCCACCATTTCAGCGACTCCTGGCCGCTTTGATATGCAGGCGAATGTCACCGTGAGCCGCAATCGTGTGAAAGCCTTTGATGAATATGTTGATAACCGGCAGACGATGATGCAGGAAGTGGCCTCACATGATGACACGCCGTTGTCATTTTCACCGGACTTTATTGGCTACGCGGAAGTCGGATGTATTCTTATAAAGAGTGAAGTACAGACACTCAGATTCGGGATGTCGGCAAAATTCGTTGGTGATCAATACCTCGACAATACCGGAAATCCATCATCGAAGCTCGGGGCATATTCCTTCTTTGATGCTCAGCTTTCATATGGGCGCGATTTCAAAGGAGGTCATCTCGCAATCAATATTTTGTTGAGAAATATCAGAGATGAGAAGCTGAGCACAAATGCGTGGATTTATCGCTTCCGTTCACCTGATTATGATCCGCGCCCTGATGATCCATATGCGGATTTGGAACAGGGAGATACATATTCCCTGAAGGGCTTCTTTCCGCAAGCGGGAAGGAATGTACTTGCGGGGGTGACAATTTCTTTCTGAGAACCCTGAATAAAGGGCGGAGGGCAGAAAGGCGGAATGGCGGAATGGCAGAACGCTTGCCCGAACATGCAACGGGCGGGGCAGAAAGATTTTCCCACCACCCTATGCGAAGTCTCATGCCTTATCGGCCTTGCTCTGCGCTCCGTCGCCGTAGCCGGCTTTGGCGCAGGCGCCCGAAGCGGCTACGCGAAGGCGATGCAGACAAGTGTGACTTCCTCTTCCTACATCTTCAAAATCTTCTCATACGCTTTGCAAAGTCTCGTGCCTAGTCGATAGAAAGTGTGACTTCGCACCCCAACCACACCTCTGGAAGTCTCATCCCTTATTCGACTCGATTCCATTGAAGTTTGAAAATTGTCCTTCATCAGGCATATGCGATTGTCGAGTGAACGTATTCGAACATCATTCCCAACTCATCGATCAGCAAATAAGCAATCCTTATTTTCGCGCCATGAAGAAAAAGCCGTTTATAAAAATTCTGATTCTTTTTTGGTTGATTGTTCCCTTTGCAGTCCCCGTACAAGCCCAAACCAAAAAGAAAAAAGTCGAGGAAAAATTTGCCGACAAACTCTGGGTGGGGGGGTCATTGAGTTCTGGTCTTCAATTTGGCAACAGAACTTTCGCATTCGGACTTACGCCCATGGCAGGATATGAGATTGTTCCAAATGTCTCTTTCGGCCCGTTTGTGCGTTTGGACTATTACTACCAGAGATTGACAGTGTCACCTCCGCATATCAAGTTCGAATCACTCGATGTGGGTCCCGGCATCTTTGCACGCGTAGATATTCTGCAGCAGTATTTCGCTCAGCTCGAATATGAACATGCATACTTGCAAAGACCTCTCTATGATGCTGCAGGTAATCCACTGATCGGTCTGGATAATAAAGTTCTCAAAGAAACTGTGCCCGAAAACTATGTCTACATCGGTGCTGGCTATTCTGCTGGAAGCAGCGTGCGCTACGGTGTCTCTATTCACTACAATATCCTCAATGATTCGAATAGCATACGTATTCCATGGGATTATAGGATAGGTATCAGGGTGCCACTTTGAAAGAAAGTTACGAGGTACGGGTTACGAGTTACGAGGAGTGGGTGACCTGTACCGTGGGTGAACCTGGCAGGTTTAGCTGAGCATTTGCGGGAGCGATTCCTGCAAGCCCGCCCGAACGACGTCAGTCGGGCGGGGTTTAGAATGGGCGATGCGGGTGCGAGGTACAAGTTACGGGGCAATGCTGCCAGTGTTTAGCGCTGTGGGAAACAACAAAACAATGAGTCGACTTACCATATTCATTCTTTTAATCATCAGTCTTTTCTCATGCAAGAAGGAAAACACCGTGCAAGAGAATTCGCAATTAGCCTCATCAGATTTTTCCATCTCTCTCCAACAACTTTCTCCAGAACAGACAGGCATCGATTTCAATAATACGCTGAGCGACACGGGCAATCTCAACATCTTCGTCTGGAATTTTCTGTACACAGGTGCAGGTGTTGCCACAGGTGATATTAATAACGACGGACTGCCTGATATCTATTTCGCTGGAAACCAGGTTCGCGATCGGTTGTATTTGAATAAAGGTGATTTCAAATTCGATGACATTACAGAAAGCGCAGGTATCCCCGATGACAAGACTTGGACCACCGGTGTCTCAATGGCGGATGTGAATGCAGATGGATTGCTCGATATCTATGTCTGTAAAAATTCCCCCACACCAAATCGCAATGCCAACCGAAACAAACTCTTCATCAATCTTGGCAATAACCGGTTTGCAGATCAGGCGACTGAGTATGGTCTTGCAGACGAAGGCTTTTCGATCCAGGCTTCCTTCTTCGATCCAGATCAGGATGGCGATCTCGATATGTTCCTTGCCAATCAGCCCTTTGATCAACTTGCGCGTTTCATTCATCCTCCGGAAGTCGTAAAGGCATATCCAATGACAGACCGGTTTTTTGAGAATGATAATGGACGCTTCATCGACCGCACTGCAGAAATGCAAATGGCCGATGACAGATATGGTCTCGGTATCTCTCTTGGTGACTATGACGGCAATGGCTGGACAGATATTTATCTCTGCAATGACTATGCGCAGGCAGATAAGCTATACATGAATTACGAGGGAAAATTCAAAGATGAAATCCGTGAACGCACAGGGCATACTTCATTTTATTCAATGGGTTCTGATGCAGGGGATGTGAATAACGATGGATGGGAGGACGTATTTGTCCTCGATATGGCATTCGAAGATCACTACCGCGCAAAGACCAATATGGAGTCAATGCAACCGGAATTGTTTCAGGATATTGTCTCACAAGGACATCACTACCCTTACGCTCAGAATACGTTGCAACTCAACCGCGGTGATGGCTATTTTACAGAAGTCGCGCAGATCGGTGGTATGTCAAAGTCAGATTGGAGCTGGGCGACGCTACTCGCGGATCTCGATCAGGATGGCTTGCAGGATG
This sequence comes from Bacteroidota bacterium, assembly GCA_031400515.1. Lineage (GTDB taxonomy): Bacteria > Bacteroidota > Bacteroidia > Chitinophagales > Saprospiraceae > DATDQA01. Next base: position 95,096 of record JANNQA010000164.1, read on the forward strand.
TGTTAATCACAAATGGTATCCTGCGCGATATGAAAAACAATGACTTCGCTCAATGGGTGAAACAAACATACCAGGGTAGGGTAGGGCCAACAAATTATCTTGAGGTACTCAGGCATCTTCCATCCAATCCAGTGAAAAATAAAATCTACCGGAATATCGATGGCCTCCATTATCGTGATATCAGTAAGGAAGTAGATTTTGGTGATCCCGGATTTTCTCATGGTCTGGCCTATGCAGACTTCGATGGAGACGGTGCGCTTGATCTTGTCGTAAATAATATGAATGCACCTGCCGACATTTTCAAAAACAATTCAAAGGAGCGTGGAAATTATTTCATCGTAGCTCTTGAAGGGCAGGGTAAGAATACACATGGTCTTGGTACATCAGTGATGCTCTGTGCAGGGGGGAAATGCACCGCAAGGACAATGCAAACGACGAGAGGATATTATTCGTCATGTGTGCCTGAGTTGCATTTTGGAATTGGCACGGCTTCAGTCATCGATTCTCTGATTGTGTATTGGAATGCGAAGGCGATGTCTGTGTTCACCAAACTTGATGCAAATCAAAAGTATGCGGTGAGCTATACGAAAGTAAAGAAGGTACCGCGGAAGCCAAGAAGTTCGGAGAATTTGTTTCTGACCAATGCGGTTGCATTACCACATGTTCATCATGAGACTTCGTTTGATGATTACAAGGATCAGGTGCTTCTTCCGTATAAACTTTCACAGAACGGACCTTTTATCGCTCAGGGTGATATTGATGGAGATAATCTTGTGGATCTGTTTGTTGGCGGAGGTGTAGGTCAGGCCGGTCTGATTCTGCGGCAAACAAAAGACGGATCATTTATTAATACCAATCAACCTGCTCTTACAACTGATGCGGCATATGAAGATATGGAAGCGGTATTCTTTGATGTGGATAGCGACAACGATCAGGATCTTTACGTCGTGAGTGGCAGCAATGAATTTCCAGAAGGCCATCCGATGCTCGAAGATCGTATGTATATCAATGACGGTACTGGCAACTTCACAAGACATCGTGCTGCGCTTCCTGATGCTTTGCGTATCAATGGACAATGTGTGGAAGCATTCGACATCGAAGGGGATGGAGATATGGATTTATTCATTGGTGGACGATTGAAAGCTGGTGCGTATCCTGTTCCAGCATCTTCTGCCTTGCTTGTGAATGAGAAGGGTATTTTGAAAGCACCAACAACTGAACTCGCACCATTTCTCTTTGACCTGGGACTGGTGACTGATGCGATCAGTGATGATGTAGATGGTGACGGAGATATGGATTTGATTGTTGTAGGAGAATGGATGGCACCTTTGATAATGATTAATGACAAAGGCAGGTTTTCATCCTTTACTCTCGAATCGCCCGGTGTTGGTCTTTGGTGGACGATTGAGAAAGGTGACTTTGATCAAGATGGTGACAGCGACTTTCTCCTTGGCAATCTGGGATGGAACAACAAATTCGGAGGAGAGACGCCGAAGCTTGCAGTCTATGCAGCCGACTTTGATAATAATGGTAATCACGACGTAGTACTATCAAAAAAAGTAGGGGACAAGGAGCTTCCCGTGCGCGGGCGCGAATGTTCGTCTCAAGAATTGCCATTCATCGCTTCGAAGTTTCCAACGTATGATGCTTTTGCAAGAGCACCTCTTGCGGAAATCTATGGTGAAACAGAACTCAACAAAAGCGTGCATGTTGTGCTCGAAACCATGAGTAGTGTTTATTTGCGCAATGATGGAGGATTGAAATTTACAATGTCAGTATTGCCTCATCAGGTGCAGACCGGACCAGTCAAAGCGTTTTACACACAGGACTTCAATCACGATGGAAATCTGGATTTCATCTTTATTGGCAATCACTTTCCTGTCGAGGTTGAGACAGCACGATATGACGGATTGTTGCACGGGATATGCTTCGGAGATGGTAAGGGTGATTTTCAGACGAAGATTCTCTCATCAGTGGATTTTCCGTTGATGGGCGACTACCGAGACATTTATGCATTCGAAGCCTCTGATAAGGGCTTCAGACTTATCCTCTCCCAAAATAATGGCACGACAATGGAGTATAGGGTTTTGCCAAACTGATAAGCAGTGGCATCCGACGCAATGCACGGGAGGGAGCAATTTCAAGGAAGGTTTGGAATTGTCATCCCGAGCGCAGTCGAGGGATAAGGCTTGAAATTGTCATCCCGAGCGCAGTCGAGGGATAAGGCTTGGAATTGTCATCCCGAGCGCAGTCGAGGGATTACGGCACAATTAAAAGACCACATTTCGAGCGACGAAGGAGTCGAGAAATCTTTACAGGATCTCTGCGCCACCGCTGAAGCTAAGGCGGCACGCGGTCGACTCAGTTGTCGCTGTCGCTCCGCCTTCACTCGAGATGTTAAATGCGTTAGATCGCTTGCATCCTTCGACTCTCTCTACGATGTAGAGATCGCTCAGGATGACAAGCGGATTCGACTCCACTGCGTTCCGCTCAGGATGACAAGTGGATTCGACTCCTCACGGTGTTCCCTTCCACATACTCAGGGCAAGCTGCTCAGGATGACAATGCGCCTGTTAACATTCCATTGGGTCACTTCATCGGCTTTTTCAATAACTTCGCCCGTCTTTTGCATTAATGCTTTCTAAACTAAGTGGTTGTTGAAAATGAATTATAGCATTCGATTACTCAACGTCCTCCCCCTTTCTCTCCTCCTTTTTCCTCTCACTGTTCAGTCCCAAATCCCAACCGTAAAGGCGCTGCCTTTCATTAGTGTCAGGGATTCAGAGTTGTCTGAGAAATTCAGGTCATATCAGACATATCATCTCGGTACAAGTGCACTTGCAGACGTTGTCCGTAATGAGAATTTTGACCAGCGTGTCAACATTGAGTTACCTGGTTATGGAAGTTTTGAAATTGATCTCTTCGAAAATCCATTGCAGGCGTCCAACTATTTGTTGACCCTCAATTCAGAGACCGGTACGACTAATAGTCCGGGTACTGGAATTGTAAAAACATATCGGGGAAACCTAAAAGGTGGGCAATATGTCGTGAGCCTGACAATTGATCATAGTTTTGTGCAAGGGTTTATTCAATTGCCGAAGAACGATAAGCTGCAGATCGAACCCTTGAGGCTTCATGTCAAATCTGCACCTGCCGATGCGATCATTGTTTACCGCGCATCAGATCAACTCTATTTCGATGCAGGGGAATGTGGCGTCAAACACAGCATACAAAGATTTCAAAAAGAACAAGGGCACAATGATGCTCAGCGAGTGCTTGACGATTGTCGTACTGTCCAAATTGCATTTGCTGATGACTGGCTCATGTATGATAAGTACAATCAGGATGTGGACGACGTGGAGAACCATAACATGGCTGTTATCAATGATACTCAAAACAACTACGATACAGAGTTCTCTGACGATTTAACCTTTGAAGTTGTGCAGATTTGGATTTCGACATGTTCAAGTTGCAATCCGTGGTCCAATTCAACGAGTTCAGGTACCCTCCTGAGTTCCTTTACGAGTTGGGGTCCAACAGGGTTTGCCAATACCCATGATGTCGGAAATCTTTGGACAGATCGTGATTTTGATGGCGCCACGATCGGGATCTCGTGGCTTGAAGCTGTATGCACCTCATTCAGATATCTGACATGTCAGGATTTTTCAGGAAATGCCGGCTCACTACGTACGTTACTTGCGCATGAGCTAGGCCACAATTTTGGCGCTGATCATGATGCTCCGGGTTCAAACACGATCATGGCTCCGAGTTTAGTTGTAACCAATACGTGGTCAACACAATCGATCACACAGATCAATAATTATCTCGATGATATCAACTGCCTAAGTCTTTGCTCTTCAGTGATGCAGCCACTGGCAAATTTCTCATCCGATGTCGAATCGGGCTGCGAACCTCTTGTGGTTCACTTTTTTGATGAGTCTACCGGACCTCCGTCATCATGGGAATGGACATTTCAGGGTGGTACACCATCATTCAGTACACTGCCGAATCCAACTGTCACCTATCAGAATCCTGGCACCTTTGATGTAGTCCTTGAAGTCTCGAATTCTGCTGGCAGCAACACCATTATCAGTACCGATTATATTACTGTGTTTGAAGAACCAATTGCTGACTTCGTTTTTAATCAGATTGACCTGTCGCTCATTTTTACAAACCTTTCCGAGGGTGGTGATTCCTACTTCTGGGAATTTGGTGATGGAGGTACGAGTACTCAGGAGAATCCTACATACACGTATGAGCAGGATGGAGAATATGAAGTCAGTCTTGACGTGAGCAATGATTGCGGTGTCGATAACTACACCATCCTCATAGAAGTTTTTGTTCCACCTTCTGCGAACTTTAGCTATTCCACAGATTTTGGTTGTGCTGCTCTTGTTGTACAATTCCAGAATGAATCAACCAACAATGTCCAGGACTTTGATTGGATATTTCCTGGAGGTATTCCTTCATCCTCTAGTCTTGAAAATCCGATAGTAACCTATCCGAATGCCGGATTTTATTCAGTGACGTTAATTGTTGAGAATGTTGCAGGTATCGATGAGTTTACGATCAACAACCTGATAGAGGTGTATCCTCTTCCCGACGCGGATTTTAATTTTTCAGTAAATGGATTATCTGTTCAGTTTATCAATGCTTCTTTGAATGCAGATACCTATCTCTGGAGCTTCGGTGATGGTGGTACTTCAACAAGCCAAAGCCCAAATCATGTGTATCCGGGTGGAGGTACATACCAGGTCACACTCACCTCAACGAATGAATGTGGGTTTGATACGGATATCTCGACTGTAGTACTGAATTCTGCTCCAGTCGCAAATTTTATCACCTCTGTATCGAATGGCTGTGCACCTCTTTCAGTAACATATTCAAGTACATCACAGGGCACTGTGACATCATACAACTGGAGTTTTCCTGGAGGCGTGCCTGCATCATCAACCGCTGCGATGCCGACTGTGACATATCAGAACGCCGGCACGTATGATGCGCAATTAATTGTCGGTAACGCGATCGGTTTTGATACTCTCTTCCTCGAAGATGTCGTCGGTGTCTATACGGAAGTCACAAGTGGATTTGATACAAACGTCGACGGATCTACTGTTGATTTCCTGAATACCTCAACTGGTGCATCTATTTTCAATTGGCAGGTGGACGGAAATACCTTCATTGTCGAAGACCTCACCTATACGTTTTCAGAAGATGGTGATTATCTGGTGCAACTTATTGCTTCTGGTCAATGTGGCAGTGACACAACGATTGAAATTATTCATATCTCGACTCCGCCGACTGCCGGGATTTCCTCGAATACGGTATCGGGGTGCCAGCCCCTGTTCGTGCAATTCTCTAGTATCTCAAGTTCGAATGCCAATGCTTTTGAATGGGTATTTGAAGGAGGTATACCTTCAACTTCTTTTGAAGAAAATCCACTGGTGGAATATGAAGAACCAGGTCTCTACGATGTACAACTTACTGTGTGGTCAAATTCAGGCTCAGATATTTTGGAGATTTCAGAGTTGATCAATGTTGCTCCTTCACCTGTGGCATTATTTTCCACATTTCAAAGTGGTCTTGATTTGGAATTTACAAATGCTTCATTGAATACTGATGAGTACTTCTGGGATTTTGGTGATGGAAATACTTCTACGGAAATCAATCCGGTGCATTCGTATGGCCAATTTGGAACCTACACCGTTACATTGATATCTGAGAATTCTTGCGGAAGCAACACGATGACAATCAACGTACTCGTGTCTGGTGCACCCGTGCCATTATTCGATGCAGAGCAGACAAGCGGATGCGTTCCTTTTGAAGTGGAGTTTATTGATTTATCACAGAATGGTCCCGTGCTTTGGGAATGGAGTTTTCCAGGTGGACTTCCTGATACCTCAAATTTGCAAAACCCGGTCATCGTCTATGATCAGCCCGGAATATATCGTGTCATTCTTCGCGTGAGCAATGCAGGAGGAGCTCAGGCAATGTTCCGTGATGAATACATTCACGTGGCATATCCACCTGAAGCAGAGTTTGATGTAACACCCAACGATATGATGGTAGCGTTTACAAATCATTCTCAGCAAGCAACTCAATTCTTCTGGTTTTTTGGAGATGGCACAGTGGATACAGCAGAGCATCCGGTGCATGTATATGAAGTCGGTGGAACTTTCCTGGTACAATTGATTGCGATAAATGCATGTGGCACGGATACAATGACCCAGGAGGTAACTGTGACAGTGACAGGAGTGGACAATCCGGGTGAAGGCATTGACATCTTATTATTCCCGAATCCGAATGAAGGTACGTTTACGGTTCGTCTCGACGGGAGGGAAGAAGAATTCGAACTCGAAGTATTTGACATGGTTGGCAAATCCGTGATGTATTCACAACTCATACCGAATGCATCCGGAGAACACGAGTTCACCTTAGATAAAGCAACTTCAGGTGTGTATACGGTAGTGCTTCGCAAGCCAGACTTCAGGCATGTGATGAAAATGGTTGTCCTGTGATAAGTTCGGACTTGCTGAAATCTTCGTACAAAGTGCATTTGGCGTATGCCCGGCTTTTGCTTCATCAGGAGGCTCATCATTCTGGTCAGGAGAAAGTCGGATGCATGCACCCCCTGAATGGGTATCAACTACAATCGCGCTACGTCCAGGCAGCATTCAAGACGACATATGGGTCATCTTTTAGCGAACGTGTACTCCGCCGTATGGAAAAAAGACTCATCATGAAGGACTAGATACTTACAAGTGACTGGCGGCATGCGTTCTTAGGTTCGAGAACATGGGGGCTAGAAACAAAACCAAATCACCGGATGTAAATGGAGGCATATGGCTGTTTTTACAACACTCTGAAAACCAAGCTGGTAGGTTTTATTTCTGGTGCTTGTCCACACATTTCTTGCGGCAAAAAAAGGAATTATGCCTACCTTCGGAATTCTTTCCACAATTCAGCAAAGGGGATCACTTTATTTATTTTAGGGTACGACGGGTCAGAATCTGCAACCTTCTACGCATATCGCCAATTGGAACTTCAACTGTCAAAATCATCTAGTTACTTCAGCTGCTTATGAAAAGATGCCTACCCCTCTTTACAGTTCTATGTATTGCAGGTGCGCTTTTTGCGCAACCAGTGAATGACGACTGCTCCACAGCGACTGTCATTGGCGCTTCCAGTCTCGATGACGGCACAATGAATGGAAATTGTGTAGCTCTGACATCACAGAGTTACGTAGACGCTACCCCTTGGGAAGTATCGCCAGGACTCTTTTTTACAGGAAACTGTTGGGGCGGGGCTATCGACAGTGTTGTCTTCTACAGTTTTGTCGCGCAGGGTGTGAGCGGATCCGTTGAAGTCACAGGTGGGCCAGGCATGGTTCCTCAGATTGCGGTCATCGATTTTAGTAGCACCTGCAATGCAACAGGCGCAATTGAAGTCGGGTGTGCTGATGGCGCACCTGTAGTTTTTGACAATCAGCTTGTTGTTGGGCAGACATACTACGTCATTGTGTCGTTTGAAAACAGTGTAGAAGGAGACTTCGATATCTGCGTTTTCAATCCCGAACCTGCTGTCAATGACTTTTGCTCAGGTGCTATTGACCTGGATAATCTGGATGGTGATGACGTCGCATGTAACACAAGTCTTAACAATTACTATCCTTCTACTGAATTTCCTGAACCCTCATGTTTTCCGGCTGGAGAAGGTCAATCGGTCTGGTATAGTTTTGTGGCACAGGGAGTGAGTATTGCAGAACTCTACGCTTCAGCAACAGACAATGCACACATCGCCGTTTGGGACTTTAGTGGTGGACCAAATTGTGATCTAAGCGCCGGAGTAATTCTGGCATGTAATACAGATGTCACCTCAGTCAATCCAATCACACTGGACAATGCATTGACAATTGGGAATACCTATCATATTGAAATCGTCTTTGAAAACAATACCACTGGCAATTTCAGTTTATGCCTGGACAACCCTGTTCCGGCTTTCAATGATGCGTGCATGAATGCAGAGCCTTATCCGCAAAACATGCTGGATGATTCTACAATGTGCCATACCTCGTTGACTGGCAATGACCTGAATAATGATTGGCCTTCAACAGATATCGGTGCTGGTTTTGGTTGCTGGAATCCAGGTGATTCCTATAATGTGTGGTTTTCATTTACAGCACAGGGCCCGGATCTGGATGTCACAGTGGATGCATTGTCTTTTGCGGATGTAGAGCAGATCGCAGTGATTGAATTCACAGGCGCATCGTGTGATCCACTGAATTGGGTTATCTGGGATTGTATCTCTGGCGCTGAAATAGATATTGATAATAATCTCGTCATCGGTCATACATACTATGTCGCAGTTGGATTTGCCAACAATGGCGTAGGTGATTATTGCATCAATATCTTCAATCCTGAGCCTCCGGTAAATGATACCATGTGCTCTGCTATTCAGATTCCGTTAAATGGAACCGCGACCGTCTGTGCCTCACCGCAGCCAACTACGATTTATGCAAATCCGGATTTCACTGTACAGAGCTTTCCGAACGGATGTATTACCGCTGTACAAAACACGGTTTGGTATACATTTCAGATGTCTGATCCGAACAATGTCGGTTTTTCGATAGATATGCAACCGTTGGATCTTACAGGAAACGTTTCCATTGTCCTCTACGAAGAGCCAGACTGTAATGTTCCTGGAACCTTCAGCATTTCGTTCTTTCATTGTGGAGCTCCACCAACTGAGCCTCTTGAATGGGGACCGGTCAATGAGAATGCAACTTACTATCTGATGATTGGCTCATCTAATGGTGGCGAAGGGGATTTCGATCTCTGTGTGTCTGAAATTCCTCCTTGTTTCAACAACAACTTTTGCAGCGATCCGGCTGGTTTGAGTTCGGCTTTCGACCTCGGCACTCCGGAGAGTCAGAGTCTTGCTGACTGCACGGGTGGAGGTGGACCCGCTTTCATTTGTGCTTTGGGCTGTAATGAATTTGCAGATCCTGAACCAGGTCTTACAGCTTGTACAGGGCC